>DASVQR010000222.1:0-61990 GCA_036389055.1 Longimicrobiaceae bacterium | reverse complement strand
GGATGGGCATCGGCTTCAGCGACATGGAACCCCTCGCGGCTAGGGAGCTTGGATCAGGGGATTTCCCTCGCCTGCGAACCGTGGGCCAATTCGCCGACAGTATCGTTGTTTCGTCTGCTACGGAGCCGCAGCCCGACCCCGGCGCAGCCGGGGGCACGCCCGAACCCGCCGTCGAAAAGCCGTCCGTCGTCGTTGCCACCACCCGCCCGCCTCCATACCTTGTCGCGTCTCTCGGAACCCCTCAACCGACCCGACGCAGCCATGGCCGAATACGGCAACCTCCAGCTCGACGTGCAGGACGGCATCGCGGTCCTGTCCGTGAACCGCCCCGACAAGCTCAACGCCCTCAACGAGCAGACCATCCGCGAGCTGGACGCCGCCGTGCGCGAGGTCACGGAGCGCGCCGACGTGCGCGGCATCATCGTGACCGGCACGGGGAGCAAGGCGTTCGTGGCCGGCGCCGACATCGCCGAGCTGGCGAAGATGGGCCCCGTGGACGGCGTGGAGGTGAGCCGCCTGGGCCAGCGGGTGTTCCGCGCCATCGAGCTGTCCCGCAAGCCTGTCATCGCCGCGGTCAACGGCTTCGCGCTGGGCGGCGGCTGCGAGCTGGCGCTCGCCTGCCACCTCCGCATCGCCGCGGAGAACGCGAAGTTCGGCCTGCCGGAGGTGAAGCTGGGGATCATCCCCGGCTACGGCGGCACCCTGCGCCTGCCGCGCATCGTGGGCAAGGGGCGCGCGCTGGAATTGATGCTCACGGCGGAGATGATCGACGCGCAGGAGGCCCACCGCATCGGGCTGGCCAACAAGGTGGTCCCCCAGGCGGAGCTGCTGGACGCGGCCCGGGCGATGATGAAGACCATCCTCAAGAACGGCCCCGTCGCGCTGGGCCTGGCGATCGAGTGCGCCACCCGCGGCATGGAGATGTCTGTGGACGACGGCCTGGCGCTGGAAAGCAACCTGTTCGGCCTGCTCGCCGCCACGGAGGACATGCGCGAGGGGATGAGCGCGTTCCTGGAGAAGCGCGCCGCCGACTTCCACGGGCGGTAGCCGAGGACGCCCGTGAGCGCCTGGATCGCCGGTCTCGGCCTGCTCGCCGCCGCGTGGCTGGCGCTCTGCATCTGGACGGCGCGGCGCCTGCTGTTCCGCGCGGACCCGGCCGCGCGGCGGGCGGTGCTGAGGTACGGCCTCCCGCTGTGGCTGGGGCTCGCGGTCGTGAACTGGATCGGCGGGCTCGACGGCCGGCCGCTCGCGGCGAGGACGCTCGCGTCGCTGGCCATCGCCTTTCCCTTCTCCATGTGGATGGGCCACTTCTTCGACCGGATGTTCAGCCGGCCCCCGGAGGGGCGGCCCGGCCGGAGCGGGCGGTGAGCGCGGGCCCCGCGTCCGCCGGCTCGCTCCGCCGGCTGCTGATCGCCTCGCCCGTGGGGCCGCTGCTGGCGGAGTACGGCGACGACGGGGTGCGGGCGCTGCGCTTCTGGCCGCAGGGCAGGCACCCGCCGGCGCCCACCCGCGACGAGCCCGCGCGCGACGACGAGCTGGGCCGGCGGATCGCGCGGGAGCTGCGCGAGTACTTCGCGGGCCAGCGGCGGGAGTTCACCCTGCCGCTGGCGCCGGAGGGGACGGAGTTCCGCCGCGCGGCGTGGGACGCGCTGTGCCGCATCCCCTTCGGCGAGACGCGCACCTACGGCGACGTGGCCCGCGACATGGGGAAGCCGGGCGCCTCGCGCGCCGTGGGCCAGGCCAACGCCCACAACCCCCTCCCCATCGTCGTCCCCTGCCACCGGGTGCTGGCCTCCGGCGGCGGCCTGGGCGGCTACCTGGGCGCGTGGGAGGACGGCGACGGCAGCCACGTCAAGCGCTGGCTCCTCCGCCACGAAGGCGTGACGCTGCGCTGAGCGCTGCCCGCCCGGGCGCACCTTCGCACTCACGCACTCCCGCACCTCCCTCCCGGTGTACCTCTCTCGGCTCCGCCTGCACGCCTTCCGCAACCTGGAAGACCAGACGCTGGACTTTCCCCCCGGCGGGGTCGCCATCATCGGCGACAACGGGCAGGGGAAGACCAACCTGCTGGAGGCGGTCTACTACCTGGAGATCTTCCGCTCCTTCCGCGGCGCGCCGGACGAGCAGCTGGTCCGCTTCGGCGACGAGGTGTTCCGCGTGGAGGCGCGCATGCGCGCGGACGGGGCGGAGGAGCGGACGATCGCCGCGGCCTTCGAGCGGCGCCGCAAGCGCAAGAAGGTGACGGTGGGCGCGGCCGAGCCGGAGCGCATCGGCGAGGCGATCGGCGGGGTGGGGGCGGTGATCTTCTCCCCCTCGGACGTGGAGATCGTGGCGGGCGGGCCCTCCGGCCGCCGGCGCTTCCTGGACATCGTGCTGTCGCTGGCGGTGCCCGGCTACCTGGCCGCGGTGCAGCGCTTCCGGCAGGTGCTCTTCCAGCGCAACGCCCTGCTCCGCCAGGGGACCGGCGCGGCGATGGTGGCGGCCTGGAACGAGGGGCTGGTGGCGTGGGGGACGCGGGTGGTGGCCGCGCGCGCGGCGTGGGTGGCGGAGGTGGGCGGCAGCTACGCGGAGCACTACGCCCGCGTGGCCGGCGGCCCGCGCGGCATCCTGGGCTACGACCCCGCCGTGGGCGAGTGGGACCCGGGCGACGCCGACCCCTCCGCAGCCATCGCCGCGGCCTTCCGCGCCGAGCTGGGCCGCGTGGCCGAGCGCGAGGCGCGCCGCGGGATGACGCTGGTGGGCCCCCACCGCGACGACCTGCGCTTCGAGATGGAGCGCCCCGGCGCCGGCCCACTGGACCTGCGCACCTACGGCTCCGGCGGCCAGCAGCGCACCGCCGCCGTGGCGCTGCGCATGGTGGAGGCCGAGACCATCCGCTCCACCCGCGGCCGCGAGAGCGTGATCCTGCTGGACGACGTGTTCGCCGAGCTGGACCCCGGCCGCTCCCGCCGCATCATCGACTGGATCGAGGGCACCGGCGGCGGCCAGGTGATCCTGACCTCCCCCAAGGCCAGCGACGTGGAGATCCGCGGCGGCGCCCTGCCGCGCTGGGAGATGCGCGACGGGCGGGTGAGGGAAGGGTAGCACGGCGCGTCTCAGGCTCCCGGGTCCCGGCGCCCTGCCTCATCCGTTTGCTTGATTCCCCCGCGCGCCGGAAATACCTTGCCGGTCCGGCCCCGGGACCCGGCGCGCGCGAGCTCCGGCCGGATCCGCTCCCCCGGAATCACCCTTCAGCCAGGTGAGGATCTCTTGTCCAACGACGTGCTGGACGTCGCAATCGTCGGCGCGGGTGTTTCCGGCCTTTATGCGGGGTGGCGCCTCCGCGCCGACCGCGCCGGACCGGAGCGCAGCGTCGCGGTCTTCGAGGCGAGCGAGCGGGTGGGCGGCCGCCTGCTCTCGCTGCGGCCCCCGGGGATCCCGAACATGGTCGCCGAGCTGGGCGGAATGCGCATCCTCCCCGCCGTCCAGCCGCGGATCCGCCGGCTGATCGAGGTCCTGAACGACGGGTGCGAGCCCGGAGACCGGATCGAGACGTTCGACTTTCCCGTGGACGAGGACGACAACATCGCCTTCCTCCGGGGCACGTACCTGCGGCTGGCGGACTTCGCCCGCGACCCGGACCGGGTTCCCTATCGCCTGGGCTTCCTGGAAAAGGGCCAGCGCCCGGGCGGCATCCTCATCCAGGCCATCGAGCAGATCGTGCCGGGGATCACCCGGCCCGGCCTGGACGAGTACGAGCGGCGCCGCATGGCCCACGGGGCCGAGTTCGACGGCAAGCCGCTCTACCAGCAGGGCTTCTGGCAGGTGCTGGTGCGCGTGATCAGCGGCGAGGCGTACCTGCTGGCGCTCGACGCCGGAGGCTACCAGTCGACGCTCAGCAACTGGAACGCCGCGGACGCGATCCCCTGGTACCTGTCCGACTTCGGCGTGGACGCCCGCTACAAGGGGTTCCGGCGGGGGTTCCAGCAGGTGCCCGACACCCTCGACCGCCTCTTCCGGGAGGCGGGCGGGTCGGTCCGGCTGGGAGCGCACCTCACGGGGTTCGAGTGGAGCCCCGGGGAGGCGCTGTTCACGCTCCGCTTCAGGAACGCCCCCTCGCTCCGCAGCCGCGCCCTCGTCCTGGCCATGCCGCGCAGGTCGCTGGACCTGATCCGCGACGGGAGCGCGCTCCTGCGCGAGGAGCGGGTGACCAACCTGGTCCGGAGCGTGACGCCGCGCCCGCTCTTCAAGCTGTTCACCACCTACACCTGCCCCTGGTGGCGCCCCGCCGGGGTCCGGGCGGGGCGCTCCGTGACCGACCTCCCGGTGCGCCAGACGTACTACTGGCCCACGGACGCGGGCGGCCCGGCCGAGGAGGGCCCGGCCATGCTGATGGCGAGCTACGACGACGGCCTGAACATCGGCTTCTGGGACGGGTTCCGGCCGCGGCGCGGCGTGGGGTGGCGCAAGGGCGCCCGCGACGTGCCCAACCGCAAGTGGTTCGGGGGCGAGGCGAACGCGCGGCTGCGCGAGCTGCGGGAGGCGGGCGCCGCGGAGGACGCCCCGGACGTGGAGCTCCTCCGGGAGTGGCTCCGGTACTGCGCTCCGGCGGCGATGGTGGAGGAGGTGCAGCGCCAGCTCCGGCTGATGCACGGGATGTCGTTCACCCCCAGCCCGGTGGATGCCGCCTTCAAGGACTGGGGGGACGACCCCTTCGGCGGAGGGTGGCACAGCTGGAACATCGGGGTGAAGAGCTGGGAGGTCGTCCGCGGGATCGTCGAGCCGGTGGAGGAGGTCCCCCTCTACGTCTGCGGGGAAGCGTACTCGGACGCGCAGGGGTGGGTGGAAGGGGCACTCCAGACCGCGGACCTGGTCCTCGAGCGGCTCGGCGTCCCCGGCCTGGACGCCGGCTGAGCGCCCGGCCACCCGCCCGGGCCCACGGCCCGGTGCCGCCCCCGCGGTCCCGGCGGCCGTTCACTTTTGACCGGAACCCCCCGAGGGGCTAAATTCCCCTGTCTTCGAAACACCCTCGCCGCACCCCGGTCCCCTCGCCCGAATGGCCCGCAGCTCCGACGCAGGCAAGCCGCAGCTCGTCGGCGACGTCCTTTCCCGCTTCCTGAACCGGAGCGGCCTGGAGGCGAAGGTCGAGGCGGCCTCCGTGCTGACGGAGTGGGAGGAGCGCGTGGGCCCGCAGATCGCCGCGGTCACGGAGGCGCTGCGCGTGTCGGAGGACACCCTGTTCGTGGCGGTGTCCACCTCCGCGTGGATGATGGAGCTCACCCTGATGAAGGGGGAGATCATCCGCCGCCTGAACGCCGGCAAGAAGACCGGAAAGATCCAGCACATCGTGTTCGTCATGGGCTCCTGAGCGGAGCGCCGCAAACCCCCTCCGCGCCTGGATTTCCGCGGCCCCGTCCGGGGCACCGAACCGCCCCTGCGGGGTATCAGCGGAAGTCGGATTTTCCAGTCGCAAACCCAGAACGCAGAGAACATGGCTTCGACCGCCGCAGCCCAGGAATACAACGCCGGGCAGATCCAGGTCCTCAAGGGGCTGGAGGCCGTGCGCAAGCGCCCCGGGATGTACATCGGCTCGACGGGACCGCGCGGGCTGCACCACCTGGTCTACGAGGTGGTGGACAACTCCATCGACGAGGCGCTCGCGGGCTTCGCCGACAGCGTGGACGTGACCATCCACGCGGACGACTCCATCACCGTGGTGGACAACGGCCGCGGCATCCCGGTCGACATCCACCCCACGGAGGGGGTCCCGGCCGTGGAGCTGGCGCTCACCGTGCTCCACGCGGGCGGCAAGTTCGAGAACCAGGAGGGCGGCTCCTACAAGGTGTCCGGCGGCCTGCACGGCGTGGGCGTGTCGGTGGTGAACGCGCTGTCGGAGTGGACGCGCGTGACCGTGCGCCGCGACGGCAAGGTGTACGAGATGGCCTTCGCCCGCGGCGACAAGGCGCAGCCGCTGACGGTGGTCGGCGACTCCACGCACACGGGCACCACGGTCGCCTTCAAGCCGGACCCGCTGATCTTCCAGGAGACCACCTACTCCTTCGACACGCTCTCCAACCGGCTGCGCGAGCTGGCGTTCCTGAACAAGGGCGTCCGCATCACGCTGACGGACGAGCGCATGCCGGACGGCGAGGAGCGGGAGATCCGCCGCGAGGAGTACCACTACGAGGGCGGCCTCAAGGAGTTCGTGGAGTACCTGCGCGGGACGCGCCGTCCGCTGCACGCGGCGGTGGTCTACATCGAGGCCGCGCGCCCCGAGGCGGAGATCGAGATCGCGCTCCAGTACGACGACGGGTACAACGAGAACACCTTCACCTTCGTC
This sequence comes from Longimicrobiaceae bacterium, assembly GCA_036389055.1. Lineage (GTDB taxonomy): Bacteria > Gemmatimonadota > Gemmatimonadetes > Longimicrobiales > Longimicrobiaceae > JAFAYN01. Next base: position 55,671 of record DASVQR010000222.1, on the reverse strand, counting down.
AACAACATCAACACCCACGAGGGCGGCACGCACCTCACGGGCTTCAAGTCGGCGCTGACGCGCACCATCAACGACTACGCGCGCAAGACCGGCCTGTTCAAGAAGGGCGGGCTGGACGCGCTCTCGGGCGACGACGTCCGCGAGGGGCTGACCTGCGTGATCTCCGTGAAGGTGAAGGAGCCGCAGTTCGAGGGGCAGACCAAGACCAAGCTGGGGAACAGCGAGGTCAAGGGCGCCGTGGAGAGCGTGGTCAACGAGAAGCTGGCGGAGTTCCTGGAGGAGACGCCGGGCGTGGGCCGCGCCATCATCGAGAAGGCGATCTCGGCGGCCCGCGCGCGCGAGGCCGCCCGCAAGGCGCGCGACCTGACGCGCAAGAAGAGCGCGCTGGAGACGGGGGTGCTCCCCGGCAAGCTGGCCGACTGCTCGGTGAACAACCCGGAGATCTCCGAGATCTACATCGTGGAGGGCGACTCCGCCGGCGGCTCGGCGAAACAGGGGCGCGACCGGGCGTTCCAGGCGATCCTGCCGCTCAAGGGCAAGATCCTCAACGTGGAGCGGGCGCGCTTCGACAAGGTGCTCTCCAACGAGGAGATCCGGGCCATCATCACGGCCATCGGCACGGGGATCGGCGAGGACGAGTTCGACCTCAAGAACGCCCGGTACCACAAGATCATCCTGATGACGGACGCGGACGTGGACGGCTCGCACATCCGCACGCTGCTGCTGACCTTCTTCTTCCGGCAGATGCGGCAATTGCTGGAGGAGGGGATGATCTACATCGCGCAGCCGCCGCTGTACCTGGTGCGCAAGGGCAAGACGGAGCAGTACGCCTACTCGGACGAGGAGCGCGACGAGATCCTGGCGCGCTACAAGGGCGGCTCGGCGGACGGCGAGGCCAAGGGGATCCACGTGCAGCGCTACAAGGGGCTGGGCGAGATGAACCCCGACCAGCTGTGGAAGACCACCATGGACCCGGACACGCGCACGCTGCTGCGGGTGTCCATGGAGGACGCGGTGGAGTCGGAAAAGATCTTCTCCACGCTGATGGGCGAGGACGTGGACCCGCGCCGGCAGTTCATCGAGGAGAACGCCCGCTACGTGCGGAACCTGGACGTCTGATCGGACCTGCGGGTGCACAACAGTTCCGGGCGGTGTTCGCCGCGTTTTGATCCGGCTTGACGAGGACTGCCGTATCGTTTAGTTTTTTTCACGCACCACAATCCCCCCGGATCGCTTCGGCGACCGGGCGCGAGGCCGCCTTCGGGCGGCCTCTGCTTTTTTCTGCGTGCACTATTCGGCCCCCGTGAGCGAATCTCCATCCGAGTCCAGCGGTGCAACCCCCGGTCCACATCCGAAACAAAAAACCTGGGTCTACGTCGACGGCTTCAACCTGTATTATGGGGCACTGAAAGGAACGGCACACCGGTGGCTCGATCTCGCGGCTTTCTGCCGTGTCCTGCTGCCGAAGAACGACGTCCAGCGCATCAAGTACTTCACGGCTCGGGTCGCTCCCCGCTCAAACAAGCCCGACACCGCTGTGCGGCAGCAGACCTACCTACGGGCGCTCGCCACTCTTCCAGACGTCGAGATCCACTACGGGCACTACCTGTCACATCCCGTCCGCCTCCCGCTGGCGGCCCCGGGCGGCGGCGTCCTGATGGTGGGCGGCAGGACGCAGTTCGCCGAGGTCGTCCGCGAGGAGGAGAAGGGGTCGGACGTGAACCTCGCGGCGCACCTGATGCACGATGCCCACCGCGGTATGTTCGACGTCGCGGTGGTGATCTCCAACGATTCGGATCTCGTGACGCCGATCGCGCTCGTCACCAAGGACCTCGGTCTTCCCGTCGGTGTGGCGAATCCGCACGCGGAAAATCCGAAGTCGCGACAGTCGGTGCAGCTCAAGCTGGTTGCCAGCTTCCTGAAGTCGGTGCGCGCGTCCGCACTCAAGAAGTGCCAGTTCGCGCCGACTCTCACCGACGCAGCCGGCACCTTCCACCGCCCGACACGCTGGTGAGCGGTGGCACGGCGACGGGGAGGGGAAAGGCAACCGCACGTCCACGTGCCGTCGGCTAGGCGATATCGCCACCTTGACTGCAGTCGGGGTAGGGCGGCGCCGCCCCCACCCGGATGCCTTGTTTCTTCACAAGAACGGCCCGCCTCGTGTGGAGGGGGGCCGTTCTTGTGCCCGTATCACCGGGGTTTGTGGTTGCAAGCATCGGAAGATCTTGTGCACCGATACGGCGCCTCCCTGGCGACCTCCGATCCACGACGGCGCGTGCGCGATGTGGCCCGCCGCCGTAGTTTCTCCCGGGCGCCACGGCCGGATCGCGGCCGGCGCCGCGGGACCCCAGAGCGGAGGGCGTGAGGGATGACCGGAGTCGCGCCGGAGCAGGCACGCGCAGTCCCGCCGGGGGGCACGGCCGCCGCCCTCGTGTTCGAGGGGCCGGGGGAGATGCGGGCGCTGTGCCGCGCGCTGGACTGGTCGGCCACGCCGCTGGGGCCCGTCGAGGGGTGGCCGCAGAGCCTGCGCACCGTCGCGCGGACGCTGCTGGGCTCCCGCAGCCCCATGTTCCTGTTCTGGGGCCCGGAGCTGGTGCAGCTGTACAACGACGCCTACCGCCCCAGCCTGGGCGGCGGCGGACGCCACCCGCGCGCCCTGGGGATGCGGGGCCGGGAGTTCTGGACCGACATTTGGGAGGTCATCGGCCCGCAGATCGAGCAGGTGATGACGACGGGGGTGCCCACCTGGCACGAGGACCAGTACCTCCCCATCGAGCGCAACGGCCGGCTGGAGGACGTCTGGTGGACGTACAGCTACAGCCCCGCGTACGACGACGACGGGAGCGTCGGGGGGACGCTGGTCATCTGCCAGGAGACCACGCCGCGCGTGCTGGCCGACCAGGACCGCGAGCGGCTGCTCGCGGAGCTGCGGGTGGAGCGCGCGCGGCTCGCCGAGGTGTTCCGCCAGTCCCCGTCGTTCCTGGCCGTGCTGCGCGGGCCGGACAACGTGTTCGAGCTGGTCAACGACGCCTACGAGCAGGCCATCGGGCGCGGGCGGGCGGTGGTGGGGAAGCCGCTCTTCGAGGCGCTCCCCGAGACCCGCGGCCAGGGCTTCGACGAGTACCTGCGCCGGGTCCGCGAGACCGGCGAGCCGCTCGTCTTCCGCGACCTGCCGGTGCTGCTGGAGCGCATGCCCGGCGCTCCGCTGGAGGAGCGGTTCATCGACATCACCTACCTGCCGCTGGCGGAGAGCGGCCCCGCCGGCGAGCCGATCCGCGACGCGGTGATCGCGCACGGCACCGACGTGACCGAGCAGGTTCACGTCCGCCGCGAGGTGGAGCGGGCGCGCGACCGCGCCGACCGGCTGCTGGCGCTGACGGCCGCGCTCGCCGCGACGGGCACGCCGGGGGAGGTGGCCGGGGTGGTGGTGGCGCAGGGGGTGGCCGCCGCGGGCGCGGCGACCGGGATGCTCGCCCTGCGCGCGCCGCACACCGGCGAGGACGGCGAGGCCGAGATGGCGATCCTGGGCCACAGCGGGCTCGGCGGAGAGATCGCGGCGCGGTACGCCCGCGTGCCGGTGAGCGCGCCCGTGCCCACGGCCGCGAGCGTCCGCACGGGGGAGGCGTTCTTCCTGGAGGAGCGCCCCGCGCTCTTCGCCGCGTTCCCGGCCATGCCGCACGTGTGGGAGAGCCTGGGCGCGCACGCGCTCGCAACGGTCCCCCTGGTGGTGGGCGGCGAAGCGGTGGGGGCCATGTCCTTCACCTTCACGGCGCCGCGCCGCTTTCCCCCCGAGGACCGGGAGTTCTTCCTGGCGGCCGGCCGCCAGGCGGCGCAGGCGCTGGAGCGCGCCCGGCTCGCGGAGGCGGAGCACACCGCCCGGCTCCGCGCCGAGGCGCTGCAGCGGGTGACCGCCGCGCTGGCCGGGGCGCAGACCCTGGCGGACGTGGGGCGGGTGTTCTCGCGGGAGCTGACGCGGCTGATCGGCGCCGACACGGCGTGGGTGGGCGCGGTCACGCCCGACGGCGACGCCGTCGAGGCGCTGGGGTGGTCCGGGTACGCCGAGGGGGAGGCCGAGGGGTGGCGCCGCCTGCCGCTGGACGCGGGGATCGCGCTCACCGACGCCGTGCGCTCTGGGCGCCCGCAGTGGTGGCCGACGCGGGAAGCGCTGGCCGACGCGTACCCGGAGCGGGCGGCGCTGATCCGCTCCCTGCCGCAGGACGGCGTGACCGTGCTGCCGATCCCGGGCGCCGGCGGGCAGCCGGAGGGCGATGCGGTCCGCGCCGTCGGGGGGATCGTCGTGGGGTTCCGCACGCCGCAGCGCTTCGACGCGGACACGCGCGCCTTCTTCCTGGCGCTGGCGCAGCAGTGCGCCCAGGCCATGGCGCGGGCCGGGGCGTACCAGGCCGAGCAGGCGGCGCGGGCGGAGGCGGAGGCGGCGAACCGGGCCAAGAGCCAGTTCCTGGCCACCATGAGCCACGAGCTGCGGACGCCGCTGAACGCCATCGGCGGGTACGCGGAGCTGCTGGAGATGGGGATCCGCGGCCCGGTCACCGACACGCAGCGCGAGGACCTGCACCGGATCCAGCAGAGCCAGCGGCACCTGCTGGGGCTGATCAACGAGGTGCTCAACTACGCCCGCCTGGAGACCGGCACCGTCCGCTACGAGCTGGAGGACGTGCCGGTGCGCGAGACGGTGGCCGCTGCGGAGTCGCTGGTCGCGCCGCAGGCCCGCTCCCGGGAGGTGCAGCTGGAGGTGGCGGAGTGTCCGTCCGACCTGGCGGTGCGCGCCGACCCCGAGAAGCTCCGGCAGATCCTGGTGAACCTGCTCTCCAACGCGGTCAAGTTCACCGGGGCCCGGGGGCGCGTCGAGGTCTCCTGCGCGCGGGAGGAGGCCACGGTGCGCGTGGTGGTGCGCGACACCGGCATCGGGATCCCGGCCGACAAGCTGGAGGCGATCTTCGACCCGTTCGTCCAGGTCCGCTCCGACCTGACGCGGACGCACGAGGGGACGGGGCTGGGGCTGGCCATCAGCCGGGACCTGGCGCGCGGGATGGCCGGCGAGCTGACCGCCGAGAGCACGACGGGGAGCGGGAGCGCGTTCACGCTCACCCTCCCGGCGGCGTGAAGGGTGCAGGACCGCGCCCCGGCGGGGAGGCGGCGGTAAACGAGCTACGAAGAGGCTTGCGATGAAGGTGGAGATCTATTCGGACGTGGCCTGCCCGTGGTGCTACATCGGCAAGGCGCGCTTCGAGCGGGCGCTGGGCGCGTTCCCGGGCGGCGGGGAGGTGGAGGTGGTGTACCGCCCGTACCAGCTGGACCCGTCCGCGCCGACCCGGGCCGTGCCGATGCTGGAGTACCTGGAGCGCCGCTTCGGCGCGGGCGCCCGCGCCATGACCGGCCGCGTGGCGGAGACCGCGCGCGGCGAGGGGCTGGCGATGGACTTCGACCGCGGGCTCGCGGCGAACACGCTGGACGCGCACCGCCTGATGCGGCTGGCCGAGCGCGAGCACGGGGCGGGAACGCAGCGCGCGGTGGCGGAGAAGCTGTTCGAGGCGCACTTCTCCGCCGGGCGCGACGTGGGCGACCCGGAGACCCTGGCGGAGATCGCGGGCGCCGCCGGGATGGACCCGGGGCGGGTGCGTGAGTACCTGGCCTCCGGCGAGGGCACGCGCGAGGTCGAGGCGGAGATCGCGGCGGCGCGGCAGCTGGGGATCACCGCCGTGCCCACCTTCGTGTTCGAGGAGGAATACGCCGTGCAGGGGGCGCAGCCCACCTCCGCCTTCCTCCAGGCGCTGGAGACCGTGGCGCGCGAGACGGCGCCGGACGGAGCCGGGGACTCCGACGGTTCCTGCGCCGACGGTTCCTGCGCCGTCTGAACCGGGACGATTCTCCTGGCGGACGAACGGGAAGTGGAGCGGCTCCGCCGCGAGCTCCTCGCGGAGGCGCGGGAGGTCGCGGCGGGCGTGCCGGGTCCCGGGCGCGAGCGGCTGCTCGGGTACGTGGCGGCCTCCGCGGGCCGCCACCTCGCATTCGTCCACGGGGCGGCGGCGGCGGACGAGCTCGCCTCCCCGCTCTGGCGGGCCGGAGCCTGGGCCGCGCTCGCCGGGAGCGCAAACGGCGCCGCTGCCGCTCGCCGCGCCCGCTCCCGGCTCCGGCACTCCGTGAAAGCGCTCGTCGAGGAGGGCGCTCCCGGCGCGGAGGCCGGGACGGCCGGGCTCGACCGGATCGTGGAGCGGCTCGCGGAGGCGGGCGACTTGGCGCTGGCGGGCCGGCTCTGCGCCCGCTTCCCGGACGACACCCGGGCGCGGGACTCGCTCCTGACGGCGCTGCTGAGCGGCGGTCGACGGCGCGAAGCGCTGGATCTCGCGCTCCGCGCCCCGCCGGGTCCGGCGCGCGACGGAGCCCTGGAAGCCGTGGCCGACGCATTCGCCGGAGCGGGCGGGAGGGATGGGGCGCTCGCCGCGGCGGAAAGCATCGGCGACCCGTTCGAGCGGGAGCGCGTGCGGCTGGACGTGCTGTGCGAGCTGACGGGCGCGGAGCCGCACGAGCGGGGGACGGCGGCGATGCGGGAGGTGCGCGGTGCGCTCTCCGCGCTGTACGCCGCCGCGCTCGGCGTCCGTGCGTGCCTGTGGGATGGCGACGAGTCGGGCGCGCGGGAGTTCGCCGGTGCAGCCGCGAGGATCGCCGCCGACTCGGTGGACGAGGAGCACCGCACGCGGGCGCTGGCGCTCGCGGCCCGGCTCCGGACCGACACCGGGGACGTGGACGGCGCGCTGGCGAAGGCGAGGCTGATTCCCGCCGGGCCGGAGCGCCGCGGGGCGGTGGAGTCCGCGATGTGGCGGCTGGCCCCCGAGGACGAGCAGGGTCCGGTGGCGGTCCGCGCCATCCGCGGGAGGGCCGCGGACGACGAGGAGCGCGAGGTCGCCGCATACGTCGTGGCTCGCGTGCACGTGGAGCGCCGCGACCTCGCGGGCGCGAGCCGCTGGCTGCGCCGCGTACGCGACCCCGCCCTGCGGTCCCCCGTGCTCCAGGGGATCGGCGGCGTGCTGCTGGAGCGCGGGGACGCGGCCGGCGCGGCGCGCGTGCTCGGGCAGGTGCTCCCGGCGCTGCGCGACGGGACGACCTTCCGCGACCTGGCGATCGAGCAGCTTCGCCAGGGTGACGAGGAGGGCGCGGCGGCCACGCTGGAGGGGATGGTCGCCGGGCGTGAGTGGGCCGCGGGGAGCCTGGGCGGCCTGGCCGCGCGCTACGGCCAGGCGGAGCGGCTGCGCGACTGGGCCCGCGCCCGCCTGGGACCCGTGCTCCGCGTGCGGGCGCTGCTCGGCGCCGCGGCGGACCTGGACGACCCGTTCCCGGACGAGCACCACGAGGCACGCGTCTTCCGCTGAGCCGCCGGCGTCGTCGCCGGATCCTCGTCAGGTCGGCGCGTATGCCGCTTCCTCCGACCGCACCTCCGCTGCCGGGGCCGCACTTCGCTCGCCGGCCGGCGCGGCGTCCGCCGGCCGCAGGGCGCGGTGCCGGCCGAAGCCGGTGAGCACCCCCTCCAGCGCCGGCCGCATCCGCGCCACCCGGCGGGCGCGGATCACCCAGTCCCAGAGCGGCTCCAGCTTCTTCCATCCCCCGGCGTACGCCACGTGCCGTGCCGCTTCCCGCAGCGTGTCCTTGGCCGCGGCTCCGCGCAGGATCGATCCCCACCGGTAGAAGTCGCGGTACGCGCGCCAGTAGCCCTCCTCCAGCTGGTCGGGAGTCATCCGCGCCGGGCGGAAGACGGTGTGCCGGGTGTCGTACAGGTCCCAGTCCCGGTGGAGCAGGCGCCCGTCGCGGCTCATGCGGTCGTGGAGCGCCGTGCCGGGATAGGGGGTGAGGACGTGGAAGGTGGCGGTCTCGATCCCCTGCGCGACGGCCCACTCCACCGTCCGCTCGAACACGTCGGGCCCGTCCCCGTCCATCCCGAAGACGAAGCTCCCGTTCACCATCACCCCGTTGTCGTGCAGGCGGCGGATGGCGGCCGCGTAGTCGCGCCCCAGGTTCTGGAGCTTGCCCTGCTCGCGGAGGTTGTCCTCGCGCAGCGTCTCGAAGCCTACGAACAGGCTGCGCAGCCCGGCCGCCGCGGCCTTTTCCAGGAGCCCCGGGCGGAGCACGGACTGCACGGTGCCGGCCGCCTGCCAGAGCCTTCCCATTCCTCGCATGCCGTCGAACAGGGCGGTCGCGAAGGGGACGTTGCCGAACAGGTGGTCGTCCAGGAAGTACAGGTGCCGCCCGGGGAGCCGCTCGATCTCGGCCAGGGCGTCGTCCACCCGCTGCGTGTAGAAGCCGCGGCCTCCCTGGAAGAACGCTTCCTTGTAGCAGAAGTCGCAGTTGTGCGGGCACCCCCGCGACACCACGATGGAGTTGGGGACCAGGTAGAGCTCGCGGCGGATCAGGTCGCGCCGTACGGGGGGCGCCCCCACGAGCGTGCGCTCCGTGGAAGTGTAGACCGCGTCCGCCCGCCCGGCCCGGAAGTCCTCCAGGAAGCGCGGCCAGGTGTCCTCGCCCGGACCCAGGAAGACCGTGTCGGCGTGCCGGGCGGCCTCCTCCGGGAGCGAGGTGACGTGCAGCCCTCCCAGGCAGACGTGCGAGCCGCGGCGCCGGTACTCGTCGGCCAGGGCGTACGCGCGCCGCGCCGAGGTGATGTAGACCTGGATCACGACCAGCTCCGGTGCGTCGTCCGTGCGGACCTCCTCCACGTGCTCGTCCACCAGCTCCACCTGGTCGTCGTCCCGCAGGTACGCGGCGAGCGTCGCCAGCCCGAGCGGAGGAAAGAGCGAGTACTTGATGGGCCGGAACAGCGGGCTCTTCGCCTCCGTGAGGGCCGGCAGGATCATCTTGACTCGCATCGCATCCTCCGTGTCGGTGAGTCGGCAGAGAACTTTGCACAATAAAGTACATGCGGGGGGATGATGTCAACGATCGCGTGCAGCACCGGAGCAGGCCGCGGGCGGAGACGCGGCCCGTTCCGAGGGGGAAAGCCATTGACGCTGCGGCGGCTCGTGGCCACCTTTGGATAGATGGTTCAGTGCTGAATTGATTGGCGGACCCGCCGGCTGGAACCCGGGTCCGCCCTCGCAGAAGAGGGTCGCGTCATGGCAATCTCGCTTTCCGTTCTCGACCTGGTCCCCGTGGGCTCCGGCTCCACGGCGGCGCAGGCGATCCGCAGCTCCGTGGAGCTGGCCCGGCTGGCGGACCGGCTGGGCTACGCCCGCTACTGGCTGGCCGAGCACCACGGCATGCCCAGCATCGCCAGCTCCTCGCCGGAGATCCTGATCGAGCACCTGGCCGCGGCCACGGAGCGCATCCGGGTGGGCTCGGGGGGGATCATGCTCCCCAACCATGCGCCGCTGCGCATCGCGGAGGCGTTCCACACGCTGGAGACGCTGCACCCGGGGCGCATCGACTTAGGGATCGGGCGGGCGCCGGGGACCGACCCGGCCACCTCCAGCGCGCTGCGCCCCTTCGACGCGGAGCAGTACCCGCAGCAGCTCGCCGAGCTGGTGGCGCTGTCGCGGCGCAGCTTCCCGGAGGACCACCCCTTCCACCGCGTGCGCGTGGTGCCCGAGGGCGTGCCGCTCCCGCCCGTGTGGCTGCTGGGCTCCAGCGGCGCCACCGCGCGCCTGGCCGGCTCGCTGGGGATGGGCTACGGCTTCGCCAGCCACTTCAGCCCCACCCCGGCCGCCCCCGCGATCCGCGCCTACCGCGAGGCCTTCCAGCCCTCCGAGCAGTTCCCGGAGCCGCACGCAATTCTGGGCGCCGCCTTGGTCTGCGCCCCGACGGACGAGGAAGCGCGCTGGCTGGCCGGCTCCATGGAGCTGGCCTGGGTGCGCCTGCGCAAGGGCCAGTTCGGCCCCCTCCCCAGCCCGGAGGAGGCCGCCGCCTACCCCTACACCCCGCTGGACCGCGCCACCGTGGAGAGCTACCGCGAGCTCCACTACGCCGGCAGCCCCGCCACGGTGGCCGCCGCGCTGGAGAAGGTGGCGGCGGAGTCGGGAACGGACGAGGTGATCGTGACCTCCATGGTCCACTCCCACGAGGCGCGCCTGCGCTCGTACGAGCTGCTGGCCGCGGCCGTCGGACTGGGAGGCGGCACGCGGAACGAGCCGGCGCGGGACGAAGCCGCGGCCTGACGCCGGCCCCCCGCGTGAGGGATGCGAGCGCGAAGCGGCGAGACCCGCCGGCAGTTTGGCGGGGCTCGCCTCCGTTAGCGAGCGTAGTTTGCTCGCTTACGGAGCCGCAGCCCGACCCCGGCGCAGCCGGGGGCACGCCCGAACCCGCCGTCAACGCCGTTCGTTCTTGCGGACTCCGGCCCGCGTCCGTAGACTCTCCAGTGTCCCCCAAACGATAGCGGTCAAAGTGGACAGGGCGCCGCCGAGCACCCTGAGGTCGTCTACGAGCGTGGCCCCCCGCGGCCCGTTCCGTTGGACGACCTCCGCGCGTTCATGAAGGACTACGTGGAGCGCACCTCGCTCCGGTACGCCGAGGCCGCCACGGGGGTGGGGCACGAGGCGATCCGCAAGTTCGTGGAGGGCGAGACGGAGCGGCCGCACGGGCGCTCCATCCGGGCGTTCGCCACGCTGTACTGGCGGGAGCGCGGCCTGGTCTTCTTCGCCGAGCCGGGCGGCACGGACGGGCCGGTGTTCCTGTCGTCGGAGCTGCGCGCCATCTTTCCGGGCGGCAAGGCGCAGGCGCTCGCGGACGTGCGCCGGCTCTTCGAGCTGGCGGAGCGCTTCCCGGACGAGGTGCCGGGGACCTCGCCGGCGATGCAGCTGTGGTGGTCGCGGCTGATCGAGGCGGAGTACCGCAACGAGCTCCCCTACCGCAAGCCGCGCCGGCAGGGTGGCCGCGCCAGGCCCAGGGGCGGCGGCAAGCAGTAGGATGGCTCAGGTGGAAACGCGAAGCGGCGCCGGGACGATGCTCCCGGCGCCGCTTCGTCGCGTCCGTGGCCCCGGGCCGGCTACCGCGGCGGAGCCTCGTACACCACGCGCCCGCCCACCACCGTCGCCAGCACCCGCGCGTCGCGGAGGGTCTCCGGCGGGATCGCGCGGAGGTCGCGGTCGATCAGCACCAGGTCGGCGAGCCGGCCGGGGGCGAGCACGCCCTTGTCGGCCTCCTCGAACGAGGCGCGGGCGGCGTCCGCCGTGTAGGCCCGCAGCGCCTCCTCCACGGTGATCTTCTGCTCGGGGACCCAGCCGCCGGGGTTGCGGTCGTCCAGGGTGCGGCGGGTGACGGCGGCGTAGATCCCCTCCAGCGGCGTGGGCGGCGCCACGAACCAGTCGCTCCCGAAGGCGGGGCGCGCCCCGGCGTCCAGCAGGGAGCGGAAGGCGTAGGTGGTGCGGATGCGCTCCGGGCCGATGGTCTTCTCGGCCCAGCGCCCGTCGTCGATGGCGTGGTACGGCTGCATGCTGGGGATCACGCCCAGCGCGCCGAAGCGGGCAAGGTCGGCGGGGGCGACGTGCTGCGCGTGCTCGATGCGGAAGCGGCGGTCTCGCGGCCCGTTCTCGCGGGCCACGCGCTCGAACACGTCCAGCTGCAGCGCGTTCGCCCGGTCGCCGATGGCGTGCACCATCACCTGGAGCCCGGCCCGGTCCGCGCCGGAGGTCCAGCGGTACAGCTCGCCCGGCTCGCTCACCAGCAGCCCGCGGTCGGCGGGAGCGTCGGTGAAGGGCGCGTGGAAGGCCGCGGTGTGGGAGCCCAGCGAGCCGTCCACGAAGCCCTTGAGCCCGCCGATGCGCAGCCACGCGTCGCCGCGCCCGCGCGCCGCCACCGTGTCGCGCAGCCGCTCCCACGTGTCCAGCGGGACCACGGCGTACACGCGGGTGGCGAGCCGGCCGGCCTCCCGCGCGCGGCGGAAGGTCGCCAGGTCCGCCCAGCTGCCCATGCTGTGCACCGAGGTGACGCCCTGCGCGGCCACGTGGCGCATGGCGGCGTCCAGCGCGCGGTCGCTCATCTCCGCGGAGGGCTCGGGGACCACGCGGTCCACCAGCGCCATGGCGTTGTCCTTGAGCACCCCCGCGGGCTCGCCGCGCGCGTCGCGCACCACGGTGCCGCCGGCCACCTCGGGCGTGGCGCGGGTCACGCCTGCGGCGCGCAGCGCGGCCGAGTTGGCCAGCGACATGTGCCCGTCCAGCCGGTTGACCCACACCGGGTGCTCGGGGGTGACGGAGTCGATCCAGGCGCGCTCCGGCAGCCGGCCGCCCCACTGCTCGTGGTCCCAGTCGCCGCCGGTGATCCAGGTGCCGGCGGGGACGATCCGCGCGAAGTCGCGGATGCGGGCCACGAACTCGGCCGGGGTCCTGGCGTCGCGCAGCTGCACCGAGGCCAGCCGGAAGCCGCCCGTGACGAAGTGCACGTGCGAGTCGATGAACCCCGGCGCCACCATCCCGCCCCGCGCGTCGATCACCCGCGTCGCCGGGCCCACCCGCCGCCGCACCTCGGCGTCCGTCCCCACCGCCACGATCCGCTCGCCGCGCACCGCCACGGCCTGCGCCTCCGGGCGCGCCGGGTCGCCGGTCCACACCCGCGCGCCCACCACCGCGAGGTCGGCCGGCGGCTCCGGCGTGGGCGAGACGGCCGGGGGCGCGGCGGTGCAGGCGGCAAGCAGCGCGAGGAGCGACGCGGACGCGAGGGGGCGCATGGGCATTCGGCGGAGGGAGTGGCGGGGCCCGGAGTTCGGTCGGGCAGGGACGGTCAGTGGCCCCAGGGCGCGGGCGGCGGGGCGACGGGGCGCGCCAGGTCGAACTCCACCCGGAAGCGCCGGTCCGTGCCCTCGCGGCGGAGCGCGTAGGCGAAGCGCTCGCCGGGCACCACCTCCACCGTCCACACGTTGGCGGCCGCCGCGGGGATCAGCGAGGCGGTGAACGCGTCGGCGGGGAACTCCTGGCTCGCCGCGCTACCCGCGCCGCGCGTGTCGCCGCCGTACTGCGTGACGCGGTCCTCGCTGCCGTCCCGGTGGCGGTGGTCGTGCTTGAGGCGCAGCCCCGCGGCGGTGCGGGTGATCACCCAGGTGCGCGAGCGGTCCTCGCCCAGGTGGAAGGGGACGCGGACCTCGTCGTCCGTGCACTGCCGCACGTGCATGACGAGCGCCTTCCCCGCGAACGCCGTGTCCGACGCATTGCCCTGCGTCAGGCGGCCCTCGTAGGCGCGCCCGCAGTGCCGGCGTAGCGCGGACCAGAACGCTTCCTGCTCGGCGGGAAGTCCGCCGCCCGTGGCAGGCAGGGTGGCGCATGCGCCGAGGAGCGCGAGGGCAGCGGCGAGGAGCAGGCGCATGCGGGGAGCAGGTCGGGAGGGCGGTCGGCCGGGAGCGATGATCTTACGGCGCAGGGGAGGTGACGGAGAAGGGGGCGATCAATCAGCTCACCACACGACCTCGACCCCGGCGGCCACGGCAATCTCGGGGTCGCGCGTGATCAGCGGAAAACCCAGCTGCGCGGCGGTCGCGGCGATCAGCCGGTCGCCGCGCTCCGGGATCACATAGAGTTCCTCCGCACGCTGCACGATCTCCCAGGTTAGGTCTACGGGGACGAACTGCTTCGAGGCGAGCAGTTCCTCCGCCCATCCCGAAAACGGACGGCCCATCCGGATCTTGCCCTTCTGGACGGACTCACTGATCTCCGCGAGTACGACGACGGGCACGTACACCACCGCACTGCCGTCATCCGCCGCATCGAAGATCTTGCGTGCGACAGGTCCCAGCTTACGCCGTTCGGACTGTGCATACCAGATCAGCGCATGTGCGTCCGTGACGGCGATTTCAATCATCGGAGAAGATGCTGTCGAGCTTCTTCTGGAAGAGCTCAGCCTGCTCCCGCCGGTTCTGCTCCAGGATCTCCACCAGGTCGACGTCGTTGCCGTCCACCGAGCGGAGGCTCCCGGCGAGCTTGAAGGGCTTCGCGTCCTTCTTCGCCTCCCGGGTCATCGCCTCCAGGTACTTGTAGTGGTTCTCGTCCACCAGCACCGCGCGCTCCTTGCGGTCCCGGTGCTCGATCACCACCGCCGAGTCGGGCGTCTCCGTGACGTACTCCACCAGGTCGTACAGCTTGGCGCGCGCCTCGGCCACGGTCATCCGCTTCTTCTTCATCGCGACCCTCCCGAAGATATGTACGGCTGATACGTACAGGTTACAGCATCGGCTTCATCGGCGCAATCGGTTCGGCGTCCGGGCGTCGCCGTGGTACGTCACGTGCATCGGTCGGCGGCCCCGGCGGAACCCGAGGCGCGGATCCGTGACAGGGCGGAAGTACTGAGTAGCAAAACACATACGCAAGGAGGTACGCATGAAGATGGAATCGCTCAAGGACCTGTACGTGGACCAGCTCCGCGACCTGTACAGCGCCGAGAACCAGATCCTCAAGGTGCTCCCGATGATGGCCGACAAGGCGAGCCACCCGGAGCTCAAGACCGCCTTCCAGGAGCACGAGGTGCAGACGCGGGAGCACGTGCGCCGGCTGGAGCAGGTGTTCGAAACGCTGGGCGAGAAGACCGCCGGCCACCACTGCAAGGGGATGGAGGGGCTCCTCAAGGAGGGCGACGAGCTGATGAAGATGAAGGTGGAGTCCGACGTGCTGGACGCCGGCCTCATCACCTCGGCGCAGCGGGTGGAGCACTACGAGATGGCGGGGTACGGCACGGTCCGCACCTTCGCGCGGCAGCTCGGCCTGAACGACCAGGCGGAGATCCTGCAGCGCACCCTGGACGAGGAGGGGCGCACCGACGAGCGGCTCACCATGCTGGCCGAGTCGCTGGTGAACCCGGACGCGATGCGCTGAGCCGCGCGCCGCGAATCCTGAACCGGAGGGGGCGGCCGCACGGGCCGCCCCCTTCTCTCCACCCCGAGGGAAAAGGCCCATGAACCGAGCCCGCTCCGCCGCGCTGGTCCTGCTCGCCGCCGGCCTCGCCGCGTGCGACCTGGGCGACGCGCGCCACAACTACCCGGACGAGGAGGGCTCCAAGGCCACCTCCGCCCCCGGGGCCACGCTCAACGACTCGCTGGCCGCGGGCGAGGCCATCCAGACGGTGCCGCCGCCGGTGGAAGGAGCCCAGCCCACGGCCGTCGCCACGGGCGACACGCTGGAGGGCGCCGCCGAGGACAGGCTGTCGGGCGCCCCGAGCGACACCACGCCCCGCCCGTAGCGCGCCGCTACCCCGCGGGCGCCGCGGCGTCCGCGGGGCGGGGGACCACCCGCGTCTCGCCGTGGCGGGGGATCCAGAGGCGCTCCGGCGGGAGCCCCGCCGCCGCCCAGGCGGCGCGGAGCCGCACCGGGGGCTCCAGCGGGTCCTCGTCGGTGAGGCGGAAGGTGCCCCAGTGCATCCCCGCGAACACGCCGGCGCCGCCCAGGTCGAGGTAGGTCCGGACCGCCTCCTCCGGGTTCATGTGCGCGGCGCGCATGAACCAGCGCGGCTCGTACGCGCCGATGGGAAGGAGCGCCGCGTCCAGCGGCCCGAAGCGCTCCCCGATCTCCCGGAAGCCGGGCCAGTACCCGCTGTCCCCCGCGAAGTAGACGCGCCGCCCGCCGGGCGTCTCCAGCATCCACGAGCCCCACAGCCGGTTGTTGAACTCGCTCAAGGACCGCCGCGTCCAGTGCTGCGCGGGGAGGAAGGTGGCCCGCAGCGCTCCCCCCTCGCCGTCCAGCTCCGCCGCTTCCCACCAGTCCCGCTCCGTCACCCCGGCGATCCCCCGCGCGCCGAACCACTCGCGGTAGGCGAGCGGCGTGAGCCAGCGCAGCCGCGCCCCGAAGCGCGCGTGCAGCCGCCGCACCGTGTCCTCGTCCAGGTGGTCGTAGTGGTCGTGCGACACCAGCACCGCGTCGATGACCGGGAGGTCGTCCCACGCGACCCCCGGCGCCACGAACCGAGCCGGCCCCGCCAGCGCAGCGGCGAAGCGCGCCGGCTCCACACCGGGTCGGTGAGCAGGTTGAGCCCGCCCGCCTGCACCAGGAACGACGCGTGCCCCACCCAGGTGATCCGGACCTCGTCCACGGGAGCGCGCGGCCGCGCCACGTCCCCCCGCACCCGCGGCAGCGCTCCCGCCGGAGGATTGGGCGCCGACGGCCGCGTCAGCCGCTCCCACTGCCAGCGCAGCAGCTCCGCCGTGGTGCGCCGCTCTCCGCCCTCCACCGGCCAGGGCGCGCGGAAGGTGCCGTCGGGGAGGTGGTGCGCGGGTCGGGCGGTGGGCTCCATGCGGCGGCTCCCGGGATAAAAGAAGTACGGAGTACGAAGTACGCAGTACGCAAAAAGCGCCCGCACCGGTATCTCCCGGTGTGGGCGCTCAGCTGCGTGAGGGATGTCGGCCCGAAGGGGCGAGACCGCGCGGCTGTTTGCGCGGGCTCGACTCCGTTACGCAGCGTCGTTTGCTGCGTTACGGAGCCGCAGCCCGACCCCGGCGCCAGCCGGGGGCACGCCCGAACCGGCCGTCGAAGCAGTTACATCCGTTCGAATCAGCTGCGGACGATGCGCACGCCCCCGGAGCCGGTGTCGATCTCCACCTGGCCGCGTCCGTCGCCGATGCGCCCGCGGTAGTAGTCGCGGCGCACGGTCCGCGCCTGGGCGGGGACGTCCACCTGGATGCCGCCGGAGCCGGTGTCGATCTCCACCTCGGCGCCGAACGTGGAGGGCACCGCCAGCCGGACGCTGCCGGAGCCCGTGTCCACCTCCACCGAGCGCGCGTCGGAGGCCAGCGCGAGCGCGACCGACCCGCTCCCGGTGTCCACCTTGAGCCCGCCGGCCCGCACACCGGAGAGATCCACGGCGCCGGAGCCCACGTCCACCATCACCTCGTCGGCGGCGAGGCCGCTCCCGGTCACGGAGCCGCTCCCCGTGTCCACGCTCAGCCGGCGGCCGCGGACCTCGGCCAGGCGCACGCTCCCGGAGCCGGTGTCCACGTCCACGTCGCCCTCGGCGCGCTCCACCCGCACGTTGCCGGAGCCCACGTCCACCGCCAGCGAGCCCCGCGTTCCCGTGGTGGACACGGAGGCGGAGGCGGTGTTGACGCTCAGGTTCCCGTTCACGTTGGACACCTCCACCTTGCCGACGCCCTGGTGCAGCGCCACCGAGCGCCCGGCCGGGACGCGCACGGTGAGGTCGGCGTACGCCTCGGTGCCGCGGCCGCCGCCGGACACCGTCACCCGGCGCCCGCCCCGCCCGAGGGTGCCGTCCTCGCGCACGTTGAACATGGTGTTGGAGCCGCGGCCGAAGCGCGGGTACACCACGCGGGTGCCGGGGGTGACCACCACCAGCCGCTCGGCGTCGCCGTCGCGGCCGCGGTCCACCCGCAGCTCGGCGGCGTCGCTGCCTCCGCGCGCCACCTCCACCACCACCTCGGAGCCGGAGCCGCCCACCACGCGGACCTCGCCGGCCAGGTTGTGGATCGCCACCCGCGCGCCCCGCAGGGCATAGCGCTCGGGCTGCTGCGCGCCGGCGGGGGCAGCGAGGGCGGCGGCCAGCAGCGCCGCGCCGGCGAGGGCGCGGGTCGTCCGGGTCGGGATCGTCATGCTCGGGGCTCCGCTCAGGGGGTTCACAGGTTCAGCCAGTAGTTGACCTTCACCAGCAGCACGTTGGTGGTGCGCACCGGGAAGGCGTCGTCCATCCCGAACAGGCGCCGGGTGTCGCGCATCAAGCCGAAGCGGCCGTCGCGGGCGAAGTCCTCGCGCCCCTGGCTCCACACCACGAACAGGGTGGAACCCGGGCGGTACTCCCAGCGCAGCACGGCGTTGGAGCGGAACTCCTTGACGTTGAAGTCGGGGTTGGTGAAGCTCACGTCGGCGTCCCCGTCGCCGTCCGCGTCGGCGCGGTACTCGTCGTCGGCGAGCGCCGGGGCGCCCAGCGCGCGGAAGCGGCCGCCGAAGCGGTCGGCGTCCACCACGCGGGTGTTGCCGTCGGCCAGCGCCACCTCGCGGAAGCCGTCCGCGTCGCCCGCGCTGAGGAAGGGCTGCGCGTACAGCTGGAGCGACAGGTTGGGGGTGAAGGTGTAGCTGAGCCGGGCCGTGAGCGAGGCGGTGCTCTGCTCCAGGCGGCTGAACACGTAGTGCGGCGCGCCGTCCAGCGCGGTGGAGCCCACGAACTGCCAGCTGTTCACCGACCGCGAGAACGAGGGCCGGAGCGAGAGGTCGCTTCGGGTGGAGGCGCGCCACGTGACGGAGGGGCTGACGTCCCAGTAGCCCCCGTCCTCCTCGGCGTCCCGCCCCGCGCTGACGTTCAGGGAGCCGTACACGTCGCGCCGGCTGTCGCTGCTGATCCCGGCCCACGCGTTGTACGTGGCGGGCACCCGCAGCGAGGGGCCGCCCCGCAGCGCCCGCACCGCCACCACCGGGCGCTCGTGGCCGATGCCGCCGTTGGCGCCCCAGAAGTTGAGCAGGCGGAAGCTGCCGTTGACGTTTCCGCCCAGCGAGGTCTGCTCGCCGCCGAAGGTGTAGCCGCTCCAGGCGTTGCCGCTCAGGTTCCAGCTCCGGAAGGTGCGCCCCGGCCGGGTCTGCTGGTAGCGGAGGTTGCCCGCCCACAGCGCCTGGTCCGCGTCGCGCTGGTAGCCAAGGTCGTTGGTCTCGAACCCCGGCGAGCGGGTGTTGAGCACCGTGGCCCAGCGCCAGTTGCCGCCGCCCAGCTTCATCGCCTCCACGCTGGCGGCCCACCCCAGCAGGGAGGTGCGCGTCCGGTCGAGGTCCAGGTGGTCGGCGTCGGGGCGCTGGAAGTAGCGGGTGGAGGCCCGCTGCGTCCGCAGCATCGCCAGCGAGTCGCCGAACACGCTGCTCCCCAGCACCCAGCCGCGCACCTCGTAGTTGCCCCCGCCGAAGCGGGTGCGCCCGTCCACGCCCCCCGCGTACGCGGAGGAGCGGAGGAAGTCCATCCCGTCCGCGCCGTCCAGGTCGCGGTGCACCGCCGTGACGATGCCGCCCACCGCCCTGCGCCCCTGGTCCGAGGAGCGGATCACGCGGGCCACGCCGTAGTTGGTGAGCGGCTCCACCGCGGTCGCGACGCGCTCGCGGCTCGTCGGGTCCAGGTAGCGGGCCTCCTCGCGCCCGGTCACCGCGTCCATGAAGCCCAGCGACCAGCCGCTCCGCGTCCGCCCGGTGATCTTGGCGGCGCCCAGGATGTTGCTGGCCTCCGGGATCTCGCTGAACTCGGCCTCGTCGGGGATGCGGTCGGCGACGCCCTGCGGCGCGCGGCCGATGCGGCGGGAGTAGAAGAGCGCCTCCGAGCCGAAGTCGCCGTCGCCCGTGCCCAGCCCGAAGCGGAAGATGTCGGCCCCCTCCACGAAGAAGGGGCGCTGCTCCGGGAAGAAGGTCTCGTACGCGGACAGGTTGACCTGCGACGGGTCCGCCTCCACCTGCCCGAAGTCGGGGTTGATGGTGGCGTTCAGCGTCAGGCTGGAGGTGATCCCGTACTTGAGGTCGGCCCCCACGCCCAGGCCGGGGTCGTTGCGCCGGTAGAACGGGTTCCCCGCGTCCTGGGGGGCGCGGGTGAGCTGGGCCACCGAGTAGGGCTGCAGCTCCAGGCTGCGGGGCGAGGGGAGCCCCGCCAGCCCCCGCAGGGTCCCGAAGCGCGACACCACGCCGGGGGTGTTGGGGAGGATGGGGGCCCAGAACGTCTCCTCGCGGGTGCGGGCCACCGTGCGCTTCACCTCGAAGCCCCACAGCCGGCCGCCGGCGTCCAGGTCGCGGGCGCTGTAGCGGAGCTGCGAGAGCGGGATGCGGAACTCCGCCGTCCAGCCGGCCGAGTCCACGCGGGCGGCCGCGTCCCACACCGCGTTCCAGCCGATGTCGCTGTTGTCGTCGTCGAACAGGAAGGCGTCCTTCTTGACCCCGCGCGGGTTCACGCCGAACACGTAGCCGGTGCGGCGGTCGTGGAACGAGTCGAAGCCCACCTCCACCCAGTCGGAGAACACGTCGGCGTCGCGGCGGGCCAGCTGCCCCACGATGGAGTCGGGGCGCGGGTCCAGCATGCGCACCGCCACGTAGACCGCCTGGTCGTCGTAGGCCACCAGGGCCTCGCTCTCCTGCGAGGCGGGGGCGCCCGCGTCGGGCGCGTACTGCACGAAGCCGCGCGCGCGCTCGGCGCGGCTCCAGAATTCCTCGTCCAGGCGCCCGTCCACGGCGGGGGCCTGGCCGGCGGGGACGCGCAGCGCGGTGACGGACTTCAGCGAGTCCGCCGGGGCGGCGGCGAGGGTGGCGCCGAGGACGGCAATGAGTGCGAACATCGTTTCGGGGGGGTGGATCGGTGACGGGAAAAGGTGAACCCGGCTCAGCGCCGGACTACGGGCGGAAGGGGCCGCGGGTTTCAGTGTCCACGAACGGGCATGGTTGATGCTTGCTCACACGGTTGCCGCCTGATAACAATCGACCGTTCCGAGGAGCCCGCAATGGCGAAGCCCCGCAGCGAAGTGCCCGGTCCGCCCGCCGCCGAGCCCGAGCCGGTGGACCCCGTCCTCCGCCACCTGGCCCGCGCCGGGGCGGAGTACCGGAGCCGAATGGAGGAGTGGGGCCGCGACCGGGAGGCGCTGGACGGCGCGCTCTCGGAGCTGGGCCGGGTCCGCGAGGACAACGTCGCGCTGGGCGCGAAGCTGGGGACCGCGGAGGAGGCGCTGGCGGCGGAGCGCCAGGAAGGCGAGCGGCAGCGCGAGCGCGCCGAGCGGCTGGCCGTGCTGCTCAAGGACATCCACCGCGCCCTGTTCGACGGCAACGTCTACGAGCTGATCCTGCGCGCCTGCCTCACCATCAGCGGGGCGCGGCGCGGGGTGTACGTCACCTGGCGGCGCGAGCGCGAGCACCCGCGCGTGCGCGCCGCCGTGGACGTGGACGGCTACCCGGAAGCGCGTCCCTCGGAGCGCCTGGTGGCGCTGTGCCGCAGGGTGCTGGACGAGAACCGCACCCTGGTCTGCAACCAGGACGGCGACCTGGGCGACCTGCCGGAGCCGGAGCGCGAGGGCGAGCGCTTCCGCAACTGCGTCGCGGCCCCGGTGATGCTGCTGCGCGACTTCGACGGCATCGTCATCGCCGCCGACAAGGACGGGGAGTTCGAGGAGGAGGACATCCGCGCCCTGCTCAGCGTGGGCGACCAGTCCGCGGTTGCGGTGCGCAACGTCCACCTGGAGCGCGAGCTGCAGCGCGCCTACATCTCCACCGTCACCATGCTGGCCGACGCGGTGGAGGCGAAGGACCCGTACACCCACGGCCACTGCGAGATGGCTTCGCGCCACGCCCGCCTGATCGCCCGGCGCATGGGGCTGGACGACTACCAGCGCAGCGTGGTGTGCTACGCGGCGCTGCTGCACGACGTGGGAAAGATCGGCGTCAGCGACGGCGTGCTCAACAAGCCGGGGCCGCTCCTCCCCGAGGAGCGGGAGCTGATGCGCGCCCACGTGCGGGTGGGCTACGAGCTGCTGCGCAACGTCCCCGCGCTCCAGTCCATCGCCGACGTGGTCCTGCACCACCACGAGTGGTACGACGGCACCGGGTACCCGGACGGGCTGCGCGGCGAGGAGATCCCGGTGGCGGCGCGGATCGTGTCCGCGGTGGACGCCTACTCGGCCATGGTGACGCGGCGCAGCTACAAGGAAGCGTACACCGACGAGCACGCCCGCGAGGAGCTGCGGCGCTGCGCGGGGTCGCAGTTCGACCCCCAGGTGGTGGCGAGCTTCCTGGAGGTGCTGCAGTCGCCGGAGGCGACGGACCAGGACGACGACTGGGACGGGGAGTGCGGGGTGCTCCCCGGCTTCACGCACGTGCGGGAGCTGCGGGACCTGCTCGCCTGAGCAGCCCGGGGTCCCACAGCACCCGCCGCGCCCGCCACGCCAGGAGCAGGGCCACCACGCCCAGGGCGGTGCTCAGCCCCGCCCACACCCCGGCCGGGCCCAGCGCGGTGCGGAACCCCAGCAGGTACGCCACCGGGACGCCGATCACCCAGTACCCCACCACCGCCATCAGCATGGGGACGCGGGTGTCCGCCGCGCCCCGCAGCGCGCACAGCCCCGCCACCTGCGCCCCGTCGAACACCTGGAAGAAGGCCGCCACCACCAGCAGCGACGTGGCCACGCGCAGGATCCCCGGGTCGGAGGTGTACAGCCCCACCAGCTCGCCCGGGAACAGGAAGAAGGCGAGCGCGCAGAGCGACATGAACCCCACCGTGCACAGGTAGGTGGCCAGGGTGGCGCGCCGCACCCCGCGCGCGCTCCCGGAGCCCAGGTGCTGCCCCACCCGGATGGAGCCGGCGAGGCTCACCCCCAGCGCCACCATGAAGGTGACGCTCGCCAGGTTGATGGTGACCTGGTGCGCGGCCAGCTCCGTGGGCCCGAACCACCCCACCATGATCGCCGTGAAGGAGATCAGCCCCACCTCCACCCCCAGCTGCGCGCCGATGGGCACGCCGACGGCCGCGATGCGCCGCAGGATCGCCGCGTGGGGGCGCCAGTCCACCCCGCGGAACGGGTGCAGCCGGGGGTGCAGGAGCAGGTAGGCGGCCATCCCCACCACCATCGCCCAGCGCGTCAGCGTGGTGGCCCAGCCGCTCCCCACCACCCCCATGGCCGGCACCCAGCCGTCCACCCCGTGGATCAGCGCCGCGTTGCCGGCCACGTTCACGGCGAGCCCCATGAAGGTGAGCACCATCGCGGGGGTGGTGATCCCCATCCCCTCCAGGAACTGCCGGAAGGCCAGGAAGAGCAGGGCGGGGAGGGCGCTCCACGCCAGCGCGTCCATGTACTCCCCGGCCAGCGCGGCCACCCCCGGCTCCTGCCCGAACAGGCGGGCGATGTCGCCGCCCAGGAAGGTGAGCCAGGCCAGCGGCACGCTGAGCGCGAGCGACATCCACACCCCCTGCACCAGCACCTCGCGGCAGCGCCGCAGGTCGCCGGCGCCGAACGCCTGGCTCACCAGCGGCGTCATCCCCAGGACGGTGCCGGTGAAGAGCATCAGCGTGGCGATGTGCAGGGCGCTCCCCAGCCCGGCCGCCGCCAGCGCCCGCGGCCCCAGCGGCCCCACCATGATGGTGTCCGCCGCGGTCATCCCCACCTGCCCCAGCTGGCTGACCACCAGCGGCCCCGCCACCCGCAGCAGCATCCGCAGCTCCCGCGCGAACAGCGCCCTGCGCCGTCGCGCGCGCGAGCGGGGCGGGCGTGCGGGCGTGCGGGACTCCGGCGGCGGCAGCGTGGTGGACATCGGTGGAGCTTCGGACCGGGTGGACGGGCGAGGGGGAAAGATAAACCCGGGCGCCCTCGCGGGGCACCCGGGTGGGGGACGGACGAACGGAAGTGCGAAAGTGCGAAAGTGCGGGAGTGCGGCGGTCCCCGCGCGAGCGTCAGTTCTGGCCGGTGGCGCGGACGGCCTGTGGGGCGATCGCCCGGCGCTCCGTGCCGGAGAGCAGCGCCTCGGCGAAGTCCTGGCGCTCCTCCATCAGCGAGAGGCGGCCGTCGATGGCCGAGAGCAGGTCGCGCACCTGCGCCATGTCGGGGGCGGGCGCCGGCGCAGCGCGCAGCTTCCGCTCGTGGGTCATGGCCTGGAGCAGGCCGCCCAGCTCCCTGGTGATGGGCCGGAGGATCATCACGGTCCCGGTGGTGAGGATGGCGGTAATGGGTACCATCATCACGAAAAAGACTTCTCCCATCGGTCTGTCCCCTGGGTGGTGTGCGAGGCGTGCGGTCCCGGCCCTCTACGCGGGCGGGCGGCGGAGGGTTTCAGCCGTGTCCGGTGCTCCCGCGGCGCGGGTCGGCGGCGGGCGCGGCGCCGTTCCCGAGCGCCGCCCGGGGGCGCTCGCCCGAGGTGAGCATCGCCTCGGCGAAGTCCTGCCGCTCCTCGATCAGCGAAATGCGAGAGTCGATGCTCTGCATCAGGTCGCGGAGCTGCGCCATCTCCGCGCCCCGGTCGGGGAGGCGGCGCTCGCGGGTCATCACCTCCAGCAGGTCGCCCAGGCGCTTGGAGATGGGGCGGAGGACGAGGACGCCTCCGGTGGTCACGATTCCGGTGACCATCACGATCATGGGGGCGAGGCTGGGATCCATGGGCTGCAGCGGGGCGCGGGGTGGGGGGAAACGACGGCGGCCCTCCCGTACGGAAGGGCCGCGCTCCGGGTTTCAGCCGGCGGGCTCGGGCGGCGGCGAGGGCCGCGCCCGCGGACGGGGCGGGGGCTTCCCGGCCCCGGACACGACGGGGAGCCGGAAGGCGAGCAGCAGCGCCAGCACCGCCGCGTAGACCAGGGGCTCGGTGAGGTCCTTTTTTACCAGCCACAGGAAGTGGAGCACCGCGAGCGCCGCCGCCGCGTACACCAGCCGGTGGAGCTTCTGCCAGCGCCGGCCCAGGCGGCGGATCATCCCCTGCGTGGAGGTGAGCGCCAGGGGGACCAGCAGCAGGTAGGCCGTGAAGCCGGCGGTCACGTACGGGTGCTCCACCACGTCCTCCACGATGTATGCCGGGAGGAACTCCTGGTCGAACAGGTAGGTGAGGAAGTGCAGCGAGGCGTAGAAGAAGGCGAACAGCCCCACCGGCCGCCGGAGCTTGGCCGCCCGGTTCCACCCGGTCAGCCGGCGCATGGGCGTCACCGCCAGCGAGCAGAGCAGCAGCACCAGCGCCGTGATCCCCGTGCGGTGCGTGACCTCCTCGATCGGCTCCGCCCCGAGCCCGCCGTTCAGGCCGTCCCACACCAGCAGCGCCAGGGGCGAGAGCGCCGCGATCCAGACCGCGGCCTTGATCGCCGCCATCGCCCGGTCCGGGCGCCGCGGCTCGCGAGCCCGCGCCGCCCGGACCTGCGCCGCCTCAGCCGCGCTCATGCCCATCTCCCTGCCGGGGCGTAGTTCGTACTGCGTACTCCGTACTCATCGGTCAGAAGTTCCTCCGCAGGTCCATCCCCCGGTACAGCCCCGCCACCTGCTCCGCGTAGCCGTTGAACGGCAGCGTGGGACGGCGCCGGTACTCGCCGATGCGGCGCTCGCGCGCCTGGCTCCAGCGCGGGTGGTCCACCTCGGGGTTCACGTTGGCGTAGAAGCCGTATTCCTGGGGCGCGGACACGTTCCACGCCGTGCGCGGCTGCCGGTCGGTGAGGCGGATGCGGACGATGCTCTTGATGCTCTTGAAGCCGTACTTCCACGGCACCACCAGCCGCAGCGGGGCCCCGTTCTGCGCGGGGAGCGCGCGCCCGTACAGCCCGGTCGCCAGCAGGGTGAGCGGGTGCATGGCCTCGTCCAGGCGCAGCCCCTCCACGTACGGCCAGTCCAGCACCTGCCGCCGCTGCCCGGGCATCTGCTCCGGGTTCAGCAGGGTGGTGAGCTCCACGTACTTCGCCGCGGGGGTGGGCTCCACGCGGCTCAGCACGTCGCGCAGCTGGATCCCCTGCCAGGGGATCACCATGGACCACGCCTCCACGCAGCGCAGCCGGTAGGTGCGGTCCACCACCCGGTTCGCCTTCACCAGGTCGTCGAAGGCGTAGCGCCCCGGCTTCCGCACCAGCCCGTCCACCGTCACCGTCCAGGGGCGGGTCTTCAGCAGGCCGGGCGCCAGGCGCGCCGGGTCCTCCTTGTCCGTGCCGTACTCGTAGAAGTTGTTGTAGCTGGTGATGTCCTTGAGCGGGGTGGGCTCGTCGGCGTTCTGCGCCGCGCCCGCTTCCGCCCCGGTCTCGGCCCCGCGCGTCTCGCAGGCGGCGAGCGCGGCGGGGGTGACGGCGCCGGCCAGCAGCGCGGCGGAAACGGTGCCCAGCCACTCGCGGCGGGACTGGTACAGCGGCTCCGGGGTGATCTCCGAGGAGCGGACGTCGTCGGGCTTGCGGATCAGCATGGCGGCGGCTCGCGGCGGTGCGTTCCGGTCGGGCGGCGAAGGGGTGGTCTCCGCGGCGTTCTCTATACCTTGGACAGGTCCGCGAGGTCCCGGCGTTTCGGATTCATCTCTCGGCATCGGACAGGTTGTGCGGGCGTGCCCCTCGCTGCGCTCGGGTCGGGCTGCGGCTCCGTAACGCAGCAAACGACGCTGCGTAACGGAGGCGAGCCCGCGCAAACAGCCGCGCGGTCTCGCCGCTTCGCGCTCGCATCCCTCACGCGGGGCTCCGCGCTGGCGTCCGCGGGGGCCCCCACCCGGCTCGCTTAGGCTCGCCACCCTCCCCCGTGCCGGGGGAGGGCTTCCCGGGGGGCGAGATCGGCGCGCCGGGGCAGGCCCCCTCCCCCCGGCCCCCTCCCCCGCAAGCGGGAGAGGGGGAGAACTGCTTGCCCCGGTTGGACATCCAGCCGTTGCCCCCTCTCCCAGAATTGGGAGAGGGCGGCGAGCCTCGAGCGAGCCGGGTGAGGGCCCTGCGACGGCGCCCCCGCCGGGATCTCCCGGCGGGGGCGCACTCACGCACTCACGCACTCACGCACTTCCGTTCCCTCACGCTGTCATCCGCAGCCTCGCGGCGCCGGGCGTCCCCGTCTCCGCGGCGAGCGCGCGCAGGCGGGCGACGCGCTCCTGCGTGGCGGGGTGGGTGGAGAACAGCTTGGCCATGCCGCCGCCGTGCGCGGCCAGCGGGTTGACCTGGGCCAGCGGGGCGGCGGCGGGCGCCACGTGCATGGGGATGCGGAGGGCGTACGCCTCCAGCTTCTCCAGGGCGCCGGCGAGCGCCAGGGGGCGGCCGCTGATCTCGGCGCCCACGGCGTCCGCCTTGAACTCGCGCTGGCGCGAGATGGCCAACTGGATCACCATGGCGGCGATCGGCGCCAGGATCGCCATGGCGATGGCCGCCACCGGGCTCAGCCCGCCCTCCTCGTCGTCGCCCGCGGCGAAGAAGATCCCGAAGTTGGCCAGGTTGGAGATGGCGCCGGCCATGGTGGCCGTGACCGTCTGCAGGAGCATGTCGCGGTTCTTGATGTGCGCCAGCTCGTGCGCGATCACCCCCTCCAGCTCGTCGCGGTCCACCAGCTCCATCAGCCCCGCCGTCACGCACACCACCGCGTTCTCCGGGTTGCGCCCCGTGGCGAACGCGTTCGGCTGCTGGTGCGGCGCGATCGCCACCGTGGGCATGGGGAGCCCGGCGCGGCCGCGCAGCCGGTCCACCATCCGGTACAGCTCCGGCGCCTCCCGCTCGGTGACCACCTGCGCGCCGTACATCTTCAGCACCATCTTCGACGACGCCCAGTACATCACCACGTTCATGATTCCCGCGAAGGCCAGGGCCGCCACCATCCCGGTGGTGCCGCCCAGCGCGCTCCCCAGCGCCCCGAAGAGCGCCGTGAGCCCGGCCATCAGCAGGAAGACCTTGAGGTTGTTCATCGCTCCTCCTCTCTCTTCCAGGGGTTCGGGGATCTCAGAGCACCGGGCGCCCGGCCCGGCTCTCCGCGGCCCGCGCGGGCGCCGGGAGCGGCGTCCCCCGCGCGAACCTCCACAGCGACGCGGGGAGGCCGGAGGCCGGCAGGGGGCCGTAGCGCCCGTCCGGCCGCCGCTCGTAGAGCCGCAGCTCCGCCCCGGCGCCGCGCAGCACCAGCAGGTGCTCGCCGCTCACCGCCCGGACCAGGAGCCCGGCCGCGCCCGCGGCGGCGGCCGTCGCCAGAACCAGCATCGTCACACCGATCATTCAGGGCCTCCGTGGTTGTCCTCCCCGTCCGCAGGGAAACGCAAAAAGGCGAGACCCTACGACACGGAGCGTCGTAGTGGTCTCGCCCTGGTTTCCCCCGGCCAGCCGGGGACCGTATTCGGGTCCCGTCGTGACGACTGGTCGGTCCGGGATCGGCCGGCGCTGCGTCGCGCCGCCGTCCGGCAGGCTACTCCCCACAGCGACCAATATGGGTGGACCCGGCGATGCGATCAAGGGGGCGACATCGACGGAACTGGCGGTTTAGCCGGGGGCGCTTGCCCGCCGGATCGGGGGCGGCCGGCGAAAAATCCAGCAGATGCGCGGACCTTCGCGGTCGGGGGCGGCGAGGGAGATAAGGCGGGTGTATGGATCGGTTAAGAAAGTTTAATCCTCCGGGCCGAGGTAGATATAGGTATTGTTTATGAATAAGCGTGGATAATTGCATTTGTGTGGTGTCGAGGGTCCGGTTAACCTCCCTGTCCGTGCGTGGGGATCACCCGAACGGGCAGACCGCTCCCGACACCGGAGGAGACACCATGGCTGGCATTCCGACCCGGTCCATCCTGGCCGCGTCCGACCTCACCCCCGCGTCCGACGGGGCGGTGCGGGCCGCCGCGGCCATCGCGGAGCGCACCGGGGCCGCGCTCCACCTGCTGCACGCCTGCGACTTCGCCGTGGTGGAGAGCCACGGCGCCGGGGCGGCCCCGTCGTTCGAGGAGTGCCTGGGCGCGGCGGGCGCGGCGCTGGAGTCGCAGGCCGCGCGCGCGGTGCCGCCGGGGGTGCGGGTGGCGAGCCGCGACGTCACCGTGTACGCCACGCACCGCGCCATCCTGGACCAGGCCGAGGCGGTGGGGGCGGAGCTGGTGGTGATGGGCCCGCACCGCTCCCGCGGCCGGGCCGATGCGCTCTGGTCCTCCACGGCCGAGCGGGTGGTGCGCGCCGCCCGGGTCCCCTGCCTGGTGGCCCGGGGTCGGCTGCAGCTCCCCTTCCGGCGGGTGGTGGTCGCCATGGACCTGTCCCGCCCCGCGCGCGCGGCGCTGGAGCTGGCGCTGGGGTGGTGCGGCACGCTGGGCACCTGGGAGGGCGAGATCGCGATCGGCGGGGCGGAGCTGCGGGTGGTGCACGTCCTCCCCCCCGTCTTCGAGCTGGGGAGCCCGCCCTTCGAGCGGGCCGTGGTGGGGCCGCGGCTGCACGAGGAGGTGGAGGCGGCGGCGCGGGCGGTGCGCGGCGCGGCCGCGGTGCACCTCTCGGAGGAGGTGCTCTGGGGGAGCGACCCGGCGCACTCCATCGTCCGCTACGCGCGGCAGGAGCGGGCGGACCTGCTGGTGGTGGCCGCCAGCGGGCCCGGAGCGCTGCGCCGCGCCCTGCAGAGGAGCGTGTCGGCGGAAGTGTCGCGCGCGGCGCCCTGCCCGGTGCTCCTCCTCCCGCCCGCCGCGTGGTGCGCGCAGGCCGCGGCCGGGCGGGAGCGCGCCCGGGCCGCGGAGCCGGTCCCGGCGTTCGGGTGAGCGCGGCGGAGGACGGGCCGCCCCGCGGCCGCGGCGCGACGGGCGAGCTGCTGCGGCGCGCGCTCGCCGGGGTGGAGCGCCGCTACGGGGACGGGGACGCGGCGAGCCTGGGAGACCTGCTCCGCCCGCTGGGGCCGCGCGGGGGGGCGCTGGGAGCCGTGCTCCTGGCGCTCCCCTTCCTGTCGCCCGTGAGCCTGGGGCCCGTGGCGCTCCCGGCCAGCGCCGCGATCGCGCTGCTGGGGTGGCGGCTGGCGCGCGGCCCCGCGGACGCCCCGCTCCCCGAGCGGCTGATGCGGGTGCGCCTGCCGCGGCCGGTGCACCGGGCCATGGGGCGCGCGCTGGAGGCGGTGCTCGCCCGGGTGGATCGCGTGGCGCGGCGGCGCCACGCGCGCCTGGTGGCCGGCGCCCGCAGCCGCCGGCTGTGCGGCGCCGGCATCCTGCTGGGCGCGCTCCTCCTGGCCGTCCCGGTTCCCCTCCTCCCGCTCACCAACACCCTGCCCGCGCTGGCGATCCTGTGCTTCGCGCTGGGGTGGACCCACCGCGACGGGCTGCTCACGGCCTGCGGCGGCGCGGCCCTGGCCGTTTCCGCCGTCCTGTTCGCCGCCCTGGGGACCGGCGTGGCGCTGTTCGGCGCGGAGGCGGTGCGGCGCCTGGCGCCGTGGGCGTAGGAGGCGCTTCGTACACATCCAACAAACTTATGGGTCGGGAGAGATAATTCTATTTGTATCAACCTTCCCGCCGCCGTACCATTGACGCGGTTGGGGAGTAGCCGCCCGCGGAGCCCGCGGGGGTGGATCGTCGTCAACACGGAGCCCGGCGGCTCCCGGCGGACCACCGGCGTCGCACGACGCAATGCGCGAGACCACCACGACGTACGCACGCCGTGGTGGCTTTTCGTTTTGCCACGGCCCATCCGCGACACACACGGAGGGACGACGAATGCCGGGAACCAGGGAGATGGAGGCGACGGCGGCGGCGACGCGGGGGGAGGCCCCGGTCCGCGCCTGGCACGCCGCGCCGCCCGAGGCGGTGCTGCGCGAGCTGGACGCCTCCGCCGGCGGGCTGAGCCCGGTGGAGGCGAAGCGGCGCCTGGAGGTGCTGGGCCCCAACGCGCTGCCGCGGGCGGCCCGCGAGAGCGCGTGGGCGCTGGTGCTGCGCCAGGTGAACACGCCGCTGATCTACGTGCTGCTGGCCGCGGCCGGCGTGGCGCTGGCGATGGGGAAGACGGTGGACGGCATCGTGGTGCTGGGCGTGGTGGTGCTCAACACGCTGATCGGCTTCGTCCAGGAGATGCGCGCGGGGCGGGCGATCGAGGCGCTGATCGACATGGTGCCGGAGACGGCCACGGTGCTGCGCATGGGCGAGCGCTCGGTCGTCCCCGCGCCTCAGCTGGTCCCCGGCGACGTGGTGGAGCTCCGGTCGGGCGACAAGGTGCCGGCCGACCTGCGCCTGCTCTCCGTGCGCTCGCTGCGGGTGGAGGAGGCGGCGCTGACCGGCGAGTCGGTGCCCGCCGCGAAGTCGGTGGAGGCGCTGGCGGAGGGGGCCCCGCTGGGCGACCGCGTCAACATGGCGTACGGCGGGACGCTGGTGACGTACGGCACCGGGACGGGCGTGGTGGTGGCCACCGGCGCGGCCACCGAGCTGGGGCGGATCTCCTCCATGCTGCGCGAGACCACGCACCTGGAGACCCCGCTCACCCGGCAGCTGGCGGTGGTGGGGAAGTGGCTCACCGTCGGCATCCTGGCGACCGCGGCGCTGCTCATGGCGGTGGGGATGTGGCGCGGCTACCCGCTGATGGACGCGCTGCTGGCGGCGATCACCATGGCGGTGGGCGCGATCCCCGAGGGGCTGCCGGCCATCGTCACCATCGCGCTGGCCATCGGGGTGCAGCGCATGGCGAAGCGGCGCGCGGTGATCCGCCGGCTCCCCGCCTGCGAGACGCTGGGGAGCACCACGGTGATCTGCTCCGACAAGACGGGGACGCTCACCCGCAACGAGATGACCGTGCAGGAGGCGTGGACGCCGCGCGCCGCCTTCCGGGTGAGCGGGGTGGGGTACGCGCCGCACGGCGAGTTCAGCCGCGCGGACGGCGGCGGCGCCGCGTGGAAGCTCCCCCGCGACGCGCAGGAGCTGCTGCGGGCCGGCGCGCTGTGCAGCGACGCCGCGCTGCACGGGGAGGACGGGACGTGGCGGGTGGACGGCGACCCCACCGAGGGGGCGCTGGTGGTGGCCGCGCGCAAGGCCGGGATGGACGTGGAGGCGCTGCGCCGCGAGTGGCCGCGGCTGGACGGGGTCCCCTTCGAGTCCGAGCGGCAGTTCATGGCGACGCTGCACGCGGGGCCCGACGGGAGCCGGGTCGTGTACCTCAAGGGCGCGCCCGAGGTGGTGGTGGCCCGCTGCGACTTCGCCGGCGGGGGGGAGGACGCCCGCGCCGTGCTGCGCGAGGTGGAGCGCATGGCCTCCGCGGGGATGCGGGTGCTCGCCTTCGCCGCCGGTCCGGCGGCGGGCGGGGAGGACACCCTGGCGGAAGCGGACGTGGAGGACGGCTTCGTTTTCCTGGGGCTGCAGGGGATGATCGACCCGCCGCGGCCGGAGGCGATGCGCTCCATCGCCGCCTGCCACCGCGCGGGGATCACGGTCAAGATGATCACCGGCGACCACCGCACCACCGCCGCGGCGATCGGGCGGGAGCTGGGGCTGCTTGCCCCCGCGGACCGGGCCGTGGCCGGCGAGGAGCTGGCCGCCCTGACCGACGCGGAGCTGGCCGAGGTGGTGCGCCGGGTGAACGTGTTCGCGCGGGTGGCGCCCGAGCACAAGCTGCGGCTGGTGCGGGCGCTCCAGGCGCAGGGCGAGGTGGTGGCGATGACCGGCGACGGCGTCAACGACGCCCCGGCGCTGCGCCAGGCCGACATCGGCGTGGCGATGGGGATCACCGGCACCGCGGTCTCCAAGGAGTCGGCCGACATGGTGCTGGTGGACGACAACTTCGCCAGCATCGCGGCGGCGGTGGAGGAGGGGCGGCGCGTCTACGACAACCTGATCAAGTCGCTGGCGTTCGTGCTCCCCACCAACCTGGGGCTGGCGGTGATCCTGCTGGCGGCGGTGGCGTTCTTCCCCATGGCCGGCGGGAGCCCGCTCCTCCCCATGACGCCCACGCAGATCCTGTGGATCAACCTGGTGGCGACGGTGGCGCTTGCGCTCCCCCTGGCCTTCGAGGCCATGGAGCCGGACGTGATGAGCCGCGCCCCGCGGCGGCCCGACGCGCCGGTGCTGGGCGGGTTCGTGGTGGCGCGCACGGCGGGGGTGGCGCTGCTCATGGCGGCCGGGGCGCTGGGGCTGTTCCTGTACGAGTACGGGGTGGAGACCGCGCGCGGGGTGCCGGCGGAGGTGGCGCTGCGCGAGGCGCAGACCATGGCGGTGACCACGGTGATCCTGTTCCAGGTGTTCTACCTGCTCAACTGCCGCTCGCTGCACGACTCGGTGCTGCGCATCGGGCTGTGGAGCAACCCCGCGGTGTACCTGGGGATCGCGGCGCTGCTGGCGCTCCAGGCCGCGCTCGTGTACCTGCCGTTCATGAACGCGGTGTTCGGGACGGCGCCGCTGAACGCGGACGCGCTGGTCAAGTCGGTGGCGGTCGCCTCCACGGTGCTGGTCGCCATCAGCCTGGAAAAGTGGTGGCGCTCGGCGACGGCGACCGGGCAGCGCGGCCGGGGGCCGGCGCGGCCGGGCGGGTGAGGTGAGCGCCCGCGCCACGCGCGCGGGGCGGCGGTGTAGCGGCAGCGGCGGGGGGCGGACGGTCCGCCCCCCGCCGCCTTCGCGCCCCGGCCCGTCCCGCGCCCCGGAGATCCCGATGTCCGACCGTCCCGCATCCCGCCCCGCGCGCCGCGACTTCGCGGGCGGGTGGGGCGCCGTCGCGCCCCTGGCGGCGGTGGTGCTCTGCCTGCTCGCCATGGTCGTGCTCCTGGTGCGGGTGGAGCACCGCACCGCCGCGCTGTACCGGGAACTGGCGGAGCGGGTGGAGCCCGCCGAGGCCCACGTGCACGACCAGCAGCGGCTGCTCGCGCTGCAGGTGTCCGCCCGCCGCTCCTTCCTGCTCACCGGAGACTCCGCCTGGCTGGACCGCTTCCGCGAGCGGGTGGCGGAGGAGCGCGCCGTCCGCGCCGCGCTGGAGCCGCTGCTCCCCGGGCTGGGCCCGGAGGCGGGGGCCCGCGCCGGCGAGCTGCGGGGGCTGCTCTCGCTGTGGCACGCCGGCGTCCCGGAATCGGGCGGGGCGCTGGAGGCGCAGGAGGAGCTGTACGGGGCCACGCTGGCCGCCTCTGCGCGGCTGGACGCGGCCATCGAGGCCCGCGCCCGCGAGCTTCACCGCGAGATCCGGCGGGTGCACCGCACCGAGCGCTGGCTGGTGGCCGGGCTGGCCGCGGCGGCGCTGCTCTGGGGCGGCGTGGCGCTGGCGCTGGGGCGGCGGATGCGGGCGCTGGTGGCCGCCTCCCGCCGCCACGCCGAGGAGGCGGAGCGCCGCCGGCGCGAGGCCGAGCGGAGCATGGAGGACAAGGTGGCCTTCGTGCGCGGGGTGACCCACGACCTCAAGAACCCGCTGGGGGTGGTGGACGGCTACGCCTTCCTGCTGGAGAGCGGGATCAAGGGCCCGCTCACCGCCGAGCAGCTGCACGTGGTGGGGAGGATCCGCCGGGCCACACAGGAGACCATCGGGGTGATCCAGGACCTGCTGGCGCTGGCCCGGGTGGAGAGCGCCGCCGGGGTGGAGCGCCGCGCCGCCGACGCGGCCCGCCTGGCGCGCGAGAGCGCGGAGGACTACCGCGCCGCCGCCGAGGCCGCCGGGCTCGCCCTGTCCATCGACGTCCCGGCGGACCCGCTCCCCGTCCGCGCCGACGAGAGCCGGGTGCGCCAGGTGCTGGGCAACCTGCTCTCCAACGCCCTCAAGTACACCCCCGCCGGCGGCGTCGAGGTGCGCTCCCGCCTCCGCGAGGGGGGCGGCGCCCCCGGCCCCGGGCGCTGGGTGGTGGTGGAGGTGGCCGACACCGGCGTGGGGATCCCCGCGGAGGAGCGGGAGCGCGTGTTCGAGGAGTTCCACCGCGCGCACCCCGGTCAGGCGCCGGGCGCCGGGATCGGCCTGGCGATCGCGCGGCGGCTCGCGCGGATGCTGGGCGGGGAGCTCACCGTGGCGAGCGAGGTGGGCCGCGGCTCCACCTTCACCCTGTGGCTCCCCTCCGCGGCCGACGAGCCGCCGGCGCCACGCCCCTTCATGACCTCGCCGACCCCCTGACCCGGAGCGAACGCAGATGCGCCGACTCTCACGCTGGGCGTTCGTGGCGCTGGTGCTGGTGCTGGACGTGGTCACCGTGTTCTTCGACCTGCTGGGCCCGGAGCTGCGCCGGGCCACCGCCACGGTGCTCACCGGCATCCTCGCCGCCGTCGCCGCGGGCTGGCTCCTGGAGCGCCGCCAGCACCGGGAGCAGGCGCGCGCCGGCCACGCCTCCCTGGCCCGCGCCGACGCCGCCCGCGCAGTCGGGAATCCATAAGCGGGATGGATGTTTCGGCAAGGAATAATGAATTTGTTGAATGGATGGCCCCCGGCTACATTTTCCTGTGCCGGGCGGACGGAGCGAAGGGGAAGCGCCACCGTCCGCCGGCGCAGCTCGGAAGCTCACGGGGACCTGACCGGGAGGAAGCCATGCACCCGATCCACAGGACGCCGCGCCAGGAAACACCCGCCCGCCCCAGGCCGCCCCCGTCGCCGGCCGCGTGAGCCAGCGCGGCGGCCCACTCCGCCAGGAGAAGAAGGCTCGCGTACGGTGCGGACGACCCGCGCGGCGGCCCGGGGATGACCCCGAAGGCGGAGGGCGCCCGGCCCCCCGGAGGCGATGCCTCCGGGGGGCTTCGCGTGTCCGCCCGAGAAGCACACACGGAGCCCCGCGTGAGGGATGCGCGCCCGGAGGGCCGAGACCCCGCGGGGCAGTTTCCGCGGGGGCTCGGCGGAGTTACGCACGGTAGTATCGTGCGTTACTCCGCGCGCAGCCCGACCCGAGCGACAGCGAGGGGCACGCCCAACCCCGCAGTTCAAATCCGTTCAGCCCGCTCCCAAATCATAGATGCAAGTTATGGATAGAAAAGAAACAATCCATTTGATCTCTGGATAAGCTGCCGTTAGCCTTGGACCTCGGAGCAAGAAGAGGCGAATCCACACCCAGCGAGGAGGCACCCCCATGAGCGGCACCACCCTGACCCGGGTCCACGTCCGCCCCGCGCCCGCCGCCCAGCCCCGCACCCACGCCGTCACGCTGATCCCGGGCGACGGCATCGGCCCGGACCTGGCGTACGCCGCGGTGCGCGTGCTGGACGCCGCCGGGGCGCGCATCGACTGGGAGTACGCCGAGGCCGGGACCCGGGCGCTGCGCAGGGGCGTCGCCTCCGGCCTCCCGGCGGACACGCTGGACTCGGTGCGCCGCACCGGGGCGGCGCTGGTGGGCCCGCTGGCGCCGCACCCCGCCACGGGGCGGGGCGGCGCGGACGCGCTCCGCCGGGCGGTGGGGACCTGGGCCGGGCTGCGGCCGGTGCGCGAGCTCCCCGGCGTCCCCGGGCGCGGCCTGGACCTGGTGGTGGTGGGCGAGGGGGTGGAGGACGCGCGCGGCGCCGTGGAGACGCTGCCGGCGCCCGGCCAGGCGCTCTCGACGCGGCCGGCCACGCGGCGGGGGTGCGAGCGCGTCGCCCGGCTGGCCTTCGAGGTGGCGCTGGCCGAGCGGCGCGCCCGGGTGCAGTGCGCCACCCGCGCCGACCTGCTCCCCCTGGGCGAGGGGATGATGCGGCGGGCCTTCGAGCGGGTGGCGGAGGACTACCCCGAGGTGGGCGCCGAGCACCTGGGCGCCGACGAGCTGGCGCACCGGCTGGCGGCGGGCCCGGCGGAGCTGGAGGTGGTGGTCGCGGGCGGGGCGCACGGCGACCTGCTGGCGGCGGTGGCGGCGGGGCTCGCCGGGGGCAGGGCCCGCGTCCCCACGGTGGACCTGGGGGACGGGGTGGCGCTCTTCGGGGTGGCGCACGGGCCGGCGTCGCGGCTGGCCTCGCTGGGCGTGGGCAACCCCACGGCGCTCCTGCTGGCGGCGGTGCACCTCCTCCGCCAGCAGGGCGAGGGCGACGCGGCGGAGGCGGTGGAGCACGCCGTGGTGCTGACGCTGGACCAGGGGATCCGCACCCCGGACGTGCCGGGGCGGGGGACGCCGGTGGGGACGGCGGTGTTCGCGGACGCGGTGATCTCCAACCTGGGGCGGAGGCTCCCCGGGTGGCGGAGCCGCGCCCGGCAGCCGGTGCGGCTCCCGGCGCGCGTCCTCCGCCCGGAGCCCGAGGCCGGGCTGCGCCTGGTGGGGGTGGACGTGCTGGTGGAGGCGGGCGCCGTCCCCGAGGTTTTGGCGGCGCGGCTGGCGCGCGCCACCGACGGGACCCGGCTGCGGCTGGCGGCGCTGCTCGACCGGGGCGCGCCGTACCCCTCGCCCGGGCGCGAGCCGGAGCCCGGCGGGTGCCTGCGGGCCCGCTTCCTCCTGCGCGACCCCGCGGAGCCGATGCCCGACGCGGACGTGCTGCTCCTGCTCGCCCGCGTCGCCGAGCAGGCGCGCTGGGTGCACGCCGAGAAGCTGGCCGAGCTG
The DNA here is from genome assembly GCA_036389055.1 of Longimicrobiaceae bacterium. Classification (GTDB taxonomy): domain Bacteria; phylum Gemmatimonadota; class Gemmatimonadetes; order Longimicrobiales; family Longimicrobiaceae; genus JAFAYN01. Next base: position 18,971 of record DASVQR010000222.1, on the reverse strand, counting down.
GACGGCGAGCCGGCCTACACCCCGGCCTGACCGCCGGCCCGGCGCCGGGGGCGGGCGGCAGGGGGGCCGCTCACCCCCGCGCCGCCCGGCGGGGCTCCTCGGCCAGGAACTCCCCGCGCGCCGCCTCCGAGATGGCGACCACCACCGGGTGCCGCAGGCGCCGCTCCACGGACACGGCGTAGAACTGCTCGCGGATCCCCTCCACCCGCCCCACCACCTCCACCCGGTAGCGGCGCCGCACCTCCTCCTCCACCGCGGTGGGCGCCGCGAACAGCCCGGTCCCCGCCTCCCCGAACACCTTCGCCAGCGCGCTGTCGGAGATCTCCGCCACCACGCGCGGGCGCACCCCGGCGGCGTCCATCCACTGCTCCAGCGAGCGGCGCAGCGTGGTCCCCTCCGCCGGCAGCAGGAAGGGCGCGCCCTCCAGCGACTCCGGGAAGCCGGGCGCGTAGCGCTCCGCCAGCGGCGCCGTGCCGAACACCGTCACCCCGCTCTCCCCCAGCAGGTGGTTGTACGCCCGCACGTTGAGGGTGGGCGGAAGGGGCTGGTCGGTGAGCACCAGGTCCAGGTCGTGCACCGAGAGCGCCGCGAACAATCGCTCCGGGCGGTCGTCCACCAGCACCAGGCGCACCTCCTGCTCCTGCTGGAGCGCCGGCTGGAGGAGCCGGTAGGCAACCAGCTTGGGGAGCGCGTCCGAGATCCCCACCGCCAGCCGCAGCGGCTGCCCGGTGGGGCGCCCCTGGAGGGTGTCCGTCAGCTCCCGGCCCAGCGAGAAGATCTCCTCGGCGTAGCGGAAGGCCACCTGCCCGGCCTCGGTGAGCACCAGGTTGCGGCCGCTGCGGGCGAACAGCTTCTCGCCCACGGATTGCTCCAGCTTCTGGAGCTGCGCGCTGATGGCCGGCTGGGTGAGGTGGAGCTGCTTGCAGGCGCGGGTGATGCTCCCTTCCCGGGCCACGGTCCAGAAGTAGTACAGGTGCTTGTAGTTGAGCGCTGGCATCGGGGTGGCGGCCGGCGGTGTGCGTGCGCGTGGAGCCCGGGGTGCAGGGGAAGTCTCCGCGTCGGGCCGCGGGGGCGCAAGGTGCGCCGCGGCTGGCCCGCGCGCGCGTGGCGGGACAGATTGGCCGGGGCGGGGGAGGCGGGCGGCGGCACGGACGACCAAGGAGCGGGAGGCGGCGATGGCGGAGAGCGGCGCGGAGCGGGGCGGGACGGAGCGGCTGTTCCTGGCCGTGGAGCTGCCGGACGACGCGCGCGGGCGGCTGGCCGCCCACCTGCGCGACGCGCCCGGCGGGGGGGCGCTCCCCGGGCGCGCCGTGGCGCCCGCGAACTGGCACCTGACCCTCCGCTTCCTGGGCGACACCCCGCCGGCGCAGCGCGCGGACGTGGTCCGCGCCATGGCGGAGTCCGACCCCGGCGCCGCGTTCACCCTGGGCTTCGGCGGGCTGGGCGCGTTTCCGCGGCCGGCGCGGGCCACGGTGCTCTGGCTGGGCGTGGAGGAGGGCTCCGAGCGGCTGGGCCGGCTCGCGGCGGTCGCGGAGGAGGCGGCGCGGCGCGCGGGGTTCGCCGCCGAGGAGCGCCCGTTCTCCGCGCACCTCACGCTCGCCCGCATCCGCCCGGCGCGGGACGTGCGCCCGCTGCTGGAGCGCGTCCCGCCGTTCCGCGAGCGCATCCGCGTGGACGCCGTGGTGCTCTTCCGCAGCCACCTGGGGCCCGGCGGGGCGCGCTACGAGGCCGTGGAGCGCTTTCCGCTGCGCGGCTGAGGTCCGGCGGCCGGTCCTCACCTCACCCTTTCCCGACGCTCCCATGTCCAGCACCCACGACGAGCACGAGATCCGCGAGCGCCTCGGCGCGCAGCTCCCCAGCTGGCGCCACGAGGACGGGCACCTGGTGCGCGTGTTCGAGACCGGCGCCTGGCACCGCACCCTGCTCCTCGCCAACGCCATCGGCTACCTGGGCGAGGCGGCCTGGCACCACCCTGACCTGCTGCTCAGCTACCCGCGCCTCACGGTGAAGCTGACCACGCACGACGCGGGCGGCATCACCGACAAGGACTTCGAGCTGGCGCTCCGCATCGAGGAGATCGCCACCTGGCAGCCCGCCGAGGGGTCCGCGCTCACCGGGCCCGAGGGCGGCTGGTTCACCTGATTCTGGTTTTCTGACGGCAGGGTTCGGGCGTGCCCCCGGCTGCGCCGGGGTCGGGCTGCGGCTCCGTAGCAGACGAAACTACCGTCTGCAACGGAGTCGAGCCCCGGCGGAAACTGCCCCGCCGGGTCTCGCCCCTTCGGGCTCGCATCCCTCACGCGGGGCGGGTGCTGGTGTCCGAAGGGGCCCCCCCCCGGCGGCTTTATCGCCGCCACCCTCCCCCGTGCCGGGGGAGGGCTTGCCGGAGTTCGCGTTTGTCGTTCTCCCCCTCTCCCCTTGTGGGAGAGGGGGCCGGGGGGTGAGGGGTCGCCTCTCGCGCCGGTGCCCGCCCCGGCACTCCGCCGTCGTCCCGCGCCGTACCGACACGCCCACCCGTCCCGCCCCGGGGACACCCCGCCTCCCGCCCGCCTTTTCAGCGATCGGCGCAACCCCCCGTCTCGCAAACGTTTGGCGTAGGCCCGCGTCGGCGCGCGCTTCGGGACCGGCGGTTGCCACTCCCGTCGCCGTCCGCACGACGCGGCTGCCCGCCACCTGCTCTCTCCCGGCGTACGATGAGATCCCACCTGAACTGCCGAGCCGTTTTCCTTTCTCTCCTCCTTCTCCTCGCCACCATTGCGCGTCCGGCGGCGGCGCAGCAGCCCATGGGCGCCATCGAGGGCACGGCCGCGATCCAGGGAGGGGCGCCGGTGCCGCTGTCGCTGGTGCAGCTCCTCTCGGGCGACGGGAGCGACGTGCCGCTGCGGGGCACGCTCACGGACGCGCAGGGCGGCTTCCGCTTCGAGGGCGTCCCCGCCGGGCGCTACCGGCTGCGGCTGGACCGCATCGGCTTCGAGTCGGTGGCGTCCTCGCCGTTCGCGGTGGCCGCCGGGCAGACCGTGCGGCGCGCGGTGGCCGCCTCGCCCACGCCGGTGGTGCTGGAGGGGATCTCCGTGTCCGGGAACGCCTGCTACGGGCTGGACCGGCTGGACGACGCCCCCGACCTGGCCGCGCTCTGGAGGGAGGCGCAGAAGGCCGTGGAGACGCGGCGGCGCTTCCAGGAGCAGTACCGGTTCGCGTTCGACCGGCGGCTGGACGGGCAGGCCCGGCTCCGCATGCTGCGCGACCAGCGCATCGTCCAGGACACCACCATCGTCAGCGATCCCGACTCCGCGGAGGCGATCAGGGCGCGGCGCGGCGGCTTCGGAAAGCAGACCCGCACCGGCATGCTGGTCCGCATCCCGGACGAGCTGGAATTGCTGCACGACGACTTCCTGCGCACCCACTGCCTGGAGGGCGACACCGACGACGGGCGCGGCGGGCTGGCGCTGCGCTTCCGCCCCGTCCGGGCGCGCGGCGGGGGCGAGCTGGACGTGCGGGGGACCCTCCGCATCGACCCGGCCACCTACGCGGTGCGGGAGCTGGAGTTCGAGTACCTGAACGGGCGCAGGGTGTCCGCGCGGGGAATCCTGCGCTACGCCGAGGTGCGCACGCCGTTCGGGAGCATCCGCCTGCCCGAGGGCGGCACCCTCAGGGGCGATCCCGGCGGGATGATGGGGATGGTGGTGCAGGACTTCCGGGGGACGTTCCGCATGGAGCGCTACCGCGGCTTCGAGCGGGTGCGCGACGCCGCGCCGCGCTCCTGACGGCTGGAACCGATCCGTTCACGCATGTAGATTCGGGGAGCGACACACCCCAACCCCGAGGAAGCCCGATGAGCGCCGTAGACTTCGCCCTGCTCCCGGCCGACGCCCGCCTGTGGATCTTCGCCACCTCCCGCCCGCTCGCCGCGGACGAGTCGGCGGCGCTGCTGGAGCGCGTGGACGCCTTCGTGGAGGAGTGGCTGGCGCACGGCCACCCCGTGGTCGGCGCGCGGGACTGGAGGCACGGCCGCTTCCTCCTGGTGGGCGCCGACGAGCGCGCCACCGGCGTCTCCGGCTGCTCCATCGACTCGCTGTTCCGCGTCTTCAAGGAGCTGGAGGCCCGGCTGGGCGCCGGGCTGCTGGACCGCTCCGGCGTCTGGTTCCGCGACGCCGCCGGCGAGATCCGCTCCGCCACCCGCCCCGAGTTCCGCGCGCGGGTGCAGTCCGGCGAGGTGGGGGAGGACACCGTCGTGTTCAACAACACCATCGCCACCGTGGGCGAGCTGCTGGCCGGCAAGTGGGAGGTGCCGCTGCGGGAGTCGTGGCACGCGCAGGCGTTCGTAACGGCAGGGGACAGGGGATAGGGGACAGGGGACAGCCTGCAACTGCGAAAAGAGAACGGCGCCGGCCCCGGAGTGGGGGCGGCGCCGTTCGGCTTCCCGGGGGCTGGAGAGGGTGCGCGGGGTTATTCGTTGGCTTCGCGCATCAGCTTCTCCATCTCCGTCTCGCGGGCGTTGCCCTGGCCTTCCAGGCGCTTGCTCTCGGCCAGGAGCTCGGCGGGGGTGCGGGGGCGCTCCGGGTCGGTCTCGCTCGCCGCTTCCGCTTCGCTCGCGCCGGAGCCGGTGGCCCAGGTGACGGCTTCCTTGACCTTCTGCACGTTGCGGCCGCCCTCGGGGCGGACGTTGCTGAAGTGCCAGGTGCCGTCCTCGTCCTGCCACTTGTAGGCGCCGCGCTCCTCGCCCTCCGCGGCGCGGATGCGCGGCGCGCCGCCGAGCACGCGGCCCCTGACCTCGGCGAAGTCCAGCAAGGGGCGGCCGCCGTCGAGCGGGGCGACGAAGGCGACCACGCCGGCGAGGGCGGCCAGCAGCAGGACCAGGCGAGCGGTTCTCATCGGGAGCTTCGGGTCACAGGGGGAGGTGGACGGCGAGGAAGAAGCCGTTCAGCATCAGCAGCGTCGCGGCGCCGCCCAGCACCAGCGCCAGCACCAGCGTGGGGCGCGAAAGGGCGAGGATGGCGACCGAGCCCAGCACGATGGCGATCTGGTACAGGACGCTGGCGTAGTCGAAGTTGGCGTCCTGCTCCTGCGCGCGGTCCCGCCGCGCCTCGTGGCTCTGGGCGATCGCCCGGAGCTGCTTCTTGCCCTCGCCGCGGAGCGTGTCGCCGGGCGCCCGCGGGTCCGGCTCGTCGTCGTAGCGCGCGGAGGTGGCGCGGTACCTGGCGACCTTTGCCTCCAGGTCCTGCCGCGCCTCCGGGGCCAGCGAGGCTCCGCCGGCCAGCAGCGTGGCTTCCAGCTCGTCGGCGGCCAGGTTCAGGGAGGTCTGCCGGATGTTCTTTGCCTGGTAGAACGCCCAGGTGTCGCTGGCGTGGATGTTGGAGTTCACCACCTCCTCGCTGACGTTGCCGCCGCCCAAGCTGGCGACGGCGAGGAGGGTGGCGAGGACGGCGATGACCAGCGCGACCAGGGAGCGGAAGCGCTCCTCCGCGTCCTGCTCGGCGCGGTCCTCGCGCAGCTCGCGGATCACGTCCGCGGCATCCAGTGCTTCCATCGGAGTCGGGGTGGCGGTGCGGTGGGGCGACGGGTCCGGCGGGGCCGGGAAGCGGCGGAGGAAACAGGCGTCGTGCGGGCCGGGCAGGCGCCAAAGATCGGCGGAGGCGCGCGGCCTGGCAAGAGGCGGCGCGCGGCGTCCGCGCCGGTGGCCCGCGGGTTGCCTGTTCACCTCGTTATGCAGAAAGGACTTGACCTCCCGTCGCACGCCGGGCGCAGCCCGGCGCTCCGGGCCGGCGCAGCCGCCACCCTGGGGGCGTTTCTGTTCGCCGCGGCGTTCGGCGTCCACGCCTGGCGCGGCGAGGAGGACCCCGCGGCTCCCGTGGCCGTGCGCGTGGCGGCGCGCCCGGCGGCGCCCGCCCCGCGGCTCCCGCCCGCGGCGCTGGACTCGGCGGAGGCGGAGGTGAGGCGGGAGCTGGAGCGGCGCGCCTTCCCGGGCGCCGCGCTGGCGGTGGGGATCGGGGCGCGGACGGAGCGGCTGGCGGCGATGGGCAGGATCGGGTGGCGGGAGTCGGCCGCGCCGGTGTCGCCCGACAGCACGCTGTACGACCTGGCCTCGGTGACCAAGCCGGTCGCCACGGCCACGGCGGTGCTGCTGCTGGCGCAGGACGGCGTCATCCGCCTGGACGACCCGGTGCGCAGGCACCTCCCCCACTTCGAGGGGCAGCTCAAGGACCGCGTCACCTGGCGCCACCTGCTCACCCACACCTCTGGGCTCCCGGCGGGCGCCGCCATCCGCGGCGAGGCGCCGCGCGAGCGGGTGCGCCGCATCCTCCGCACCCGCATCGACGAGGCGCCGGGAACGCAGGTGGAGTACACGGACCTGGGCTACGTGGTGCTGTGGGAGGCCGCGCAGCGGGCCGCGGGGGAGCCGCTGCCGCGCTTCCTGGAGCGCCGCGTCTGGAAGCCGCTGGGGATGACGCGCACCCGCTTCCTCCCCGGCCAGGAGTGCACCGCCTGCGCGCCCACGCTGCGCCTGAGCACCGGCGAGCCCTTCCGCGGCCGCCCCAACGACCTCCTGGCGCGCCGCCTGGGCGGGGTCACCGGCAACGCCGGCCTGTTCTCCACGGCGCACGACCTGGCGCGCTTCGCCGCCATGCTGGCGGGCGGCGGCGAGCTGGACGGCGTCCGCGTCCTCGCCCCGGAGACGGTGCGCGAGATGCTCCGCCAGCAGCCCGGCGCCGGCCGCCGCACCCTGGGCTTCGTCGCCATCTGCCCGGACGAGCCCCGCTCCGAGGAGAAGCCCTGCGCGCGCCCGCTGGCCGTGGGCCACAACGGCTGGACGGGCACCTCGCTCTGGATCGAGCCGGAGAGCCGCGCCTGGACGGTGCTGCTCACCAACCGCTCCTACGACGTCCGCGCCCCCGAGCGCATGGCCCGCCTGCGCGAGGAGTCGTTCCGCCACGCCGCCGTCGGCGCCCCCGCGGAGGTGCTGTCGTCCGACGCCGCCGAAGCCCGCCTCGGCGACTGACCCGGGCCGGTCTGTCCGCACTTTCGCACTCACGCACTCACGCACTCATGTCCCTGCCTGCCGAGCCCTGGACCCACCACCACGCCGTCGTCAACGGCGTGCGGCTGCACTACGTCGAAGCAGGCGAGGGGCCGCTGGCGGTGCTGCTGCACGGCTTCCCGGAGTTCTGGTACGAGTGGCGCCACCAGATCCCGGCGCTCGCCGCGGCGGGGTTCCGCGTGGTCGCGCCGGACATGCGCGGCTACAACCTGTCCGACAAGCCGGCCGGGGTGGAGGCGTACCGCATCCAGCCGCTGGTGGAGGACGTGGCGGGTCTGGTGAGGCACCTGGGGGCGGAGCGGGCCCACGTGGTGGGGCACGACTGGGGCGGGGTGGTGGCGTGGTGGTTCGCGATGCTGCGCCCGGAGCTGCTGGACCGGCTGGCCATCCTCAACGCGCCGCACCCGGCCGCCTTCGCGCGGGAGATCGTGAAGCCGGACCAGATGCTGCGCTCGGCGTACGCCGGCTTCTTCCAGCTCCCCGCCGTCCCCGAGCTCGCCCTGCGCGCCGCCGACTTCGCCCTGCTGGAGCGCGTGCTCCGCACGGAGCCGGCGCGGCCCGGGGCCTTCACCGACACGGACGTCGAGCGCTACAAGGAGGCGTTCGCCCGGCCGGGCGCGCTCACCGCCTCGCTCAACTACTACCGCGCCTTCGCGCGGAGCGAAAAGCCGCCGGTGCGCCCCATCGCCGCGCCCACGCTGCTGGTCTGGGGCGAAAAGGACCCGCACCTGGTGGTGCGCCTGACCGAGGGGCTGGAGGAGTGGGTGCCGGGGATCCGGGTGGAGCGCATCCCGGAGGCGAGCCACTGGGTGGCCGCCGACGAGCCGGAGCGGGTCAGCCGCCTGCTGGCCGGCTTTCTCGGCGGCGGGTGAGCGCGTAGCTTCCCGGCGAGCCCGCGTCCTGCCCAGGCCCGCCGCCCCTCGCAAGGATGAAGAGAGAGCTGTCGCGCAAGGCGTTCCACGTCGCCTCCACCGTGCTCCCCCTCCTGGTCTGGCTGGCGCCCCGCCCGCTGGCGGTGGCGGTGCTCGTGCCCGTGGCGGCCGTGGGGCTGGCGACCGACGTGGCGCGGCTGCGGCTGCGCTGGCCGCGCTACCACTTCCTGCGCCTCACCCGCACCATGCTCCGCCCGCACGAGCGGCGCGGCCTGGCGGGGGCCACCTACATGGCCGTGGCGTACGCGCTGGCGCTCCTCCTCTTCCCCAAGCCGCTCGCCGTGGCGGCCATGCTCTACAACGGGCTGGGAGACGCGGCCGCCGCGCTGGTGGGGAAGCGCTGGGGACGGCACCGCACGTCGTGGGGAAAGAGCTGGGAGGGGTTCGCCGCGGCGCTGGCCGTGAACCTGGCGGTGGGGCTCGCCGTGGGGTGGCTGGACCCGCGCCTTCCCCTGGCCGGCGCGCTGGCCGGGGCGCTCGCGGGGGCGCTGCTGGAGTTCGCGCCGCTGCCGCTGGACGACAACCTGCGGGTGACGCTGGGGGGCGGGGCCGCGGCGTGGCTCGCGAGCGCGGCGGTGTGGGGCGCGCTCACCCCGCCCGGGTGAGCTCCGCCAGCTTCTGCTTCTCGCTCCGCTTCAGCCCCGCCGCCACCAGCCCGTACGAGTGGTCGATCATCTCCCGCACCCTGTCGGCGGGGATGCTGCCGTCCAGCTCCACCGTGTTCCAGTGCGTCTTGTTCATGTGGTAGCCCGGCTGCACCGCGGGCCAGCGGTCGCGCAGCTCCACCGCCAGGTCCGGGTCGCACTTGAGGTTCACGGCCAGCGGCAGCCGCTCCATGCTGGTGAGCGCGAAGATGCGGCCCATCACCCGGAAGACCAGGGTCTCCTCGCCGAAGGGGGTGTCCTCGGTGGCGCCGGGCCTGGACAGGCAGTAGTCGCGGAGGGCCTTGAAGGTCATGGCAGGGCAGGGTGGAGGTCGGGACCGGTCGGAAGCGAGCATAGTAAAGCGGCCGCCCGTCGTCGGACAGGCGGCCGCTTCGTCGTCGGGGAGCCGGGCGGGTCAGCTCCCCAGCCCGCCGCCGGCGTCCTCCCACTGCCAGTGCTCCAGCAGCAGCGCCGCGCGCGGGGCGAAGCCGTCCCCGAACTCCGCGGGGTAGCGGATGAGCACGTGGAAGAACTGCCCCTCGTGGCGCCCCAGGATCCCCCGCGCGACGGTCGGCCCCGTGCTCCCGGAGTACTCCGCCAGCGCCCAGGGATGGCGCTGCTGGTCGGGCGCGGCCGGGCCGCTCCCGCCGGTGGCGGCGCTCAGCACCCGGCGCGCCGCCTCCTCGTCGACCTCCACCGGGTGCACCAGCACCGCCACGTACGCCGAATCGGTGCGCCGCCCGCCGAAGTGGGCGACGAAGCGCACGCTGCCGCCCTCGGCCGAGGTGGCGGCCCCGGGCACGAGGTCGGCCGGGTGGTAGGTGCTGAAGGGGAGCGGGAACCCCGGCGGCGTGCGGTACAGCCGCAGCGCCACCGGCTGCGCGGCGCCCTCCACGGTCAGCGTGTCGCGGAGCGTGTCCGCGCGGCTGGTGGGGCCGGTGGACTGCGCGGGGATCTCCGGGGCGGTGTCCGCCGGGGGCGGAGGGGCCTCGCGGCGCGGCCGGTCGGGCCCGCACGCGCCCAGAACTGCGAAAAGCGCCCCTGTCAGGAGCGCGATGAGCCTGGGGCCTGCACGTCCGGTCCGTCGCAGCACTCCGATCCTCCCGTCTGCGGGAAAGCCAGCCGCGCGTAGGAGTCGACCGCCGCGCTCGCAGGTGCGGAAACGCGAGAACGGTGCCGGGTGTTCCCGGCACCGTCCGCGAGCCCCCACCCGGCGGCCCGAGAGCCGCCACCCTCCCCCGTGCCGGGGGAGGGCTCCCCGCCGTTCGCAGTTCCGCAGTATCCCTCACATCCTCTGCGGAGGGAGACTCGCACGGCAGTATCGTGCGAGGCTCACGGAGCCGGAGCGGAGACAGCCGGGCAGTTTCGGCTGGCTCCGCGACCCGCGTAGGAAACAGGCCGGCAGTTTGGCCTGGTTCCGGAGCGGCCCCCCACCGAGCACCTTCGGCTGCAGGACTTACTCCGTGGCGATGGAGAATGGCGTGAAGTCGGTGTTCCGGTCGAAGTAGTCCTCCCGCTCCACGCGCTTGAGCCAGTTGACCACCCGGTACGTGAGCGGCGTGGCGATCACCTCCCAGAGCACCTTGAGCACGTAGTTGGTGAGCAGCACCACGAACACCGTGCGCGTGGGCCAGACGCCCAGGAACGCCACCGGGTAGAAGATGGCCGAGTCCACCCCGGCCCCCACGACGGTGGAGCCGATGGTGCGCACCCACAGGAGCCGCCCCTCGGTGAGCAGCTTGAGCTTGGCCAGCGCGAACGAGTTGGCGAACTCGCCGGCCCAGAACGCCGCCAGCGAGGCCAGCACGATGCGCGGGGTCTGCCGGAACACGGCCTCGTGCGCGGCCTGCCCCGTCCACCCGCCGCCCGGGGGAAGCTCCAGCACCACCACCGTCACCAGCGACGCGAAGGCGAGCGCCCCGAACCCGGTCCACACCACCCGGCGGGCGCGGGCGTAGCCGTACACCTCGGTGAGGATGTCGCCGAACAGGTACGAGATGGGGAAGAACAGGATCCCCGCGCCGAAGGTGAAGCCCCAGAGCGTGGCCACCTTGGACGGCCCGATCAGGTTGGAGGTGAGCAGCACCGTCACGAAGACGGCGGTCACCAGGTCGTAGTACCGGTACTGGCGGTGCGCGGCCGGCGCGGCGGCCGCGGCGTGCGGGGGAGCGGCGTGCTGCATGGAGGAGGCGGGAAGGAGGGGCGGGGTGGGCCCGTGCGGGCCGAGCACATTCTAGCCGCCAGCGCCGGGCGTGTCGAGGGTGCGGCCCGGCGGAATGTAAAAGAACTGAGGAATTGTTGACTGGTTCTATGCGTTGGACTATCCTTCGTGGCGCCCGAGTGGCGCTGCACGATCACACCCCAGTGAGGAGGCGTAGATGCCGAGCAACGAGCAGAAGCTGCAGGCGGAGCTGGGCGGGATGGAGGCGATCGAGACCAAGACCCTCGACCCCACCAACTGCCCCACCTGCCGTTCCGGGATCGTCGAGTTCCCGGCCACGATCGTGGCGGACGTGGTGAACGTGGAGCTGTAGAGCGCCACGCTTCCACACCGGTGCCCGGGGCGCTGCGGCGTCCCGGGCACGCGTCCCGATCCCCTCGCGGAGCCGCGGCCATGTCCACGCTTTCCTCCACCGCTCCCGCCCCCGCCGCCTCGCTGGCGGAGATCCCCCGGCTGGGCGTGGGCGTGCTCTACAACCCCTCGCTCGCCGGCTTCCTGCGCTCCGACCTGGAGCTGCTCGACTACGTCGCCGTGATCCCCGACCGCTTCTGGACCGACCGCGGACCGGGGCACCCCGCGCGCTTCGAGGAGATCGGGCCGTGGATGGAGGTGCTGGGGCACGTGGCGGAGCGGCGCCCGGTGGTGTCGCACAGCGTGGGGATGTCCATCGGCAGCGCGGAGTGGTTCGACGCGGAGCACCTGGAGCAGCTAGCCCGCTGGAACCGGCGCTTCCGCTTTCCCTGGCACAGCGACCACCTGTCGTTCGCGCGGGTGGCGGGCGAGGACGCGCACTCGGTGGCGGCGGGGATCGCCTGCCCGGTCCCCTACGACGGCGAGGTGCTGGAGATGGTGGCAGAGCGGGTGGAGCGGGTGCTGAGCACGGTGGCCGCCCCCTTCCTGCTGGAGAACAACGTGTACTACGTGGACCTGCCCGAGCAGGAGATGACCGAGCCGGAGTTCCTGAACCGCCTGTCGGAGCGGACCGGGTGCGGGCTCCTGCTGGACGTCCACAACGTGTACGTCAACTCCGTCAACCACGGCTTCGATCCGGCGGCGTTCATCGACGCGCTGGCCTTGGAGCGGGTGGTGGAGGTGCACATCGCGGGGGGGAGCGAGATGATGGGGATGTACACCGACTCGCACGCGGGCCCCTGTCCGGACCCCGTCTGGGAGCTGCTGGACCGGGTGGTGGCCGGCGCGCCCAACCTGTGCGGGATCACCTTCGAGTTCGAGGAAACGTACTTCCCCCGGCTGGGCGCGGAGGGCGTGCGCGAGCAGGTGCGGCTCGCCCGCGCCGCCTGGGAGCGCCGGCGCTGAGGGCCGCGTGTCGCTGAAGGGGTTCCAGCGGGCGCTGGCCGACCTGGTCGCCACGCCGGAGCTGTGCCGGACCGCCCGGAGCGATCCGGCCGCGGCGTTCGGCGGCTACGAGCTGACGCCGCTGGAGGAGCGGCGGCTCGCCGCGGTCGCCGCGCAGCGGGGGATGGCGACCAGCTGCGCCCTGTACCGCGCCAACCGCCTCGCCCCCCTGTACACCTTCCTCCCCCACACCTGCTTCCTGCTGGGCGCGCGCCTGCGCGCCGAGCTCGAGACGTTCTGGGCGGCGCAGACGCGCCCGGCCGACATCGCCGAGCAGGAGCTCCGCGGCTTCGCGGAGATGCTGCGGGGGCGGCTGGCCTCGGGCGAGCTGGAGGACCCGGTGCTCGGCGAGGTGCTGGAGTACGAGCTCGCGGGCTTCCTGCTGGGCCTGCTCCCGCCGCCCGCCGCCGACCCGGCGCCGGAGGGCGGGCCGGCGCGGCTCCACCCGCGCGTCCGCGTGGTCGCGTTCCGCCACGAGCCCGCCGCCCTGCTGCGTCTGCTGGCCGCGCGCCAGCCGCCGCCGTACGCGCTGGAGGAGGGAGAGTTCTACCTCCTGCTGGATGCGCGGGGCGGGGAGCGGGCGGCGTCCACCGTCGCGCCGCGCCTGGGGCGGCTCCTGCGGGCGCTGGACGGCGACGGGGAGGACGGGCCCGCGGGGGAGGAGCTGGAGACGCTGGTCGCCGCCGGCCTGGCGCTCCCGGCCGGACCCGGCTGAGCGGACGCGCCGCGGACGGAAACGGGGGAGGAGCCGCATCGGCTCCTCCCCCGTTCGCATCGACTGCCGGCCACGCGGTACGGCGCGGGAGCGGACTACAAAAATGTTGACTGATTTTATGTGGAGCCGGTATACTTCCGGAGCGCACATGGCGCACCGCGACCACCCCCAGGCGAGGAGGCGATTATGCCGATCCAGGAGCAGAAGCTGCAGGCGGAGCTGAACGGCATGCAGGCGCTGGACTCGAACTTCCCGCAGCTTCCGACGGAATGCGAAGCCTGCACCTCCGGCGTCATGATGTTCACGCCGGCCATCATCGCCGACGTGGTGAACGTGGAGCTGTAGGGCGCCACCCCCTCGGCATCGGTGCCCGGGGCGCCCCGCGTCCCGGGCACGCGCCCCTCCCCTCAACGGAGCCCCGGCCATGGCCCCGCTCGCCTCCCTCGCTCCCTCGCCGGCCCTGCGGCCGGCGGACGTGCCCCGGCTCGGCGTGGGCGTGCTGTACAACACCTCGCTGGCCGGCTTCGTCCGCTCCCCCGACCTGGAGCTGCTGGACTACCTGGCCGTGATCCCCGACCGCTTCTGGAGGGACCGCGGCCCGGGGCACCCGGACCGCTTCGTGGAGATCGGGGCCTGGATGGCGGTGCTGGAGCACGCGGCGGAGCGGCTCCCCCTGGTGTCGCACAGCGTGGGGATGTCCATCGGGAGCGCGGAGTGGTTCGACGCGGAGCACCTGGAGCAGATCGCCCGCTGGAGCGAGCGCTTCCGCTTCCCCTGGCACAGCGACCACCTGTCGTTCGCGCGCGTGGCGGGCGAGGACGCGCACACCTTCGCCGCGGGGGTTCCCTGCCCGGTGCCCTACGACGGCGAGGTGCTGGAGCTGCTGGCGGAGCGGGTGCAGGCGGTGCAGCGCGCGGTGGCCGCTCCCTTCCTACTGGAGAACAACGTGTACTACGTGGAGCTGCCCGAGCAGGAGATGACCGAGCCGGAGTTCCTCACCCGGCTGACGGAGCGCACCGGGTGCGGGCTCCTGCTGGACGTCCACAACGTGTACGTCAACTCCGTGAACCACGGCTTCGATCCCGCGGCGTTCATCGACGCCCTGCCGCTGGACCGGGTGGTGGAGGTGCACATCGCGGGCGGGAGCGAGCTGGGCGGGATGTACACCGACTCGCACGCCGGCCCCTGCCCGGACCCCGTGTGGGAGCTGCTGGACCGGGTGGTCGCCGCCGCCCCCAACCTGTGCGGGATCACCTTCGAGTTCGGCGAATCGTACTTTCCGCAGCTGGGAACGGAGGGGGTGCGCGCCGAGGTGCGCCGCGCCCGCGCCGCCTGGGACCGCCGCCGCTGACGCGCGCTCGCCGGTCCGCGGCCTCCAGGCAGCGCGGGTGAGCGGACGCGGCGGAAACGAAAAGCGGGGGAGGAGCCGCATGGCTCCTCCCCCGCTCGCTTATTCGAACCGAGGCACGCTCCGCACCCGCGTGAGGGATGCGCGCCCGGCAGGGCCGAGACCCGACAGCAGTACCGTCGGGGCTCGGCGGAGTTACGCACGGTTGTATCGTGCGTTACTCCGCGCGCAGCCCGACCCCGGCGTCAGCCGGGGGCACGCCCAAACCCGCAGTTCAAAGCCGTTCCAGCCGTTCCGAAACGATCAGCGAGAACCGCCGCTCCCGGCCCCCGCCCGACCGCGTCCGCCGCGGCTCCGACGACGCCCGCTGCCCCCCTGCCCGGCGGCGGACTGCCCCTGCGGCCGCTCCTGCCCCCCGCCCTGCGGCTGCGGACGGCGCTGCTCGCCGCCCTGCGAAGGCCGTCCGCCGCGTGCGACGCGGGCCGCCTCCTCGGCCTCCCGCTGCGCCTTGCGCTCGGCCTTGGCCTTGGCGCGGGCCCGCTCCTCGGCCTTGCGGGCGCGGATCTCGGCGATCCGCTCCTGGATGGGCACCTCGAAGCGCTCCGCGGGCTTGTTCTTGTAGTCGAAGCCCTCCACGATGCGGCGCGGGATCGCCTTGCCCACCTGGCGCTCGATGGCGCGCAGGTCCTTTTCCTCGTCCGGCGAGACGAAGGTGTAGGCGTCGCCGGTGGCCTCGGCGCGGGCGGTGCGGCCCACCCGGTGGATGTAGTCCTCCGGGAGGTGCGGCACGTCGAAGTTGACCACGTGCTCCAGCGCCTCCACGTCGATGCCGCGGGCCACGATGTCGGTGGCCACCAGCACCCGGAACTTGCCGTTCTTGAAGCCGGCCAGCGCCTCGGTGCGCTGCGCCTGGCTGCGGTTGCCGTGGATGCGGGCGTTGTGGACGCCGTGCTTCTCCAGGAAGTCGGAGAGGCGGTTGGCGCGGTGCTTGGTGCGCGTGAACACGATCACGTTGCCGATCTCGCCGCGCTTCAGCAGCTCCAGGAACAGGTGCGCCTTGAGCTCCTCGCTCACCGGGTAGAGCGCCTGCGCCACGCCCTTGGCGGGGGCCTGCTTGCGCTCGATGTTGATCGCCTCCGGCGAGCGCAGCATGTCGCGCGACAGCTCCACGATGGGCGCGGGCATGGTCGCCGAGAAGAACAGCGTCTGCCGCTGCGCCGGGATGTGCCGCAGCACGCGCCGGATGTCGGGGAGGAAGCCCATGTCCAGCATGCGGTCGGCCTCGTCCAGCACCAGGATCTCCAGCCCGTCCAGCCGCGCGTAGGCGTTCTGGAAGTGGTCCAGGAGCCGCCCCGGGGTGGCGATGATCACGTCCACGCCGGTGCGGAAGGCCTGCTCCTGCGGGTTCATCCCCACGCCGCCGAACACCGCCGCGCCGCGCAGCCTGGTGTACTTGGCGAGCGCCTCGAAGTGCTCGTGGATCTGCGCGGCCAGCTCGCGCGTGGGGGTGAGGATCAGCGCGCGCGTCTTGCCGCGCGGCTTGTCCATCAGCCGCTGCAGGATGGGGAGAAGGAACGCCGCGGTCTTGCCGCTGCCGGTCTGGGCGGCGGCCAGCAGGTCCTTGCCGGCCAGCCCCGCCGGGAGCGCCTGCTCCTGGATGGGTGTGGGCCGGGTGAAGCCGAGGTCCGCGACGCCGCGGAGGAGGTCGGGGTGGAGTCCGAAGGAAGTGAATTCCATGTGTATCCGTCAGAAAGTCGAAAGGGCGGATCCGTCGCAAACAAAAGGAGCCGCGGCGTGCGGCTCCGGATCGGTGTCCAGCCAGGTTGCCAGTGCGGGGAAGAGGAATTCTGCTCCCGCCCCGCCCGCGAGAGCCCCTAAATCTAACGGTGCGAACGCCGTGGGACAAGGCGCCGCGCTCCGGGACGTGGCGGAAAGGGAGCGTGGCGGCCGCGGGCGCCACGCAGGGCCGCGCGTTCGGACCGCTTGCGAGCGGATGGTTTCGTGAGCATCTTTGGCATGGCCCGGCCGCGCGCGTCCGCACCCTCCCGCCTCCACGGACCGCCCGCGCCCCGCGACCTCTCCCCGCACCGATCCTCCCGATGTCGCGATCCGCACTCTGTGCCGTCCTCGCGGCGGCCGCCCTGGGCGGCTGCTCCGACCTGCTCCCCGAAGCGGAGCGCATCCCCACCAGCGTCGTGCTGAGCAGCGACCGCGTCACGGTGGTGGAGGGGAGCACCGTCCCCCTCACCGTCACGGTGCTGGACCAGGACGGCGAGCCCCTGCGCGTCCCCCGCTGGGCCGGGCCGCAGTGGAGCTTCGACGTCCCCGGCCGGGTGGAGGACCGCGGCGGCGAGCTGGTGGCGGTGGAGCCCGGCCAGGCCCGCGGCACGGTCACCGTGGCGGGGCTCACCGCGCAGGCCGTGGTGCGGGTGAACCCCAGCGCCGTGAACCTGGGGGTGGACGGGGTCTACCTGACGCAGAGCGTGCAGACGCTGAGCCGGTCGGTGCCGCTGGTGTCGGGGCGCGACGCGTACCTGCGGGTGTTCCTGCGCGGCGACCGGCCCAGCTTCTACACCCCCAAGGTGCGCGTCCACGTCTACCACGACGGGATCCTCCGCGAGAGCGCGGACCTGGAGGCCAACGCGGACTCCATCCCCACCGAGGTGCGCGAGGCAGACTACGCCGGCTCATGGAACGCCATGCTCCCCGCGCGCCTGGTGCGCCCGGGGATGTCGCTGGTGGTGGAGGCGGATCCCGGGCGGGTGGTGCCGCTGGCGAGCGGGAGCCGGATGCGCTTCCCAGCCACGGGGACGCTGGCGCTGGACGTCCGCACCGTCCCCAAGCTGTGGGTGCGGCTGGTCCCCATCCTCCAGGCGCGGCAGGGCACCACGGGCAACGCCACCGCCTTCAACAAGGAGGTGTGGATGCGCGACCTGCTGGCCATGTTCCCCGTGGCCGAGTACGACGTGGACATCCGCGCGCCGTACTCCACCAGCACCACCGCGAACACGGCCCGCTCCTGGGAGCAGATGATCGGGGAGATCTACGCGCTGCGGGTGGCGGACGGCAACGACCGCTACTACTACGGCGTGCTCACCCACCCGGGCGGCGTGGGGATCGCGGGGATCGGCTTCATCGGCTACCCCACCGCGGTGGGGTACGACCTGCTCCCCGCGGGCGCCGGGACGCTGGCCCACGAGCTGGGGCACAACATGGGCCGGGAGCACGCGCCCTGCGGCAACCCGGCGGGCCCGGACCCCGGCTTCCCGTACGCGGGCGGGGGAATCGGGGTGCACGGCTACGACCTGCTCCGCGGCACGCCCAAGAGCCCGTCGGTGGAAAAGGACCTGATGTCGTACTGCGAGCCGGAGTGGATCAGCGACTACACCTATCGCGCGGTGCTCCAGTTCCGCACCACCGGCGACGGGGAGACCTCCGGCGACACCCGGGCCGCGGCCGCGGAGCCGTCGCTGCTGGTGTGGGGGCGGATGGACGCGTCGGGCGCGGTGCTGGAGCCGGCCTTCGAGATCACCGCCCGCCCCTCGCTCCCCGCCCGGCCGGGGCCGTACCGGGTGGAGGGGCTGGACGCGGCGGGCGCCCTGCTGTTCTCCCTGCCGTTCCGCGGCGTCCCGCTGGCCGAGGTCAACGAGGAGATGCGCCAGTTCGCCTTCACCATCCCCGCGCGCCTGGCGCACACGGACCGGCTGGACCGGATCCGCCTGGTGGGCCCGGGGGTGCGGGCGGAGCGCCGCGCGTCGCCGGCCGCCGCGGGGCGCCTGGCGCCGCCCGCGGCGCTGCGCCGCGGCGCGGGCGGCCAGGTGAGGCTGGAGTGGGACGCCGCCCGCCGCCCCATGGCGCTGGTGCGCGACCCCGCCACCGGCGAGATCGTGTCGTTCGCGCGCGACGGCGGGGCCGCGCTCCGCACCCGCTCGCCGCAGCTGGAGGTGCTCTTCTCGGACGGGGTGCGCACCACCCGCAGCACCCTGCGGGTCCAGTGACCGCGCCCCGCCACCCCCGCACACCCGGACGCCGCATGAGACCGCTCCTCGCCGCATCCTTCGCCGCCGCGGCCCTGCTTGCCGCCGCGCCCGCCTCCGCCCAGCTGTCGCTGGAGCTGCGCGGCGGCATCGGCGCCGGCTCGTACGGCGCCACCTCCGCGGGCTTCCAGGTGGTCCCGCAGCCGGCGGGGAGCGCCGCGCTGTCCTGGGCGTTCCGTCCCGGGGTCGCCGCGTACGCCGGCTACTCGCTGTCCCGCTTCGGCTGCGAGCGGGAGGGCTTCTGCTCGGGCGTGGAGCCCGTGTTCACCTCGCAGGGGCTGGACGCCGGCGTGCGCCTGGAGCTCCCCGCCGGGATCTGGGCGCGCGGCGGGCTGGTGCTCCACTCGCTGAGCGGGGACAGCCCCGCCGGCGAGGAGAGCACCGACGCGGCGCTGGGCTTCGGGGCGGGGGCGGGGATCGGCTTCCGGCTGGGGGAGCGGCTGACGCTCACCCCGGGCCTCGGCTACACCCGCTACGGCGCCTCCGGCCCCTCCGGCGACCACCCCGTCGCCGTGGTCACGGCCGACCTGGGGCTGCGCATCTCGCTCACGGGCCCGCGGCGCTAGCCGCCGGGCTGCGCAGAGCGGCGCCGGGACCCCCGGCGGAGCCACGGCTCCGCCGGGGGTTCCGCGCCTCGCGGGTACGCGGCATGCGGGTGCGCACCCGCCGCGCGGCCCCCCCCCGC
>DASVQR010000221.1:0-16926 GCA_036389055.1 Longimicrobiaceae bacterium | reverse complement strand
GCCGCCCCCCCGCTCCGGCCGCTCACAGCGCGGCGCGGAGCCCCACCCCGAAGCGGACCGCCGACAGGTCCCGGTCGGCCCCCAGGGCGTCGTTGATGCGGGTGTAGGTGACCTCGGGCGTCACGGAGATGACCAAGCCGAGCGGGAAGCTGAGCCCGCCGCCCACCTCGTAGCCCAGCTTGCTCTCGCCCTCGAAAGTGTCGTCCTCCAGCTTGTGGTACACGATCCCGCCGCGGGCGTACGGGCCCAGCGGAATCAGCCCCCGCCCCAGCCCCAGGCGGATCCCGGCGTCGGCCCCCTGCTGGGTGAGCGTCTCCTCCACGTCCTCGTAGTCGTAGCCGGTCCAGCTGTAGCCGCCGTACACGCTGAACAGCGGGTTCAGCTTGAGCTCGGCCCGGGCCCCGAAGCCGTACCCGGTGCCGATCCCGCCCCCGCCGCCGAAGTCGGCGAAGTCGCCGGTGGGGACGGCGGCGCTGGCCCGCGCCTCCACGGCCAAGGGGATGACGGACTGCGCCCGGGCGGCGCCGGCCGAGGCGACGGCGGCGAGCGCCAGGGCGAACGTACCGATGGTCTTCCTCATGTTTCCTCCCGAAAGATGAACGAACGGAACCGTACCGGTCCTGCCCGCGGCGGGGGGAGGCCCCGGCCTCCGCCCCGGCCGCCGCGCCCCGCCCAGGGCAGGGGGCGTGCCAGCTGGAAACCCCTGCGAGACAACGATTTCCCCCTGCCCGGCCCGGCGCCCGCGTCCCGCGGGGAGGACGCGGCGCCCCCTCCCGGGGACACGCGGGCCGGCGATACGTACGCGGAAACGGGGCGCCGCGTTCCGTCCCGTGTCCACCGCCGTCCGCGGCGCCGTCTGTCGTCGCGCGCGGGACATGCATATTATGCAGTCCATGAACATCACCCACCTCGACGGTCCCGGGCTCCGCGGCGCGCTGATCGCCGCGTCGGACTACGTCCAGCGCAACCGCGCCGAGCTCAACCGGATCAACGTCTTCCCCGTCCCGGACGGGGACACGGGCACCAACCTGGCCCTCACCGTCTCGTCCATCGCCGACCACCTGAAGGCCAATCAGGACGCCTCGGTGGGCGCCGTCGCCAGGCGCGCGGCGGAAGCGGGGATCATGGGCGCCCGCGGCAACTGCGGGATGATCCTGTCCCACTTCCTCCTGGGCTTCAGCGACGCCGTGGGCGACCGCGCGCGGCTGGGGGTCGCGGAGTTCGGCCAGGCGCTGCGCAGCGCCACCGAGCACGTGTACCGGGCGCTGGAAAAGCCGGTGGAGGGGACCATGATCACCATCATGCGCGCGGTCGCGGACGAGGCGGAGCGCCTGCAGCACTCGGACTTCGTGGTGCTGTTCGAGCGCCTGCTGGTCAAGGCGCGCGAGGCGCTGGCGAACACCCCGGAGCTGCTCCCCGCGCTCAAGGGCGCCGGGGTGGTGGACGCCGGCGCGAAGGGGTTCGTGCACATCCTGGAGGGGATCTCGGCCTTCATCTCCGGCGACCCGCTGACGGCGCTGCAGGAGGCGCCCGTGTACGACGCGGAGCCGCTGGCCGCGGCGGGGGTGGACTACCCCACCGAGAGCGAGGTCTTCCGCTACTGCACCGAGGCGCTGGTGCGCGGCCGCGGGCTGCCGTCCTCGGACGCGGTGCGCGCCGTGCTGCGCGAAAAGGGCGACTCGCTGGTGGTGATCCGCACCGAGGAGCTGGTCAAGGTCCACATCCACACGGACGAGCCGGAGGAGGTGTTCGCCTACCTCCGCTCCCTGGGCGAGCTGGCCACCCACAAGGCGGAGGACATGCAGGCCCAGCACGCGGCCATGGGGCGCGCCGCGGCCGCCGGGCACATGGTGCTCGCCCGCCGCCCCGTCTCGGTGGTGGCGGACACGGCGTGCGACCTGCCGGAGGAGGTGGTGCGCGCCCACGGGATGCACCTGGTGCCGCTCAACCTGATCTTCGGCGACCAGGTGCTGCGCGACCGCTTCGACATCTCGGCGGACGCCTTCGCGGAGCGCCTCAAGGAGGGCGCGCACCCCAGCACCTCGCAGCCGGCCCCCGCGGCCTTCCTCAAGGCGTACGAGCGTGCGGCGGAGGAAGGGGAGGAGATCATCGCGGTCCTGCTCTCCTCGGCGCTCTCGGGCACCTACGCCTCGGCGCAGGCGGCCATGAAGCAGCGGCCGGGCGGGGCCACGCCCATCCACCTGGTGGACTCGCGCGGCGGGTCGCTGCTCCAGGGGCTGATGGCGCTCAAGGCGTCGGAGCTGGGGGAGATGGCGTGGGAGCCGGAGCGGATCGTGGCGGAGCTGAACCGCGTCCGCCGCAGCTCGGGCTTCTTCATCCACCTGGACACCTTCGAGCGCGCCCTCGCCTCCGGCCGGGTGGGGCGCGGCCGGGCGTGGCTGGGGAGCCTGCTGGACATCAAGCCGGTGCTGGACATCGACGCCGAGGGCAAGCTCATCCCCATCGCCAAGGTGCGCGGCCGCAAGAGCGTGCTCCCCAAGATGATGGAGATCCTGGAGCAGAAGGTCCCGAAGTCGGCAAAGAAGGTCCGGTTCGGGGTGATGCACGTGGCCTGCCCGGAGGCCGTGGAGGAGGTGTGCCACGAGATCCGCCGGCGCTACGGCCGCGACCGCGAGATCATCGTGGGCCCCGGCACGCCCATCATCGCCACGCACGCCGGCGAGGGCGCCTGGGGGATCGCGTACCTGGTGGAGGACTGAGGGGACGGCAGGTTACAGGGGACAGGTTACAGGGGACAGCCTGCGACGGCACCCGGCGCCCCCGGCCCCTCTCCCACAAGAGGGGAGGGCCGCACGGGCAGGGTCCCTGGCGCCGGTGCAATGCCCGTACGCGGCAGCGGGGCCACGCCTGATCTGGCCTCTTTTCGAACAAATGCGGCGGCCCGGCGCGTGCGCCGGGCCGCCGCATTCCGCTCGCGTGGAGGGCGGGGAGGTCCCGCGGCGCGGGCGCGCGGGACCGGACCCTTCACCCCCTGCCGAGGGGAGCGTGGTCGTGGGCGTCGGCCCCGGCAGCGGCGGCCGGGGCGGGCTCCCGCGGGGGAAGCTGGCCCGAGAGCGCGCGGAACCGCTCGTCGCCCACCCTGCGCGCCCACCGGTCGAACGTCTCCTGGAACTCCGCGGCGTGCTTCGGGTCCATCTCCTGCCGCCACCCGCCGACCTTGCCCTGGCGGATGAAGCCCGGCCTGGGCGGCCCGGGGGCGGCCGGCGGGGGGGCCATGCGCCGCTCGATCGCGAAGCGGGCGTCGTGCTCGCGCATGAAGGCGAACGAGCACCTTTCCAGGATCCGGGGCATCGCGGCGGGATCGATCGGGATGCCGCAGAAGTCCGCGATCCTCCTCACCTCCGCTTCCAGGTCGGTGCTCAGCTCCTCGTAGCTCACCACCAGCACGTCCAGGCCGTCCTCGTTGCGGAGCCACCCCGCCACGTGCTCGAACCAGCTCCCGTAGGGGACCTGCCCCTTCATGAAGCGCCGGAAGAACACGTCCGGCGGCCACCGGTTCGCGTTCGGCCACCTCTGGGACTGGTGGAAGTAGGATACCGCCACGTCCAGCCCGTTGCGGACGCCGTAGATGTACCGCCCCGGCCCCTTGGGGATGTCGCCGTAGCGCAGGTGGCTCTTGACCACGCGCAGCGGTCCCGGCAGGTCGGAGATCTGCCGGCCGGTGGGCACCAGGGTCTCTTCCAGGTGGGGCGAGACGTCGTCGATGTGGGCGAAGTCGACGGCGCCGTCGGTGGTGAGCTGGTACACGATCATCTGGAGCCACGTGGTCCCCGACTTGGGATACGTGACGATGAAGAGGTCGTCCCGGGAGCCCTCGTAGACCAGCCGGTACCGGCTGGTGCTCAGGTGCATGTACGTGTGGGTGAGGCTCAGGATCGAGGGCCTGAGCACGGAGTTGCCGAGGTACCGGAGCAGCGAGATCGCCCGCGCCACGAGCGACATCGACCCTCCTACCAGGGCCGCCTTGGCCCTGCGCGGGCGCGTGGGGCGCATTCCGCGTCTCCTTCCTGTGGAATCCGGGGGTGGCGCGCACGCTCCGCCCGGGGAGCGTGCGCGAAGGGGGGCTCGCGAGCGAGGGTGGAATCGAGCCGAACGATAGACGGCGGTTTTTACGTCGTCAACGGCTGCGCCCGGCCTCTGGCCGGCCGGCCCGACAGGACCTGGAACCTGTCGTCGCCCAGCTCCTGCAGCCACCGGTCGAACGCCTCCTGGAACTCGGCCGCCCACCTGGGGTCCAGCTCCTGCCGCCAGCCGCCGACCCTGCCCTGGCGGATGAAGGGCGGCTTGGTGGCGTCGATGGGCCTTTCGGGCTCGCCCGGCGCGGGGCGCCTCCGCCGCTCCACCGCGAACCTGTCGTTGTGCTCGCGCATGAAGGCGAACGAGCACCTTTCCAGGATCCGGGGCAGGTCGGCGGGATCGATGCAGATGCCGCAGAAGTCGGCGATGCGCCTCACCCCGGCCTCCAGGTCCGCGCTCAGCTCCTCGTAGCCGACCACCAGCACGTCCAGGCCGTCCTCGTTGCGGATCCACTCCGCCACGTGCTCGAACCAGCTGCCGAAGGGGACCCGGCCCTCCATGAAGCGGCTGAAGAACTCGTCCAGCGGCACCTGCTTCTCCAGCGGCCACTTGCGGGTGTGGTGGAAGTACGAGACCACGACGTCCAGCCCGTTGCGGACGCCGTAGATGTACCGCCCCGGCCCCCTGGGGATGTCGCCGTAGCGCAGGTGGCTCTTGACCACGCGCGGCGTTCCCGGCAGGTCGGAGATCTTCCAGCGGTTGGGCATCAGGGTGTCTTCCAGGTGGGGCGAGACCTGGTCGATGTGGGCGAAGTCCATCGCCCCGTCCGTGGTGAGCTGGTAGACGATCATCTGGAGCCACGTGGTCCCCGACTTGGGATACGTGACGATGAAGATGTCGTCCCGGGAGCCCTCGTAGGCCCGGTTGTACTCCAGCAGCTCGAAGTATTTCATGGGCGTCGGACCGGGTGTGTGGGGCAGGCGTGGGCGGGGCGCGGCGAGCCCCGACCCCCCGTCCCCGCGCGGAAACCGGGAAACTTCAAATGATATGTGACGGGTTTTACGCCGTCAACGGCGGGGCCGGCGCGGCGTCCGGCCGCGCGTCCGGCGGAGTCCGCGGGAGCCGGTACGGCACGTGCGCCGTGAACGGGACGCGTTTCGCTCGAACCCAGCCGAGGTAGCGACAGATGGCGACGGAACCCCTCTGGAAGGTGGACGACCCCGCGCGGCGGCTCGCGGAGCTGGCCGGCGACGACCCCGCGCTCAAGGAGGCCCCGCTGCGGCGCGACGTGCGCTCGCTGGGAATGATCCTGGGCGAGACCATCCGCGAGCAGGAGGGCGACGCGCTCTTCCGGGCGGTGGAGGAGCTGCGCGGGCTGGCGATCGCGCACCGCGAGGACGCCGCCGCGGACGACGACGAGCACATGCGGCAGGCGGAGCGGAGGGTGTCGGAGCTGGGGGTGCGCGAGGCGTACGGGCTGACGCGGGCGTTCTCCACCTACTTCGAGCTCACCAACCTGGCGGAGACGGCGCACCGCAAGCGCCGCCGCCGCGCCTCGCGCCTGCACGCGGACCGCGAGCCCCAGCCGGGGACCTTCCACGGCACGCTGCTGCGCCTGCGGGAGGCGGGGATCGGCCGCGCGGAGGCGCTGGAGCTGCTGGGCCGGGTGACGGTGGTCCCCGTGTTCACGGCGCACCCCACCGAGGTGTCGCGCCGCACCACGCTGTTCAAGCGGCGGCGGATCGCCGGGGCGCTGGAGCGGCTGGACGTGCTCCCCCTGCCGGACGCGGAGGCGGCGGAGCAGGAGGAGGCGATCGCCGCGGAGGTGGCCGCGCTCTGGCAGACGGACGAGGTGCGCCGGAGCAGCCCCAAGGTGCTGGACGAGGTCAGGATGGGGCTGGACTACTACCCGGGCGTGCTGGTGCCCACGGTCCCGGAGCTGTACGCGGAGATGGCGGACGCGTTCGAGCGGGTGTACGGCGCGCCGCTGTCCCCGCGGGAGCTGCCCACGGTGGTCCGGTTCGGGTCGTGGATCGGCGGGGACCGCGACGGCAACCCGTTCGTGACGCCGGAGGTGACGCGCGCCGCGCTGCGCCTCGCCCGCGAGACGCTGCTGGACCGCTACGTGGAATTGCTGGAGGAGCTCACGGAGCGGCTGAGCGCGTCCACGCACCAGGCGGGCGTGTCGCCCGAGCTGCGGGCGGCGCTGGAGCGCTACGCCGGGAGCATCCCCTCGCTGGACCCGGCGCCGGAGAGCCGCGCCCCGGCCGAGGTGTACCGCCGCTTCCTGGGCTACGTGGGGTGGCGGGTGCGGGCGGCGCGCCAGGGCGCGGACGCGCGGGCCTACCCGGGCCCGGAGGCGCTGGCGGCGGACCTGCGCCTGGTGCGCGACAGCCTGGCCGCCCACCGCGGCGAGCGGCTCGCGGCGCGGCTGCTGGACCCGCTGCTGCGCCAGGCGGACACCTTCGGCTTCCACCTGCACGCGCTGGACGTGCGGCAGCACGCCCGCGTCCACGCCCGCGCGGTGGAGGAGCTGTTCGGCGCGGCGGAGGGCGGGGCGCTTCCGGCCGCCCCCTCGGAGGACACGCTCAAGCTGCTGGACACGCTGCGCGCGGTGGCCGACGTGAAGCGGACGTATCCGCCGGAGGCCGTGACGACCTACGTGATCAGCGGCGCCACCTCGGCGGGGGACGTGCTCGCCGTGGCGCGGCTGGCGGAGGCGGCGGGGGTGCGGGTGGCGGCGGCGGAGGGCGACCCGGGGCTGATGCCGGTGCCCCTGTTCGAGAGCATCGAGGACCTGCGCGCCTGCCCGGAGGTGTGCCGCGACCTGTGGACGCGGCCGGACTACGCGCGGCTGCTGGACTCGTGGGGGCGGCGGCAGGAGGTGATGCTGGGCTACTCCGACTCCAACAAGGACGGGGGGATGCTCACCAGCACCTGGGAGATCTTCAAGGCGCACCGCGCGCTGCACGCCGTGGCGCGGGAGTGCGGGGTGACGCTGCGCCTGTTCCACGGCCGCGGGGGGACGGTGGGGCGGGGCGGGGGGCCCACGCACCGGGCGCTCAGCGCGCAGCCGGCCGGCGCCTTCGAGGGCGAGGTCAAGATCACCGAGCAGGGCGAGGTGCTCAACTGGAAGTACGCGGACCCGGTGCTGGCGGAGCGCAACCTGGAGCTGATGGTGGCGGCGTCGCTGGGGGCGCTGGCGCCGCCGGCGGGCCCGTCGCCGGAGCGGGAGGCGCGCTGGGAAGGGGCGATGGACGCCATGTCCGCGGACGCCTTCGCCTTCTACCGCGAGCGGATCGCCGAGAACCCGGACGTGCTCCCCTACTTCCAGCAGGCCACGCCGGTGGGCGAGCTGGAGAACGCGCGCATCGGCTCGCGGCCGGCGCGGCGCGGGGAGAGCCGCGGGCTGGAGGACCTGCGCGCCATCCCCTGGGTGTTCGGGTGGATGCAGAGCCGGCACGTGCTCCCGGCCTGGTTCGGGGTGGGGTGGGCGCTGGAGCGCTTCGCCGCCCGCGGCGAGGCGGAGGCGGCGCTGCTGCGCGAGATGGTGGAGGCGTTCCCGCTGTTCGAGGACCTGGCGAGGAACGTGGAGGTGGGGATGGCCAAGGCGGACCTGTCCATCGCCCGGCGCTACGCGGAGCTGGTGCCGGACGCGGAATTGCGCGAGCGGGTGTTCGGGATGGTGGTGGAGGAGTTCGAGCGCACCCGCCGCATGGTGCTGCGCATCACCGGCCAGCGGCGGCTGCTGGACGACAACCCGGTGCTGGCCCGCTCCATCGTCCTCCGCAACCCGTACGTGGACCCGCTCAGCCTGATCCAGGTGGGCCTGCTGCGCCGCAAGCGCGCCGGCGAGGCGGGCGAGGAGCTGGACTACGCGCTCGCCGCGACGATCAACGGGATCTCGGCGGGGCTGCGGAACACGGGGTGAACGGATAGGGAACAGGGAACAGGTTACAGGGGACAGCCTGCAACTGAAAGAGCGCCCCCGCCGGGAGATCCCGGCGGGGGCGCGGCGTTCGGGTGCGCTCGGAAGCATCGTCTTGGACGATGAATGGATGCGGGAATTTCTATTTGTGCGATGGATGGGGCGCCGCTAGCATTGGGGCTGTCGATCCGGGCGCGTTCGCGGCCGGCGGAAACACCACGGAGAACGTCATGACCGACCTGCTCGTCGCAAACCTGCTCTCGCCGCTGGTGCTGGCGTTCGCGCTGGGCATCGCCGCCAGGGTGATGCGCAGCGACCTGTCGCTGCCCAAGGACATCTACACGGGGCTCTCCATCTACCTGCTCTTCGCGCTGGGGCTCAAGGGCGGGGTGGAGCTCTCCAAGACATCGTGGGAGGCGATCGCGCTGCCGGCGGCGGTGACGCTGCTGCTGGGCGTGGCGACGCCGCTCACGGCGTACACGGTGCTGCGGCGGGTGGGGCGGCTGGGGATCGCGGACTCCGCGGGGATCGCGGCGCACTACGGCTCCGTCTCGGCGGTGACCTTCATCGCGGCGCAGCAGTTCGTGGAGCGCGTGGGCGTCCCCGCCGAGGGGTTCATGCCCACGCTGCTGACGCTGCTGGAGGTGCCGGGGATCCAGGTGGCGCTTGGGCTGGGGGTGGTGCAGCTGGCCCGGCAGCGCGCGGCGGCGGCGGAGGAGGCGCGCGCGGCGGGGCGGCCCGCCGTGGCGCTGGCGGCCGCCGGGGGCGGCGCGGGGGTGGCGCTCGCGGAGGCGCCCGCGCCGGCGCTGCACGTGGTGGGCGGCGGGACGGGGACCCACGGCTCCGGCGAGGGCGGCGACTGGCGGGAGGCGCTGCGCGAGGTGCTGTTCGGGCGGACCATGTTCCTGCTGGTGGGCGGCATGGCGATCGGCGCCGCGATGGGGACCCGCGGGTGGGAGCCGGTGAAGCCCTTCTTCGAGGGCGGCTTCAAGGGCGCGCTCACCCTGTTCCTGCTGGAGATGGGGATCCTGGCCGCGGCGCGCCTGGGGGACCTGCGGAAGGTGGGGCTGTTCCTGCTGGGCTTCGGCATCGGCATGCCGATCGTGCACGGGCTGGCGGGCGTGGCGCTGGCGCACTGGGCGGGGCTGGGCGTGGGCGGCGCCACGGTGCTGGGGGCCATGGCCGCGAGCGCCTCGTACATCGCCGCGCCGCCGGCGGTGCGGACCACGCTCCCCGACGCGAGCCCGACGCTGTACCTGACCTCGGCGCTGGCGATCACCTTCCCCTTCAACCTGCTGCTGGGGATCCCGCTCTACTTCGGCTTCGCCCGCCTGCTGGCGGGCGGGTGACACACACACGTACATCCACGCACACGGAGATCCCTACATGACCGACCTTCTTTCGTCCGCCCTCTCCCGCCGCGACGCGCTCCGCCTGGCCGCGGTGAGCGCGGTGGGCGCCGGCGCCGCGGCCGCCGGGGTGCTCGCCACCCCCGCGCCGGCGGCGGCCGAGGCGTTCCCCGCGGGCTTCACCCGCGCGGTGAACACGCCGGCCGAGGCGCTGACCGCCCTGCGCGAGGGGAACGCGCGCTTCGTCTCCGGGCGCGTCACCGAGCCGCACCGCAACCTGGCGCGGGTGCGCGAGGTGGCCCCCAAGCAGGCGCCCTTCGCCGCGGTGCTGGGGTGCGCCGACTCGCGGGTGCCGGTGGAGCTGGTGTTCGACCAGGGCTTCGGCGACCTGTTCGTGTGCCGCGCGGCGGGCAACGTGGTCACCCCGGAGATCATCGCCAGCCTGGAGTTCGGGACGCTGGTGCTGGGGAGCAAGCTGCTGGTGGTGCTGGGCCACTCGTCGTGCGGCGCCGTGTCCGCCACCATCGCCGGGGAGCCGGTGCCCGGGCAGATCAGCACGCTGTACCAGCGCATCCAGCCCGCCGTGGACGCCGTGCCCGGCCGCGAGCAGGAGACGGTGGCCGCCGAGAACGTCCGGATGCAGGTGCGCCTGCTCCGCCGCTCTTCGCCCGTGGTCGCCGGCCTCATCCGGGACGGCAAGCTCCAGGTGGTGGGCGGGATGTACGACCTGAAGACGGGGGCGGTGACGTTCCTGGAGGGGTAGGGGGACGGCAGTACGGAGTACGCTGAAAAGCAGTGCGAAAGTGCGTGAGTGCGAGAGTGCGAAAGTGGACGGCGCCCCCGCTCGGAGATCCGGGCGGGGGCGTCCGGCCCTCACCCGGCTCGCTTGAGGCTCGCCACCCTCTCCCAATTCTGGGAGAGGGGACAACTGCAAGTGTGACGGGCAGTTCTCCCCCTCTCCCGCTTGCGGGGGAGGGGGCCGGGGGGAGGGGGCCTGCCATGGCGCGCGGATCTTGCCTCCCGGGAAGCCCTCCCCCGGCACGGGGGAGGGTGGCGGCGATAAAGCCGCCGGGTGGGGGCCCGGCGCCGGCCCGGGCACGCCCGGATGCGCCGTGTGCTCCTGTCGTTCGCGGTCGGGAGGGCCTAGAATCACCGCATGCCATCGCTCAAGTACCACCAGCTCTACTACTTCTGGGTCGTCGCGCGGGAGGGCAGCATCGCGCGGGCGACGCGCAAGCTTCACCTGGCGCAGCCGACGATCAGCGGGCAGCTGCGCGAGCTGGAGCGGACCATGGGGGAGCGGCTGTTCGCGAAGAGCGGGCGCAACCTGGTGCTCACGGAGATGGGGCACGTGGTGCTGCGCTACGCGGACGAGATCTTTTCGCTGGGCCGGGAGATGATGGACACGGTGCAGGGGCGTCCCACGGGGCGCCCGCTGCGCTTCGCGGTGGGGATCTCGGACGCGCTCCCCAAGCTGACCACCTACCGGCTGATCCGCCCCGCGCTGGAATTGCCGGACCCGTTCCGGCTGGTGTTCCGCATCGACAAGACGGAGCGGCTGCTCGCCGACCTCGCCATCCACGCGCTGGACCTGGTGCTGGCGGACCTTCCCGCGCCGCCCACCGTCAAGGTGCGCGCCTTCAGCCACCTGCTGGGGGAGAGCGGGGTGACGGTGTTCGGCACGGAGGCGCTGGCGGCCGGGTTTCGTGAGAACTTCCCGCGCTCGCTGGACGCCGCCCCCTTCCTGCTGCAGACGGAGAACACGGCGCTGCGCCGCTCGCTGGACGGCTGGTTCGCGGAGGAGGGGATCGCCCCCCGCATCGTCGCGGAGGTGGAGGACGTGGCGCTGCTGCAGGTGCTGGGGCAGCAGGGGATGGGCCTGTTCGCCGCCCCCTCGGTGGTGGAGGCGGAGGTCAGGAGCGCCTACGGGGTGGGGACGGTGGGGCGGCTGGAGCGGGTGCGCGAGCGCTTCTACGCCATCTCGGTGGAGCGCCGCCTCACGCACCCCGCCGTCCTCGCCATCTCGGAAGCGGCGAAGACCGGCCTGTTCGGCCAGGAGGAGGGGACGGGAGGGGAAGCGGCGGGGGAGGAAGCGAGGGGGGAAGAAGCCTCAGCGGACGCCAGCACCAGCCCCGCGTGAGGGATTTCGGCCCGAATGGGCGAGACCGGGCGGGGCTGTTTCCGCCGGGGCTCGACTCCGTTAGCGAGCGTTGTTTGCTCGCTTACGGAGCCGAAGCCCGACCCCGGCGCCAGCCGGGGGCACGCCCACACCCGCAGTTCACGTCCCCGCCAGGTTCTTGAGAACTTTCGCCTGGTAGTGGTACGAGTTGATCCCGCCGCCGTTGTACCGCCGCACCGCGTACGGCCAGTCGCAGCCGATCTTCTCCCGCACCGGCACGTTCTTGTACGAGGCGGTGCCGTAGTACTGCGTCGGCGCCCATGTGGTGCTGCTGCCGGGGAACACGGGAAGCCCCGGGGCGGTGTCGCGGAAGCCGGCGGCGGCGCAGCAGGCCCGGCAGTCGGTCATGTAGCGCGGGTCCGTCGGCGCGTACTTGCAGATGCGCAGCGCCCCCTTGCCGATCTCGGCGATGCGGTCGTCCGCCGTGGAGGTGGGGCCGTTCACGAAGCCGTCGAACTTGTCGCGCAGCAGGTCGGCGGCGCGCGCCACGTTGTGGCCGGGGTCCAGGATCAGCCCGGTGACCTCCTCGGGGCGCGGCGGGTGGTGGAACAGGGTGTACTGCCCGGCCCCGTAGCCGCGCGAGGTGATGGCGCTGGGATCGCCGGAGTTGGTGTCGCATCCCACCACCACGAAGTCGTCCTGGTCGGCGCCGGCCGGGACGACGAAGTGCATCATCCCGCTCTCCTGCTTGAGGATCGCCACCAGGTACGGGGTGGGGACGCGGGTGGAGGGGAGCGCGGCGATCTGGATGGCGATCTTCTGGTTGTCGGCCGCGGGCGTCTTGGAGAAGGGCAGCCTGGGGAACCGCGCGTCGTCCAGGATGTCGGAG
Organism: Longimicrobiaceae bacterium; assembly: GCA_036389055.1. Classification (GTDB taxonomy): domain Bacteria; phylum Gemmatimonadota; class Gemmatimonadetes; order Longimicrobiales; family Longimicrobiaceae; genus JAFAYN01. The sequence continues at coordinate 4,603 of DASVQR010000221.1, read as the reverse complement.
ATCACCTCCACCAGCGACTGGCCCACCCGCCCGTCCACCGCCGCCACCCGCCCGCGGTTGTAGTCCACCACGCGCACCGGCGCGCTCCCGTCGGACCCCTTCCCCGCGTTGTGCAGCAGGTCGAACTGCAGGGCGCGGACGGCCTTCTGCGTCCCCGGCCCGAACGCGCCGTCGATACCGCGGCGCAGGTAGCCCAGGGAGCGCAGGTCGTGCTGGAGGTCGCACACCTGCTGCTTCGCGGCGGGCGAGTCGACGGCGAGGACGAGGCCGGGCTGGCGATAGCTGAGGACGGGCATGGCGGGGTTCCTGGGTGAGGTCCGGGGGTGGTGTGCCGGGGAGGACGGCGTTCCGGCGGGAGTATCGGCAGGGGGGGACGGGAGGATGAGCCCCCGGCGGGAAATGTAGGGGCGGGCGCGAAGCCGCGGAAGTGAGCCGCCGGGGACGCGGAATGCGTCCACTGGCCCGGCGCGGGGTTCGTGGATAGCTTTCGGGGCCTATCCCCCCTCCACAGACACGCTTTCGCCCGATGCAGAACGCACCCGTACGCCCCCTGCACGGGGTGGACCTCCACGCGCTGGACCGGCTGGTGGACGCCGTGGGGACGGTGTTCCGGGGCCGGCGCGAGACCGTCCGCCTGGCCGTCGCGGCGCTGCTGGCCGGCGGGCACGTCCTGTTCGAGGACGTGCCCGGCGTGGGCAAGACCACGCTGGCCCGCGCCCTGGCCACCGCCCTGGGGCTGGACTTCCGCCGCATCCAGTTCACCAGCGACCTGCTCCCCTCGGACGTGCTGGGGGTGTCCGTCTACAACCCGCGCCTCCAGGAGTTCGAGACGCGGCCGGGCCCGGTGTTCACGCAGGTGCTGCTGGCCGACGAGATCAACCGCGCCCCGCCGCGCACGCAGAGCGGGCTGCTGGAGGCGATGCAGGAGGGGCGCGTCACCCTGGACGACGCCACCCGCGACCTGCCGCGCCCCTTCCTGGTGCTGGCCACGCAGAACCCGCTGGAGCAGCACGGCACCTACCCGCTGCCGGAGAGCCAGCTGGACCGCTTCCTGATGCGGCTCACCATCGGCTACCCGGACGCGGCGCGGGAGCGGGAGATCCTGCTCGACGCGTCCCCGCGAGACCCGGTGGCGGGGCTGGACCCGGTGATGGGCCCCGGCGAGGTGCTGGAGCTGCAGGCCCGCGTGGACGGCGTGCGCGCCGACCCGGCGCTGGTGGACTACCTGATGGAGATCGTGGCCGCCACCCGCGCGGACGGCCGCCTGCGCGCCGGCGTCAGCACGCGCGGCGCGGTCTCCCTGTTCCGCGCCGCCCGCGGCTACGCCCTGGTGGACGGCCGCGAGTACCTGGTCCCCGACGACGTTCGCCGCCTGGTGGTGCCCTGCCTGGCGCACCGGGTGCTCCCCGCCGGCCTGGGCGCCGGCGGCGCCGCCGCCCACGACGAGGCCGCCGCCGTGCTGGAGGAGATCGTCGCCCGGATCGCCGTTCCGGTCTGACGGCCCTCACCCGGCTCGCTCGAGGCTCGCCACCCTCTCTCAATCCTGGGAGAGGGGGCAAACTGCGGGATGCCTGTGTAGTCGCAGGCTGTCCCCTGTAACCTGTCCCCTGTTCCCTTGCAGTTCCGCACTCCCGCGCTTTCGCGCTTCCGCACTCGCCTGCGTCCGCCCCGCCGGCTGCGCTTCACCCGTCCGGGGTGGATCGTCACCGGCGGGTCGCTGGTGCTTGGCCTGGCGGCCATCGGCACGGGCAACAACCTGCTCTTCCTGCTGCTGGGGGCGGTGCTCGGGTTCATCGCGCTCAGCGGGTGGATGTCGGAGCAGACGCTGAAGGGGCTGGAGGTGCGGCGGCGCGGGCCGGTGGCGGCGACGGCGGGGGAGCCGGCGCGCATCGCCTACGAGGTGGCCAACGGCAAGCGGCGCCTTCCCAGCTTCGCGGTGGAGGTGGGCGAGGCGGGGCTCGCGGGGCGCGCCTGGATCCCGGCGCTGGCCGCGGGGGAGGGCGCCACGGCGCGGGCGGAGCAGGCGTGGGAGCGGCGCGGGGTGTACCCGCTGGAGCGGGTGACGCTGGCCACCTCGTTTCCCTTCGGGCTGTTCCGCAAGGAGCGCGACCTGGAGCTCCCCGGCGAGGCCGTGGTGCGGCCTCGCGCGGACCGGCCGGTGCGCGAGCCGCGCCCGGCGGGGCGGCGCTCGCTGGCGACCGACCGGGCGCTGGCGGGGGCCACGGGCGGGCGCGGCGACTTCCGCGCGCTGCGGCCGTACCGCTCCGGCGACGACCCGCGCGACGTGCACTGGCGCACCACCGCGCGCGTGGGCGAGCCGGTGGTGCGCGAGTTCGAGCGCGACCGCTCGCGGGCGCTCTGGCTCTGCCTGGAGCTGCGCGCGCCGGAGGGCGACGCCGCCGAGGCGGCGGCGGAGACGCTGGCTGCGCTGGCGGCCGCGGCCCTGCGCCGCGGCGAGGTCTTCGCCCTGGCGACGGGGGACGCGCGGGTGGCGCCGGGGAGCGGGCCCGCGCAGCTGGAGCGGGTGCTGGACGCGTTGGCCCGCGCCCGCTTCCGCCCGGACGCGCCGCGCCTGGCGCCGCCGGCCCCGCCCGCGGAGTGCGTGCTGGTGACCGCCGGCGCGGGAGCCGGGGGCGGCTGGGGCGACGTGTACCCGGCAGCGGAGGCGGCGCCGTGAGGCTGGCGCTGCTGCACCGGCGGCTGGCCGCGGGGATGGCGCTGGCGGCGCTGGCCGCGTTCGCCGCGGGGGCGGGCCCGTCCCCCGTGACCGCGCTGGCGAGCGTGGCGCTGGTGATCTCCCTGTACCGGCTGCCGCCGCCGGAGTCGGGGCCGTGGGTGGAGCGGGCGGTGCGCGCGGGAGCGCTGCTGCTGTGCGCGCGGATGGGGTACGTGGCCTTCGTGGCGCGCGCCGACTTCATGCCGGACGTGCTGGCGATGCTCCTGTTCCTGCTGGTGGGGGAGTCGCTGCGCCCGCTGGACGCGCGCAACGACATGCGGCTGTACGCCCTGTCGCTGGCGCTGATGATCGCGGCCACGGCGTATTCGCCGGGGCTCCTCTTCGCCGCGGCGTTCGTGGCCTTCGTCGCCCTGGCGACGCTGGCGCTGATGACCGGGCACCTGCGCCGCGAGTCGGAGCGCTTCCGCGTCCCCGGGGTGCGGGTGGGGCGCGGCTTCCTGGGCGCCACCGCGGCGCTCTCGGGGGTCACGGTGCTGTGCAGCGCCGCGCTGTTCGTGGTGTTCCCGCGGCTGCCGCGCAGCTGGAACGTGCAGGGCCGCCCCGGCGCCGCCGAGGTCATGGCCGGCTTCGGCGACCAGGTGTCGCTGGGGGAGCACGGCACGCGCATCTCCCCCAACCCGGAGGTCGCCTTCCGGGTGGAGTTCCCGGGGGGGGCGGTCCCGGACCCGGCGGAGCTGCGCTGGCGCGGCCGCTCCTTCGACCGGTTCGACGGGACCCGCTGGTCGCGCGGCCGCTCGCAGGCGTACGTGGCCGGCTCGCCCGGGCGCTACGTGGAGCGCTGGGGCGGGCCCATCCGCAGCTACCGCGTGTACGGCGGCCCGCCGGGGGCCAACGTGCTCTTCGGCCTGCACCCGCTGCTCCACGTGCGGCCGCGCTCCGCCGTCCGCACCCTGCGCGACGCCTCGGGCGACGTGCGCTACTTCGGCTCGGACGCGCCCTCGTACGACGCGGTCTCGGCCGCCGCGCTCCCCCCGGAGCGCCTGCTGCGCGCCTCGCCCGAGGAGTCGCCCCCCTGGGAGGCGCAGTACCTGCAGCTCCCGCCGCTCTCCGCGCGCGTCCGCCGCCTGGCCGACTCGCTCACGGCCGGCGAGCCCACCCGCTACGACCGGGCCCGCGCCGTGGAGCGCTGGCTGCGCGGCGAGTTCCGCTACACGCTGGAGCTCCCCCGCGACGCGGACGAGGCGACGCTGGACGCCTTCCTGTTCCGGCGCCGGGTGGGGCACTGCGAGTACTTTTCCACCGCCATGGCGGTGCTGCTGCGCGCGGAGGGGATCCCGGCGCGCAACGTCACCGGCTTCCTGGGCGGGGAGTGGAACGCGTTCGGCCGCTACCTGGTGGTGACCGGCAACGACGCGCACTCCTGGGTGGAGGTGTGGTTCCCGGAGGTGGGATGGGTGCCGTTCGACCCCACGCCGCCGGGGAGCCGCGCCCTCGCCACGGAGGCGGAGGACGGGTGGAGCCGCCCGGCCTTCCTGTGGCTGGACGGGCTCCAGCACCGCTGGTACAAGTGGGTGATCGGCTACGACCTGGACAAGCAGGTGGGGGTCTTCCGCCGCGTGGGGCAGTGGTTCGAGCGCGGCGGCGGCGGGCGGGACGGCGCCTGGGGCGGCGGGGGCCGGGGCGGCGGGACGCGCCTGCCGGTGCGCGAGGCGCTCCCCTGGGCGGCCGGGGCCGCGGCGCTGGCGTGGCTGCTGCTGCGCGGCGGCCGCCTGCGGCGGCGCCCCCTGGCCGCGAAGTCGCGCGCGTACCTGGCGCTGCGGCGCGCCTACGCCCGCGCGGGGTACGCGGAGGAGGGCGCGGGCGGGCCGCTGGACTACGCGGAGGGGCTGCGGGCGCGCGGAGCCCCCGGCGCGGAGGACGCCGCGC
>DASVQR010000220.1:0-2595 GCA_036389055.1 Longimicrobiaceae bacterium | reverse complement strand
GTCTGTATCGCAACCGGGATGAATCTCGCGCGCGCAGTATCCTGGCTGGACGGGCGTACACGTGCCTCGACGCGAGTCACGCGATTCGCGGCGCTCGTGCCTCAAGCCGCCTGAGTTCGCCGACAGTATCAAACTACCGTGTGCAACGCAGCCGAGCCCCCGCAAACTGCCGCGGGGTCTCGGCCCTCCGGGCGCGCATCCCTCACGCGGGTCCCGCGCTGGCGTCCGCAGGGGCCCCCACCCGGCTCGCTCGGGCTCGCCACCCTCCCCCGTGCCGGGGGAGGGGAATCTCCACGCTTCGCTCCTCATCGTCGTCGTGCCGTGCTCCCCCTCTCCCAGGATTGGGAGAGGGGGTCGGGGGGTGAGGGCCGCCGCCGTGTCGTTCTCCCCCTCTCCCCTTGTGAGAGAGGGGGCCGGGGGGTGAGGGGGTGAGCGTCCGCGCCGAGTACGACGCGGCGGCGGCGCGGTACGACCGGCGCTGGGCGCGCTACACGCGCGAGAGCCTGGCGCTGTTCCGGCCGCTGCTCGCGGGGCGCGACGCGGGGCGGGTGCTGGACCTGGGGTGCGGCACGGGGGCGCTGGTGACCGCGCTGGGCGCGTGGGGCGTGCGGGTGGCGCGCTACACGGGGGCGGACCTGTCGCCGGGGATGCTGCGGGTGGCGGCGGACAGGGCGGCGGGGGCGGGGTTTCCGGTGGGGTTCGTGGCGGCGTCGGCGGAGGCGCTGCCGTTCCGGGACGCGGCGTTCGACACCGTGCTGACGGCGTCGTCGCTGCACTTCTGGGCGCGGCCGGAGGCGGCGCTCGCGGAGGCGCGGCGGGTGCTGCGGCCGGGCGGGCGGCTGCTGGTGGTGGACTGGGCGCGCGATCCGCTCGCCATGCGGGCCATGGACCTGTGGCTGCGGGCGCGGTCGGCGGGGCGCAGCCACCACCGCGTGTACACGGCGGCGGAGATGCGGGCGCTGCTGGAGGGGGCGGGGCTCCGCGTGGCCTCGGTGAGCCTCCACCGCATCGGGTGGCCGTGGACGCTGCTGCGCGCCGAGGCGGGGAAGTAGCGGCGATCTCGTTGCAGCGCGGGGGCATCGGCTGCATCTTGTGTGGACGCAGGGCCGTTCCCCCCGCAGTGCCCCTTCCTCCTCCGCTCCGCCATGACCTCCGTCGACCCGCGCAGCATCATCACCCCCGACGCCTTCTCCGTCGCCCCGCACCTGCTGGGGCTGCCGCTCGCCACGCCCCGGCGCAGGCTGGCGGCCATGGCGGTGGACCTGGTCGTGGTCGCCTTCCTGGTGAACGTGGGCGGGGCCGTCCTGTTCGGGCTGGCGCTGGCCTGGGTGTTCTTCCGCGTGGCGGCGCGCAAGGGCCCGCGCGTGGTGCCGCGGCCGGTCCGCGTGGGGGCGGCGGTGCTGGGGGCGCTGGTCCTGTTCGGCGCCGGCAGCGCGCTGTGGGACGAAGTGGCGGACCGGATGCGCGGCGAGGCGAAGTCGGACGCCGAAGGCAATCGAGAGGCCGCCCGGGCCCTGCAGGTGGCGTCCAGCGTGGTGGGGACCGACGGCCAGGCGGGGAAGGCGCTTCGGGTGGGCGCGGAGCTGATTGCGCTGCGCGTCTCCGAGACCGAGAAGGAAGCGTTCACGCACGCGTCGGCCTACGCCGCGGGGATGAAGGCCGTCGGTAGGCCGGACGCGGAGATCCGCCAGGAGCTCGCCGACGCCGCCGCGGACACGGACGCCGACGCGGTGAAGGCGGCGGTGAGGAGGGTGTTGGCCGGGGAGGGCGGAGCTGTGGCCGCGGCCCCCTCGCCGGACTCGCTGGCGCGCGCCTACGCCGCGGCGCTGGAGGCGGGCGACACGGCGGCCTCGCGCGCGCTGCGCCCGCAGCTCCTGGGGGTGCTGGCGGCGGACACGCTGGACGTCCTGCGCGCCGAGCTGGCCGGGCTCCGCGCCGAGAACTCCAGGCTGGACGACGCGCTGGAGGAGGAGCGGGAGACCATCGGCATCCTGGGGTGGCTGGGCAAGGTGGCCGACGAGCTGGGGCTGGGCTTCGGGTGGACGGGGCTGTACTTCACCGCGTTCCTGACGCTGTGGCGCGGGCAGACGCCGGGGAAGCGGCTGCTGGGGATCCGCGTGGTCCGGCTGAGCGGCGCGCCCATCGGGTGGTGGGCCGCGTTCGAGCGGTTCGGCGGCTACGCGGCCTCCATCTTCACCGGGCTGCTGGGCTTCCTCCAGGTCACCTGGGACCGCAACCGCATGGCGCTCCACGACAAGATCACCGAGACGGTGGTGGTGCGCGAGGGGGAGGCCCGGCCCGCTTCTTGAGAGTGCGGGGGCGAACCCGGAGGCAACCAGTCCGACCGAGACCCCGCCCCCCGCGCCCGACCTCCGCCCCCCGGCCGAAGGCCCGGGGAGCGGCGCGCCCATCCCGGTCTTCGAGATCGCCGACGAGGCCGAGCACCGCGTGCTGGCGCGCTGGCGCCGCAACGTGGGCGCGCCCGTGGCGCTGGACCTGGCGCCGCCGGCGCCGGCCGGGGTGGGGGAGCTGGACCTGCTGAGCTGGAACCTCAAGGTGGGGGCGGCGCGGCTGGACCGCCTGCTGGGACGGCTG
>DASVQR010000219.1:0-73908 GCA_036389055.1 Longimicrobiaceae bacterium | reverse complement strand
CACGCCGACGCGCTCGAACATCTTCACGCCGCGCAGCGCGTCGCCCACCGACACCTGCTGCGGCGTCGTGACGACGACGGCGCCGTGGACGTTGGTCGCCTGCACGAGGGAGAGCTGCGCGTCGCCGGTGCCGGGGGGCATGTCCACCACCAGGTAGTCCAGCTCCCCCCACTCCACCTGCTCCAGGAACTGCTTGAGGATGCCGGCGATCAGCGGCCCGCGCATGATGGCCGGCTGCTCCTCGTCCAGCAGGAAGCCCAGGCTCATCAGGCGGACGCCGTGCGCCTCCAGCGCCTCGATCTTCTCGGCGCCCTTGGTGCCGGTGACCGCGGGGCGGCGGTGCTCCCCGAACATCATGGGGACGTTGGGGCCGTACACGTCGGCGTCCAGCACGCCCACGCGGTGCCCCTCGGCGGCGAGCGCGGCGGCCAGGTTCACCGCCACGGTGCTCTTCCCCACCCCGCCCTTGCCGGAGCTGACCGCGATCACCCGGTCGATGTTGGGGAGGAGGTTGGGGTTCGGCTTGGGCGCGGGGACGGAGCCGGGCGCCTTGCGGTGCGACGGCTGCGGCTGCGCGGCCGGCAGGGAGATGTCGATCTTGACCTTGCCCACCCCCTCCACCGCCTCGGCGGCGGCGCGGGCCTGGCGGACCAGCGTCCCCGGGTCGTCCGGCTGGAGCACGAAGCGGAAGCGGACGGTGCCGTCCTCCAGCACCTGGAGGTCGCGCACGCGCCCGCTGGAGACCACGTCGTCCCCGGTCTGCGGGTGGACCACCCCGGCGAGGGCGGCGGCGAGGCGGCGCAGCGTCTGGTTGATTTCCACGTTCATCTGCAGAGATCCTCTCCGGCGTGCCCCGGGGGGGGACGCCGGCGGTGTGCGGATACAAAAAACCGACGCCCTTCCGGAGCGTCGGCCAGGCAGAGGGGCCCGGGCGCGGTCAGACCGCCTGGACCTCCCGCACCTCGGGGACGGCGGCCTTGAGGCGCCGCTCGATCCCCTGCTTCATGGTCATGGTGGAGATGGGGCAGGCGCTGCACGCGCCCATCAGCCGCACCTGCACGGTCCCTTCCGCGTCGTCGAACCCCACCAGCTCCACGTCGCCGCCGTCGGAGCGGAGCGCCGGGCGGATGGTGTCGAGCGTGTCCTCGATCCTGTCCAGGATGCTCATGCGGGCGGAGCGGGTTGGAAGCGGGTGGACTCGGGCCAAAGTTACCGGCGTGCACGGGCACGGTCAACCCGGCCCGGCCGCCCGGCGCCTCCCTGTACGCCGCTCCGGGCGGCCGGTTCCCGGGGCGGCGGGGCGGGTGGCGCGGCTCCGCCCCCCGGCATACTTTAGGGGCCTTCACACCGATCCAGGAGACCGTGATGAATTCCATACCCAACGTTCCCGCGCCGATCAACGAGCCGGTGCTCTCCTACGCCCCGGGCACCCGGGAGCGGGCCGAGCTCAAGGCCGCGATCGAGCGCATGTCGGGCGAGCAGGTGGAGATCCCCGTGATCGTGGGCGGGCGGGAGATCCGCACCGGGAACACGGCGCAGTCCGTGATGCCGCACGACCACGCGCACGTCCTGGCCACCTACCACCAGGCCGGCGAGGCCGAGGTGCGGCAGGCGATCGACGCGGCAAAGGAAGCTCAGCGCGACTGGGCGCGCTGGCCCTGGGAGGAGCGCGCCGCGGTGTTCCTGCGCGCGGCGGAGCTGCTGGCCACGCGCTACCGCCCCATCCTCAACGGGGCCACGGTGCTGGGGCAGAGCAAGACGGCGCACCAGGCGGAGATCGACGCCGCGTGCGAGCTGATCGACTTCTTCCGCTTCAACGTCCACTTCGCGCAGCAGCTGTACTCCGAGCAGCCCGTCTCCGGCCCGGGGACGTGGAACCGGCTGGACCACCGGCCGCTGGAGGGCTTCGTCTACGCGGTCACGCCGTTCAACTTCACCTCCATCGCCGCCAACCTCCCCACGGCGCCGGCGCTGCTGGGCAACGTGGCGGTCTGGAAGCCGGCGGCGAGCGCGATGTTCAGCTCCTACTACATCATGCGCCTGCTGGAGGAGGCGGGGCTCCCGCCGGGGGTGATCAACATGCTCCCCGGCGACCCGGTGATGATCAGCGACGTGCTGCTCAGGGACCGGGCGCTGGCCGGGATCCACTTCACCGGCTCCACCGCGGTGTTCCAGCACATCTGGAAGACGGTGGGCGACAACATCTCCAGCTACGCCGGCTACCCGCGGCTGGTGGGCGAGACCGGGGGCAAGGACTTCATCGTGGCGCACGCCAGCGCGGACGTGGAGGCGCTGGCGGTGGCGATCGTGCGCGGCGGGTACGAGTACCAGGGGCAGAAGTGCAGCGCGGCGTCACGCATCTACGTCCCGGACTCCATCTGGCCGGCGGTGCGCGAGCGGACGCTGGCGATGATGGCCGAGATCAAGGTGGGCGACCCGGCCGACTTCCGGAACTTCATGGGCGCGGTGATCGACCGGAAGGCGTACGACAAGATCACCGGGTACATCAAGCACGCGCAGCAGGCCGACGACGTGGAGGTGATCGCGGGCGGCGGCTTCAGCGACGAGCAGGGCTACTTCATCGAGCCCACGCTGGTGCAGGCGCAGGACTCGGCGTACCAGCTGATGTGCGAGGAGGTGTTCGGGCCCGTCGTCTCGCTGTACGTGTATCCCGAGGCCAGGTGGGAGGAGACGCTCCGGATCGTGGACCGCACCACGCCGTACGCGCTCACCGGGGCCATCTTCGCCAACGACCGGCGCGCCGTGCTGCAGGCGGAGCAGGAGCTGCGGAACTCGGCGGGCAACTACTACATCAACGACAAGCCCACGGGCGCGGTGGTGGGGCAGCAGCCCTTCGGCGGCGGGCGGGCCAGCGGCACCAACGACAAGGCCGGCTCCATCCTGAACCTGGTGCGGTGGATCTCGCCACGGACCATCAAGGAGACGTTCTCGCCGCCGCGGGAGTGGAAGTACCCGTTCATGGGCGAGAAGTAGGAACTCTCAACTGCGGGTTTGGGCGTGCCCCCGGCTGCGCCGGGGTCGGGCTGCGCGCGCTGTAGGACACGAAACAACCGTGTCCAACAGCGCCGAGCCCCGCCAAACTGCCGGCGGGTCTCGGCCCTCCGGGCGCGCATCCCTCACGCGGGTCAGAGCTTCGCCCTCGGAAATGACAGCGGGGCCCCTGCTTACGCAGGGGCCCCGCTGTGTTTTCTTCCGTCTACCGCTACGGTTCAGCTCTCCGCGGACTCCCTGCGGCGGCGCCTGCGGAAGCCGGCGAGGCCAGCGAGGCCGGTGCCGAGCAGGGCCATGCTCACCGGCTCGGGCGTCACGGACACCGCGACCCGCATGTCGTTGAAGTCGCCCTCGCCGCCGGTCCACTGGGCGGCGGGGAGGTCTTCCCAGTTCATCCCCGTGTCCCCGCCACCGAGAGCGGTGAACTGCGCGTGCGCCGCGCCGTCGGCGTTCATGCCCGGAAGCGAATACCAGGTGAAGGCGGGGGTGCCGGCCGTCTCCCCGGCCGTCCCGGTCTGCGTGGTGAACACCCGCAGCAGGAACACCAGCTCGTCGCCGGCCGCATAGCCGAACGATCCCGGCGAGAAGCCGATGGTGCCGGCCGTGGCGCCCGTCTGGTTGTCGAACAGGAAGAGGTTCGCGCCTCCGCCCTTGTTCCACAGGTACAGGTTGTCGTCGTAGGCGGCCTCGCTGGACAGGAAGCGGGCGAACACTTCGCCCCCGGTCCAGAGGAACCCGGGTGCCGCGTGCGCTCGGCCGGGCGCGCCCGCGACGAGAGCGAGGGCGGCGAGCGCCGGGATGATGCGACGGCGGGACAAGCGCATGGGGACTCCTGATCCGGAAAGTGACGGACTGCGGTCCAGCGCCACGGGCTTCGGCACGCCGCCCCAGGGGCGGCGCCGGACGCGGCGGGGAGCACGGCTTCGGGCGGCGGGTGGGAGGAACGAGCTCCTCCCCGCGCCGCCCGGCGGGGCGGGAGCGCGATGCAAGTTGCATACGCGAAATGTCGCGCGGAACGCTTCTCCTGTTCCCGCAAACACTTGCGGAAAACCGCCCCGTTTCCGGGTCCGGTCGCCGCCGCCCGGGCGGGCGGCACGAGCGGAGCAGCCGAGCGTCCGCCCGGCGGCTGAGCCGGTTCCCGGGTCGGCCGCGGTGCCATTCTTGCCGGTGTGCGTACGGCTCCGCTCGAATCGCAGGGCTCCACATACAACCGACGGCGAACACCCAAGGAGAGCAGCGCATGGCGCAGCGCTACGTGTACTTTTTCGGCGCGGGGCAGGCCGAGGGCGGCAAGGAGATGAAGGCCCTGCTGGGGGGCAAGGGGGCGAACCTGGCGGAGATGACGCGCATCGGGGTGCCGGTGCCCCCGGGGTTCACCATCACCACCGACGCCTGCCGGCACTACCTGCGCCACCACGACGTGCCGGACGGGCTGCGCGACGAGGTCGCGGAGAACGTGCGGCGGCTGGAGGCGGCCACGGGCAAGAGCTTCGGCGGCGAGGGCGACCCGCTGCTGGTGTCGGTGAGGTCGGGCGCGGCGGTGTCCATGCCGGGGATGATGGACACCATCCTCAACCTGGGGCTCAACGAGCGCACCGTGGCCGCGCTTGCGGACATGGCGCAGGATCATCGCTTCGCCTGGGACTCGTACCGCCGCTTCGTGCAGATGTACTCGGACGTGGTGCTGGGGGTGCACGTGGACCGCTTCGAGCGGCTGCTGGAGGCGCGGAAACACGCCCGCGGCGTCGAGGAGGACACCGACCTGTCCGCCGACGACCTGCGCGGGCTCACGGCCGAGTACCACGCGCTGGTGCTGGAGGCCACCGGGCGTCCCTTCCCGGAGGACCCGCAGGAGCAGCTGTGGGGCGCGATCGGCGCCGTGTTCGAGTCGTGGAACACGCCGCGCGCGGTGGCCTACCGCCGCGTCAACGGCATCCCGGACGACATGGGGACCGCCGTCAGCGTGTGCTCCATGGTGTTCGGCAACATGGGCGAGACCTCGGGGACCGGCGTCGCCTTCACCCGCGACCCCTCCACCGGGGAGCGCGCCTTCTTCGGCGAGTTCCTGGTCAACGCGCAGGGCGAGGACGTGGTCGCCGGGATCCGCACCCCGCTGGCCATCGCCGCCATGGCCCAGCGGCTGCCGGAGGCGTACACGGAGCTGGTGGAGGTGCAGGGGCGGCTGGAGCGCCACTACCGCGAGATGCAGGACCTGGAGTTCACCGTGGAGCGCGGGCGGCTCTACCTGCTCCAGACCCGCACCGGCAAGCGCTCGGCGGCCGCGGCGGTGAGGATTGCCGTGGAGATGGTGGACGAGGGGCTGATCACCCGCGAGGAGGCGGTGCTGCGGGTGGACCCCGCGCACGTGGAGCAGCTCCTCCACCCCACCATCGACCCGGCGGCCCACGTGCAGGTGCTCACCACCGGGCTCCCCGCCTCTCCCGGCGCGGCCTCGGGCGTGGTGGTGTTCAGCCCGGACGAGGCCGCGGAGCGCGGCGCCGCCGGCGAGGCGGTGATCCTGGTGCGGCGCGAGACCTCGCCCGAGGACTTCCACGGTATGGTCGCCGCGCGCGCCATCCTCACCTGCCGGGGCGGGATGACCTCCCACGCGGCGGTGGTGGCCCGCGGCATGGGCAAGTGCTGCGTGGCCGGCGCCAGCGAGCTCCACGTGGACGAGGCGTACCGCCGCTTCTCGGTGGGCGACGTGGTCGTGCGCGAGAACGAGTGGATCACGCTGGACGGGGGCACCGGGCGCGTGATCCTGGGCCAGGTGCCCACCTCCCGCCCGCAGCTTTCGCCCGAGTTCCGGCGGCTGATGGAGTGGGCGGACGGCTTCCGCACGCTGCGCGTGAGGACCAACGCCGACACCCCGCACGACTCGCGGGTGGCGCGCGAGTTCGGGGCCGAGGGGATCGGGCTGTGCCGCACCGAGCACATGTTCTTCGAGGGCGACCGCATCGACGCCGTCCGCGAGATGATCCTCGCCGAGACCGGCGCCAGGCGCGCCATCGCCCTGGCCAAGCTGCTCCCCATGCAGCGGCAGGACTTCGAGGGGATCTTCCGGGCCATGGACGGGCTCCCGGTCACCATCCGGCTGCTGGACCCGCCGCTCCACGAGTTCCTCCCCGCGGGGGCCGCCGAGATCAAGGACCTGGCCCGCAAGATGGGGGTGGACCCGGTGAAGCTGCGCGCCCGGGTGGAGCGGCACCACGAGGCGAACCCCATGCTGGGGCACCGCGGCTGCCGCCTGGGGATCAGCTACCCGGACATCACCTGGATGCAGGCGCAGGCCATCTTCGAGGCGGCGGTGGCCGTGCAGCGCGAGGGCGTCACGGTGTGCCCGGAGATCATGGTGCCGCTGGTGGGGACCGCCGAGGAGCTGAAGCGCCAGCGCGCCATCATCGACGACTGCGCCCACGAGGTGTTCGAGCACACGGACCAGCGCGTGGACTACATGGTGGGGACCATGATCGAGCTCCCCCGCGCCGCGCTCACCGCCGACCGGATCGCGGAGTCGGCGCAGTTCTTTTCCTTCGGCACCAACGACCTGACGCAGACCACGCTGGGGATGTCGCGCGACGACGCGGGGAGCTTCCTGCCGCACTACGTGGAACAGGGGATCCTCCCCGCGGACCCGTTCCAGACGCTGGACCAGGAAGGGGTGGGCAGGCTGGTGGAGACGGCGTGCCGGCTGGGGCGCGGGGTGCGGCCGGAGCTGAAGCTGGGGATCTGCGGCGAGCACGGCGGCGACCCGCAGTCGGTGGAGTTCTTTCACCGCACCGGGCTCAACTACGTGTCGTGCTCGCCGTTCCGTGTGCCCGTGGCGCGTCTGGCGGCGGCGCAGGCGGCGTTGAAGCACCAATCGTCGTCGGAGCCTGTCGAGAAGAAGGAGGAACAGGCGGCCTGAACGGCGGGTTCGGGCGTGCCCCCGGCTGCGCCGGGGTCGGGCTGCGGCTCCGTAGAGCAGCAAACTACGCTGCTCAACGGAGTCGAGCCCCCAACGATACTGCTGTTGGGGTCTCGCCCCTTCGGGCCGACATCCCTCACGCGGGCATCGCGCTGGCGTCCGCGAGGCCCAGAAACGACGCCCCCGCCGGGTAAACCCGGCGGGGGCGTCGTTGCAGTTGCAGGCTGTTCCCTGTTCCCTGTTCCCTGTTCCCTATCCGTTCAGGGCAGCTTCACCGGGCAGCTCCACCCGTAGCGTCCCGCCAGGCGCTCCACGCGGCCGCAGTTCAGGCAGATGCCGTCCTCGAACTCGTGTCCGTTGGAGGAGCTCTGGGAGCTGCCGCGCTCGCGCACGGTGGAGCGGCGCGGGGGCTCCGGGGTGTACGCGGGGGAGCCGCCGAGCCAGGTGGTGGAGCCGGGCGAGGTGTACGAGGGCTCCGCGTGGGGGGCACCCAGCACCTCCGGGGTGCCGTTCTGCTGGCGGGGTCCGCCGCCCAGCCAGGTGGCGGAGTCCGACGCGAGCGAGCTGCCGAGGCATCCCGGGCTCCGGCACACGTAGCGCGGTGCCTCCCCGAGCAGGCCGGGGGAGCCGTCCGCGACGGACATCGGGTTCCGGCAGAGCGGGCAGGTAGGGTGCATGCGGGGTTCCGGTTCGCGCTCCAGGGTCGCGGGGCGGGTACTGACAAGCCTGCAATCTAATGCGGGCCACGCGGTTCGTTCAACCTCCGCGCGGCAGCCGCAAAGCAAAAGGACCTCCCGGCGCCGTGCCGGGAGGTCCCCCTTCACTCGTCGGCCCGGAGGCGGGCGAGGAGCGCCGCCGCGTCCCTCCGCGCCGCGTCCGCCGCCTCGGGGTCGATGGTCAGCTCCACCCGCGCCCCGGCGCCCTCCCCCGCCCCGCGCACCGCCACCACGTCGCCCTCGCGCAGGCCCGCCGGCAGGAGCCAGCGGGGGAGGTCGTGGAAGCGTCCCGCGTCGTCGCGCGCGACCACCAGGCCGCCCTCGAAGCGGTCCACCACCAGGCGGCGCTCCCCCGCCCCGCCCATGGGGCTCAGCCCACCGCGGCCGCCATGCCGGCTCCCGCCAGGAAGCGCTCGGCCTGCTCCACGTACTCCGCGGTGCCGATGTACAGCGGGGTGCGCTCGTGCAGCCGCTCCGGAACGATCTCCAGGATGCGCTGCGTGCCGTCGGAGGCGCGGCCGCCCGCGTGCTCGCAGATCATGGCCAGCGGCGCGGCCTCGTACAGCAGGCGCAGCTTGCCGCGGGCGTTCTTGGCGTCGGCCGGGTACATGAACAGCCCGCCGTACAGCAGGTTGCGGTGGAAGTCCGCCACCAGCGAGCCGATGTAGCGCGAGCTGAACGGCTTTGCGTTCTCGCCGTCCAGCCCCTTGAGGTGGTCCACGAAGCGGCGCTGCTCCTCGGACCAGTTGGAGTAGTTCCCCTCGTTGCACGAGTAGATGCGCTGCCCCGGGTTGGGGATGCGCATGTTGGGGTGCGACAGGAGGAACTCGCCGATGGAGGGCTCCAGGGTGAAGCCGTGCACGCCGTTGCCGGTGGTGTACACCAGCATGGTGGACGACCCGTAGACCACGTACCCCGCCGCCACCTGCCGCGTCCCCGGCTGCAGGCAGTCCTCCACGCAGCCGCGCTCGTGGTCCGAGATCTTGCGGTGGATGGAGAAGATGGTCCCCACCGAGACGTTGGCCTCGATGTTGGACGACCCGTCGAGCGGGTCGTACATGACGCAGTACTTGCCCGTGGGGAAGCGGTCGGGGATGGGGATGAAGTCCTCCTCCTCCTCCGACGCCATGCCGCACAGGTGGCCGGTGTGGTCGAGCGCCTTGAAGATCACCTCGTTGGCGTACTCGTCCAGCTTCTTGACCTCCTCGCCCTGCACGTTCACGTCGCCGGTGAGCCCCAGGATGTCGTTCAGCCCCGCGCGGCGCACCTCCTTTGCGATCATCTTCGCCGCGAAGGCGATGTCGTAGAGGATGCTGCTGAAGGCGCCCGTGGCTTCCGGGAACTGGCGCTCGGCATCGATGATGTGCCGCTCAATGGTGACGACGGACTTGCTCACGGGGGTCCTTGGGGTCGGGTTGGATATGCGCCGGAGGCGTCCCGCTCCGCGTAGCGGGCTTCCAGCTCGTAGCGATTGTTCCAGTAGCCGCGCCGCAGGCTCTCCAGCGCGTAGCGCAGGGGGAAGAGACGGTCCTCCTCCCACTGGCGGACGTGGACGAGCTCGTGCACCAGCAGGCGCCGCGAAAGCCGCACGTCGGGATGGACGACGATGGTGCGCCCCAGCGTCACGGCCGCCGCGGGTCCGCCCATCTTTCCCAGCACCCCGCCGATGGCGGGGACCAGCCTCCCCTCGCGGAAGACGACTCCGCCCGGGACCTCGCCGGCCACCTCGGGGGGCGGCGCGACGCGCCGGCCAAGCACGGGCCGCAGCACCAGCTCCAGCAGGCTCACGGCTCCATCCGCTCCCACCCGGCGCCGCCGGCCGGCACCCGCACGGACACGGTGCCCTCGCGGTCGGTGCGGGCGACGGCGATGCCGCGCGCCTCCAGGCGGCGCAGGGTCTCAGGGGCCGGGTGGCCGTAGCGGTTGCGCCGCCCGGCGGAGATCACGACCAGCCCGGGCCGCACGGCGTCCAGCAGCGCCGCGGAGGTGGAGGTGCGGCTGCCGTGGTGCCCGGCCTTGAGGAGCTGCGCGCGCAGCCCCGGGTTCCGCGCCAGGATCGCCGCCTCCTCTTCCTCGCCCGCGTCCCCCGTAAGCAGGGCCGAGAAGCCCCCGAAGCGCACCCGTATCACGGCGCTAATTTTGTTCGCGTCTGCAACAAAGTCAAGCGAGCCCGGGCGCGGCCACAGGAACTCCACGACCACCCCGTCCAGCGCGAGCGTGCGCCCTTCGCGCGCCTCGCTCCAGGGGACGCGCCGCGCCTCCGCGGCCCGCAGCGCGTCCAGGTACCACGGGGTGCCGGCCGGGAGCCCCGGGTCGATCACCCGCCCCACCGGGAGCGCGCCGAGCACCGCGGGCGCGCCGCCCACGTGGTCCGCGTGCGGATGGGTGAGCACCAGCGCCTCCACCCGCTCCGCGCCGCGAGAGCGCAGGAAGGGGAGCACGCGGCGCTCGCCGGCGTCGAACCCCTCGTCGCGCGGCCCGGCGTCCACCAGGATCCAGCGATCGGCGGGGGTGCGGATGGCGACCGCGTCCCCCTGCCCCACGTCGATGAAGTGGATCTCCAGCGCCCCCGCGTCCGTGGACGCGGCGACCGCCGGGAGGCCCAGGAAGGCGGCGCACGCGGCACCCGTGGCGACCGTCCAGCGGACCGCGGAGCGCATCCTGGCGCCGGCGTCGAGCGCCAGCAGCACCACGACCGCCGTCGCCGCCCAGAGCCACCCCTGCGGCGGCTCCACCGCGCGGTGCCCGCCCGGCACCGCCGCAGCGTACCGGGCGACCGCGTCCAGGAGGTCGAGAGCAAGCCCGGTGCCATCCGCAAACATCCGTCCCAGCGGCGGGACGACCGGCTCCACCAGCGCCGAAACGACGACTCCGACGAGCGCCAGCGAGGTGAGCGGGACGGCGGGGAGGTTCGCCACGATGGAGACCGGGGCCACCTGGCCGAAGTGGTACGCCGTCACCGGCGCGGTGGCGACGAAGGCGGCCACGCTCACCACCAGCGACTCCACGGTCCAGCGGGCCGCCGGGTGCTCCTTCCACCCGTCCGGCACGTGCCGCATCATCGGCCAGCGAAGCAGCATGATGCCGAGGACACCCGCGAACGACAGCTGGAACCCGGGATCGAGCACGGCCGTGGGCTGGAAGGCGAGGATCGCCAGCGCCGACGCCGCCACGACGGGGAGCAAGGCCGAGGGCCGCTGGAGGAGGATGCCCACGAGCCCCAGCCCCACCATGATCCCGGAGCGCACCGCGGACGCCGGCGCGCCGATCACCGCCAGGTAGGCGCCCACCAGCACCAGCGTGCACCAGGTGACCTCCCTCCGCCCGCGGCGGAGCATGCTTCCCACCAGCATCAGCGCGGTGGCAACGAGCGCCACGTGCCCGCCGGAGATGGCGAGCAGGTGCACCAGCCCCGACTGCGCGAAGCGGTCCGTGAGCTCGCGGTCCAGCCCCTCGCGCCGCCCAGGAGCAGCGCGTCGGCGAGTGCGCCGTGCCGCGGAAACACGTGGTGGAGGTGTGCCTCGCTGCGCCCCCTGAGGGTGAGCAGCGGGTGCGCGGCCAGGCTCGGCGGGGCGCGAACCGCGGCCTCGCGCGCCTCCACGATGCCGGCGTACGCGGGGTCGCGCGGCCAGCGCGTGGGACCGGCGGGCGCCGGGTAGCGCGCCCAGGCGCCACGCACCACCACCTCCGTGCCGGCCAGCATCGGCCCGGCGTCGCGCGGCATGCGGACGCCGACCTCGCCCCGGCACCCGCGGACGAGGCGGCGCCCCTCGCGCAACTCGAGGATCTCCACGGGGACGCGGGGAGCGCGGGGGCTGCCGTCGCGCACCACGGGATGTGAGGCAGTGCGATAACGGGGGGGAGGATAATGCGAAAACGGCCCGCCAGGACTAACGATCAGTCTGGCGGGCCGAGGCGTTCGTGAGGCGAGTTTGAGACGAATTCGAGGCAGGCACGGCGGCGCGCGGTGCAACTGCGGTCGTGTCGGCGGTCTGAGTGACTCCGTTTCGGCTGGTGCCCACAGGTGTATCACCCTTCCTTGATACGTGTCCGTCTAATACCTTGGGCGCGCTCAACAGCCCCTTACCTTGGGACGGGGTGGAACTCCTCCACCCCGTCCTCCCATCCCATTTCGAGGAGTCTCGTATGAAGCCCATCCGCCTACTCGCCGCGCTCGTCGTTCTGTTCACCGTCGCCTGCTCCGACCAGAGCGGTCTCGTTTCGCCCAGCTCGGGCCCGTCGCACAACAATGGTGTGATCGGCTCCGGCAATCGCTCGGACTCGACTTCGACCGGCGGCACGGCACCAGCTGCCGCGCCCACCGACACCATCAAGGCGAAGTAGCCGGCAGCTGAACGGCCACGGCCGGGCGGGGACTACCGCCCGGCCGTGGAGAGGGACAGCGCCCGCACGAACTCCGCGGCGAGCGGGCGAGACTCGTCCTCCAGGACCGCGGCACCCGTCGGCTTCAGTTCGAGCGCGCGGGCACGCTCGATCCCCTCCAGGATCTGCTCGGCCGTGATCGCGATCTTCCCCTCCTGCCGCTTCGTGGCGATCTCCAGCGCAGCTGCTGCCGCTCGTGCAGCGTGCATCCATGCCCGCAAGGCCGAGGCCCCGAGCGCGACATCCAGGAGCGCTCGCCCCATGTAGTCCTCCGGGCGGTGATGGGCGATGATGTCCCACACCGCCTCTCTCGCCTGCTCGAACTCGTCGCGGCGGCCAGCCTCCCCGGCTGCACGAGCGATGTCCCCCCACACGATGATCTGATCGACCGGTCGGCGGTAGAACGGGAGCAGCGCGTGCTGGACGCACAGCGCGCTGCCGAAGTGCCCCATCAACGTGAGGAGGATTGCGAAGTCGTGCGCCAGGCGCGGGATCTTGGGGTGGCTCGCACCGTAGGCCCGCAGCGAGGCCTGAGCGAACGCCTTCGCCCCCGCGAGATCCTCCACCTCGATCGCGATCCCCATCAGGTCGTGGTTCGCGTCACCCTCCAGCTCAGCGAGCCCGTGGTGTGACGCGCAGGCCAGGCAGCGCGCATGCGCCTCCCGGGCGCGCGGGTAATTTCCGCGCTGGACGTACACATTCCCGAGGGCCGACAGCGCGAGCGTGTAGGCGTGCCAGTCACTCTGCGTCTCCGCGAGTTCCAGCCCCCGCTGAAGCCACGCCAGCGCTAGCGGGTAGGCTGCTGCCCGCCGTGCGGCCTGGCCCGCGCGGATTGCGTCGACCGCGTGCTCCGGGCGCACGCACGCCGCTGCAGCGGCGAACTCCAGCGCCGTCCCAAACCATCCGTGATCGGCTGCCCAGGCGGCCACGTGCTGGCACGCGAGCGCGACCTCGTCGCGATCGGCGCTACCGCCCGCAACCACCATCCGCTCGATCGTGAGCAAGGCGCCCTTGATGCCGTGGTAGAGATCGAGCCTCGGGAGATGGCCGCCAGGGGCGAACAGCTTCACCCTGTCATCTGCGCAGCAGGACCCCCACAGCCGGGTAGCGCGGACTGCGCAGAAGAGGTGGTGGCCCAGGTCGCCGGAGACCTCCGTGAGAATCCGCAGCCCGTCCGGGTGGGCCAGGTCGGACGGCCGGTACACGACCAGGAAGTCCGAAGCCGAGATGTCCCTGAGATCGGGGTCCGGCTGACGTGAGGGGAAGTTTGAGGGCATGTCAAATCGGGCCATTGGGGAGGCAAAACGAAGAAAACCCGACACCCAGAGAGTATATCAAGCCGTCACATTCTACACCAGCCTTACCACCTGATCCCTTACAACTGCTACCCTGGTGAAGGGCGTTTTACCCTGACGGCAGCTACCGACTGCTGGTCACCGGGCGGCTGCACCGGCTGACCCTTCGAGCAGCGGCTTCAGCTGGTCACGAGCCCACAATGGGAGGGGCTCGCTGCTCGTGGTGAGCGTGAAGCCCCACGCCACCAGGTGACCGAGAATGCTGGACGCGACATCGCTGGATACAGTCGCCTGGTCCCAGCACCAGTTTCCCACCCATGAGTGATAACCGCGGATCGGGAACCGCCGTCGGCCAATGCGCACCAGCCAGCGCTCCGGTGTGCGCTCCTCCCGAAACACCGGACCGCGGTCTAGCCAGCCCGTCTCCAGCTTGATGCCTAGCTCTGGGAGATCGACGGAGTACACGATGCCGGTCGGCTGCCCGTCCTCTCCATGGTTGCAGCAGAACAGGACGTACACGAACGCGTCACCCATGCGGAGACTCCGAGTGCACAGGACCCACGGCCTCCAAGAAGCTGGCGAAGCGGAGGTCGATCCCCTCCTCGCGGTAGTACTTCGTCAGCTGGGCCAGCGTGCTCTGGCCCCAGACCGTCTGCACGACCTCTCCTGGTTGTATACCCCAGAAGTCCGCGTAGCGCTGCCCCTGCTCAATCGTGATGATCTTCAGGATGCCGCGCTTGCTCTCCAAGCTGTAATGGCCACGCGGCCGGACGTCGATCAGCGTTCCCAGGTGGTAAGCGATGCGCTGAAGCGTCTTGAGGCGCGCCAGGTACCGTGGGGAAAATCGCGGCAGCCGGAGGACCTCGCGGGCACGCTCCACGGCAGCGAGCTCGCTGCCGCAGAGCGAAGCCAGCAGCGTGGCCTCAATGGGCGGGAGCGCCTCGCGATCAGCCATGGAAGCCCCCGAGCAGTTCGTGCCGGCGCTGTGGCGGGAGACAGGGAAGCCCCGCGGCCGCGAAGTAGTCCTCCTCGGTGGCGGTGGGGACGAGAGCCCCCGTCTCGGCATTCTCCAAATGCCCGTTCACGTGACGGAGGCCGCGTCGCTTGAAGCGCTCCATCACGAACCGCCCCAGCTCGGCAGGCCCGGTGCGGATCGCGAGGATGCTCCCCCACTGCGCGGGCGGCAGCACTAGGTAGAGCTCCACCTTCACGCCTTCCGGGAGCATCGCCGCGATCTGGCGCGCGTCAGCCCTCGTCCCTTTCTCCAGGCTCGCACCGCTCCACCGCCGCGCGAGTGCCTGGAGGATCTCGACGTCGGGCGCTGTCCCGCCGAGGAAGCCGCTGTCGATCTCCCGCGGTTCGATGACGATCTCGATGTCGCCCACCAGCTCTTTCTCGCGGCGAACTGAACCGGCCACCTCGCACCTGGTGACCACCGGTGCAAGATCGGCTACAAGACGATCTGCAATCTCGCGCGCCCGAGCGAGCGGGAGCTTCGGCCCAGCACTCATCAGGTTACTCCTGTGGCTGTGAACAAATCCAGTTCTCCGGAAGAGCTCTCAGGCTCCGAACTCCCTTCCTGCGTGCGGTTGCTCCTCGGCGTCCGCTTTTCCTCGCCAGCAATTGGGAACGGGAACATTGCTCCGCCGAGCTGGCCCATGACGAACGCACGGTGGCGGTTCTGGGGTACCCCGTACTCGGCAGCGTTCAGCACCTTCCCGTTCACGGCATAGCCAAGACGCTTCGCCTCGGTAGCGATCTCTTTCCACAGCGACCCTCCCCCGATCGTGAATAGCTGGGGGACATTCTCCATCAGGAACCATCGAGGCCGTATCTCAGCGACCAGCCGCAGGTACTCGTGAACCAGCCGGTTCCGCGGGTCGTGAATGCTTGCCTTGCTGTTCGCCCGCGACATTCCCTGGCATGGCGGCCCGCCAATAATCAAGTCGTAGCTGGACACGCCGCCCAGCTCCAGGAGATCCGCGCCACGCGCTTTGCAGACGTCGCCGAACCAGAAACCCCGCGCCCCTCCCCGCAGCTCGTCGTGGTTGTTGGCGCCGATCCAGGAGCGTCCCGCAAGGCTGGAATCCTCTCTCCGCAGGCGCTTGAGTCGCTTTATCCACCTCCGTTTCGCCTCGGGATCGGAGAAGCGGACACGGCAGTCCGGCCGCCCAAGATTGTGGAGGTACGTGAAAGCAGCGTCGGCGCTCCATTCGACGGCGCAGACGACATCGAAGCCAGCCATTTGCACACCCAGCGA
The DNA here is from genome assembly GCA_036389055.1 of Longimicrobiaceae bacterium. Classification (GTDB taxonomy): domain Bacteria; phylum Gemmatimonadota; class Gemmatimonadetes; order Longimicrobiales; family Longimicrobiaceae; genus JAFAYN01. Next base: position 58,335 of record DASVQR010000219.1, on the reverse strand, counting down.
GAATCCGCCGCATCCCGCGAACAGATCGAGTGCGACCGGCTGGGTGGGTATCGGCTCCAGGCGCTCGGGTACGTAGAGCCCACCTTCCGAGCGGACGTAGTCAGCGCCCCAGAACCGAACCTCATCTCGCTCCAGGATCTCCACCCCGCGCGGGAGGCCGTGGCGCCGCAATCGCACGGCTTGCTCCCGTGAAATCTCTTCGACGTGGTAGATGACCCCGCGACTGCGATCGCTCGTCCCCTGATCGCGCTTCAGCTCGTACCCAGCGTGTTTCTCGTCTTCGGCTATGGCCATGGCGCGGACTCTCTGCGCGGGTGGCTTACGTGGTCAGTCTTCGAACAGGCTCACCTGGTCCTGCTGGGCAGGCGCCTGTGCTGCGCTCTGCCTCGCCGCCTTCTTCTTCCGAGCTCGCTTCCGTCGCCGGGCCGGCGGCGGCCGTTCCGCCGGCGGCGGCGGGGGCGCGCCGGTGATGCTGTCGAGCGTGCACAGGAACGTGAGGAGGTCGGTGCGCAGGACACGGTAGTTGTGGACTGCGCGGTCCGATCCGCCGATCACCGGGAGGGAGCCGTTCGCCGCCCGGCGCTGGAGGGTGCGCAGGCTCACGATCCCCTCGGTGTAGCGGGCGACGTCGCGCAGGTAGAACGACGCGCTCGCGGGGATCCGTGCGTCCCAGAAAGCCTTCACCTCCTCCGCCCGGCTCACGTGCGGCGCTTCCCGCGGTCGTAGGCGCGGCGCTGCTTCAGCATCTCGATCACCTGCACGGCCTCACCAGCGGTGCGAGGACCGTCCAGTTTGATCCGCTTCCGGCAGGCGCCCTGGAAGTACGCGTCTCGCGTCCAGTCCCCCCCGAGCTCCTCCCGGAGTCTCTCGATCTCGGTGCGCTGGTCCGGCGTGATCAGCAGCGTCTCATTCGGTGCCGTGCGCCGACCGCTCGGCTTCTTCCGTGGCGCGGGCGTGCGCGCACCCGCGCGCACGAGGAGATCGAGCAGCTGCCGGGTGTGCGCCTCGCTCAGCTTCGAGATCGAGCGTGCACCCGAGAGCTCCTCCACCTGGTCGCGGAGCTGCTCCTCGTCCAAGCCGAGCTCGCGCGAGGCGGCGAAGATCTTCTTGAGCTGCGCCCGGTTCGGCATGGCGCTACCGCCGGCAGCTGTCGCACGCGTGCGCCTTGTCCAGCCGCGAGACGTCGTAGCTCGCCCCGCAGCGGAGGCAGGGCCCCTCGGCGATCACGTGGCGGCCCGAGGAGTAGTCGGCGCGGCGGGAGAGCACGAACCCCGCGTCAATGCTCCGCTGGGCCACGTTGGCGGCCCCGAGCCCCCACAGGCGCGCCATGTCGTACTGGCTCAACCCCTGGTCGTAGCTCGCCCAGAGCACCTCGGCGGTGATCGTCTCCGGATCGCGGGCGGGGACCTTGGCCCGCAGGTCCGCGTAGGTGGTGGCGCACAGGTGCCAGAGCTCCCGGTACTCGCGGGAGCTGCTGAACCCCCCGGGGATCCCGGCGCGCTGGAGCTCGCTCTCGATCACGTCGTCGGGGCTCTGCCCGGGCGAAGGGCTGAGCGCCTTCCGCGCGATCGCTTCGACGTCAACCGGGAGGTCGAGCGCTACGCTACCCACGGCGCACCTCCCGCACGCGGCTCGCGTCCGCCAGCCCCTCCTGGTACCCGGCCCGCAGGCCGAGCTTTCGAGCCTCCTCGGCCGCCTCCGCCACGAGGCGCTGCATCTCGGCGATCGGCATGATGATGAACGACCCCTGGGCCGTCGTGAGCACCATGCCCGGTATGTCAGTCATGGCTGGGCGCCTCCAGATCGAGATCCGCCTGCACCTTCTCCAGGAACCGGCGGAGCGATGTGCGGTTGAGAGCCGCGGCGCGCGCGAGGATGCTGATTCCGCGGGTGCGCAGCAGCTCGACGGTTTGATCGAGCTCCGCAGCGGAGTCGATCAGGTAGTTGCCGAACGGCGCGGACATGCTCGTGCCGACCGGCCAGCCGTGGTCGTCCACCAGGTGCTTGATGATCGTCTGCACCCGGCGGGCGGGGAGGCCCGCAGCAGCCGCGATCTCCGGCACCTGGCGCGCGGCCGCGCTGCCCCAGCGGAGCGCGGCCGCGACGGCACGCTCCTCGTCGCTGCACAGGTCCGCGGGGTAGAGCTGCGGGCGCGTGGTGTCCAGGTAGAGCGCGAGCTGCGAGTCCATCTCACGCATCCTCTGCGCAGCCGAGCCACGCTTCGTGCCCTGCCCCACAGACGTAGTAAAACACATCTACGTCGGTTCCTGCGTTGTCCTCGATCTGACCCTCCGTGACCCGATCCATCACCTCGGAGCAGCCAACAATTGGGCACGGGAAGCTGATCGGCTCGCCCATCTCAGGCCTCCTGGGGCCGGGTCCGCCGACGCGACGGGTGCGGCAGGCGCGCGCCCAGCGCCTCCTGAAGCTCGGCCGGCGGCTCCGGCCACTGCTCCGCGGGAACGTCGTTATCGTTCGCATCGGCGATCGCCGCGGAGACGTAGCGCGCCGCCTGCTCGATCACCGCGTCGGACCACGACTCGATCGTCTCCAGCGGCACCACACCGAAGCCCCAGATCTGGATCATCACCTCCAGGGCCTCGGCCGGGGACAGGTCGGGGCCGGGCCTCTCCGGCACAGTGAGCGCGGGCTGCACCTCCAGGACGAACTCGTCCCCGGCCTCCGTCTCCAGGTGGAGCACGGCCGGCTGCCTGTTCATCACGTGGCTGAGGAAGAGAGGGTTGGCCTGGAGGGCGCGGAGCACGCGCAGTGCTACGCCCTCCGGCGTAGAAACGTCCACGGGCGCGCAGTCCATGCACGTCTCCCGGGCCGCGGCGGCCTCGTCATCGCTGAACTCGCAGCCGCACCGGACGCAGGTCACCGCGCGCACAGCAAAGCCCAGCGCCCACTGCATCCGCTCCGCGGCTACCGCGAGACGACGGATCTCGTCGGCCTTGTCGGCCAGCGGGATCGACTCCAGGTGGGTCGGGCTGCGACTCACGATCTCTGCGGCCTGCTCTCGGTCGAACAGCCCCGCTTCCAGGAGATCCGGGCTGATCTGCCCCTCCTCACGCTGCAACCAACAACAGGTGCCGAAATCGAAGATCAGGTACGTCCCCGGCTTTCGCGCCACGGCCGCCCGCTCGGGGGCGGGGTCGCCGGCCGCCGGCACCATGGTGGCGCCTGCCACCACTTCCGCCTGCATTTGCATGGTCGCTCCTTGGTCAGGCTGTGGTTGCCGGGACGCCGCTGCTGAACTCGGCGCGCACACGCCCATCGGCCGAGACACGCCACCGGCGGACGAAATGCTCGCACCGCGAAACGACATGCAGGTTTGCGTCGACCAGGATGCAGGTCCCACAGGTCGGGCAGCCGCAGCTGAAGTTCCCGCCATTCGACTTCTGGAGTGTCCTCGTGGTCATGAGCTGCTCCTTCGTTCAGGGGTGTCCGTCCGCCTGCGCCTGGGCGGCGTAGGTCGGGATCTCCGACACGTAGGCGTCGCGCAGGAAGGCGTGCGCGTCGCACACCTCGATCACCAGCGGCGCGCCCAGCACCGTCACCTCGATGGGCGTGGTTGCCTCGGCCGTGCAGCACGCGCAGGCCCCGTCCGTTTGAAGGGGCGCCGTCCTGGTCCGGTCAGCGGTCATCTGCATCACGTTTCTCCGGGTCAGCGCCGGCCGTGGCCGGCTGGGTTTTCGTCCGCCGCAGCACCGCCTCCGTCTGCCGGAGGAGGGCGTCGTTCCGGCGGCACCGGGCGCAGTCCTGCTTGGGGTCGCCGCGCTCCGCCGTCACCGCGGCCTCCATCCCCTTCACCGCGAACTCCGTCACAAGGCTGCACATCTCCGCCATCAGCGTGGGCCACCCGTAGCGCCTCCCGAGCACGGGCAGCTCTTCGCGCAGCCCCTCGGGTGGACTCACCGCCAGCCCAGCCCGCCGCTGTCCGCCCGCGTGGTCCAGTACCCGGTGAGCAGGTACGACCCGGTCCACAGCAGGATGTGCGGGCTGGCGTCCGCGAATCTCGCCCCGACTGTGTCGGGCGCGGTCAGGAGCACGGCAGGCTGGCCGTTGACGCCGAGCACGCCGAGGGTGTTCTCCTCGCCGAACGATCTGTGGAGTTCGCGCACGGAGTTGGGCGTGAGCATCAGCGCCACCACGCGAGCAGCGGCCGCCACCAGGATCCCGACGTCGGCGCCGGGGCGGGTCTCTCCTGCTGGCGGAACTCCAGGAAGAACGCACAGCTGGTGTGGCGGCCGATGCCGCGGCGGTCCATGACACGCTGGCGTGCGGCGTGGCAGTGGTGGGAGGCGTACTCGCACCCGCTGCACGCGCCCTGGGCGACGAACAGGGCCGTCCGCTCCTCCTGGAGGGCCTGCACCCGGCCCGAGGCGCCGCCGCTCACGAGAGGCCCCACTCCTGGAGGTCCGCGGCGGAGGCGCCCCAGACGTCGGCCACTTCGTCCGGCGTGACGCGGGGGTTGCCGCGCCGGTACGCGGCGTTCATGGCCGCGTTGGCCAGGTTGCCGATCAGCACGGGGAGCTGCTGGTCATGCACGGCGAGGCGCCGCTCCAGCTCGTCCACCGCGGCCGGTTCCCACGAGTCCTCCAGCTGCGCGCCGATCCACCCGAAGCGGGTCTCCATGTAGGCCCGCACCGCGCCGCGTTCCTTCATCGGCGGCAGGTGGAGCAGCTCGCAGCGGATGATCGCCTCCCGCAGGCGGTGGTTGCGCGCGAGCTCGAACCGCTGCTGGAGTTCCGTCTGGCCGACCAACACGATCGCCAGGAGCCGGAACAGGCCGTCGCCCAGCTCGTGGAACCGCTTCAGATCCTTGATGGTGTCGGTGGGCAGCTCGTGCGACTCGTCGATGATCAGCGCCACCCGGTGCCCCTGCTGGTAATGCTCTCGGAGCACGTCGGCCGCGAGCGCGTCGCGCTGGTTGGCGGTGCGCGGCACGTCGTGCGTGCTGAGCTGGCGGATGATCTCGGCGGCGATGTGCATCGCCGTGAGCTTCCGGCGCTCCACGTTGGCGGGCATCACCTGAACGACCGGCTTGACCAGGGCGGCCCCGCGGATCGCCTTCCGGAGGAGCGTGGTCTTGCCCGAGCCGGGCTCGCCGTACACGGCGACGAACCCAGCCTTGGTCAGCGCCTGCTTCAGGCGCAACTCCACGAAGAGGTGGCGCGGGGGCAGGTACAGGCGGTCCAGGTGATCGCCTCCCGCGGGATCGATCATCGCCTCGGGGTCGAACGGCGCGACGAAGAGGCGGAACGCCTGCCGCGCCTGGTCACTGAGCGTCATCGCCTGCATGGAGATCTCCTCCGTCTCGTTGAATTCGGCCGTGGCCTCGATCCGCCACAGATCACCGGGGACCGGGAGCACGCGCTCCCGGAGCACGTCCTCCACGATCCCCCGGAGCTCCGGCGGCTCCGGATCCAGCTGGCACCGGAGAAAGCGGCTCCAGGTGCTCTTGTTGCGGCGCGAAGCGGCAGCCAGGTCGCCAAGGCTGATCTCCGCCTCCTCCAGGATTCGCCGCGCGCGGTACGGCATGGCAGCGCCCCCTACCCGGCCGTGACGTCGACCAGCACCGAGGCGCTCCAGCCGCTGATCGGGTCCTCCTGGATGCACGCCTGGACCTGGACCACGGCCCCCTTGGGGGCGCGACAGATCAGCTTGTTGGCTGCCTGCCCAGTGGCCGCGATCACGTCGAGCACCACCTCGGGCAGGCCGCCCGAGCGCGCGCCCTCCACTGCCCCGGCTATCGCGGCCGCCAGCCTCCGCGGCGCTTCGCCCTTCCTGCCCCCGGCGTTCACGGTCACCGATCGGCTCATCCCTCGAATCCTTGGTAGAACGTGGGCTCCGTGGCTCCACCGCGGAGATCGCGGATCATCTGGGGCAGCTGCCCCTTGAACTCCCGGTAGTGCGTGCGCGCCGCGTCCTCGAACCGGTCGACAAGCCGAACGGCGGAACTCTGGCAGACCGGGCAGATCTCCCCGTCCAGCCCCCGCACGGGCTTCAGCTGATCCGGGGGAAAGAGCCCGCTGAACACCGAGCACGTCGCACCGGGAGGCTGTACGACCACCACGCTCGCCCCTCCCGCCGATGCGACCTGCCCGATCTGGGCGAGGACTGCGGGGTCGCCCCCGGTGATGGTGATCTGCGACCGCTGTGACATCAGGCCTCCACGGGCTGCGGGTTCAGGGAAGCGACCAGGATCGGAACCTCCTCGGCGACCAGGGCCAGAGTCGGGAGCACCACGCGGCTCAACTGGTGATCGAGGTGCTGGCGAAGCCGGAGCACTGCCCGCTCGGCCGCGTGTGCGCCGCCGACCGATGTGCGGACCCGGTGATCCACCAGCAGCTCCAGGTAGAGGAAGTCCTGGAAGTCCACGCTGGAGAAAGCCCGACCGCGGTCGGTGGCCACCGTGTGGGGCCGCGGCTGGCTGCCGCTGGCGTCGAGGGCCAGGCGCAGCGTCTCCATCCAGGTCTGCGCCGTGCTCTCCTGGACGACCCGCGCGAAAACGATCTCCCCACCGGGGAGCACGACCGTGTGCAGGGTGAGGAGGTCGCCGGTCGCGCGGCACAGGAAGCCGCTCGCCTGCAGGCGGTGGAGCAGGGTCGCCTCGTCCAGGAACCAGGTGATGGGGGCGGGAGTGGGCATGGGAGAGCCTCCTTACGCGCGGTGTGCGCGCAGCTGGGGGGTGGTGCCGGGTGCCCGGCGGGACTGGATCCACGTGGCGAGCTCGGATTCGGAGATCTCGCCACGGCCGGCCATCAGCGCGTCGATCACCGCCCGCTCCAGCTCGGTGGGAGGGACGGAGACGACGCCCTCTCGCTGCGCCCGCTCCACCGCCTTGCCGCGCCGGATCATCACCGGGGCGAACTCGGCCGCGGTCAGCGGGTGCTCGACTTCCTTGGGGCGAATCGGGTAGGTGCGAGGGTCCTTCTCGGCGACGTAGTTGAAGACCTCGTGTACGGCGCCGTCGTACCTGGAGAGGTCGCGTTCGAGGAGCGCCTTCTTGACCTCGACAGCGGGCGTGACGGGGGCGGTGTGGAACTCGCCGGCGACGTCGGGGACGGCCTCCACTGCGTCGATCTCGTGCGCCTGCCCGTCCAGGATCACCGTGATCCTCGACAGGTCCGCCCGGTAGTAGCGGATGTTCACCGTCTTCTTCACGAGCCCGAGGAACGGCTCGCGCCTGGGGAGCTGGTACGTCTTGCCCTCCAAGCGGATCGCCAGATCGGGGCTCACCCAGGCCTCGTCCACCCGCGCCGAGACACGGCGGACGATCTCCGCCTCGGGCAGCACGCGGATCTGCGCGGCCTCCAGCCAGCGCTCGAACGGTGCCCTTCCCGTGGTGGAGTGGACGGCGTTGTTGATGGTGATCAGGAAGGTGTTCAGGGCCCGGTTCATCGCCTCCAGGCTCTCGAACCGCTTCGCCCGCGTGACCTTCTCGAACGAGTGGAGGATGTGTCCCTGTGCCCGCTCCACCTTCCCCTTCGCCTGGGCATTCGTGAAGTGCGGGTTGCTGGGGTTCGCCAGCATCCGCTCGATTTCGAACGCCGCCAGGAACGACACGGACTCGCGGGCCTTCATGGCCGCATCCTGGTCGGTGTACAGCCGCTCCGGCACCCCGTAGGCAGGCCATACGTCCGGTTCCCCAAACGCGCCCTTGCGCATTACGCGCGTCAGCATGTCCAGCCAGAAGGGGGCGCTGTTGCCGGAGTAGTACCGGGCCCACTTCACGCGGCTGTAGTCGTCCACCACGGTGAGCATCCATATGCGGGGCTTCCCGTTCCCTGCCTTGTTCTTGCCCAGCTGGACGGGCGACTCGTAGCCGATCGTGTCGTCCGAGTCGATGTACCAGCTTGCCGCGACGGTGGAGTCCATCTGCACCAGGTACAGCGGCCGGGGCGCCTCCCACCGACGGTGCACCCGGAGGTCCTCGGCGTTGTCGCGCCGGCTGACGCCGAGCTGCCGGAGGTGCCGCAGCACGGTCTCCTTGTGGACCTCGATTTCGGGTTGCCCCTCACGGGCGCGGAGGGTGTTGACCGTGTTGATCGCCAGCTCGACCGGGAAGTCGTGTTGGACCACGAAAGCAGCGATGTCGGCGAGCACCTCCGCCTCCATAGCCCGCAGGCTCCCCGCGTCGCTCCGCTTCTTGCGGGTGGAGACCTCCTCCTTCACGGCCCGGTAGATCGTGTCCAGGCTGACGTCGAGCAGCTTGGCTGCCCCCGCCGCCCATCCCCGGATCGGTGTTCCCTGCGCCCGCAGCTGCGCCGCCTCCTCCTGGAGGGAGCGGATCGTGTCTGCGGAGAGTGCTTTCGAGCGGCTCATGATCACCTGGCGAGGACGAGAGCCGACCACCAGCGCTCGCCTGGGTGAAGGGAAACCACGGTCAGCCCGCGCAGCGTGGGGGGCACGTGCGCCGGCGCGAGGAGGGTGACCAGCGAGCCGCGGCGGATGCCGTACACGAGGCACCGCCGGGTTGAAGGAGGGAGGACGGGGCGGGAGCGCATGCTAGGCGTCTCCACCCTCGTCGGCGGTGGCGAGTTCGCGGACCACCTCGTCCAGGGCGTCCTGGTCGAGCTGGTCCTCCACCTCGGGCGGGACCCCGAACTTCCTCCGCCCGGCGCCGAAGTCGAGCAGGTTGCTCACGAGGGGCGGGAGCACGCGGGCGGCGCGGAGCACCTCCTCCCGGTCGGGGATCTCCCTTTCGCAGCGCTGGCCCAGCTCCGCGAGGATGCTGGCCACCAGCAGGATCCCGCGCCCGATCTCGCCCGTCGCGGCGGCCTGGAGGTGCGCGTAGCGGTCCTGCTCGCGCTCGACGGTGCGCTTCTCGGCCAGCTTGTTCCGGAGCCCCTCGGCCTCCTGCTCCTTCTCCGCGAGCTGCCCGCGCACCTCCTCCACGGCCGACTCGGCGTCCTCCAGCCGGTTCTGCGTGTAGTTCAGCTGGCCGGCGAGAGCCTTGACGGCTTCGGCGATCGCCTCGCTGTGCTCCGCGTCTACCGGGTAGACCTCCCCGGCGATCTCCATCCGGCCGCCGGGGAGGAGGCGGGGCAGCTCATCTGCGGGGAGCGAGCGCAGCGTCCGCAGCGTGCGCCGCCCGATCGAGAGGCGGTCCGTCGCCTCCAGGAACTCGTGGCCGAACAACTCCAGGTTCTGGAGGTCCTCGTCCACCGTGCGGCGGGACTGCCTCAAGCGCTCCGTGCAGAATGAGTCCCAGGTGTGCCCGAGTGCCTTGTAGGCGTCGAACTCCTTGATCTGCTGAACGACGAGCAGCCGGGAGTAGCGCCCGAACTCCTCGATCATCCGAATGCCGTCGACGGCGCCAGCCAGGTGGTGTGCCGCTGCGACGGCCTCGGCGGCGGTGGTGGGAATTGGCACCGGGTGCCGGTCGGCTTTAGGCATTTGCATGTGTTTCGCAGGGGGGGACCGGCACCACGGTGCCGATCTGGGATGTGCCTCGGGGAGGGAACACCTTCGCACGCAGCTTCTGCTCGACCTCTCGCACGTGGGCGATGATCTTCTTCTTGTCCATTCGGCGGGCGGGTTCGCCGCTCATGCTGATGGTCGCGGTGAGCTTGCCGCAGGTCCCAGCAGCAGCGAGCTGCACGGCGCGTAACTCCGCCTCCCGCTCAGCGGAGATGTAGGTGTAGCCGTCAAGCATGGCTCGCCTCCGGGTCGGCTTCGATTGCGGCGCGCAGCATGACGCCGACACGCTTCAGCTCCCGCTCGGCTTCCGTGATCTCCTGGAGGAGGGCGTCGCGATCGCAGTCTCCGCCGAGCACCACCTGGCGGATCGCCGTGGAGAACGCGCGGACGGTGTCCATCGCCTCGCGCTCCGCGTCAGGCTGGAGGGAGACGAGCAGATCGGCGAGCGGCAGAGCCGTGGCGCGCGCGCTGAGCGCGTGGACGCACCGGGCCTCCAACCGCTGCACGATCGCCAGGGCCGCGTCGGGGTGGTGGACCAGGGCGTGGTCCAGGATCACCTCGATCTTGTCGATGGGGTTGGGCCGGCCGGAGCCGTCCGGGTCCTCGCAGAAGGCGTAGAACAGGCTCTCGCTGGAGATGCCGAGGGCCCGCGCGACACGCCGCTTCTCGTGGCGGGTCGGAACCGCAGCCTGCATCAGCTGGTGCGTCGGTGTCATGGAGCGCTGTCCTCCCTGTGGAAGGCGAGTGGGTTGATTCCGCAGGACCCCTGCGGGCACACTTGCAGACGCGGATCGAAGCCGCGCCTTACGGCTCTGGCCAGAGTTCTGGCACCGACACCTGCCGCGCCTTGCCGTGGCTGCTCAGCACCAGCTGGATTCTCCTACGCTGCTGACGGGATCGCAGTCCACCGTTGAAATACCTGTAGACCGTGTTGCGGCTGAGCTTCACCCGCCGTGCGATTTCCGCCACAGACAGATCCAGATCAATGAGCAGTTTCTTGATTTCGCGCCGTTCCACGGATAGCTTGCGCCGGGGTGACAGTTGTAACCCTGGTGCAAACTATCCACCACCGGCGCGCCGGTCAAGTCCTACATGGTGCAATCACACCGTGACCAGTAGAGGTGATTGGGACTCGGTACTCGGGGAGCTGCGCGGCATCGTCGAGCGGAAGGAGGTCGCCTCCGTGCGAGCGTTGGCGGCCGAGCTCGGCGTGGGTCACGGCACGCTGCTGCGGATCCTGAGCGGGGAGACAGGGGAGCCTCAGCCTCGGACTCGCGGTTCTATTTCGGAGTGGGTGCGGCGACGGAGGGAAGGACCTGCGGTGCAAACAGTCCAACGGGGGGATGGTGCAGAGTCACCGGAGCAGGCCCTGCTGGAGTTCTTCCTTCAGAATGACAGGCAGCTCGCCACGTTCATGGAGACCACGACAGAGGGGCTGAGTGTGGAGGACCGCCGAACAGTCGCTCTGGCGATCCTGAACGGCTTCAAACGGCTGGCGATCCAGGCAGGCGAGCCGATCCCCGCGACGCTGTACGACATCGAGCGGCGCTTCGTGGCGGAGTAACCAGGTAGCAAGGAGAGTCGGCGTGGCGTCGATCACACCGCCGTTCTCGGCTGCTCAGCTGGTGCGGCCCGGCAAGCGCCTTCCCCGCCCCACTGCCGCCGAGAAGGCGCGCATCCGCGAGCTGCATCCGCACCACTCGGCCGCAGAGATCGCCAGCAAACTGGGCGAGCCCTGGACCGCGCAGCGGGTGCATGACTGGGCGAGCAGGCTGGAGCTGCGGAAGGTGAGGCCCTGGACGGAAGCGGAGGACACCTTCCTGCGGGAACATTACCCCAGCGAGGGGGCGGCTTGGGTGGCCGGCCAGCTCGGGAGGCCACGGGGCGGTGTGCGCGCCCGTGCTGAGGATCTCAAGCTGCGCCATGGGCGCTTCTGGTCCGACGACGATCTTGAGTACCTGCGCCTCAATTATGCGCGGCTGCCCACCGCTGAGATCGCTGAGGCGCTCGGCCGCACTGCTCCGCAAGTGCACGATCAGGCGAAGGCACTCGGCGTTCGCAAGGAGGCGTGGACGCCCGCCGAGGAGCAACTCCTGATCGATGCCTACCCTGTGCAGACGGCGCCGGTGATCGCTGCGCAGCTCGGGCGATCGCCGACGCAGGTGTACGGTCGGGCCCGGAAGCTCGGCCTACGGAGGCGCCCGCCGCTGTCGGCCGAGGCGGAGGAGCTGCTCTGGGCGTTGCGCGACGTCGACGGTGTGGTGGGGTTGTTCGCGGAGCAGCTCGGGCTTCCCGCGGCCGTGGTCAAGCGAGAGCTCCAGAGGATGGAAGCGGCGGGCGGGAATTGCCGCGATCCCGCCCCTCAGGTGTGAAACCCTTCACCCGCCCCAACCATGGCGCTCCGGCGATCACGGGCCAGAATCGTAGTCGTGCTGCTCAGCTTGCTCGCTCTCGGCGCCTGCGGAGGGCGCCAGCCGACCGAACCTCGGCCGGTCGAGAGCATCGCCGGCACGTACCAGCTGACGGGCGTGGATGGTGTGGCACTCCCCCGGGTGGTGAGAGACCTGGGGCAGTGTGAAGGCACCGGCCGGCCGCACATTCACTTCGTGCGTGACGGAACGTTGACCCTGGAGGCGAACAAGTTCACTGCGGAACACGTCCTGGTGGATGCCTGCGGGACGGTGCAGAGCCATGTGGCGACCACCTACACCTGGCGGGTGAAGGGCACATACGCATACGCCACCAGCGGAATGCAGATGCAGATCACCGAATCGGGTGCCTATGCTGTGGACAAGCGGATCACGATGCCGCAGTACTCCGCGGGGCAGGTGTCGTTCACCTGGTACGACGGGCTGACGCAGCGCAGCTACCGGCTCACCTTCACGAAGTAGGTTCCCCCTCCCTCGAAAAGCGCACAGCGCGCCAAGCGCGCCACTGATTCTCGCGCTCACACATACGTTGGGGCCGCGGTGCATACAGCGCCGCGGCCCTTCGCTGTTCGGCCTCCCCCTAAATCCAAGTCTTCCTCGTGCCTCCAGGACGTGTGTCCACGGGCGCACCCTACCCGTACATCGCCGACGCCTCCCGACGCCCGGTCCGCCAGCTGAACGTCGCGACGCTCATGGCGCGGGCGCCCGGCGAGCCGGCGTGGTCGGTGGAGGAGCTGTCCGACCGGGTGATCGAGGACTTGCGGGTGTTCTTCCCCTGCGGAGACCTCCGAGAGCGGCCACTTGGTGAACTCTGGGCCGCGGCGCGCGATCTGGTGCTCACGTTCGAGCGCGCCCCCACGGTGTTCGTCTGGGTGGAAGAGCGGGACCGGGCCCAGGCCGTGGAGGAGATCGCCTGGTCGTTGCTGCTGGAGTGGGGCGGCCTGCCTGCCCTGCGGGGCGCGGTGGCGCGCGAGCTCAGCGCCGCGATGCCCCGTGTCGTCGCCGCGGCGCTCGTGCGCCTTGCCCTCCCGGAGGCTGCCGCCCGCCTCCTCGTCCGCCGCTTCCTCCAGCTGGCGCTGGTCGAAGTGCGGGAAATCCACCTCCCTACAGACCCGCAATGATGGATCAGCCCCAGCGCCGCCTGCTCCTCGGGCGGATCCGTGCACTGGAGGACGAGGCCCGCCGCCTCACCCGCGAGATCTTCGACGCGCACGAGCACGACGTCCGGGAGGAGAAGCGCCTCGCGGAGAGCAAGTCGGACCTGTTCTTCGCCGCGCTGGAGGACGCACTCTACCTCACCCCTACTGAGGGGGATGCCGATCCCCGCAAGGTCCGCATCCTCAAGGTGCAGGAGCGGACGAACCAGTTCATCCTCCAGCTCGCCGAGCTGGAGCGGGACCGCCGTTCCGCGCGCCACGATCGCGAGGAGGCGGAGATGCACCTCGGCATCCTGAGGGCCCGGCAGACGGAGGAGGCGATGGAGGCCGAGCACGGCCTGCTCGGGCGGGTGCTGCACTCCGAGGGCTGAGGTGGACCCGGGCCAGCTGAGGCAGTGGGAGCCGGTCCTCCAGAGCCCCGTCGCCGTCTCCCTGCTGCTGCTCGCTGCCCTGATCGCCTCGTGGGGTGTGCTGCTCGTCTGGATCCACCGCCTGTACCGCGACCGCGAGGCCCTGCACCGGGAGTTCCGCGCGCACTTGGAGAGTGACCTCCAGCTGCGCACCGCGGTGGACGAGTGGGCCATCCGGGAACTTGTCCGCTCGCATGGAGGAGGTGGGGATGCGCCGGCTGCATGACTTCGTGCTGATGGGTCGGATGTGGCTGGCAGCGCGCCGCGCCGATCGCCTCGCCCAGGACCTGGTGCGCGAGCGGATGCGTCTCCGCACCGAGCACCAGCTCCACCTGGTGGCGACTGCCCGAGCGCTCGGAATCGCCTGACGTGGCGCACGGGTCTGCCACGAAGGCGCGCGCCCGGCTCCTGTACCTGGAGGAGTACTCCACTGGGGAGATCCTCGCCCAGACGGGAATCAGCCGGGCCACCCTTCAGCGCTGGAAGTCCGAGGGGGAGTGGGAGCGGGTGCTGGAGCGCCAGCGCGCCTTGGAAGTGGAAGCGGGCGAGCTGGTGGTGGAGCTGGCGCGCGCGGCACGCCGGAGCGGGGATCCCCAGCAAGCCTACGCGGCGATGCACGCGGCCGATCTGGCGAGGCTGCGCGACCGCCCGGACCCGCACCCGGAGCCGCGCCTGGTCGCCGAGGCGCTGCTGCGGGTGATGATGCAGGACGACGAGCTTGCCCCGCTGATCCGGAAGAAGCGGGAGAAGGTGCTCGCCGATATGAAGGCCGAACTCCAGCGCATCCAGGAGGGCCGATGATCCTGACCCAAGCCCAGGCCGAGGCACGTCTCGCGAAGCTGCCCCCGCTCCGCCTCGGGTGCTCGTGCTGTGACTGCGGGCAGCGCCGCTGCCTGGAGTCGCTGATCCGTTTTTATGGGGGCTGGGTCGAACCGTCGATCGAGGCTGAGCCGGTGGCAGCGGACGCGCCTGAATGGCTCCGGGACCCGCGCCTGTGAAAACCGGGGTTCGAAGCGCGCCCGCGGGGGGATTGGAGCACCCCCCGTTTTCGGCTCTCCATGCGTTGCGCAACGGGCCTGGGGCGTCGATCTGCCGTCGAGCCGACACCTGGACCCTTCCGCGGGTCCGACGCGCTACAGCGGAAATTTGAACGTGGCCCGATACCGCACGCACGAGCTCCTGGAAGACCTGGATCTGATCGTCCCGGAGGCGGAGCCCGAGGAGCCCGGCGAGGACGAGGCGCTCCTGGAGGAGATCCGCGACGAGGCGAGGGCGTTCCTCACGCTGCCCTTCGACGCCTCGCTGGAACAGGTCCAGGCGGCGTTCGGGGAAAGCCTGGAGCTCTACTGGAGCTTCTTCTTCGGCCACTACCGGGTGGACGAGGAGTCGGGCGAGGAGACGCCGGGGGCCCCGTTCCATGCGGAGCTCCGCGCGCGCTGGCAGGCGCTGGTCCTGGGGGAAAGCAGCCGCAAAGAGGATGCGGTGGCCTGCCCGCGCGAACACTCCAAGTCCGTCAACGGCTCCCTGCTGCTCCCGCTCTGGGCCCTCTCGAACGGGCACCGCCGGTTCGCCTTCCTGTTCTCCGACACGGACACCCAGGCGTGGGGGTTCCTAGAGGACATCCGGGTCGAGGTGGAGACCAACGAGCGCCTGCAGGCGATCTACCCGGCGTTCTGCGTCTTCCAGGGCAAGCCCCGGGTGAACCGCCTGGTGTTCGGCAACGGCGCGGTCATGATGGCGGCCGGCTCCGGGAAGAGCGTCCGAGGGGCGCGCAAGGGTGCGCAGCGCCCGGACCTGATCATCCAGGACGACATCGAGAACGACGAGGAGGTCGAGAACCCGAAGCGGCGCAGGAAGAAGCTGGTCTGGCACAACAAGGTGGTGAAGAAGCTGGGGAAGGCGGCGGTCATCCTGAGCGTCGGGACGGTGCTCCACGCCGACAGCTTCCTGGCCAACCGGATCCGGAGCGACGCGGACGTGTTCCGCGCGATCACCGCCTACCCGGCGGCGATGAACCTGTGGGAGGAGTGGGAGAAGATCTTCCACGACCGTTCCCTGCCGGACCGCGAGGCGGCCGCCCGGGCGTTCTACGAGGCGCGCCAGGAGGAGATGGACGCCGGCGCGGTGGTGCTCTGGCCGGCGAAGTTCAGCCTGTACGAGCTGATGGTGGAGCGGGCGGAGGACCTCGCGAGCTTCCTCTCCGAACGCCAGAACGACCCGTTCGACCCCGCCGCGAGCTACTTCCCCGAGGAGGCGCTCCAGTTCCTGGAGGCGGACGACAAACCGGCGGTCGACCAGGTGCGCCTGTCAGTCGGCTTCTGGGATCCCAGCCGCGGCACCAGCAAGAGTGACACGAGCGCGGCGTTCCGCCTGGATGTGCTCCTCGACGGGCGGCGGTTCGTCAGCTGGGGTGTGGCCGGACAGATCCCGCCCGAGGAGGTGATCGAGACGGTGGTGGGAGCCCACAAGGTACGGGCGTTCTATGCGTTCGGCGTGGAAAAGGTGGGCCTCTCCAACTACGACGGCGACCTGCAGCGGGTCTCGCGCGGCGCCGGCGTCTCGCTCCCGGTGGAGCCGGTGACCCCGCAGGGCGAGAAGCAGCTCCGCATCAAGAGCATGCGCCCGCTGGTCGTGAGCGGCGGGCTGCTCTTCGCCGCGGACCTCCCGCTGGAGGCGGTGCGGCAGATCAAGTACTACGGCCAGCATCCCAACGACGACGTGTGGGACGCGGTCCAGCAGGCGAACCAGCTGGCCGACGTGTTTCTCACCGACATCGTCCCCGCGGGTGGCGTGATCGACCCCGGCCCGGACGCCGGGCGCATCGAGCGCGAGAGCATGTTCGGCAACACGAACCTGGCGCTGCCCCGCTTCGGCGAGCGGGTCGGCCTGATCGGGAGAGCCTGGCGATGATTCGCAACCTGGTGGACCGCTTCCTCGGTGGCGTGATCGAGGCACGGGTGGAGGCGCGGGTGGAGGCGCTGCGCGAGGCGGCGGGTCGCCAGACGGAGGACGTCAGCTGGCGCCGGCTCACCGACACCGCGCGCGAGCTGCCTCCGATGACCGGCGACCGCATGCGCGAGATCGCCGCCTACCTCTGGACTCACAACCCGCTCGCGCGCCGGATCATCAACCTGATCGGCGAGTGGGTCGTGGGCGAGGGCGTCACGTTCCGCACGGCGGACCCGCGCGCGCAGGCCTACCTGGAGCGGCACTGGCGGAGTCCGGGGGCTCGGTGGAATCGCCGCCTGGAGCAGCGGGTGCGCGAGCTCTACCTTTTCGGCGACCAGACGTGGCCCATCTTCGCGAACCCCTTCAACGGCCTCTTCACGGTCGGGGTGATCGACCCGAGCCGCATCAAGCATGTGGTGCTCGATCCGGAGTACGCGCAGCTGCCGATCGGGGTCATCACGAAGCAGACGCACGCGGTGCCGGAGCGGCGGATCCGCACGGTGCTCCTGGAGGGTGAGCGCGGCGTGATCAGCGCCGCGGCCGAGCGCGAGCGGGAGCGGTTCACGGACGGCGAGTGCTTCTTCAACGCGGTCAACAACCTCAGCAACAGCGCCCGTGGGATCTCCGAGCTGTTCGCGCTGGCGGATGCGATCGACGGGTACGAGCAGCTCCTCTTCTCGATCCTCCGCCAGGAGCTCGGGCGCTCGCAGTACATGTGGGACCTGACGCTCACCGGCGCGGATCAGAAGGCGATCGACGAGAAGCTGAAGACCATCCAGGCGCCCAAGCCCTTCTCCGTGCGCGTGCACAATGAGAAGGAGACCTGGGCCCTGGTGGGGCCCGACAAGGGTGCGGCGGCGGCAAATGCCGAGACCGCGCGCCTGCAGCGCAACCATGTGCTCGGGGGAGCGCAGTACCCGGAGCACTGGTATGGCGGCGGGGGCGACGTGAACCGCGCGGTCGGAGCCGAGATGCAGGCACCCACCGAGAAGGCGATGACCGCGAAGCAGCGGACGGTGGAGTACATCATGGAGGACGTGCTCACCGCCCAGGTGGAGCGTGGGATCGAGACCGGGGCGGTCCGCGATTCGGAGGAGGCGCGCGAGATCACCGTCTCCACACCCGACCTTTCCACCCGGGATCTCTCCCGGATCGGGACAGCCCTGTCGCAGGTCGCCGCAGCGCTGGCACAGGGCGGCGATGAGGGGTGGGTGGACGACGAGACGTCCACCCGAGTGATGGGGAACCTGATCGGGCAGATGGGCGTCAAGGTGGATCCCGAGGAGATGCTGGAGCGGGCCCGCGAGGAGGCCGGCCGCGGCCTGGCGGACGAGGCGTCCCGCGCGCTGGAACGCCGCCTGGCTGCGGCCGGGTGACGTGACGCCGGAGGAGCGCAGGAAGCGGATCCGCGACTCGGTCCGCAAGCAGGTCGAGCGCCGGGGGCTCGCGGTGAACGCGGGCGTGGTCGATCTGCTGGGCACGCTGGCGCAGCTCCAGGAGGAGATCCGTCAGACGCTCGCAGGGGAGCCCACGGAGTTCCAGGTGTCCCGCCTCCCCGCCCTCCTGGCCGAGCTGGACCGCCACATCGAGAGATGGACGCGACGGGCCGTCGGGGTGACCGACCGGTTGATCGAGGAGGCCTGGGAGCGGGGCCCGGCGATGATCGATGCGCCGCTCGCGGCCGCGGAGATCCGGATCGGCGGGACGATCCTGCCGCGCTCCCTCCTGGAGGAGCTCCAGGGCTACACCGCCGACAAGATTAAGGGCGTCGCCCCCGTCGCCCGCCGGCGCATCGAGAACCACGTGCGCCTCGGCCTGCTGGGCGGGCAGTCGCCCCACCTGGTGATGGAGGGGGTGGGGCGGGTGGTCGACGGGCCGGGGCCGATGAAGTTCGTGACGTTCCGGGCCGAAACGATCACCCGCACGGAGATGGGTCGGGTCCACTCGGCCGCCGCCGATCGCCGCCACCAGGCAGCGGCGAAGCTGGTCCCCGGGCTGGGCAAGGAGTGGCTGTGGAGCGGAAAGTCTCGCGCGCTCCACCGCGCGATCAACGGGCAGAAGCGGGCGGTGGGCGAGGCGTTCGAGCTGCCGGACGGTGTGAAGATGCAGTACCCCCGAGCCGCAGGGGCTCCGGTGGAGCACGTGGCCAACTGCGGGTGCGAGAGCGTGCCGTGGATGGCCGGATGGTGAACCCTCACGAGGAGCGACAGATGTCGGAGAACCAGACGGGCGGGGCGGGAGCGGCAGGGTCCGGCGCGGCGGCCGTCACCACCGCGCCCGAGGGCCAGGGACGGATCCCCACGGCGCTGCTGAAGCTGGTGCAGCGCCCGGTGACCAACCGCGAGGGGAAGGTGGTGGAGGAGCGGAAGGGCGAGCCGAAGCTCCGGTCGATCAAGGCGGACGAGGTGCTCAGCTGGAAGGAGTACTCGGACCGCGTCGTGGTGGTCACCACCGACGGGCAGAAGTTCGTCGGGGCGAAGGAGAGCAGGTAGGTGCGCGGGCTGCTGCACGCGCTGCTGCACGGCGCCGAGCTCGTCCGGCTCCAGGAGGCGGTCAGCCTGGAGAGCCGAGTGGAGGTCGTCCGGAACGCGATCTGGGAGCGGAACCGCAACCAGCTGGACGACGGCTCGCGGTGGATCCCGGTGGACGTGTTCGAGGACCACGCCATCGTCCGCCGCGGGCAGCAGCTCCTCCAGGTTCCCTACACGCTCAACGCCGAGGGCGGGCCGGAATTCGGCGAGGCGGTGCGGGTGGAGGTCGAGTACCGGCGGATGCAGGAGTCGTTCAACGTCGCGGCGGCGCGCCTCGTGGAGGCCTCGGGCGACGCTCCCGCGGGGCTGGAGTGGGAGGTGGACATCATCGCCCCCGGGCAGAGCCTGAACGGGCTCTACTACCCGGCCGAGACGCTCCGGGAGGCTGCGCCCCTGTTCGAGGGGGCACACGTGTACGTCTTCGACGACTCCCCTACCGGCCACATGGCCAGCGCCGAGCAGAAGCCGCAGGGGCAGATGGCGGGGTGGATCGACGGGATCGTCGTCCGCGCCGGCGGCGCCCTGGGCGGCCGCCTCCACTTCCTCCAGGAGGGAGTCGGCGAGACCACGCGGAAGAAGCTGGTGGACGCGTGGGGGCGCGGGAAGCGGGACCTGTTCGGCCTCTCGATCGACGCGCGGGGCACCGTGCGCCAGGCCACACAGGACGGAAAGCAGACCCGGCTGGTCGAGTCGATCCGCCAGGTGCTCAGTGTCGACGTGGTTCTCAGGCCCGCCGCCGGCGGGAAGTTCACCCGGCTCGTGGCGTCCGCCGCGGCCAACCCTCACGAGGAGGATTCGATGCCGAAGTGGATGCTGCGCCTGGTGCGCATCCTGGAGTCCCGCCGCCCCACCGCGCTCGCCGGGGTCGACCGGGAGAACGTCACGCGCGAGCAGCTGGTGGCGATCGCCACCGACGCCGAGCTCCAGGAGGCGATGCGGGACGAGGAGCCGGGTACCCAGCCCATCCAGGCCGGCGCCGGTGCGGGCGGATCCACCGCCGCGCCGTCGCGGGCGGAGATCGTGGAGACCCGCCTGCTGGTACGCGAGCGCCTCCAGGAGTCGCGCCTGCCGGACCTCGCCCAGCGCCGCATCCGCGAGCGCCTGGACGGCCAGGTCCTCACCGAGGCGCAGATCCAGGCGGCGATCGACGGGGAGCGGGAGTACCTGGCCGGGCTGAACCCCGCGCGCCCCCAGGGGGCTGGCGCCGCTGCGGCCGGGGGTGGGAGCGGCACGGACGTCCAGGTCGGCGTCGGGAGGCTGGACCGGCTCCAGGCCGCGTTCGACCGCGCGTGTGGGATCGAGCCGGAGAACGCGGAGCTGCGCACGATCCGGCCGCTGGGGCTGCGGGCCCTCTACAACGAGATCACCCTGGGGCACGACCCGGACGTGACCGGGATCCTGCACGAGAGCGCACAGCGCGAGATGCTCCAGGAGGCGTTCACCAACGCGACCCTGCCCCGCGTGGTGGCCAACACGCTCAACCGGCGCATGGCCCGCGACTACCGGGAGGTGGACTACGGGGAGCGCCGCCTGATCAGCACCATCGGGAGCGCCACCGACTTCCGCACCCAGGAGGCGGTGCGCGTCGGGTACTTCGGCGACCTGAGCGACGTGGACCCGGAGAGCGGCGACTACGCCGAGCTGGCGGCCTACGGGGACGAGTCCGCGACGTACTCGGTGGGCCAGAAGGGGAACATCGTCACCGTCACCCGCCGGCATATCATCAACGACGACATCGGGCACGTCGCCAAGGTGGTGGGCCGCCTCGGGCGCGCCGCGCGGCGGACGTTCGCCAAGTTCGTGTGGTCGTTCTTCAAGAACAACCCGAACATCTACGACGCCACGGCCTGGTTCACCGTGGCGCACGGGAACCTGCTCTCCGTGGCGCTCACCGCCGGCGCCCTGGACGCGGCCGAGGCCGCGCTCTTCAACCAGACGGAGCTCTCCAGCGGCGAGAAGCTGGGGCTCACGCCCCACATCCTGGCAGTGCCGATCCAGCTGAAGCCGACGGCGCTGGCCCTCAACAACAGCCAGCTGGTGCCGGGGTCGGCCAACAACGACGCGAACCCCTGGTACCAGCGCTTCGGGGAGAAGGCCGAGAACATCATCGTCAACCCGTTCCTCACCGACGCCAACGACTGGGGCGTCTTCGCCAACCCGAGCGAGGTGGACGTCCTGGAGATCAAGTTCCTCAACGGCCAGGAGGAGCCCGAGCTCTTCCTCGCCGACAACCCGACCGTCGGGCAGATGTTCACCGCGGACAAGCTGCAGTACAAGATCCGCCACGAGTACGGCGGCGCGGTGACCGACTACCGCGGGGCCGTGAAGTCGGTGGTCGCGTAGGCGACCACCCCAGCGGCTGAGACGGCGCGGGCCCGGGCGAGATCCGCCCGGGCCCGCGAGACCCGCCAGGGCGACGCACCCCGCGGCGCCTGGCTCCACCCTCCCCTCTAGGAGAGACCGAATGCTCCGATCGCGCATCCTCCTCCCCCTCGCCGCGCTGCTGCTGCTCGCCGCGCCGGCCCCCTCGCCGGCCGACGTGCCCGGGCAGAACGCCCCCACGATGACGGCGGCCGCGGCGCCCACCACGGCCGCCCCTCGCTACGACCTGGTGACGGCCACGGCCAGCATGGCCACCGAGCCGGCCCAGGCCCCCCAGGTGGTGGGCGCCGCGAACCAGGACGCCGAGTCGCTCGTCCCCATCTTCGACGAGTGGACGCGCTACGGGGCGCCGCGCGCCAGGCGCTCTGCGATGTACGCGACCGCAGGAGGAGCGTCGCACCATCAGCTGCGCGTCGCGGCCCGTGCGCGCCTCCACCTCGGCCCGCCCCAGCTGACTCTCCAGGCCGGGCGCGATCCGCGGAGCTGACGCTCGCACGCCAACCGCGCCACCGTTCCGCGCGCGGGGCTCTACTTTGGGGACCGTCGCCCGTTCGCGGGCGGCGGTCCTCCTCGTTTCCGGAATCCCCGATGTAAGACGACGTCTGCGAGAGGGTGCTCCTTGTGGTGGGGCCCCGGGAATCATGGCCCCGGTGCGTCCGGTTCGACTCCGGCTCTCGCAACTGGTGGTGCCCAAAGGCGAGGCTCCGGCTAAGCCGTCTTCAACGTCTGGTCCCGCTGGGCTCGCCCTCGGGAGCGCGCAACTTCACCGGCCGACGTCCGGGAGACAGCCGAGTAGGCCCACCTCCGCTTCTTTCCCTCTTTGTGGAGCGAGCATTGTGCAGCAGCCTTTGATGGGCCGGGTGGTCCACTACGTGGACGAGACCGGTGCGGCGTTTCCGGCCATCGTCCGCGCGACCTACAAGGGCCCGATGAACTTCGTCGACCTCACGGCGTTCACCGAGATCGGATGCCGCGTGGCCGTCAGGGTACCCCACTCCGAGTCGCACGCGGACTTCTCCTGGCACTGGCCCGAGCACGTGGCCCGCCCGTGAGCCTCTCACTCCTCCGACCCCGAGTCATCCGGAACGTGCGCGACGGCGCCGGCGTGCTCGCCGCCCCCGGCGACTACGACCAGGTGCTGGAGGAGGCCGTGAGGCGGTACGGCCGGGCGCGGCCGCGGCGATGGGTGGCGGATGTCGCCGGCGACGGCGGGTTCGACTACGCCCTCCCCGCCGGCGCGGCGGCGGTGGCGCAGGTGGAGTACCCCGCTGGCCAGCGGGAGCCGGTCCTGGTGGACTCGCTCGACTGGACGCTGTACGACGCCCCGGAGGGAACGGCGCTCCGCTTCCGGAGCTCCACGCCGGCCGTCGGCGAAACGGTTCGCCTGACGGTCACCGGCGAGCACAGCATCGCCGAGGCGAGCACCAGCGTCCCGAGCGCGGACCACGACATCGTGGTCCTGATCGCCTCCTCCCTGGCCTGCGAGCAGCTCTCCTCGCACTACACCAACCAGGGCGACTCGACCATCGGCGCCGACTCGGTGGACCACAAGAGCAAGGGGGCCGAGTACGCGCACCGCGCCAAGCGCTTCATGAGCCTGGTACCGGAGCCCTTCCGCAGCCTGGAGGAAGGCGAGGTGCAGGCGGCCGGCGGCGAGGTGAGCTACGGCGAGGACGTCTTCCTCCTGACGCACCGCCAGCGGTGATCACCCTCACCGTCGCGGGCCCGGGTCTCCCGGAGCCCGGCGGCGTCATCCCGCCGGCGCTGGAGGCTGCGGTCACCGAGGCGCTGCTCTTCTTGGAGCGGGAGGTCAAGACGCGCACGCCGATCGGCGTGACGGAGGTGGCGCGAGGCTCGATCGCCGCCGATCTCCCGGTCGAGCGCGTGGCGCTGGGAGACGTGATCGGCCGGCTGGGGTCGCCGATCGCCCACGTGCGCGTGGTCAACGACGGGCGCCGGCCGGGGCAGCCCATGCCGCCGCCGCAGGCGCTGGAGCTCTGGGTGCGCAGGAAGCTCCGTCACACGGACGCCACGGGCGATGTGCGGCCGCTCTCCGTCCAGGAGTCGAAGCGCCTCGCGTTCGTGATCGCCCGCTCGATCGGTGAAAAGGGCACCGCTCCGGTCCGGATGTTCGAGGAGGCCGTGGAGCAGAACGTGTCGACCCTTCAGCGCATCTTCGACAAGGCGGGCGTGCAGATCACCATGAAGCTGGGGCGCTGACGTGAGCTACCACGAGCGCGTGGAGGAGATCGCCGGGAAGCTGGCCACCCTGGCGGGGGCAGGCTTCGTCTACGCCCGGCTTCGCCTGGTCAGCGACTGGGGCAGGTACATCGCCCTGTTCCGCGATCCCGAGTCCCAGCGCGTGAACGGGTGGCAGGTCACCCGCCGCGGGCCCGGGCAGACGCCGGAGCGGAGCACCCGGTGGGCGGAGACCTACGTCCTCCACAAGCTTCTCGGGATCAACGACGCGGAGGAGAGCGACTTCGCGATTCAGGAGCAGGTGGACGCCGCGATCCGCCTCTTCCGCGACGAGCCGGACCTGGTGCACGGCTCGGTGCAGGGGGCACTCAAGCTCGTCTCGATCGAGCCCCGCACGTTCGGCGGCGTTCTCTGCCACGTGGGTGAGCTGGAGCTCACCCTGGACTTCTACTTCCAGGATCTCTGAGGAGGACCGCATGACGCTGCAGGCGGAAGGTACCCTGGGGAGGCCGGGCCGGCGCTTCGCCACCCGCCCTTCGGGGGGCGCCACCGAGCTGGTGTGCCTCGCGTGCGAGGCTACCGCTCCCGACACGGCCGCCTTCGTCGGCCACACCTGTCGCACGCCCGGCTCCGAGCTGGAGGACGGCGCTGCTCCCGCGGAGACCAGCTCCGCCCCGAGGCCGCGCCGGGCGCGCACGGCCGAGTCCCCCGCCGAGGAGTAAGGCATGTCGAAGCGCGTCCGCCTGACCGGGCTGCTGGCCAAGATCGAGACGGAATACGGCACCGACTCGTTGCCGGTCCCCGGCACCAACGGGATCCAGCTGGAGGAGCACATCTGGTCGAACATCGACGTCGACCACCTGGAGCAGAACGAACGCAAGGACGTCGCCGGCGCCCGGATGGGTCGCCATGCCTCGGCGCAGCCCAGCGGCCGCTTCGCCAAGCTCACCCTCACCGTGGGGGTGAAGGGGGCCGGCGCCGCCTACGCCGCGGCCACCCGTCCGGAGATGGACGTCCTACTCCGGATCGCCGGCTTCCAGGCGACGGTCGACGCGACGGCGACGTCGGAGTCGATCACCTACGTGCCGATCGACGAGGCCCACGAGTCGGCGACCCTCTACGCCTACAGCGCGGGGTCGCTGTTCAAGGTGGTCGGCTGCCGCGGACGCCTCGTTTCCCTCACCTCGATTCCGGCACGCATCTGCATCGCCCGGTTCGAGGTGATGGGGCTGCTCCTGGAGGACCCCACCGACGTGGCGCTGCCGGCGATCGTCTACGCGGGCCGCAACGTGAAGCCCCCGGTGTCCGACCAGGTGGTCACGCTCGGCACCTACGGCGCGCCGTCCGGCAGCTTCACGCTGGAGTTCAACACGGAGCTCCCCGCCAAGCCGCGCGGCGGGACGCCGGGCGGTCACGCGGGCTACGACATCATGGGGTACGACCCCACCGCGAAGGTCCAGATCGACAGCCCGACCAAGGCGGTCTGGAACCCGTGGGCGATCCACGCCGCGGGGACCCTGTTCGCATGGGAGCACGCCATCGGCGGGTCGCAGTACAACCGGCTCACCATCGCCGGGCCGGCCGCGCGGATCCTGAAGGTCCCGCCGGAGGACCAGAGCGGGCACGCGATGCTGGGGATCCAGCTGGCGATGCACCACGCCGACCCCGACCCCGCCGTCACGCTCACCTTCGACTGATCCATCCCGCGGGGCGGCCGGTGCCGCCCCGCTCCACATGAGAGGAGCACGAATCACATGGTCGAACTGCCGAGGCGCCCCACCGAGCTGCCCGTGGAGATCTCGGGTGGAAAGGTCACGCTCTACATGGAGCCGCTCACCGACGAGCAGTACCTGGTGATCAACGAGACGGCCGACCTCCAGGGCGAGGGCGATGACGCGCGCCTCGTGTTCCGCGGCTCCCGAGTTCCCGGCCTGTTCGAGGACCGGTTCCGCCGGGCGGAGGGCGTCCAGCTGGCCGAGGGAGGGGCGTTAGATCCCACTAACCCCGAGCACGTGCGCCGGATCCCGCAGCCCTGGCGGGCGGTGGCGATCGCGCGGCTGATCCGCTTCTCAATGGGGCTGTCGGAGACGGAACGGGGAAACTCCGCAGCGCAGGCGCCGTCCTCTTTCACGGAGGAGACGCCCTCGCCGGGCTGAGCCCGCGCCTGCGCCGTCTGGTGCGCAGCTTCACGTTCCTGGAGATCTGGGGGAAGACGCCCCAGGATCTCGGCCTCCCTCTGGATCAGCTGGATCCCGCATGGGAGGAGTCGATGATCTTGCTGAAGAACTCCCTGGAGGCGGAGCGCGCGCTCCACCTGGAGACCTGATCGATGGGCGCGACGTCCCACAACGAGATCGAGCTACAGATCAGGACCCGCGGGGCTCCGGATGCCGTGCGCGCGTTCGAGGAGGTGCGCGCCGGTGCCCAGGAGCTCCGCGCCGTGGGCGATGCTGGGGACGCGCTCGGCGGGTTCGATCCGTCGGCGCTGGAGGCGGCCACCCGCCAGGTTTCGGGGCTCGTCGGCGAGCTCCAGGACCTGCGCGGCGTGGCCGTCGCCGCTGGGGGAAGCCTCACCTCGGCCGTTGCGTCCGTGCCCACCGCGCAGCTCGCGCAGCTGGAGCGCCAGGCAGCGGAGGCGGGCGAGACGGTGCGCGAGCTCGGCCGAGAGGCAGCGGGGACCGCCGCACGCGAAATCGGCGAGCTCAGCACCGCCGCGCACGAGGGCGCCGCCGCCGTCCAGGAGATCCCCGAGGCGACGGGGCGACTCCGCGACGCGAGCGGCCGGTTCGTCTCCCTCGGCGCGGCTGCCGAAGGCGCCGGCGACGGCATGCGGTCCGCCGCGCGCCAGGCGCGCGCAGCCGGCGAGGACGTGGAGGACCTCGGCGACCGGCTCGGGCGGGTGGCGGACCGCATGGAGCGCGTCGGGAACGACCTCTCGACGAAGGTGTCGCTGCCGATCGCCGCCGTGGGCACCGCGGCCACGAAGATGGCCGTCGACTACGACACGGCCATGACGCAGATGGAGACCCTCGCCGGCGTCCCGGTCGAGTTGGTGCAGCAGTGGCGCAGCGAGTTGCTGGGGATGGCCCCTGATCTCGCAGCGGTCCCTGGGGACCTGGCTGCGGGGCTCCTGGTGGTGACCTCGGCCGGAGAGCGGGGGGCGGAGGCGCTGGACGTGCTCGATGCCGCGGCGAAGGCTTCGGCGATCGGCCTGGGGGACACGGGAACGGTCGCACGCACCAGCACGGCTGCGGTTCAGGCATACGGGAAAGAGAACCTGAACGCGGCGCGTGCGACGGAGATCATGCTGGCCACGGCAGTGGAAGGGAACTTCGAAGTCTCCCAGCTCGCCGGGTCGATGGGGCAGGTTCTGCCGGTTGCGGCCTCGATGGGCGTGTCGTTCGAGGAGGTGGGGGCGTTCGTCGCCGCCTTCACCCGCGTCAACGGCGACGCCTCGATCTCCGTCACGGCCCTGCGCAGCTACCTCCAGACGCTGCTCAACCCGACGAAGGAAGTCGAGACGGTGCTCGGCAAGGTCAATCTCTCCACCGCTAAGCTGCGCGAGCAGATCCGGGAGAGGGGGCTGACCCAGAGCCTGCTCGACCTGATCAACACCTTGGACGGAAACACGGCGGCCCTCGCGCGCGTGATCCCCAACGTGGAGGGACTCGTCGGCGTCCTGGGCACCGCCGGGCTGCAGGGCGAGCAGTTCGCCCAGATCGCTCAGAACGTCGCCAACTCCACCGGGATCCTGGACGCGGCCTTCGCCCGCGTCTCGCAGACGGACGGCTTCAAGATCAAGCAGTCGCTGGCGGAGCTCGCGGTGCTCGGGGTGCAGCTCGGCGCCGAGGTCGCCCCGGCCCTAGTCACGCTGCTGGACGCGGCGCGGCCGGTGATCGTGCTCGTGGGTGACATGGTGGAGGCGTTCGGCGAGCTGCCCGAGCCGCTCCAGGCGACGGTGATGGGGATCACCGGCCTGGTGGTGATCACCGGCCCGATGATCGCTGGTCTGGGTGGCGTCATCTCCATGGTGGTGGAGCTGCGCGCCGCCGTACTGCTGCTGAATGCGGGCAACGCGCTGGGCGGGACCGCGGCGCTGGCCACGCGGGCGGCGGGCGCGATCGGCGGGGTCGGTACAGCGGCCAGCGGCGCCGCGGCGGCTGTCGGTCGGGGTGCAGGGTTCGCGGGGGCGGCGGCCGGGCTTGGGGGCATCGTGGCGACGGGGGGCGTGCTCCTCGTCGGTCTGGCTGCCATGTCGGCGCTCTTCGCGGAGATGGCCGACAACGCCACCGAGGCGGCGGAGGAGGTGGTGGACGCGGTGGAGAGGATCAAGGCCAGCGTACCGAAGATGGGCGCCGCCACGGTGGTGGTGAGCGCGGAGAAGGCCGATCAGCAGATGCGGCTGAAGTATGCGGAGTTCGAGGAGAAACGGCGATCTGCCCAGCGACTCTTCGACCAGGGGGCCGGGAATGAGGGGGCCCCGGGCCATTCGCTGTACATGCAGCTGCGCACCGAGGCTGAAGGGCTCCGCACGGAGTATCGCGCCTGGAAGGATCTAGCCCAGAGACTTCAGGAGGAGCGCGCCAACCGGAACACTCTTCCCGGGATCACGGTGGCGGTGGCGGGGCCCAAGCGCCCCACGATCGACCTGGAGGACGACTCGACCGGGCGGCGCCGACGGGATGCGCCGGTGCAGACCCTCGGGTTCCGGGACGGGTTCGCGCGTCTGGAGACGGTGCTCGACGGCGAGCTGGTCCGCGAGCTCGCCGCGATGCGGAACCAGTCGAGTGAGCAGCTGCGGAAGCTGACCGCGGACCTGGCACTCGCCGAGGAGGCGCTTCGGGGGCTGCCCCGGGGGACGGACCGGTGGAGGGACGCGAACGAGCGCGTGTTCCAGCTCCGCGGCGAGGTGCGCGATCTCACCGCAGACGTGGCCACGCTGAGCGGCAACCTGTCGACGCTCCGCCGGCGCGAGCTGGGACCGTTCCTCGTGCCCGACGAGTTCACGGTACCCGCACGGATCATCCAGCAGAACCAGGGAATCGCGAAGCTCGATCCGACGGGCCTCCCCAGGGACCGGCAGCAGGCGCTCGATCAGCAGCACGGCCTCCGCCAGCACGCCGGGCTCGTGGCCCACCGGATCGATCCCAAAGAGCTCCGGGGCTCAGACCGGGACGCGGTGGAGGCGATCCTCCAGGCCAGCGGCAACACGTGGGAGACGCTCGCGCGCGACGTCGGCCGCGGCTCCCGGGACCTGGAGCAGGCAGGGGTGGTGGCGGTGAACGCCTTCGGCAGCATGGTGCAGGCGGCGATCTCCGGCACGGCGCAGATGGAGCAGGTGGTGATTACCGGGTTCGCCAACATGGCCCAGGCCGCGCTGGCGCAGAGCAATCCGCTCCTGGGCGCCGGCATCGGTGTGCTGGGGGGCATCATCGGCAGTCTGTTCGCGCGGCGGGAGCGCCGGGAGACTCAGCCGGTCCGCGTGGAGGAGTACTCGCAGCGGGCGCTCGATCAGACCAAGCGGAAGGACGGCCCCGATGTCGTCAAGCTCCAGTTCGTGACCGAGACGGGTGAGGTCCTCGCCGAGACCGGGTACGCGCTGGAGCGGCTCAGCAGGCGAGACGCCGTGGTGAGGATCCCGCAGGGGTACCGCCTGGTGAGGACCACCCCGTGAGAACCCCCATCCTCTTCGGCGAGTCCTTCTACTCGCGGACCCAGTTCCCCGCGCACGAGATCACGGCTAGCAGTGCTGCCCCGGGCCGGGAGGCCTGGCGCGTGGGCACCGGGCGCCGCGGCGAGCTCAACTCCTGGCGCGCGGGGACGTCAGGCGATGGGTGGATCGAGGTGGACTGCGTGGCGCTGCGAGCGGCCGACATGGTGGCGATCGACCGCGGGCACACGCTCGGGGGAAAGCGCATCGTCCTCACCTGCGACGGCGCTTCCGTGCTCGACCTGGTGATCCCCGCCGCCGGCGCGGGCCCGGCCGACGTCGACGCGGAGACCGGCGCCGTCACGACGGAGGGCGCGTGGCTGTGCCGCTTCTCCGGCACCACCGGCCGGATCTGGCGCCTGCAGGTGTACGCCGGCGCGGCCACGGGGTACGTGCCCGAGATCCGCGGCCTGTACCTCGGCACCAGCTGGCAGCTTAGCGAGTACGCCGACCTCCCCTACTCCGACGGCGAGTACGAGCTGGCGTACCGGGCCGGCGTGACGGACGCGCTCTGGGTCGGCGCTTCGGCGATCGCGCAGCGCCGGCACGGGACGCTGCTCATCAAGCTCATGAGCTCGGCGGAAATCCCCACGGCCGAGTACCACATTGTTACTCTGTTCGGTCGGCGCCGCCCCATGTGGATCGTGCACGACCCACAGCGGGCCGAGCGGGCCGTGCTCACCGAGATGGCGCCCGGGTCCGGGGGCTTCCGCCGTGAACAAGGGTGGTTCTTGCCCCAGGCGGCGCTGGCCTGGGTGGAGCGGGAGCCGGCCCTGTGAGGCTCGGTTGGAACTCTCGCCTGGAGGAGCTGCTCCACCGGGCGGATCCGGCCGCCGGAGTGCTCGTGGAGGCGCAGGCCACCGCGGGCGAGGACGTGCGGCGCCTCGCCGAGCACTGGCAGGCGCGGAACGACATCGTGGGCGTCTCTCAGCTCCTGGAGTCGGGCGGCGTCACGATCGCCGGCGAGCCCACCTACCTGCTGAGCAACACCACGGACGACGGTACCCGCGTCACGAGTCTGTCCGAGCCCCTGCCCGCGGAGGGCGGCTGGGACGTCGCGGTGATCGAGTGGACGGACGGCCCGGCCACCGTGCTCGACTACGTCTCCGCCAAGCTGGTGGCGCAGCGGGAGGCCGCGGAGCCGAAGACGGTCGCGACCTGGCGCCTGAGAGTGTTCCGGGTGACCGCCGCCTATGGTACCCGGGTCGATGCTCAGCAGGCCTTCGAGCTCGTGGAGATCGCGCGCAGGGAGCTGCCGGCGCTGGGCGGGACCACGCCGATCGTGGTGGAATTCGCTCTGGGCGGTGTGGCAGTGGGCGACCAGCCCGAGCTCCCCCAGGGGGAGACAGGGCCGAACGCCTACACCAGCACCATCACCGTCTTGGCAGTCGAGGGGCGGAGGAGCGACGGCACGGCGGCCGCGAATGTTGGCTGGATGGTGAACGATGCTGTTGCCGCCCAGACGGAGCCCGCCGGCACCTTCGGGATCCGGGTGCTCACTCCGGATCTGGACGGACGGTACGTCCCTGCCCCCACGCCCACGAGCGCGCCCGTTCTCAGCATCTACAGCCGGAGTTTCGAGGCGGTGACCACCGGGTTCACTCTCGACGGCACCGACCCGGCGTTCCCCACCTCCAACGTGATCGAGCTGCCTGCGGCCGCGGACGGCTACAAGCCGGTCCTGGTGGCCACCGGCGAGACCCCAGGTGGCTCGTCGCTCGCCTTCGAGGTAAGCCTGGACGGGGTCGAGTACGAGAGCTTCTCGGACGGGGACCTGATCGGTGAGGACGTCTTCGCCGGCGCCGCGGCGCCCACTGCCCTCTACTTGCGGGTAACCCTCACGCCCTCCGCCAACGGCCAGGTCGCCCCGACCTGCCGCGAGCTGGGCGCGCGCGTGGCGGAGCGCGTCCTCTTGGAGGGCATCGCGTCGTTCTCCCCAGGGGGGTGGAGCTTCGACCCGATCGAGATGCGCGCCGAGATCTCGGAGGCCACGATCACGCTGGCGCGCACCGGCGAGCGGGACTTCACCGATCCCGCCACGGAGCTGCTCTCTCGGTACTACCTGGTCGACCTGGCGTTCTTCGTCTGGGTCGGCTCCAGATCCATCCCGCGCGCTGAGTGGATGCTCCTGGACGTGTACCTGGTCGACGATTATGCCAACGCCGGCGAGTCGATCATCCTGACCTGCCTCTCCGTGCTGTGTGCGGTGCGCCAGGAGCTGCCGGTCCACGACGTCGACACGTCCACCCGGCCAGACCTTGTGTACTCCGGCTCCTCCCTGGGTGAGGTGTACGCCGATCTCCTGGATGCGCAGGTGGCGCTCCCGGCGCGCTGGCGGGGCGCCGGTGTGCCCGAAGATGCCGTGTGGGTGGTCTCCAAGACGATCACGGAGCGCGAGCGCAGCAACGCCAAGGCCGAGCTGGACGCGATCGCCCGCATCGCCGGCGGCGTGATGCTCGCCTCGCAGGGGCAGATCAAGTTCGTTCCCGTCGTCTACGAACAGGAACCGGTGGCGCGCTTCCCCAGTGCGGAGATCCGGGCGGTTGGCAACAGTCCAGGCATCCGGCAGCGGGTGCCGGAGTTCTTCGCCCCGGCGCAGTGGTCGCCCGCCGAGGAGCGGTACCTGTACGAGGCGCGCAGCACCCACCCACAGGGTATCCTCCGCTACAACAACTACACGCTCGACGCCCCCCGTGTGCTGGACGACGTGGTCGCCCGCTGGATCGACAACCCCGATCTCGCCGACCAGGTCGCCGGCGCCACCACTCGGCTGCACGGGCTCGGGCTCCCCCAGCTGAGCTTCATCGCCGAGTACGCCCACCCGCACCTGGAGCCAGGCGACCCGATCGAGGTGGAGATGGAGCACTTCGTCGCGAAGGATCCCGTGCTCGGAACCGCGCTCGCAGGGATGATGTGGGCGCGGGGGGTGATCACCCGCATCAGCGACGCCCTGGGGACGGAGATCACCATGCACGTGCGCGACTGGTTCGTCCCGGAGGAGGTGGCGGTCACGGCGGCGATCGCCGCCGTGGAGGTGCTCCCCGAGTGCGGCCGGGAAGCCTGGGTGGTGTGGGAGCGGATCGCTCCTACCGAGCTGGTGCACGTGTTCGATTGGACCAAGCCGTCGCCGCTGCCCGAGGGCGAGGAGCCGTGGCCAACCGAGGCGAACCACCCCGATCCGGTGAGCCTCGCGATCGGCGTGGATGTCTACGTGGCGACGGTCCCCGCTTCGGGTGAGGACTGCTACATCCAGCTGGAGCCCGTGCTCGCCGACGGCACGCCGGGGCCGATCTGGCGCATCAAGATTCCAGGAGTGGCCTGATGCCCACCTACTCCCTGGCGCCCCTCGGAGCGACCGGAAGCGCCCCAGCGAACTGCACGAAGCGCCTGGCGCCCAGCTCGTACACCTTGGAGGTGCGCCCCAGCCCGTATGCAGATGCGATCCGTTGGGTGATGCCTTCGGGGTTCGCGTACCACATCGCCACCTGGGACGCGCCGGGAACCCTGGACGTCGCGACCGGGGCCGTGGAGGTGTACGCCGAGGGGTATTCGGCCGTGGACAGCACCCAGCAGATGTGCCTGCAGCTGCTGGGGCCCACGACCGACAACGGGTTCCAGGGCTACACGATCGGGATGGGCGGCGGCGGGGCGATCCTGGGCGTCTCGCACGCCACCAACGCGTTCAGCGGCAGCGCCGGGTCGGTCACCTCCACGAGCTACACCTTCCCCGCCACCCCCGCGGGGACCCGCTTCCCTGGCGGCACCGCCTCCGCGCGCTGGTGCCGCCTGATTCGCCTGTCGGCCATCACGGGGGGCGTGCGGATCCAGGTCAAGCAGTGGCACAACGGCGGGGCGGAGCCCGCGGGCTGGTTGATCGACGTCAACGATACCAGCGCCAGCGCCCGCACCTCCGGGCTGATCGGAGTTTACGGCGCCTATCCGCACGACGACTACCTCCACTTCCTGGGCGTCGGCACGGCCGGTGACGCTGCGCCGCGGGGTGCGAACACCGCCCCCAGCACCCCTACCGTCTCGGCCGGGAGCATCACCCGCACCAGCATGGTGCTCTCCGGGGGGGCGTTCGTGGACGTGGACCCCGGCGCCGTCTACGCGAAGGTGCGCTGGCAGTTCGGTGTGGACCCGACGTGCGCTGTCACCCTGTACGACTCTGGAGCGGGCGGGGAGGTCCCCAGCTCCGACCCGCCCACGCTGCCCCGCACGTCGCTCACCCCTGGGCAGACGTTCTACTTCCGGCGGCAGGACTCGGACGGCATCGCCTGGAGCAACTGGAGCCTGATCGGGAGC
Organism: Longimicrobiaceae bacterium; assembly: GCA_036389055.1. Classification (GTDB taxonomy): domain Bacteria; phylum Gemmatimonadota; class Gemmatimonadetes; order Longimicrobiales; family Longimicrobiaceae; genus JAFAYN01. The sequence continues at coordinate 24,834 of DASVQR010000219.1, read as the reverse complement.
GCAGCCACGCTCCCCAACACGCTCCCGTCCCCTCCCATCCTCACCTCGCTCGTCTCCGGGGAGGTGGTGGACGCGAGCGCGGCCCTGGACTGCACCGAGGTCACCGACGCGGACGGCGACCCGGTGACCTACGCGTACCGCTATCGCCTGGTGGGGGCGGGGAGCTGGACGGCGGTCGCGGGCGGGTGGACGGCGACGCGGCCGCGGACCTGGGACACGTCAGCGCTGGCAGCCGGGCTATACGAGGTGGCGCCCGGAGCGAGCGATCCCTACGGAGCAAACTGGGGCGACCCCGTGCAGACCGAGGTGGCGCACACCGCGCCCTCAGCGGAGCCACCTCTCACCCCCACCGTCGCCTACTTCGAAAGGCTGGCGGGAAACTGCGTTCGGGCGCACATCACGGACTACGCCTCCCCCGCAGGCGTGGACCAGGGCGCGCGCCGGGTGCGCATCGTGGACGACGGCGTGGTGGTGCTGGACTACTGGGATCCGGCCAGCCCGACCTACGTCGACTACTGCCTGAGCGACCCGGCGGCCCCGGTGGCGTTCGCGTTCGCGGACCGGGACCTCACGGCGCACGCCTCCGCCCTCACGAACCCCGCCGTCCCCTTCTCCCTCGCTACACTCTACGACGACTTCGCGGAACACGCCCCCGGCACCGACCTCGCTGCGCACCCGTCGTACACGATTGTCCCCCTGTCGAACTCCGGTCTCGACGGGCATACCTGGACGGCGGTTCGGGCGCAGGGCACGCGTGGCGCGCGCGCGGCAGAGGGCTACTTCCCCACCTCGGTCGTGGCGGAGGGGACGAGCTGGTTCCAGGGGGCTACGGCACTCCGGATGAGCGACTTCGGTCCGAGCGTGCGTGTCGCCGAGGTGGACGTGGTGGTCACCCACAACCGGAGTGCCGGCGAGCCCGGCCCGTTCATGGGCGGGCTCGCTGTCGCGCTCACCGGCGAGGCCAACGCCAGCGCCGATGGGATCGGGGTGGGGCTCTCGCCCACCGTCATGCGGGTGGGGTACGTGGGCGGGGGGCACGCCGGCGCCATGGCGCAGCAGTACGAGGACGTGGCGATCACCCTGCAGGACGGCGAGCTCTACACGCTCCGCCTCGCATTCGGGATGGTGGCCGCACCTGTAATTGTGATCTACCCGGGCCTCGTGTTCGAGGTCGAGACGTGGATGCTGCCGCAGGGTATCGCTACGCTCGTGCACCAGCGCACGGGAGAGGAGTGGTCTGTCGCGCAGACGTTCTGCCCAGGGCCCAGTTTCTTCGACCCGGCCACGCCTGGCGCCTTCGTCCCCACGGGTGGCTACTGCGCCCTCCTGCACTGGGCGCACGAGGGTACCACGTCGTTCGGGGAGGTGAGGGCGGGGAGCGCGGTGCCTGAGCCCCGTGAACTACTGCCCACTCCCGTGCTCCGCTTGGCCTACGGCACGCCGGTCAGTGATACGCTGAGCGTTCCCATCGACCAGCCAGGCGCCTTCCTGGACCCGACGCTGGAGTTTGAGGCGGAGTACTCCAACGGTGGCAGCTGGCAGCCCCTTGCAGGAGCACAGACTCTCGCGCCGGATCCCACAACGGGGACCCGGCTGCTGGAGGTGGGGATCGCCTGGGCCGAGGGGCGCGAGTACCAGGTGCAGGTGCGGTCCCGTCGACCTGGTGGTGAGTGGTCCGGTTGGAGCGTCAGCCAGCGGATCTTCGTTGACCACAGCAGCAGCATCACCAGCACGCACTTTCAGCCTGCCGACTTCGCCTTGCAGGCGCTGTGGGGAAGCGCGGCCAGCTTCCTTGTTGGTCAGGTGTACGGAGCGGTCGACTGGCGGGCGCTGGTTCACAGCGACAACGCGAACGCCGGCGTACAGTGGGTGGAAGGTGGGCTGCGGAGTGGGGGCCTTGTGTACCTGCGGGGCCGGCTCTCCGTGATTCAGTCGGCGCTCGGGCCGCTTCTGCAGGGCGCGTCGAGTGCCGGAGGCTCAGCTCTGGCGCTGCTGCTCAGCCAGATCGACAGCACAGTCCAACTGGTGTCGCGCTCCGCATCGGGAGACACGGTGCTGAGCGCGGCACCAGTCGACCTCAGGATGGGCCCCTACTACAATGCGACCGTGCAGCTGCGCGAAGGCTCGCTGCAAGGTCGGGTCTGGCGGGACAACGATCCGGACTCAACGGCTACGGTCCTGAGGGCCGACGTGGTGGCGAGCGGACCTGGAGCGCTGGGGATCTACTCGCGAGGGCGAATCAGCGGAGGGGCGAGACAGCGCGAGGTGGACTTCCTGGGGTACACGGCAGCCTGCGAGCCGGCTTCCGTCGCAGCCGTCGAGATCTCGACAGGTTCTGCTGACCTGGCAGTGTCGCCAGCATTGTGATTCTGCAACAGGTCGCACTTATCGCATTATCCGCCGGCAAATTTTCGCGCCCGGCAACAACGGGACGCGCGTTCGCGCCCAGGACGCCGCGGACGGTGATGCGCGCGCCCTCGGGCAGGCGGAGGCGGCAGTCCGCGTCCACGTCACGTCGCCCGCCGGCGCCGAGCGCCGCCCCCGCGAGCGCAAAGGCCACGAGCAGCGCCGCGGGAACGAGCCTGTCGCGCGGGGAGCGCGGTCCGCCGCGGGCGTAGAGGGCGGCCACGAGGACCGCCGCGCACGCGCCGAGCGCCGGCACCAGCGGCGTCCCGCCGAAGCGGAGGCCGGGGAGGAGCCCGCAGAGGAGCGACAGGAAGGCGAGGACCAGCGGGAGCGTGAGGTAGGGCATCCCGGGCGGACGATGCGGGTGGGAGCAAACTCAGGAATTGTCTCCCGGGCGCGGGTGCACGGCGACGCCGAGGACGCGTGCCGTTCGCCGTTCCCGCAGTACCCCACACATCCGTTGCGGAGGGAGACTCGCACGGCAGTATCGTGCGAGGCTCCCGGAGCCGGAGCGGAGACCCGCCGGCAGTTTGGCGGGGCTCCGCGACCCGCGCAGGAGACGGACAGTAGTATCGTCCGGCTCCGGAGCGGACCCAAGCTCCAGACCCGGACGACGAGCCCCGAATCGGCTGTAAAAGGAGAGAGCTACGACAGATCGGGAGGGGAATACCGCTGCGGGAACAGCTCGGTCGCGTCGTCACGAGGAGAAGACCGGAACGGCTGCCGCTCCTGCGCCTCCTGTAGCATGCGCCGCACGCGCAGGTCCTGCCGCAGCCCCAGCAGGAGCATGGCGACCATCCCCAGCAGGAACGACCCGAGCACCAGCAGCGACACCGGCGCGCGGTAGAACGTGGCAAGGCCCAGGTGGACCGCCGCCGTCTCGCCCCGGTTGACGAAGGCGAAGGCGGCGGCCAGGAGCGCGAGGGCGGCGACCCCGAACCAGCCGCCCCGGCTCATGCCGCGGTCCCGGCGGGAACGGCGGCCTCCACCAGCTCGCCCGCGAAGGTGGCGCCGGTGGTGGACGTGAGACGCACCTCGGCGAAGGAGCCGATGAGGGAGGCGGGCCCACTGAAGGTGACCACCTTGTTGGAATCGGTGCGCCCCTGGAGCCCGCCGCGGCGGCCCTCCTTCTCCACCAGCACCTCCTCCACGCGGCCCACCTGGGCGCGGTTGATCTCCGCCTGGATGCCGCGGTGCAGCTCGATCAGCCGCTCCAGCCGCGCCTGGCCCACCTCGTCCGGCACGAACTGCTCGGCCGGGAGCCGCGTGGCCGGCGTGCCGTCGCGCAGCGAGTACCTGTACAGGTACGCGTCGTCGAAGCGCACCGTGCGCATCAGGTCGAGCGTGGCCTCGTACTCCTCGTCGGTCTCGCCGGGGAAGGCGACGATGATGTCGGTGGAGAGCGCCACCTGCGGGATCGCCTCGCGCACCCAGGCGATCTTCTCCAGGTACGCCGCCACGGTGTAGCGGCGCAGCATGCGCTTCAGCGTCCGGTCGTGGCCGGACTGCGCGGGGAGGTGCAGCTGCTTGCAGACGGTGGGCTCCTCCGCCATGACCCGCACCAGCTCGCGCGTGAAGTCGTTGGGGTGAGGGGAGGTGAAGCGGACGCGCCGGATGCCCTCCACCCGCGCGACCTCGCGCAGCAGCCGGGGAAAGTCCCAGCCGCCGTGCTCGTACGAGTTGACCGTCTGCCCCAGCAGGGTCACCTCGGGCACGCCGTCGGCGGCGAGGGCGCGGACCTCGGCCAGGATCTGCTCGGGCTCGCGGTTCTTCTCGTCGCCGCGGACGTAGGGGACGATGCAGTAGGTGCAGCGGTAGTTGCACCCGCGCTGGATGGGCACCCACGCCGAGATGGCGGAGGTGCGCCGGGCCGTGACCCCCTCGTAGTTCTCGAACGGGTCGAAGCCCAGCACGGTGAGCCCCTTGGCCGGGCCGCCGCCCATCACCGGGAGCGCGAACGAGCGCGGGGCCGGCGCCGGAGCGGGCCCCCGCAGCGCGGCAAGCTTCTCGGGGAGCTGCCGGTACGCGTCCGGGCCCATGACCAGGTCCACGCCGCCGGAGCGGTCGAGGAGGTCGGCTCCCATGCGCTGCGCCATGCACCCGGTGACCCCGATCACCGCGCCCTGCCGGCGGAACTGCTGGAGCTGGCCCACCCGGCCGATCACCCGCTGCTCCGCGTGGTCGCGGATGGCGCAGGTGTTCACCAGGATGACGTCCGCGTCCTCCGGATTGTCGGTGGACGCGTATCCGCCCTCGGCGAGGATGCCGTGCATCAGCTCGGTGTCGCTGATGTTCATCTGGCACCCGTACGTCTCGATGTAGGCCTTCTTCTGCTCCGGCATTGCTTTACTCGGGGTGGGGTCCTTTCAGGGACCGCTCCTTACACCGTTCTCCGCGGGGGGATCCAGAACGGCAGGGAACAGGGAACAGGGAACAGGGAACAGGGAACAGCCTGCAACGGCAACGACGGACTGCCGGTGTAGTTTGCAGTTCGGGGGCTGTTCCCTGTGACGCTGCACGCTGCGCGTGCACCGGATGAACCCTTGGGTGGTGGAAGGGCCGGGCGGGGATTCCCTGTTCCCTAGCTCCGTGCCCACTCCCCGTAGAGCGGGAACTTGCCGCACAGCTCGCGCACCTTGCCGCGCACGCGGTCCGCGACGGTCTCGTCGCCCCGGCCGGCGAGCGCCTCGTCGATCAGCGCGGCGATCTCGCGCATCTCGGCGGTGCCGAGGCCGCGGGTGGTGAGCGCCGGCGTGCCGATGCGGATGCCGGAGGTCACGAAGGGCGAGGCGGTCTCGCCGGGAACGGTGTTCTTGTTGACGGTGATGCCGGCGTGGTCGAGCGCCTTCTCGGCGTCCTTGCCGGTGACCCCCTTGCTGCGCAGGTCCACCAGCAGCAGGTGGTTGTCGGTGCCGCCGGAGACCAGGGTGAAGCCGCGCTCCGCCAGCGCCTCGCCCAGGGCGCGCGCGTTGTCGATCACCCGGCCGGAGTAGTCCTTGAAGTCGGGGCGCAGCGCCTCGCCGAAGGCGACCGCCTTCGCGGCGATGACGTGCATCAGCGGGCCGCCCTGGATGCCGGGGAAGATCTGCTTGTCCACCGCCTTGGCGTGCTCCTCGCGCGCCAGGATCAGCCCGCCGCGGGGGCCGCGCAGCGTCTTGTGCGTGGTGGAGGTGACCACGTCGGCGTACGGCACCGGGTTGGGGTGGTGCCCGGTCGCAACCAGCCCGGCGATGTGCGCCATGTCCACCACCAGCCGCGCCCCGGACTCGCGGGCGATCTCCCCGAACACCTCGAAATCGATGACGCGCGGGTAGGCGCTGGCCCCGGCGACGATCACCTTGGGCCGCACGCGCAGCGCCTGGGCGCGGAGCTGGTCGTAGTCGATGCGGTGGTCGTCGGGGCGGACGCCGTACGCCTCCACCCTGTACAGCCGCCCGCTGAAGTTGACCGGGGAGCCGTGGGTGAGGTGGCCGCCCTCGGACAGGTTCATCCCCAGCAGGGTGTCGCCCGGCTCCAGCAACGCGAAGTACACGGCCATGTTGGCCTGCGCGCCGGAGTGCGGCTGCACGTTGGCGTGGTCCGCGCCGAAGAGTTGGAGGAGCCGCTCCTGGGCCAGGCGCTCCACGTCGTCCACCACCTCGCAGCCGCCGTAGTAGCGCTTGCCCGGGTACCCCTCGGCGTACTTGTTGGTGAGCACCGAGCCCATGGCCTGGAGCACCGCCTGCGAGACGAAGTTCTCGGAGGCGATCATCTCCAGCTGGTGCTCCTGCCGCTCGGCCTCGGCGACGAGCAGGCGGTGGATGTCGGGATCGGCGGCTCTCAGGGCGTCCATGGGCTGGCCTCTATCCGGCAAAGCGTTGCGGTTGCGGGTCGGAAGGCCAGGATTGTAACCCGCGGGGATGCCGGTGTCGAGAGCGTCTCGGGAACCTCGGCACGCTAGTCCATCCTCGCCGTCGTCCCCGTCCAGACAAGCTCCAGCCCGGAGCATTCGGTCACTCTCCTGCACCTTTTGTCTCCTGGACTGGACGCGCAGAGCACCCTCAAAGGCATTGCCCATATTGACCCGCTATCGAAAAGACACTATCATTACCGCAACCCACCCCAAGCCACCCATGTGCTTCAATACCATCCGATTACAACGAAACACGCACGTGGGATGGGCATGATCCTGCCATCGCAGAGAGGTTTTATGCTGCGCATCAAACACGCGGTTCGAAGACTTGCTCCACTCGTTCTCGCCCTCGCTGCAGCTTGCGCCGACGATCCGACCCGGCCGGAGGCAAAACCTTCGGACTCACCCAACAGGCTGTACGTTGCCGGAATCGCGGCGAGCGACGGTGAGTACCTGAATGACGGGAAGACGATCTCCTTGGCCTGGGGCCAGGACCTCTGGGGGTTCCAAAGCTGGGATACGTACACTCAGTGCACAGGCGGGGCGACCGGCATCGCCCGGCAGGTCACGTTCAGCAGTCCGGTCACTTATCGCGCAATTCCCACCGGCTCCTACATCAAACCGGTGTTCGCAGCCAAGTACAACGATGGAGACCAGACGATCTTCGCCGTGGTTGGATGCGTCGCGTTTCCCATTTCCTCCTGGAGCACGTTCACACGCGTTTTCGGCGCAAGCGCGTATGTCCACCCTCTGCCACGTACAACGCTTGATGCATTTCCCCGGGGTCCGGTGCTCGAAACGGTTCTGGCCACAGGGGCCCCTATCCGGGCTCCGGGAACAGCGCTGATCGTGCAAGGTGGATGGGAAGTCCGGGTGGTCACACACGTGGGGAAGGCTCTTGTCGCTCCATCCCAGGACCGTCTTTGGAACCACTGCCTCAGCGTGGCGGTCGACGTCGACGGAGCGGAGTTCTACTCATACGGGATCCCGGCCCAACTCCCCCCCACCTCCCAGTGCACAGGCGCATCGCCGGGAGTGGTCAGGCAGCCGGACTTCCGCCTCCCGTTGAAGGCAGGGCAGCTGTGGGCTATGACCAAAGGAGCCGGGGCGTACCTCCATACCGGGAATGACCTCTATTCCCTCGATTTTGCGCCGCGCACCGGAACAGATACGATCTACGCTCCAGCGGGTGGGACCGTGACATACAAGGGATGGAACGAAGGCGGATACGGGAACTACGTGGACGTGACCTTCGCGAACGGGTTCAAAATGCGTTTCGCACACCTGCGATATGCTTCCATGCGCAACGTGAACGATGTGGTGTCCCGCGGCCAGCCAATCGGGATCATGGGGAACACGGGAAATGTGACTTCGAGCACCGGCGGTGACGGCACGCACCTGCATCTCACCACCTACTACAATGGCGGGAGCAGCAACGCCACCGTTCTCGACCAAGTCAGGATCGATGGCCCTCGCATCAGAAACTTCGTCGCAGGAACCTCGTACATCTCGACCAACTAGCGGAGAAAGGCCGGAGAACGAGCAATCCCGCAACTCGGCACTTGGTTCGATGCGAGGCGAGCCTCAACCGGCTCGGCGGCCGCGGGGCGAGCCGAAGACCTCGAGCCGGTGTCGAGAGCGGGAGGGCGGAGCGGAGGGGCGGGCGGGAGACGGGGAGTGGACGCGTCGGAGGGGCTACTCGGAGGCGCGGGGGCGACCCTCGGCGACCCTGCGGACGGGCGACGGGGCGCGCTGGTACTCGACCTCCGGGGTCGGCTCCTCCAGGCGGTCGAGGTAGTCCGGGTCCAGCAGCGCCGCGACCGGAACCCCGAGGGCGAAGGCCAGGCGGGCAAGGGTGAGGAGGCGGGGGTTTGCGTCGCCGCGCTCCACCTCGGCGATGCGGGGCTGGCGGACGCCCACCGCCTCGGCGAGCTGCTCCTGGGTGAGGCCCCGGTCCTTGCGGAGGCGGTACACGTTGCTCGCAAGGACGTGGGGAGGATCCACCTCGGCCGCGATTGCAGGGTCGGTAGGGAATTCCTCTTCGAGGCGGCGGAAGAAGTCGTCGGCGCGCACGGTCAACCTCCCTTGCAGTTGCGTTGGATCCAGTCCTGGCGGAGCCGTTCGGCTTCGGCCAGCAGCTCCGCGTAGGCATCTCCCCGCAGGTCGCGCCGGTGCGCGGCGCTGGTGAGCACCACCAGGGCTCCACCGCGGCAGGGCGGCTCGAAGAAGGGGAGCCGGTACGACACGGGCCCGCTCTGCACCCGCAGCACGTAGAGGGTGGCGCTGGGCTTCTTGATCAGTCGGCTCCGCAGGGCGTCTTCGAGCGACTGCTGCCGCAGCAGGTCGACCTTGTTCTGGATGGCGCGCTTGCCGCGTGCGTCGCTCCGCGCGATGCGCTTGAACTCGTCGTGCACCTGCGACCGGCCGCGAGCGTCGGTGTACAGCTCCACCTCGCGAAGGTACCTGGGCGGCATTGGCGACTCCGGATTATACGTTATTGCGTATGGATGCGCAAGAGGGACGTTCCGGAGTGGAGCTTCGGCAGGTGAGGGGTCAGTTCTGAAGGCGGCGGTAGCGGCAGCGGACGCGGACGGCGCCGCCGTCGGGCGCGGGGAGGTCCACGTCGCGCACGGCGTCCGCGCAGTGGCGGCCGTAGCCCTTGATCGCCATGGAGCCGGTCATCACCTCCTCGTCGCGGGGGACCACGCGCAGCACCTCGTCGCTCATCAGCACCACCAGCTTGCCGCGCGGGCGGGTGATGGAGACGTTGAAGCGGTTCGGGTTGAGCAGGAACTCGGCCTCCCGCTCCGCGTACTCGCCGTCCGCCACGGCGTAGGAGACGACCACCATCTCCCGCTCGTTGCCCTGCATGCGCTCCACGGTGTCCACCACGGGGAGCTCGTCGCGCGCCATGCCGGCGGCGAGCAGCTCGCCGTAGATGGCGCTGTTCTGGGCGCGGTGGGGTGAGAGCACCGCAAGCGCGTGCGACACGAAGCGGGCGGGGGCGAACCGCTCGCCGGTGTCGCGGTCCAGCAGCCCGGCGCGCGCCAGGCGGGCGAGCCGCGCGGCGAGCGCCGCCTCGAACGGGTTGCGCGCGCCGGCCCGGTAGCCGGAGTAGGTGCAGAACACCACCGCATCCTCCGGGCGGAAGAACAGCTCCCAGAGGAGCGCGTCCAGCTCGTCCAGCAGGTGCGCCGTGTCGGCCGTGAGGCGGACGCGCTCCTCCGGGCACATGGAGACCAGGCCGGGATAGAACAGCTCGCGCGGGTACTCCACCAGCGCCTGGTTCATCCGCCGGCTCTCCCGCAGCACGAGCTTGGGGAACGACTCCGCGAACCGCGAGAACACCGAGCCGAACAGGGTGTCGTCGCGCGCGCCGTAGCGGCCGCGGATCACCGGGGCGAGTTGCTTGTCGTCGCCGCAGAGGACCACCTGCCCGCCCTCGCGCAGGGAGGAGAGGGCGATCAGCGCCTCGGACACCTTGATCTGCGAGGCCTCGTCGATCACCACCACGTCGAACCACGATGCCACCGGCGCCTCCGCCGAGCGCGCCTCCCGCATCTGCTTCCACAGCGACCACACGGTGGAGCCCACCACCAGCGGCAGGCCGCCCTCCTCCGCCTCCGCCAGCAGGCCGGGGAGCTTCGCGTCCTCCACCAGCTCCACGGCGGTCCCCTCCAGCTCCGCGTCCGCCTCGCTCCCGCTCCCCCGGAGCTTGACCACGCGCAGGGGGCTCGGGATCCCCGTCGCGGCCAGCTCGCGCGCCACCCGCACCAGCACGTTGACGATGGCCCGGTGCGTCGCCGAGGAGACCAGGATGCGGCAGGGGCGCCCGGCCCGCCGCGCCGCCGCCGCCAGCCCCACGAGCATCCACGCGAGCAGGTAGGTCTTCCCCGTGCCCGGAGGGCCCCAGACCAGCGAGACCGGGCGCTCGAACGCCGCCGCCCAGGCGTGGTCCTGGTCCGGGTTGAGCACTGGGCGCCCGTACGCGGCCGCCGCCGGCTCCAGCACCTCGCGGCGTACGGCCTCCACGTCGGCCGGGGGCGGCGACCAGTCCGCGGGGGCGCGCCCCTCCAGCAGGCCGAGCACCGTCGCGGCCTCTCCCTCCCCCGCGGCGAGGGCGCGCAGGGTGGCGAGGATGCGGCGGGTGTTGAAGTCGCTGGGCGCGCGGTCCAGCACGCAGCGGCGGTCCAGGTGGATCTGTCCGGCTGCGTCGGCCTTCTCGAACCCGCGCGGGTCGCCGGGGGCGAGCACCACGCGCGGGGGAGTGACGGACAGCTGGTACTCCACCAGCTCCATGGAGAGCTGGCGCCGCAGCCAGGGTTTCCGGTCGGACTCCAGCAGCGTGTCCGTGTCCTCGTTGGTGAGGACCAGGGTGAAGTCGCCCGGCTTGAACTTGGCGTCGCGGCACTCCGGGTCGAACTCGAACACCAGGTGCCCGTCGGCGTCGCGGCCCGCCAGCTCCATCCCGCGGATGCACTCGAAGCGGCGGGCGCGGTCCGCGGCGGGCTGGGCGTGCAGCGCCCTCACCTGCATCGCCTCGGCGGCGGCCTCGGCGCGGGTGAAGGTGCGCAGCGCCTCCAGCAGCGGGTGGTCGATGGGCTGCGTCCCCTCCGCGCCCGCCCACGGCTCGGACTCCAGCCGCAGGCGGCTCTCGCCGCGCTTCACCACCCTCTCCCGCACCGCCCGGACGACGGAGTCCACCGCCGCGAGCCGCGATTCCACGGCGGCGCGGATCCCGGCGCGCGCCTCCCCGGCGGAGGGGCGGCCGGGGCGCGGCGGGCCCTTGCGCCACGCCTCGTGCGCACGCTCGAACGCCACCTGCCCGGAGTACGGCCGCGCGAAGCCGGGCGGCGGGGCGTAGGGATGCCCGCCGTCCGCGGGGAGGAGCGCGGCGGAGACGGGGCCCAGGTCGTAGGTGTAGGGGACCGGGAGGGCGAAGAGCGCGGACACGGCGTCGGAGAGCACGGTGCCCGGGGAGCCGCGCAGGGGGCGCGAGCCGGATGCCTCGTCCATGGGGAAGAGGACGGCCAGGGCGCGGGCGATCGCCGGCTGCGCCTCCGGGTCGCCCAGGTGGCGCTCCAGCACGCCGCGCAGCGTCGCCAGCTCCTCCCGGTCGTAAACGAAGAAATGGAGCGACCCCTCGGCAGACGGGTGGCCCCGGCCACCGCCGCCGCGCGGCTCCGCCGGCGCGATGGTGGCGACCGTGGCGTCCAGGTGAGCCAGGAACTCCAGCAGCAGGGCGCGCTCGCCCGCGCGCGTGCCCGCGCCGGAAAGGAAGACGCGCGACGCGGCGCGGCCGCCCTCCACGGCGCGGACGCCCAGCGCGAAGCAGGTCCCCGTCACCGGGTCCTCGTCGGCGGCGAGCACCAGGCGGGTCCCCTCCGCGGGGCCCATCAGGTGGGTCTCCTTCTCCACGTCGAACGTCTTGCCGAACTGGAGCGCCTGCGCCCGCTGCTTGAGCCGCGCCGCGTCCGACTCCAGCGCGTGGCACCCGGTGTAGGTGTCGCGCCGGAAGCTCTTGGCGAGATCGCGCACGGTGCGGATCCCCTTGTCGTGCAGCGTCAGCCGGGCGAGCGGGGTGATCCCGGGGATGCGGGCCAGGTCGTCCGTGCGCTCGGCCTCGGCGCGGCAGTGGGCGAAGTACGCGCACCCCGCCGAGCCGGGACCGACGTGCCAGGCCGCCTGGGAGGGCGGAAGCGAGGCCACGCGGGGGAGGTCGGCGCGCAGGAACTCCTCCACGTGGTACAGGTACGCGCCCAGCGGAAAGCTCCGCGGGCCCCGCGTCCCCCGCGACCAGATGGAGCCGCGGCGGCGGTCCGGCGTGCCGGCGATCCCCTCCGCCCGGCACACCTCCTCCAGCAGCAGGACGTAGTAGGCCACCTGCGCGAAGTGCGACACGGCGGCCTCGCGGCTCGCCTTGATGTCCACCACGTGGAAGCGGAGCCGCCCGCCGGGCCCGCGGCGGATGCGGACCAGGTCCGGCTGCGCGGGGGCGATGCGGACCAGGGCGGGGTCGATCCCCCAGCGGCGCGCGAACGCCTCCGGGTCGGGGAGGCGCAGCTCGGGCTGCACCAGCCATTCGGCTGTCCCCGGATCCCGGAGAGCGGCGACCACTTCCGGGTAGGGCAGGCGCAGCGGGTCGCCGGCGGTGGTCCAGCCGCGCAGCCGCACCCGCTCCTCGCCGAAGCGGCGCAGCAGCTCCTCCAGCTTGCGCCGCTCCCAGCGCCGCCCGGCCCGCAGCAGCGTCTCGGAGCCGGGGCGGATCCCCACCAGCGGGCCCGCCGCCGGGTCCGCGTTGGCGCGCGGGATCTCCACCCCGTCCCGCTCCCCCTCCGGGACCAGGTCGTAGCGGAGCTGGCGCTCGCAGCGGAAGCGGAAGAACTGGGCGACCAGCGAGCCGGTCAGCCGCATGGGCGGGCGGGGGTGCTTCATGGGGAGCGACAGCCGGGAAAATGGACGCGGGGCGCGGGCGAGCCCAATCGTATCCGCTCCGCGCGCCCGGGGGCAACCCCGCGTCCGCGTGCCTTGCGCGGCCACGGGCCACGGCCTATACTTGGGTCCGGTTGAAACTCATTCTCAGCTTCGCCCCGAATCGCAGTCCGCTCGATGCTGAAGCAGCTCCGCGTCCTCATGGGGCGCAAGGAAGAGAAGACTCCCTCGCGCGAGTGCCCGCTGGGCGCCTGCGCCACCGGCTGCCGCGCCGCGGTGCTGGGCGTGGAGTGCGAGACCGCGGAGGCGCATCGGCTGCGCAGCCTGGGGCTCTTCGAGGGCGCGTGCGTGACGGTGGTGGACTCGCGCAACGGGATGCTGCTGGACGTGCGCGGCTCGCGGCTGGCGCTGGGCGAGGGGCTGGCCTCCGCCATCCGGGTGCTGCCGCTGGGGGCCTGAGTTGCGGAAGCTGGCGGAGCTGGGACCGGGGGACCGGGGACGGGTGGTGGGTGTGGCGGGCGACGCGGACGCGGTCCGGCGGCTGATGGACCTGGGGCTGATCCGCGGCACCACGCTGGAGGTGATCCGCACCGCGCCGCTGGGCGACCCCATGGAGGTGAGGCTCCGGGGGTACATGCTGACCCTGCGGCGCTCCGAGGCAGAGCACATCACGGTGGAATAGATGGAAGTACTGGACGCCGGAAAGATCCCGGCCCCTCCCGCACCCTCGCCCGCAGCGCGCGGCGAGGGTGTGTCGCGTGTGGCCCTGATCGGCAACCCCAACACCGGAAAGAGCACCCTCTTCAACGCGCTGACCGGGATGCGGCAGCGCGTGGGGAACTACTCCGGGGTGACGGTGGAGCGCGTCGAGGGGCGCTACGCCGACGGGCCGGACCGCACCGTCACCGTCATCGACCTGCCGGGGACGTATTCGCTGTCGGCCAGCTCGCCGGACGAGGAGATCGCGCTCGGCGTGCTCCTGGGCCGGGTGGAGGGCGTCCCCGCGCCCGACGCGGTGGTGGTGGTGGTGGACGCGCAGAACCTGGAGCGCAACCTGTTCCTGGCCAGCCAGGTGCTGGAGCTGGGGCTCCCCACCGTGGTGGCGCTCAACCAGGTGGACGCCGCCGAGGCCGCCGGCATCCGCATCGACGCGGTGGAGCTGACGCTCCTGCTGGGCGCGCCGGTGGTCGCCACCGTGGCGACGCGCGGCGAGGGGCTGGACGTGCTCAAGCGCGCCGTGCGCGGCGCGCGGGAGCTCCCCCGCCCCGCGCGGCAGTTCACGCTTTCGCCCGAGGTGCGCCAGGCGCTCGCCCCGGTGGAGGCGTGCATGACGGCGGCGGGGTTCGCGCCGGGCGCGGCGGGGATGGAGGCGCTGCGGCTGATGGCCGTCCCCCGCGCCGAGGAGCACCTGGACGACGTGCCCGGGCTCCACGAGGCGGTCGCGGAGGCGAACGCCCGGCTGGAGGCCGCCGGGGTGCACGCGCGCAGCCTGGAGGCGGAGGCGCGCTACGGCTGGATCGCCGAGGTGGTGGACCAGGCGGTGAAGCGCGAGGGCGAGCGCGGCAAGACGGTGACGGACCGCATCGACGCGGTGGCGCTGCACCGCTTCTGGGGGCCCGTGCTCTTCCTGGCGCTGATGGCGCTGGTGTTCCAGTCCATCTTCACCTGGGCGGAGCCGGTGATGGGGGTGATCGAGGGGGGCTTCGCCTCGCTCGGCGCCGCGGTGGGGGCGCTCCTCCCGGAGGGCGACCTGCGCAGCCTGGTGGTGGACGGGGTGATCGCGGGGGTGGGCTCGGTGCTGGTGTTCCTCCCACAGATCGTGATCCTCTTCCTGTTCCTGGGCTTCCTGGAGGACACGGGGTACATGGCGCGGGCGGCCTTCATCATGGACCGCTTCATGCGCGGCGTGGGGCTGCACGGCCGCAGCTTCATCCCCCTCCTTTCCGGCTACGCCTGCGCGGTGCCGGGGGTGATGTCCACCCGCACCATCGAGAACCGCGAGGACCGGCTGGCCACCATCATGGTGCTGCCGCTGATGAGCTGCTCGGCGCGGATCCCGGTGTACACGCTGCTCATCGGCTCCTTCATCCCCTCGGTGGCGGTGGCGGGGATCTTCAACCTGCAGGGCGTCACCCTGCTGGCGATGTACCTGCTGGGGACGCTGAGCGCCCTGGCCGTGGCGGCCCTGTTCAAGCGCTCGCTGCTGCGCGGCCAGGTGCGCCCCATGATCATGGAGCTGCCGCCCTACCGCCTCCCCCGCGTGCGGGTGCTGCTCACCACGGTGTGGCACCGGGCGAGCATGTTCCTGCGGCGCGCCGGCACGGTGATCCTGGCGATCTCCATCGTGCTGTGGGGGCTGGCGACGTATCCCAAGACGCAGCCCTCCGCCGGCCTGTCGGAGGAGGCGGCGCAGGAGCAGCAGCTGGAGAGCTCGTTCCTGGGCCGCATCGGGCACGCCATCGAGCCCGCCGTGCGCCCGCTGGGCTACGACTGGAAGATCGGCGTGTCCATCGTCGCCTCGTTCGCGGCGCGCGAGGTGTTCGTCTCCACCATGGGCACCATCTACGGCGTGGGGAGCGGCGCCGACGAGTCCTCCGTGGCGCTGCGCGACCGCCTTCTCGCCGAGAGGAGCGCCGACACGGGGATGCTGGTGTACTCGCCGCTGGTTGCTGTGGGGCTGATGGTGTTCTACGTGTACGCGCTGATGTGCGCGAGCACGGTGGCGGTGGTGCACCGCGAGACCGGCGGCGGCCGCGCCGGCCTCGGCTGGGCCGCCTTCCAGTTCGGCTACATGCTCGCCCTCGCCTACGGCGCCGCCTTCCTGGTGTACCGGGTGGGCCTCGCCTTCGGCTGGGGCGTCTGAGGGAGGAGAACCCATGGACCCACAGATCGTGCAGACCCTCGCCGTCGCCGCCCTGTTCGCCGGCGCCGCCCTGTACCTGGGCCGCCGCGCCCTGGCGACCGTGGGCGCGATGCGGAGGAGCGGCAGGGCCGGCGGGTGCGCCGGCGGGTGCGGCTGCTCGCACGAGTAACCGAAGTGCGAAAGTGCGTGAGTGCGGAAGTACGTGAGTAGACGGCAGTACGAAGTACGCGAAAGCGCCCCCGCCGGGAGATCCCGGCGGGGGCGCAGTTCGTAGGGCTCCCCTCTCCCGCTTGCGGGGGATCGGAGGGGGCAGGTCGTGGGGGAGGGGGCCCGCAGTCGCGTGAGGGATGTCGGCCCGAAGGGGCGAGACCCGGCGGGGCAGTTTCCGCCGGGGCTCGACTCCGTTACGCACGGTTGTTTCGTGCGTTACGGAGCCGCAGCCCGACCCCGGCGCCAGCCGGGGGCACGCCCGAACCCGCGGTACAAAGCAGTTCGTCTACTCGCCGGGCCTGACGACGATGCCGGTGGCGGGGAGCCACAGCGTGAACGCGGAGCCCTGTCCAGGGGCGCTCTCCAGGACGATGTCGCCCTCCATGAGCCGCGCCAGCTGCCGGCTGATGGCGAGCCCCAGCCCGGTGCCGCCCTTGGTGCGCGTGTGCCCGGTCTCGCCCTGCACGAACGGCTCGAAGATGGACTCGGTCTGCTCGGCGGGGACGCCGGCGCCGGTGTCCCGCACCCGCACGTAGGTCCACGGGCCGTCGCCGGCGAGCCGCGCGCCGCCCCGGGGCACGTCGGACACGCCGCACTCCACCGTCACCGTGCCGCCCGCCTCCGTGAACTTGACGGCGTTGGAAAGCAGGTTGACCAGGATCTGGCGGACGCGGTCCAGGTCGCCGCGGAAGCCGAAGGCGCAGTCGCCGTCCACGCGGTTGTCGATGTCCAGCCCACCCTTTGCGGCCTGGGGCTGCACCAGGGCCAGCGCCGCCTGCACCACCTCGGTGACGAGGACCGGCTCGAAGCGCGTGGTCATCTGCCCGGACTCCACCTTGGCGAAGTCCAGGATCTCGTTGATCAGCCCCAGCAGGTGCTGGCTGCTCAGCCGGATGCGCTCCAGCTGCGCCTGCTGCCGCTCGGTCACCGGCCCGCCGATCCCCATCTCGATCAGGTCGGTGTAGCCGACGATGGCGTTGATGGGGGTGCGGATCTCGTGGCTCATGTTGGCCAGGAACCCGCTCTTGGCGCGGCTCGCCTCCTCGGCGTCGACGCGGGCCCGCTCGGCCTCGGCCAGGGCGCGGTCGCGCTCCGCCTCGGCGCGGATGCGCTCGGTGACGTCGGTCCCCACCCCCACCCACTCGCGCACCGTGCCGTCGCTCTCCAGCACGGGCACGGCGCGCACCGCCACGGAGCGGATCTCGCCGTCGTGGCGGCGCAGCCGGTACTCGGCCCGGAAGGGGTCGCGGCCCACGACGGCGGCGCGCCAGGACGCCAGGACGCGCCCGCGGTCCCCGGGGTGCACGGCGTCCGCCCAGCCGCTCCCCCGCGCCTCGTCCGGGCTCTGCCCGGTGAACGCCGTCCAGGAGGGCTGCTCGCCCACGACGTCGCCGGCGGGATCGGTGGTCCACACCACCTGCGAGGTGGCCTCCACCAGGCAGCGGAAGCGCTCCTCGCTCTGCCGCACCGCGCGCTCCACGTAGCGGGCGCGCAGCAGGGCGTGTGCGGTGGCGACCAGCTCGCGCGGCTCCACCGGCTGCTTGAGGTACGCGTCGGCCCCCACCTCCAGCCCGCGGATGCGGTGCTCCAGGTCGTAGTAGAGCGCGGACAGGTACAGCACGGGGATGCCCGCCGTGGCCGGTTCCGACTTGAGGCGGCGGCACACCTCGAAGCCGTCGAAGTCGGGGAGGTTGACGTCCAGCACCACCAGGTCGGGCTGCCGCGTGGCGAGCTGCACCGCCTCGGCGCCGCTGGCCGCTTCCATCACGTCGAAGCCGGCCTGGCGCAGGACGCGGCTGGTGGCGTAGCGCCCGGCCTCGTAGTCGTCCACGTTGAGGACCACGATGGAGTCCTCGTGCAGGCGCGCCCCCGTCTCGGGGAGCAGCCCGGCCGGGGAGCCCGGGGTTGTGCGCACGTCGTCCGGTTTGCCGCTCATCTCACAGTCGCTGGTGCTGCTCTGCGCCGTCCGCCGGCGCGGCGTCGGGGTCCCGGAAGACCACCGGGAGGACGAGGGTGAACACGGAGCCTTCGCCGGGGGTGCTGGCGAGGGTGAGGGTGCCGCCCAGCAGCCCGGCCAGCTTGCGGGAGAGCGGCAGCCCCAGCCCCGTGCCCTTGACCCGCCGCTGCACGGAGTTCTCCACCTGGGCGAAGTCCTCGAAGATGCGCTCCGTCTCGGTGCCGGGGATCCCCACGCCGGTGTCGGACACCCGGAACTCGATCCACCCCGGCTCGCCGGGGCGCGCGGAGATGCGCACCTCGCCGCGCTCGGTGAACTTGAGGGCGTTGGAGACCAGGTTGCGCAGCACCTGCGACACCTTGGACTCGTCGGTGTCCAGCTCGGGGACCCCCGGCGCCTCCTGGAACACCAGCGCCACCTGGTCGCGGGTGCGCAGCGGGCGCAGGGTGGCCTGCAGCGCGCGGAACAGCTCGGCCACGGAAAAGGGCGCGGGGCGGATGGCGACCTGCCCGGCCTCCACCCGCGCCGTGTCCAGCAGGTCGTCCACCAGGTTGAGCAGGTCGCGCGCCGAGCGCTGCACGAACCCCACCTGCTTCTCCTGCTCGGAGGTGAGCTCGCCGTCCACCCGGGCGAGCAGCAGCCCGGTGAGCGCGATCATGGAGTCCAGCGGGGTGCGGAACTCGTGGCTCATGTACGACAGGAACTGCGCCCGCTGCGCGCTGGTGCGCCGGAGCTGCGCCACGTTCTCGTCCAGCTCGGCGTACAGCGCCACCACGCCGCGGTTGGTGTCCTCCAGCTCCTGGTTGAGCCGGAGCAGGTCGATCTCGCGGGCGCGCAGCTCGTCCAGCGCCCGGAGGAGCTCCTGGTTCTGCCGCTGCACCTCGTCGAAGGGCGAGCCGGGCCGCCCGCGCGCCAGCTCGCCGGCCACGCGGGCCAGCTCCGCCGCCCCCGGCGCTCGCCCGGCCGGCAGCGCCCTGCCGAACTCCACCACGGTGCCGCCGGGCCCGGACTCCACCCGGAAGTGGTCCATGAGCCGGCGCGTCCCCACGAGGCCCATCCCCATCCCGGTGTCGGAGCGCCAGCGCCCCTCCAGCACGGCCGGGAGATCCCGGATGCCGGGCCCCTCGTCGCGGATCCGGACGCGCAGCGACTGGCGCGGCGGGTCGCCCTCCACCCGCACCTCCATCCACCCGCCGCCGGCATAGCGGAACGCGTTGCGCGCGATCTCGGACACGGCGGTGGCGAGGCGCGTCTGCTGCTGCGGGTCGAACCCCAGCAGCTCGGCGGCCTGGCGGGCGCGCTGGCGGGCCGCCACCACGTCCTGCTCCTGCCGCACCGCCAGGACGAGGAGAGGGGCGCTCACTGCGACCCGGCCAGCGACCGGGAGGCGGGCTGGTCGCGCACGGCCACCACGGTGGCGTCGTCGCTGCCCCGCGCGAAGTCGCGGAACAGCACCCCGGCCACCACCAGCGGGTCGCGCGCCGCCAGGCCGGGGTAGCGGTCCAGCGTCCAGCGGCTCCCCAGCCCGTCCGAGTGGAGCACCAGGAGCGCGCCGGGGGGGAACGCGTATTCGAACGCCTGGATGCGGCGCGCCTCGTGACCCACGATGCCCCCCAGGGAGACCATGCTGCGCGACTCGCCCCCGGACAGGATGGTCGCGGCGATGTTGCCGACGCCGGCGTAGCGCACGCTCCGCGCCGCGCGGTCCACCACCGCCACCGAGGCCGCCGCGCCGCGGGTGCTGCGCAGCGCGCCGTGAAGGCGCTCCAGCAGCTCCACCGGGTCGGAGCCGGGCGCCGCCTCGAAGGCGCGCACCGCCTCGCGCGAGGCGGCCGCGGCGTCCGGGCCGTGGCCCAGCCCGTCGGCCACCATCACCACGGTGCGCCCGTCGCGCTCGGAGGCGGCCCACGCGTCGCCGCACACCTCCTGCCCGGGCTTGGGGAGGGAGACCCCCGCGAGGGCCGGCCCCGCCGCGGGCGCGCCCCTGCGCCCGCCGGCCCAGACGCGCGCCGCGAGCGCCGTCCCCACCCCGTGCGCGGAGTGGACGTCGAACTCGTCGGCCACGCGGGAGACCGCCCCCATCCCGGTGCCGGGGCTCCCCGCGGTGGAGAAGCCGTCGCGCAGGCAGCGGGCGACGTTGGCCATCCCCGGGCCGGCGTCCAGCGACAGGATCTCCACCCCGGCGCCCCCGCTCCACGCCGCGGGCTGGGCGAGCAGGTGCCCCCCGCGGGCGGCGTGCTTGACCAGGTTTCCCGCCAGCTCGGTGGCCACCAGCGCCGCGCGCCCCGCGTCGGTGTCGTCCATCCCCAGCGACGCGGCCAGGTACTGCACCAGCCGCCGGGCCTCCCCGGCCCCGCTGGGCTCCGTGACCGGCATGTACAGCGTGCGGCTCACTTCCACTTGATCACCGTCACCCGGGTTCCCTGCCCCGCCCCGGTGGAGATGTCGAACTCGTTCACCAGGCGGCGCGAGCCGCCCAGCCCCAGCCCCATCCCCGCGCCGCTGGTGTAGCCGTCGCGGAGCGCCTGCTCCACGTCGGGGATGCCGGGCCCCTGGTCCTCGAAGACGAGGCGGATCCCGCGCCGCCCCGCCTGGCTGAGCACCTCCATCCGCATGGATCCTCCCCCCCCGTGGACCAGGGTGTTGCGCGCCAGCTCGCTGGCGGCGGTCACCAGCTTGGTCTGGTCGATGAGGGAGAACCCCGCCTCCACCGCCCAGCCGCGCACCGCCTGCCGGGCGGCGACCACGTCGGACTCGTTGCGGATGGGGCGCGAGTCACCCTTCTCTACCGCCATCCCCCGCTCCGTCCGCCGCGTCGTCGAAGGACACCCGCAGGAGCTGCATGCCGCGCTCCACGTCGAGCGCGGTCCGGACCCCGGGGAGCGAGAGGCCCAGCTCCACCAGCGTGATGGCGACGGCGGGCTGCATCCCCACCACCACCGTCTCCGCGTCCAGCACCCGCGACATGGCCGCGATGTTGGCCAGCACGCGGCCGATGAAGGAGTCCACCATCTCCAGCGCGGAGATGTCGATGAGCACGCCGCGCGCGCCGGTCTGGGCGATCCGCTCGGTCAGGTCGTCCTGGAGCGCGAGGGCCAGGCGGTCGTGCATGTCCACCTGGATGGTGACCAGGAGCAGCCGCCCCAGCTTGAGGATCGGGATGCGCTCCATGGCTCAGGCGCGCGACGCGACGCGCGTGATGCCGTAGCCGGTCTGCCGCAGCGCGAGGGAGATGGCGTCGGCCAGCGTGGCCTTGGTGGAGATGTCGTCCAGCGTGATCCCCAGGTGGACGATGGTCTGCGCGATCTGCGGGCGGATGCCGCTGATGATGCACTCGGCGCCCATCAGCCGCGCCGCGGACACGGTCTTGATGAGGTGCTGCGCCACCAGCGTGTCCACGGTGGGAACGCCGGTGATGTCGATGATGGCGACGCTGGCCGACAGCCGGACGATGTGCTCCAGCAGGTTCTCCATCACGATCTGGGTGCGGGCGCTGTCCAGCGTCCCGATCAGCGGCACCGCGACGATCCCCTCCCAGATCTTGACCACCGGGGTGGAGAGCTCCAGCAGCTCCTGCTGCTGCCGCCGGATCACGTCCTCGCGGCTGGCGAGGAAGGTCTCGGTGGTGAACAGCGCCAGCCCATCCAGCAGGACCGTGGCCCGCCAGGTCTCCTCGGCCAGGCGCGCCGGGTCGCCCGCGAGCTCCTCGCGGAGGCGCGCGAACAGCGGCTGCTTGAAGGACAGGATGAAGGTGGCCGTCTCGGTGGGCGAGAAGCCCTGCATGGCGCGGGCCCGCGACAGGGTGCCGAGCATCTCCCGCACCGGCCCCCACGACGGGCCGTCCACCTCGTCCGCCCCGCCCCGCTCCACGGCCGCCTGGAAGCGCCGGAGGAAGTCCTCGGACTGCTGGCGCAGCTCGCCGCCGGAGAGCAGGTCGGCGCGGAACGACGCGCCCTGCTGCTGCCGGCCCACCCAGTCGTCGAGGATCTCGGCGGCATGGGTGGCGAGGATCGAGGCGATCGCGCTTTCGGCCATGGGTCTCCTGTCGGGCACTGGAACGGGACGGCGGGGCCGCCGGGGCGGCGGCATCCGCAGCAAGCTACCGGCGACGACTGGTGTTTGCAACTCGTGGCCGGGAAATGACCTCGCGCGTACGCACCCCCCGCCGCCGGGGTGGACCCGGCGCGCCCGGAGCGGCCCCCGCGGCGGCGCGGGCGGCATTGACTCCGCGCGGGGGGCCGGTAAATTGAACCGGCTCTCCCCGGCGGGCGGGTCGCAGCCGGTCCTTCCGCCTTTCCCGCCCCATCGCGGCCCCGCCGTTCCCAACCCTCGTCGAACCATGAAGAACGCTCTCGTCCTCGCGGCCGGGCTCGCCCTCGCGGCGCCCTGCGGCCTCGCCGCGCAGCAGAAGGCGGCCCCACTTGTCCCCGGCGCCCGGGTGCGCATCGTCGCCCCCGCGCTCTCCCCGCAGAAGATCAGCGGCACCGTGGTGTCGGTGGACTCCGGCTGGGTTCACCTGGCCTCCACGGAGCCCGCGGCGGACCGCTGGCTGCACCTGTCGGTAGTGGACTCGGCCGACGTGAGCCTGGGCAAGAACCGCCGCGGCCGCGCGTTCAAGGGGAGCACCTGGGGAGCGTTCCTCGGCTTCGGCGCCGGGGTGATCTCGGGCGCGCTGCTCGCCCGCAACCTCCCCACCGGGGTCGCCACCTCGGCGGCGCTGGGCGCGGTGGGGGTGGGGCTGGTGGGCGGGGGGATCGGCGCGGGGATCGGGGCGCTCACCCCCAGGGAGCGCTGGCAGCCGTACCGGGTCACCTACGTGCCCGTGGCGTCGGGCGGGGTGGCCGTGGCGGCGCGCTGACCCCCGCGCCCCGGACGTGACGAGGCCCCGCCGCGATCCGCGGCGGGGCCTCCGTTCTATGCGATCATGGCGGGCCGCGGCGCTCCGCTTCGAACTTCCAAAATGCAGAAGGCGGGAGGATGGGGATCCCCTCGAACTTGTCCAGCACGAGGAGGTCGCGGTCGCCGGTGACAAGGCACTCGCATCTGCCCTCACGGGCGGCAGCCAGGACCCAGTCGTCATCCGGGTCGCGACAGACCGGCGGATCCAGCGCAGCGGGCTCCACCAGATCCATCCGCGACCGGATCAGAGCGAGCGCTGCGACGGCGGCGTCCTGGGGCACGCGGAACTTCCGAACCAGCTTGTCCTCGAACTCCGCCAGGATCGCCGGTGACCCGACCACCTCGTGTGCAATGGCGCAGTGCTCCAGCAGTTCGTGGCAGACTCCCCGCGACATGAACGCGGAGATCAGCACGTTGGTGTCCAGCAGGACCCTCAAGACACTTCGCGGAAAACGTCCTCGTCCGTGTAGACGCCCTGTGCCTCCGCGTACGGCATGAGTCGGCTTCGGAGCTTCCGCAGACGCCGCACGTAGATGTACTCGTGCAGTGCTTCGCGCACGACTTCACTGCGGGTCACGCCCTCTGCCTCCGAAAGCTCGTCGAGCGCCTCTTTGATCTCTTCGGGCAGACTAATCGAGATGCTTTCCCGCATGATATGACTCCTGCACAGGGTTGTATTACAAACTAGCACAGGAGCGCCACCACATCCATACCGAAAGCAGTACACCGGTTCAGAACGGTGCCAGCCCACATGGGTCCTGCTCCAGGTCCAGGTTCGGGCCAGGGGCTGCATGGCACCGTCGTTGCTCCGCTCCCGGCCTCCTTCAACCCGGGAGGCGGACATGGCGGATCCGTTCAGGAAGGGCGACGAGGTGGAGTGGAACACGCCGCAGGGCAAGACCCACGGCCACGTGGAGAGGAAGCTCACGGAGCCGGTCGACATCGAGGGGCACCACGTGGCCGCGTCGGAGGAGAACCCGGAGTACCTGGTGCGCAGCGCGAAGAGCGGAAAGCTGGCGGCGCACAAGCCGGACGCGCTGCACAGGCGCGGAGGCTGAAGCGGGCGGATGGAGACGGGCCCGCCGGCGACCCCGGACGGCAGGTACCTGGTGGTGCGGGGGCGGCTCTGGCGCCGCGCCAACCCCGCGCTCCCCGAGGACGAGCGCGCCCGCCTGGTGGGCGAGCTGATGGGCGCGCGCCGCGAGGTCCGGGCGGCGGGGAGCGCCGGCGACGCGGAGCGGCTCCGCGCGGCCCGCGCGCGGGTGCACGAGGCAAAGGTCGCGCTGGGGGAGCGGGGGCCGCCGTGGTGGACGGACGGCGCGCCGGACTTCAACCGAAGGCTCGCCAAGAACACCCCGTACGCCGCCTGGCACGCGGAGCTCGGCGCGCCGTAGCCCCCTCAGAACAGCGCCAGCTCGGGCGGGTCCATCTCCAGGTCCACGTGCCGGTCCAGGAGGCGCAGGCAGGCCGCGCAGCCGACCGCCCGATCCCCGGCGGGGCGGCCGGGCGGCGTGCCGCAGAGCGTCTGCCCGGCGGCGCGCCGCCACCCCGCGATGGCGGCGTCGCCGCCCACGGCCAGGTGCACCAGGCCGCCGTCGCGCCCGGGGCGCAGTTCCGCCACGCGCCGGGTGCGGTAGGGGACGCGGGCGAGCACGTCCACCAGCGCCTCGTCCAGCGCGGTCCGCGCGCGGACGAGCGCAGCCGCCTTCTCCGGGTCGTGGACGTCCCTGCGCCGCGCCTCGGAGGCCTCCTGGAAGGCCTCCCACGCGGGCATCACGCGCGGCCGCACCGGCGCTACTGGAAGCGGGAGAAGTCCGGCTTGCGGCGCTCCATGAAGGCCTGCATGGCCTCCCGCGCCTCGGGGGAGCGCAGCCGCTCCAGGAAGGCCGCCGACTCCTCGCGCATGTGCGCCGGGAGCGCGGCGCGGTCGGCGCGGCGCATCAGCGAGCGGGTGATGCGGACCGCGGCGGGCGGCTGCGCCGCCAGGCGCCGGACCCGCTCCTCCACCCGCGCGGACAGTTCCTCGTCCGGGAACACCGCGCTCACGATCCCCATCGCCAGGGCCTCCTCCGGCCCGAACGGCTCCCCCAGCAGCAGCATCTCCGCGGCGCGGGCCTGCCCCACCCGCTGCGGCAGGAGCATGCTGGAGCCCGCCTCCGGCACCAGCCCCAGCCC
>DASVQR010000218.1:0-98899 GCA_036389055.1 Longimicrobiaceae bacterium | reverse complement strand
AGGGGGAGCACGACGGAGCCGAGGCGCGGGAAGCCCTCCCCCGGCACGGGGGAGGGTGGCGGCTCTCAGGCCGCCGGGTGGGGGCCCTGCGACGGCGCCCCCACCTCGATTCCGAGGCAGGGGCGCTTTTCACGTACTGCGTACTTCGTACTCCGTACTGCTGTTTTCACTCTCTCGCACTTCCGCACTCACGCACTTTCGCACTGCCGTTCAGTCCCCCATCACCACCGCGTCCGCCGCCTGCACCACGTCCTCGTGCACGGTCCGCCTCACCTTCTGGATCGCGACGGTCGCGCGGGGGGCGTAGGTGCGGTTGGTGAGCAGCACCGTCCAGGTCTTCCGCTCGGGGTCCACCCACAGCGAGGTGCCGGTGAAGCCGGTGTGGCCGAAGGAGCCGGCGGACATCGCCAGGCCGGCGGCGCCGATCCCGCGCTCGTCGCGGGTGTCCCAGCCGAGGGCGCGGGTCGCCGCGTCCGGCTGGCGGGTCGTGAACTTCTTCACCGTCTCCTCCGCCAGCACCCGCACCCCCTTCAGCTCCCCGCCGCTGGCCAGCATCGCGGCGAAGCGGCCCAGGTCGCTCGCGGTGGAGAACAGGCCGGCGTTGCCGGCGTTCTCGCCGCCCAGCTTCGCCGCGATGGGGTCGTGCACCCGGCCCACGATCTCCGCGGTCCCCGTCCAGGCGGTGGGGGCGCAGCCGCGGCAGTCGAGCGCCGGGTCGAAGGTGGTGGACTCCATCCCCAGCGGCCCGAAGACGCGCGCCTCCAGCAGCTCCGGGATCGGCTGGCCGGCGGCGCGCTCCAGGGCGGCGTACAGCACCACGAAGCCCACGTCCGAGTACTCCACGCGCTTCCCCGGATCTGCCTTCAGCGGCGTGGCGATCAGCCGCGCCCGCGCCTCCTCCTCCGTCCCCCACGTCCCGGCGCCGGCCGGCAGCCCGGAGGTGTGCGTCAGCAGGTGGCGGATCGTCACCTCGTCCTTGCGGCCGTCCGAGTTCTCTCCGGTCCGCGAAGCGGAGCGCCACTCCGGCAGGTAGCGCGAGACCGGCGCGTCCAGCTCCAGCCGGCCGTCCTCCACCAGCAGCATGGCGGCCGTGGTCGTCGCCACCACCTTGGTCAGCGAGGCGATGTCGTACAGCGACGAGTCCGGGCTCACCCGGTCGCCGTCCCAGCGGATGCGGCCCACGCCGGCCTCCAGCGCAAGCTCCGCCCCGCGGCCCACGGCGAGCGCGGCGCCGGGAAAGCCCTCGCGCTCCACCTGCGCCTCCAGGGCCCGGACCGCGCTGCCCAGCGCGTCGGCGTCCATCCCCACGGTGCGCGGGTCCTCCGGCGCCTTCCAGCGCGCGGCCACGGCCTTCGCCGGGCTCGCGGCGGCCGCGGCGTAGCGGGCGCGCGCCTCCGCCTGCGGCGTGGCGGCGGCCGGCGCGGGGCCCTGGAGCACCCGGTCCACGCCCGCCAGGAAGCTCACGCCCAGCAGCGTGCCGACGACGGCGGTCCGAAACGGGGTCTGGTGCATGAGGGGGCGCTCCTGGGGTCGGTTCACGGCGGCCTCGCGCCCGGGCTCCGGAAGGAGCCGCGGGAACTGCGGCGTAAGCAACGGTGACGAATCAATTTAAGGGAAATCGGAGCCGTCGTACACGGCGCGGGCGGGGCCGGGTCCCCGGTTAACCGAACTTTAATCCGGCGGCCGTCCACGGCTTGCCCGCCGCTCCCCCGTTCGGATACCTTTGAGCCATGCCGACCCTCGCTCCGCCCCGCCCCCCCGCCCGCCGCTGGATCTTCCCCGACGCGCCCGACGCGGCCGCGGTGGACCGGCTCGCCGCCGACCTGCGTCTCCCCCCGCCGCTCTGCCGCCTGCTGGCGCAGCGCGGCTTCGGGGAGTCCGCCGCCGCGCGCGAGTTCCTGCGCCCGCACCCGGGGCAGATCCACCCGCCGCACCAGCTGGCCGGCATCGCGGACGCCGTGGCCCGCCTGCGCCGCGCCATCGGCGCGGGCGAGACGATCCTGGTGCACGGCGACTACGACGTGGACGGCATCTGCTCCACGGCGCTCTTCACCCGGGCGCTGCGGGCCATGGGCGCGCGGGCCGTGCCGTTCGTGCCGCACCGCATCGAGGACGGCTACGACCTGAGCGACGCGGGGATCCGCGCCGCCTCCGCCGCGGGGGCCACGCTGATCCTCACCGGCGACTGCGGCATCGTGGCGCACGACGCGGTGCTGCGGGCGCGGCGCGCCGGGATCGACGTGGTGGTCACCGACCACCACACCCCCGGGCCCACCCTCCCGGACTGCGTGGCGGTCGTGAACCCCAACCGCGCCGACTGCGGCTACCCCGACAAGGGGCTCGCCGGCGTGGGCGTGGCGTACAAGGTGTGCTGCGCGCTGGCCGCCGAGATCGGCTACCCGCAGGAGCGGCTGCACGTGTTCCTGGACCTGGTCGCCGTCGCCACCATCGCCGACCTGGCCCCGCTCTCCGGCGAGAACCGGGCGCTGGTGCGGTGGGGGCTCAAGGTGCTGGCGCAGACCCCCAACGCCGGGCTGCGCGCGCTGCTGCGCGGCTGCGGCCTGGCCGACCGGGGCGAGATCACCGCGTCGCAGGTGGGCTACGTGCTGGCGCCGCGCATCAACGCCGTGGGGCGGATGAGCGAGGCGCTGCGCGGCGTGGACCTGCTCCTCACCGACGACCCCGCCGAGGCCGCCGAGATCGCCGCGCTGCTGGAGACCGAGAACCGCTCCCGCCAGGCGGTGGACGGGCAGACGCTGGGCGAGGTGATGAAGACGCTGGACCGGGTGTACGACCCGGACCGCGACTGGGGCGTGGTGCTCGCCTCCGACGGGTGGCACCCGGGCGTCATCGGCATCGTGGCGTCGCGGGTGGTGGAGCGCATCCACCGTCCCACGGTGCTCATCGCCATCGACCGGGCCGGGGAGGGGAAGGGGAGCGCGCGCTCCATCCGCGGCTTCCACCTGTACGAGGCCATGCGCGACTGCGCCGAGCACCTGGCGCGCTTCGGCGGGCACCGCTACGCCGCCGGGTGCTCCATCCTGCGCGACCGGGTGGACGGCTTCCGCGCCGCCTTCAACGCCCGCGCCCGCGCGGTGCTCACCCCGGACGACCTGGTCCCCGAGGTGCGCATCGACCTGGAATTGCGGCTCCCCGAGGCCGGCGACGAGCTGTTCAGGATGCTCCGGCACGCCGGGCCGTTCGGGATGGGCAACCCCACGCCGGTGTTCGCGGCGCGCGGCGTCGGCGTCACCGGCTACCCCAAGGTCGTGGGGCAGAACCACCTCAAGATGACGCTGTCGTCCGGGGGGGCGTCGCTGGACGCCATCGGGTTCGGCATGGGCGACCGGATGGGCGACCCGGGGTTCGCGCGCGGGCCGCTGGACGTGGCGTTCAAGCTGGAGGAGAACACCTGGAACGGGCGGTCGCGCCTGCAGGCCAAGCTGGTCGACCTGCGGCCTTCCACTCCTTGAACGGCTTTCGGGCGGGTTCGGGCGTGCCCCCGGCTGCGCCGGGGTCGGGCTTCGGCTCCGTAAGCGAGCAAACAACGCTCGCTAACGGAGTCGAGCCCCGGCAAACTGCCGCCGGGTCTCGCCCCTTCGGGCCGAAATCCCTCACGCGACGGCAGGCCCCCTCCCCCGCAAGCAGGGGAGGGGAGAACTGCCTGCCGTACCTGGATATCCATCCGTTGCCCCCTCTCCCAGAATTGGGAGAGGGTGGCGAGCCTCAAGCGAGCCGGGTGAGGGCCCTTCGGGCCGTAATCCCTCACGCGAGGCAATCTGCCGGCGTATGTGCAAGGTCGGGCTCTCCGGTCGTCATCCACTGCACAGGCGCCGCTCCGCAGCGTCCGCTGCAGGCGGCGAGATCCGGATCGCCCTCTTGCCGACCTCGCCCATGAAACCTTCCTTCCGTACGCTCGCGGCGCTCCTCGTCTGCGCCGCCGCGCCGCTCGCCGCGCAGGAGCCCGTCGTCTCCGGGCCCGAAGCCACCGGCGGCGTGTCGCTCACCGTGTACAACGGCAATTTCGGGGTGGTGCGCGAGCAGCGGCGCATCCCGCTGCGCGCCGGGCGCAACCTGGTGCGCTACGAGGGCGTCGCGCAGCAGGTCGACCCCACTTCCATCTCCATCCGCTCGCTCACGTCGCCGGGCGCCGTCGGCGTCCGCGAGCAGAACTACCAGTTCGACCTCGTCAGCCCCGCCGCGCTGCTGGAAAGGTCCGTGGGAAAGACGGTGCGCTACACCTCGGTCGGGCCGGACGGCGTGCGGCGGGTGCTGCTGGAGGGGACGCTGCTCAGCGCGCCCTCGACGGGGGGCGTGGTGGTGAGGACGGCGGACGGGCGCATCGTGCTGAACCCGGAGGGAACGGTCGAGGTCGGCGACCTCACCGGGGGGCTGGTGTCGCGGCCCTCGCTGCTCTGGTCGCTGGACGTGTCGCAGGCGGGCGAGCACGACACGCAGGTGTCGTACATCACCGGCGGGATCACCTGGAAGGCCGACTACGTCGCCGTGGTGAACGAGGACGAGACGCGGGTGGACCTCACCGGCTGGGTGACGCTGGACAACCGCAGCGGCGCCGCCTACCGTGACGCGCGGCTCCAGCTCATGGCCGGCGACGTGCGGCGCGTTCCCGAGGGTCCCCAGGCGCTGGCGCTGGAAGGATTGGTGGTCACCGGCCGGGCGTCGGCCGCGCCACCGCCGCCCCCCGCCTTCGCGCAGGAAGCTTTCTTCGAGTACCACCTGTACACGCTGGACGGGACCACCACCGTCGCCAACAACGAGACCAAGCAGATGAGCCTGCTCTCGGCCGCGGACGTGGGCGTGTCGCGGCGGCTCGTCTTCGACGAGGCGGCGCCCTGGTGGGGTCAGCGCGCGCGGCAGCCGGGCGGCGGCGCCGGCACCACGGGCGACAAGCTGGGGATCGTGCTGGAGCTGCGGAACTCGCGCGACAACCGCATGGGGATGCCGCTTCCGCGGGGCAGGCTGCGCGTCTACAAGGGCGACCGCGGCGGCAACCTGCAGTTCATCGGCGAGGACTGGGTGGAGCACACCCCGCGCGACGAGACGGTGCGGCTGTACATCGGCGACGCCTTCGACGTGGTGGGCGAGCGCAAGGTGATGGACGCCCGGCGCGTGTCCGGCCGCGCGCAGGAGCAGACGGTGCAGGTCTCCATCCGCAACCACAAGGAAGGGCCCGCGCAGGTCGCCGTGGTGGAGCGCCTCTACGGCGACTGGGAGATCCTGCGCAGCAGCCAGCCCTGGGAAAAGAAGGATGCCACCACCGTGGATTTCCCGCTGACGGTGCCGCCCGGCGGCGAGGCGGTGGTGACGTACACCGTCCGCCAGCGCTGGTAGGGTGCGGATCGTCGCCGGGGAGTGGGGAGGGCGGCGCATCGCCGCGCCGCCGGGGCGGGCCACCCGCCCCACCACCGACCGCGTCCGCGAGGCGTGGATGAGCGCCGTGGCGGACGTGATCCCCGGCGCGCGCGTGCTGGACCTGTTCGCCGGCTC
Organism: Longimicrobiaceae bacterium; assembly: GCA_036389055.1. Taxonomy (GTDB): domain Bacteria; phylum Gemmatimonadota; class Gemmatimonadetes; order Longimicrobiales; family Longimicrobiaceae; genus JAFAYN01. Next base: position 93,391 of record DASVQR010000218.1, on the reverse strand, counting down.
CGGGGCGCTGGGGCTGGAGGCGCTCTCCCGAGGGGCGGAGAGCGCGGTGTTCGTGGAGAACGCCCCCCCGGCGCTGCGCGCGCTGCGCGACAACCTGGACGCGCTGGGCGCCGGCCCGCGCGCCCGGGTGGTGCGCGTGGACGCAATCCGCTACGTGGAGGGGCTGGAGGCCGGCGCCTTCGACCTTGCCTTCGCCGACCCGCCGTACGCGCAGGGCTTCGCCGCGGCGCTGCTGGAGCGCTTCGCGCGCGTCCCCTTCGCCGGGCTGCTGTGCGTGGAGCACGGCCGCGGCGACGCGCTCCCGGAGCTCCCCGGCGCCCGCACCCGCCGCTACGGCGACACCTCGCTCACCTTCGTCCCCGCGGAGGGCTGACATGGACACCCCGCGCGTCGCCGTCTTCCCCGGCTCCTTCGACCCCCTCACCTCCGGGCACGAGGACATCGTCCGCCGCGCCCTGGTCCTCGCCGACCGGGTGGTGGTTGCCGTGTCCCACTCGCCCACGCAGAGCAAGAAGGGGATGTTCTCCGTGGACGAGCGCGTGGCGATGATCCGCGACGTGTTCGCGGACGAGCCGCGGGTGGAGGCCGCCGAGTTCCAGGGGCTGCTGGTGGATTACGCCCGGCGCATCGAGGCGGGGATCGTGGTGCGCGGCGTGCGCACCGTCGCCGACTGGGAGTACGAGCTGCAGATGGCGTCCATGAACCGCGCCCTCGCCCCCGGGCTGGAGACGGTGTTCCTGGCGCCCCCGCCGGAGCACTCCTTCGTCTCGGGGACGCTGGTGCGGCAGGTGGCCGCGCTGGGGGGCGACGTGTCGCGCTTCGTCCCCGCCGCCGTGCTCCGCCGCCTGGCCCCGCCCGAACCGGAGCCGCCCCTCCTCCGCCCCGAAGAGATCGTCTAGGCCGAGCCGATGAGCTTCCTGGAGAGCGTCCGCGCCCGCGCGCGCCGGAACCCCCGCCGCATCGTCCTCCCCGAGGGCGCCGACCCGCGCACCCTGGACGCCGCCGCCATCCTGGCCCGCGAGGGGCTGGCGCGCCCGCAGGTGGTGGGCGGCCCCCTCACCGCCGCCGACCTGGAGGAGCGCGGCGTGGGCGGGCTGGTCCAGACCGTGGACCCCGAGCACGACCCCCGCCGCCCGGAGCTCGCGGCCCGCCTGTACGAGCGCCGCCGGGCCAAGGGGATGACCGAGACGGACGCCCTCCGCCACGCCGGCGACCCGCTCCTCTTCGGCGCGCTGCTGGTGGCCGCGGGCGAGGCGGACGGCTCCGTGGCGGGCGCCGTGCACTCCACCGGCGACGTGATCCGCGCGGCGCTCTGGGCGGTGGGCCCGGCGCCGGGGATCCGCACCGTCTCCTCGTCGTTCTACATGGTGGTGCCCCCCTTCCGCGGCGGCGAGGCCGAGGTGCTCACCTTCACCGACGGGGCGGTGGTCCCCGATCCCACGGCGGATCAGCTCGCCGACATCGCCGTCGCTGCCGCCGCCGCGCGCGGCCGGGTGGTGGGCGACGATCCGCGCGTCGCCTTCCTCTCGTACTCCACCAGGGGGAGCGCCGAGGGGCCCTCGGTGAGCAAGGTGCGCGAGGCGCTGTCCCTGTTCCGCGAGCGCGCCCCCGGCGTCCCCGCCGACGGCGAGCTGCAGGCCGACGCCGCGCTGATCGAGTCCATCGGCGCCCGCAAGGCGCCCGGCTCGGACGTCGCCGGCCGCGCCAACGTGCTGGTCTTTCCCGACCTGGACGCCGGCAACCTGGCGTACAAGCTGGTGCAGCGCCTGGCCGGCGCGGAGGCGATCGGCCCGCTGGTGCAGGGGCTGGCGCGTCCCTGCAACGACCTTTCGCGCGGCGCCAGCGTGGACGATATTGTCAACGTCGCCTGCCTGACCGGCCTGACGGCAGGGGATAGGGAACAGGGAACAGGGAACAGGGAATAGCCTGCAACGGCAAAGGCAACGGCGGGGGTGCAGGCGTCGTTCGCAGTTCGGGTGGCTGTTCCCTGTTCCCTTGGGTGGTTGCGTGGGCCGTTTGGGCGGATTCCCTGTTCCCTACCTGGCACATCGCTTGCCCTGCGGGTCTCGGTCTGTTCCGGATATCAACCTGAGGCGTGGAGGAGCCATGAGCTTCCAGACGAGTAAGCAGAACGGGGTGGTGGTGGTGGACGTGGATGGTCAGCTCATCGTCGGGAACCGGCAGGAGCTCAAGCAGAAGGTGCTGGACGAGCTCGAGTCGGGCGAGCGCAAGTTCCTCATCGACTTCGCGAACACCGGCTACATCGACTCCTCGGGCCTCGGGGTGCTGGTAAGCCTTTCCAAGAAGATCCGGGAGCAGGGCGGGGAGCTGCGGCTCGCCAACCTCAACGAGGACCTGCGCACCCTCTTCGAGCTCACCAAGCTGGACACCCTCTTCAACATCGCGGATTCCCGCGACGAGGCTCTCCAGTCCCTCTGAACTCCGCGCGAAGGATGCGCTTGAGACACGAGGCAATGCCGCCGGCCCGGCCCGACGGGCGGGCCGGGGCGGAGTCCGGGGAGCCGGTGGCGTTCGTGCTGGAGCTCCCCAGCGACCTGCGGGTCATCGAGCGCGTGGTCGCCTACCTCGTGGAGCGGTGCCGCGGGGTGGACTTCCACGGCTCCAAGCTCACCCTGAACTTCCGGGTGGGCATGTGCGAGGCCCTCGCCAACGCCGTCACCTACGGCAACCGGCAGGACCCCGGCAAGTGCGTGCGCGTGGAGGTGGAGCTCAGCTCGGAGCGGATCGCCGTGGCGGTCCGCGACCAGGGCGAGGGCTTCGATCCCGGCGAGGTCCCCGACCCCACGCTGGACGACAACCTGGAGCGCTCCGGCGGCCGGGGGATCTTTTTGCTGCACAACCTGATGGACGAGGTGGAGTACAACGAGCGCGGCAACGAGGTGCGCTTCGTCCTCCACCGCAGCACCCCGCCCCTGCGACGGGCCTCCGGCGAGTGAACCCCCCCGCCACTTCGATGTCTCCCTCCCTGTCGTCCCCGGCCCGCATCCCGGACGCGGCGCGCGACGTGCTCGCCGACTTCCGGCGCGACTGCGGGCGCGAGGCGCGCCTGTGGGTGCGCGCGGGCGACGGCTGGGCGTGCGCGGACGAGGGGGAGGGGTGCGCCCCCGGCCCGGACGCGGCCGAGCTCGCGGACGGCGCCGGGACCGCCATGCGCGTGGAGGTCCTGGGCCTCCCGCCCGACGAGGCGCGCCCCATGGCCCGCTTCCTGGCCTCCGCGATGGGCCGCGCCCTGCGGCACGACGTGGAGGTGAGGTCCATGAGCCGGGAGATCATCGAGCGCTACGAGGAGATCACGCTGCTGTACTCCATCAGCGAGATCCTGGGCTCGGTGATCTCGCTGGAGAGCGCGGCCGGGACCATCCTGGAGGAGGTCATCGGGATCCTGGGGGCGCAGCGGGCCTCCCTGTGGGTGCACGACCCGGATACGTCGCGGCTCCTGCTGGCCGCGGCGGTGGGCGGCGACGGCCAGGTCAGGCCCATCTCCGTGGCCGACGCCTGCTCGGTGACCGCCGAGGTGTTCCGCGAGCGGCGCCCCGTGCTGCTGGGCCCCACCGAGGAGTACCCGCGCCCCGGCTGCGACCCGGCCAACGTGCAGCGCGGCTCCTTCCTGTCCGTCCCCGTCAGCTACACCCCGCCCGAGGGGGAGGCGCGCACCATCGGCGTCATCAACCTGGTGGGGCGCAGCACGGACGAGGCCTTTTCCGCCGGCGACCTCAAGCTGCTCTCCGCGATCGCCAGCCAGATCGGGGCGGCGGTGGAGAACAGCCGCCTCATCGAGGAGAGCCTGCGCCAGGAGCGGATGGTGCGCGAGATGGAGCTGGCGCACGACCTCCAGCTCAAGCTCCTCCCGCCGGTGGAGCAGTTCGAGGGGTACGCCGAGGTGGCGGCGCGCTGCGTCCCGGCCGAGTCGGTGGGGGGCGACTTCTACCACCTCTTCCGGCTCCCCGGCGGGCGGCTGGGGGCGATGATCGGCGACGTGTCCAGCCACGGCTTCGGGGCGGCGCTGATCATGGCGCTCACCATGAGCGCGGTCGCCATCCACGCCTCCGAGGGCGACCCCCCGGCCGAGGTGCTGCGCCGCGTGCACCGCACCCTGATCGACGAGCTGGAGACCACGGAGATGTACCTGACCCTGTTCTACGGGGTCATCGATCCGGAGGGCGGGAAGATCACCTACGCCAACGCCGGGCACGGGCACGCCTTCCGGGTGTGCGGCGACGGCGAGGTGCAGCGCCTGGGCGCCACCGACCCGCCGCTGGGGATCATCGACCTGGAGGACTACCACGAGGGCCAGGCCCCCTGGAAGCGCGGCGAGGACCTGCTCTTCCTGTTCACCGACGGCCTTTCCGACTCGCTGGAGGCCGGCGAGGTGGAGGGCTCCCGGATCCTGCTGGACGAGGTGGCGCGCGGCCGCGGCGCCGGGGCGCGCGAGCTGATGGACCGCATCTTCGGGCTGGCCGCCCCCCCGGGCGCCACCGGCGTCCCCGCGGACGACCGCACCGCGCTGCTGGTGCGGCTCTGACCGCCGCGCCGCCGTGAGCCCCCGCGACGGAGGTCCCCACCGCGCCAGGAAGTCGCTGGGGCAGAACTTCCTGGTGGACCCGAACGCCCAGCGCCGCATCGTGGAGTCGCTGGGCGCCGGCCCGGACGACGAGGTGCTGGAGATCGGCCCGGGGCAGGGGGCGCTCACCCGCCACCTGGTGGGCACGGTGCGGCGCCTGGTGCTGGTGGAGCTGGACAACGACCTGGCCCCCCGCCTGGCGGCCGAGTTCGCGGGCGACCCCTCCGTGGAGGTGGTGCACGGCGACATCCTGGACGTGCCGCTGGAGCGGGTCTCCGCCGACCCCGCCCGCCTGCTGGTGATCGGCAACATCCCCTACAACATCACTACCCCCATCCTGTTCTCCCTGCTGGAGCGGCGGACCCGCCCGCGCGCCGTGGTGCTGATGGTGCAGCGCGAGGTGGCGGACCGCATCCTGGCCGAGCCGGGGAGCAAGGCGTACGGCGCGCTGGCCGTGGGGGTGCGCTCCGTGGCGGACGCGGAGCGGGTGCTGCACGTGGGGAGGAAGTCGTTCCGCCCGGTGCCGGACGTGGAGTCCACCGTGGTGCGCATCACCCCGCACGCTCCCCCGCGGCTCCCCGCGGAGGAGGAGGGCGCGCTGCGTGAGCTGACGCGCGCGGCGTTCGGTCAGCGGCGCAAGCAGTTCCAGCGCATCCTCCGCGACGCGTACCGCCTCTCCCCGGAGGAGGTGGAGGCGCTGGGCGCGGAGCTGGGGATGGACCTGCGCGACCGCCCGGAGACCTTCGCGCCCGAGCAGTTCATCCGGCTGGCCCGCGCCCTGTCGGCGCGGCGGGAGGCGCGCGAGGGCTGACTCCCGCGCCGTTGACGCGGGGTGGAGCGCGGCTTATCTTGTGAATGTTTTCACAAGTCTCGGCCCGTCGTCCCGGCCGTCCCGTCGGTGTGCCGCGCATGAAGAAGATCTCCGAGTCCACAGTCCGCAGGCTCTCGCTGTACCTGCGCTTTCTCCAGGAGGCCGCGGACCGCGGGCTCGACACCATCTCCAGCGACGAGCTGGCGGAGCGCGGGGGCACCACCTCCGCGCAGGTGCGCAAGGACCTGTCCTTCTTCGGCTCGTTCGGCAAGCGGGGGCTGGGGTACTCGGTCCCCGAGCTGGTGGGCCGCATCCGCGACATCCTGGGGCTCAACCACGCCTGGCGCGTCGCCCTGGTGGGGGCCGGCAAGATCGGCTCGGCGCTCTTTTCCTACCGCGACTTCCAGCGCCGCGGCTTCCACATCCAGGCCGTCTTCGACTCCGACACCGCCAAGGTGGGCGCCGCCTGGGGCGACCTCCGCGTCCGCCACGACCAGGACATGGACCTCGCGCTCCGCGAGGAGAGGATCGACATCGTCATCGTCGCCGTCCCCGCCGAGGCCGCCCAGTCGGTCGTGGACCGCGTGGTCGGGGCCGGCGTGCGCGCCATCCTCAACTTCGCCCCCACCCGCCTCCGCGTCCCCGAGAGCGTCGCCCTGAGATACGTCGATATGACCGTGGAGCTCGAGGGTCTGGCTTACGCCATCTCCGGCGAGCGGCTTCGGTAAATACCGCAAAAGCACTACATACCCGCGAGGCCCGCCCTTGCCGTCGCAGGCTGTTCCCTGTTCCCTGTCACCTGTTCCCTATCCCCTGTCACCTGTTCCCTGAAGTTGCGCGCTTCCGGGGGGTCTCCCTATCTTCCGGGGCTATGAACAAGACCGCCCGCGTCCACGTCACGTCCGAGATCGGCCCCCTCCGCAGGGTCCTCGTCCACACTCCGGGGAACGAGCTTCGCGCCGTCACCCCGTCGAACCGCGAGCAGTTCCTCTACGACGACATCATCGACGTGGACCAGGCCCGGCGCGAGCACCATCGCTTCCGGGCCATCCTTTCGCGCTTCTGCGAGGTGCTGGAGGTCCGCGAGCTCCTTTCCGACATCATCGACGAGCCGGAGGTGCGCCGCTTCCTGGTGGAGCGCGTCATGGAGGTGTCCTCGTCCGAGCCGCTCAAGGACCGGGTGGCCGAGACTCCGGGAGCCGACCTGATCCGGATGTTCATCGAGGGCAAGGAGTCGCCGCAGGGCCCCATCTCCAAGCTGCTCCACAAGGTCTCGTACGAGCTGCCGCCGCTGCCCAACCTGTTCTTCACCCGCGACGCCGCGATGGTGGTGAACCAGGGGATCATCATCGGCGCCATGAAGTACGCGGTGCGCTGGACCGAGGAGCTGCTGATGAAGGCGCTCTTCACCTACCACCCGCTCCTTGGCAACGCCGGCCTGATCTACGACGGGGCCGAGGAGCACCGCAGCGACTACACCATCGAGGGCGGCGACGTCATCATCCTCCGCCCCGACCTGGCGATGATCGGCCTTTCCGAGCGCTCGTCGCCGGCGGCGATCGAGGGGCTGGTGGAGGGGCTGCGCGAGACGGCGGGGGTGGAGCACGTGCTGGTGGTGGTGCTCCCCAGCGAGAGCCCGGCCATCCACCTGGACATGATCCTGACCATGGTGGACCGGGAGCACTGCGTGGTGTACCCGCCCTACTTCTTCGGGCCGGCGCGCCTCCCGGTGCTCTACTACCGCGCCGACGGCAAGGGCGTGCGGGAGTACCCGGACGTGTTCGCCGCCCTCAAGAGCATGGACCTGCCGCTGCAGGCCATCTGCTGCGGGGGGCACCACCCCACCACGCAGGAGCGGGAGCAGTGGGCCAGCGGGTGCAACTTCGTGGCGGTGCGGCCGGGCGTGGTCCTGGGCTACACCCGCAACGAGGCCACCATGCGGGAGATGGAGAAGGAGGCGGGGTTCAGGGTGGTAAACGCGCTCGACTACCTCACCGGCGACGTGGAGGTGGAGGAGGGCGACAAGGCGGTGATCGCGTTCGAGGGCGCGGAGCTGGTGCGGGGCGGGGGGGGCGGAAGGTGCATGACGCTCCCGGTGCTCCGGGAAGACATCTGGTGAAAGCGGTGCAGATGCAGGGCGCATACAACGACGGGCTCCGCTTCCAGCGCGGCGGCTCTCTCACGGAGCGGGCGGTGCGCATGCTGGAGCGCGGCCCGCTGGATACGGCGGTCATCGCCTCGCAGGTGCTGGGGATCCGGGGCGACCCGCGGGCCGCGGCCGGGGCGGTGTTCGCCCTGCTGGGCACGGACCCGCGCTTCTCCGTCTCGTCCGAGGGGGTGTGGTCGCTGGGGGCGCCGCCGCCCCCGCGCCGGCTGCTGCGCGAGGAGCGCTTCGTGGTGGTGGACGTGGAGACCACCGGCGGCTCGCCGGGGACCGGGCACCGCGTCACCGAGATCGCGGCCGTGTGCGTGGAGGGCGGCGAGATCCGCGAGACGTACGCCACGCTGGTGAACCCCGGGCGGCGCATCCCGTCCATGATCGTGTCGCTCACCGGCATCACCGACGCCATGGTGCGCGAGGCGCCGCTCTTCGGGCAGGTGGCCGACCGGGTGCTCCCGCTGCTGGAGGGGCGGGTGTTCGTGGCCCACAACGCCCCGTTCGACTGGCGCTTCGTGTGCGCCGAGCTGGAGCGCTCCACGGGGATCCTCCCCGCCGGGCGGCAGCTGTGCACCGTGAAGCTGGCCCGCAAGCTGCTTCCGCAGCTGCCGTCCCGCTCGCTGGACGGGCTGGCGCTGTACTTCGGGCTGGAGATCGAGTCGCGGCACCGCGCCCTGGACGACGCGGTCGCCACGGCGCACGTGCTGCTGCGCTTCCTGGACTCGCTGGAGGAGCGGGGGATCGAGGACTGGGACGGGGTGGACGTGCTGCTGGGCAAGCGCGCGCCGCGCCGCAAGCGCACCGCCACGCCGCGCTCCATGGACCAGGCGTGAGCGAGCCGGAAGGGCTGCCGCCGGTCCGCACCCGCGCGCTGGGCGACTTCCGCATCCACGCGCTGGAGGCCGGGACGCAGCGACTGGACGGCGGGGCGATGTTCGGGGTGGTGCCCAAGCCGCTCTGGGAGCGGCGCATCCCCGCCGACGAGCGCAACCGCATCCCCCTGGCGCTCCGCTGCCTGCTGGTGGAGACACGCGACGCGCTGGTGCTGGTGGAGACGGGGCTGGGGAACAAGGAGGACGCCAAGTTCCGGGACATCTACGGCGTGGACAACGCCGCCTCCCCGGGCTCCGGCGCCCCCGACCGGCTCCAGGAGGCGGTGCGCCTGGCCGGCTTCGCCCCGGAGGACGTCGCCGTGGTGGTGAACACGCACCTCCACTTCGACCACGCGGGCGGCAACACCTTCCGCGACGCGGAGGGCCGGGTGAAGCTCTCCTTTCCCAACGCGCGCTACCACGTCCAGCGCGGCGAGTGGGACTGGGCGCACCGCCGCAACGAGCGCACCCAGGCCAGCTACCTCCCGGACAACTTCGTGCCGGTGATGGAGGCGGGGCGGCTGGAGCTGGTGGAGGGCGCCGTGGAGATCGTGCCCGGGATCGAGACGCTGCCGACGCCGGGGCACTGCCCCTTCCACCAGTCGGTGCTGGTGAGGTCGGGCGGGGAGACGGCGTGCTTCATGGCGGACGTGGTCCCCACCATGGCGCACCTCCCGCTCCCGTGGATCATGGGCTACGACGTGGAGCCCCTGGTCACCCTGGAGTCCAAGCGGGAATTGCTGCGCCGGGCCGTGGACGAGCGCTGGCTGCTGGTGTCCACGCACGACCCGGCGACGCCGTGGGGACGCGTGGAGCCGGAGGCGAAGGGCCTCGTGCTGCGCGAAGCCTGAACCGACCCCGAACGCGCCGCCCGGCCGGGTGTACGGGGCGCGCACCGTGACGAGAAGACGAGACCCGAGAGAACCGAGAACATGATCCAGATGTCCAACGACCCCAGGACCACGCCGGTGATCGTGAGCGCGGTCCGCACCCCCATCGGCCGCTTCCTGGGGGGGCTCGCCTCCCTGTCCGCGCCGGATCTCGGGGCAATCGCCATCCGGGAGGCCGTGTCGCGCTCCGGCGTGTCGCAGGACGACATCGCCGAGGTGATCATGGGCAACGTGGTGCAGGGCGGCGTCGGCCAGGCGCCGGCGCGCCAGGCGGCGGTCAAGGCCGGGCTCCCCTCCATGGTCTCCGCGCTCACCATCAACAAGGTGTGCGGCTCCGGCCTCAAGGCGGTGATGCTGGCGGCGCAGTCCATCCGCGCGGGCGACAGCCAGGTGGTGGTGGCCGGCGGGCAGGAGTCCATGTCCAACGCCCCGTTCTACCTGTACGGGTACCGCGGCGGCGTCAAGTTCGGCGACCAGACGGTGGTGGACGGGCTGATCCGCGACGGGCTGTGGTGCTCGTTCTGCGAGGTCCACATGGGCGGCCACGCCGAGTACACGGCCAAGAAGGCCGGCGTCACCCGCGAGATGGCCGACGAGTTCTCGGTGAATTCGCACCGCAAGGCGGTGGCGGCCGCGGAGGCCGGCAAGTTCAGGGAGGAGATCGTCCCGGTGGAGATCGCCGGCCGCAAGGGCCCCACCGTGGTGGACGCCGACGAGGGCCCGCGCGCCGACAGCAGCATGGACTCGCTGGGCAGGCTCAAGCCCGCCTTCAAGGAGCACGCGCCGCAGGACGTGACCGACCCGGTGGTGACCGCCGGCAACGCATCGTCCATGAACGACGGCGCCTCCGCCGTGGTGGTGGTCTCCGAGGAGTACGCGCGGGCGAACGGGCTGACCATCCTGGCCCGCATCAACGCCTACTCCACCGGCGCCGTGGAGCCCCGGGAGCTGTTCTTCGCCCCCATCGAGGCGGTGAAGAAGCTGATGAAGAAGTCCGGCACCCAGATCTCCGACTACGACCTGATCGAGGCCAACGAGGCCTTCGCCGTGCAGGCGCTGGCCGACGGCGCCGGGCTGGGGTGGGACTGGGACCGCGTCAACGTCAACGGCGGCGCGGTGGCGCTCGGGCACCCCATCGGCGCGTCGGGCGCGCGGGTGCTTACCACGCTGCTGCACGCCATGAAGGACCGCGACGCCGAGACCGGCCTCGCCACGCTCTGCCTGGGCGGCGGCGACGCCGTGGCCCTCTCGGTCGAGCGCGTGTAAACCCGGGAGAGACACGAGATGAGCACCCTTCGCAACACGCTGGCGCTGGGCGGCCGCGCGGCCGCCCCCTCCCTGACGACCCGCCGCGTCGTCGGGGTGGTGGCCTTCGCCGCCGCCACCGCGGTGGGGGCGCGCTTCGCCCTCCCCCTGCCTGGGACGCCGGTGCCGTTCACCTTCGGGCCGCTGTTCGTGCTGCTGGCCGGCGCGGTGCTGGGCGCGCGGCTGGGCGCGGCGAGCCAGGTGCTGTACCTGGCCGCCGGCATCGCGGGGCTCCCGGTGTTCGCCGCGGGCGGCGGCGCGCTCTACCTGCTGGGCCCCACGGGCGGCTACCTGATGGCGTACCCGGCGGCCGCCTTCCTGGCCGGCGCGCTGGGCCGCACCGGCGGGCTGCGCGCGCTCCCGGGCCTGGTGGCAGCGCTCGCCGCCATCTACGCCGGCGGGCTCGCCTGGCTGGCGGTGGTGGGGAGCGTGGACACGGCGGTCGCCCTGGGGCTGCGTCCGTTCATCCTCGCCGACCTGGTCAAGGTGGCGATGGTGGTGCTGGTGATGGCCCGCTTCCGCGACCGCGTGCTGCGGCTGTTCGGGAGCTGACGGGCCGGACGCGTGGAGGCCCCGCCCCGGGAAGCACCCCCTGAGGGAGCGCGCGGCGTCCTGCCGCGCGTCTGGGGCGCGGTGTGGAGGATCGGGGTGTACGCCCTGCTCTTCCTTGCCTTCACGGTGCTCGGCAACTCGATGCTCGCCCTCATGGGGCTGGAGGGCGGCGACGATCCCACCCGCCTGGCCCCGATCGCGACCTCGCTGGCGGCGTCGCTGGCGGCGGGGTGGGTGATGATGAGCGGGGTGGAGCGGCGCCCGTTCGGGGCGATGGGGTTCGCCCTCGGCCGCGCCGCCCCGGGCGAGAGCGGGTGGGGGACGCTGCTGGGGGCCGCCTTCCTGGGCGCGGCGGTGCTGGGGGTCGCGGCGACGGGCGGCGCGCGCTGGATCCCCGACGCGGGGACGCTGCCCGGGTACCTGGCCTTCGCGCTGCGGACGCTCGCGTTCTTCGCGGTGGCGGCGGCGCTGGAGGAGGTGCTCTTCCGCGGCTACCCGTTCCAGGCGCTGGCGCGGGGGATCGGGGCCTGGCCGGCGGCCGTGCTGCTGTCGCTGCTGTTCGCGCTGGCGCACGCGCAGAACCCCAACGTGCGCCCGCTGGGGCTCGCCAACATCGCGCTGGCCGGGCTCATGCTCTCGGCGGCGTACCTGCGCACCCGCTCGCTCTGGTTCGCCACCGGGGTGCACCTGGGGTGGAACTGGGCAATGGCGACGCTGCTGGACCTGCCGGTGAGCGGGCTGGAGATCGACACCCCGCTGTACACGGGGATGGAGACCGGGCCGGACTGGTGGACCGGCGGCGCCTTCGGGCCCGAGGCCGGGCTCGCCGCCACGCTGGCGATCACGGCGGGGACCGTGTGGCTGCTGCGGACGCCCCGGCTGCGCGAGTCGCCCGACGTGCGGCGGCTGCGGCCGATCATCGACCCGGATCCCGCCGCGCCCGTCGAATCGCCGACGGCCACGCCGGTGCCGGAGGAGCGGCGCGCGTGAGCCGGCGCGCGCTGAGGTTCTGGGCCTGGGCCTTCGGCGCGGCGGCGGCAGTCGCCGCGGCCGCCGCCCTCCTGCTGCCGTACGAGGCCATCGGGCTGCGTACGGAGGCCGAGCGCGAGCGGGCCTGGCTGTTGACGGTGTGGACGGCGGGGGTGCTCGCCGTGCTCTTCGGGGCGACGGCGCGCATGGGGATGCGCGGGGTGGGCTTCCGCGACGTGGTGGACGCCGGCTCCGTGCGCGGCGCCCTGGAGGCCCGGCGCGGCATCGAGCGCGCCGGCGCCGGGTGGGGGCTGGACCTGTGGCTCGTCGCCACCGGGGGGATCCTGGTCGCGATCTACTTCGTCGGGTGGCTGGTGCTGTGACGACGACAACGCTTTCTACGGCGAACCGAAATGGCTGAGATCGGCAAGGTGGCGGTGATCGGGGCGGGGACGATGGGCAACGGCATCGTCCACGTGTTCGCGCAGAACGGCTACGACGTCACCATGGTGGACGTGGCCGCCGACGCGCTGGAGCGGGCACGGTCCGTCATCTCCGGCAACATGGACCGGCAGATCAAGAAGGGCGCGTACACCGAGGACGAGAAGGCAGCCGCGCTGGGCCGCATCGCCACGGCGACCGACCCGGCCGAGGGCGTGGCGGGGGCGGACCTGGTGGTGGAGGCCGCCACCGAGAACCGCGACCTCAAGTTCAGGATCTTCCGCGCGATGGACGAGGCCGCGCCGGAGCACGCGATCCTGGCGAGCAACACCTCCTCCATCTCCATCACCGAGATCGCCGCGCAGACCCGGCGCGCCGACCGGGTGATCGGGATGCACTTCATGAACCCGGTTCCGGTCATGAAGCTGGTGGAGATCATCCGCGGCCTCGCCACCTCCGACGAGACGGCGCGCGTGGTGGTGGAGACCTCGCAGAAGCTGGGGAAGACGGTGGCCGAGGCGGCCGACTACCCGGGCTTCGTCTCCAACCGCATCCTGATGCCCATGATCAACGAGGCGGTATTCTGCCTCATGGAGGGCGTCGCGGACCGCGAGGCCATCGACACGGTGATGAAGCTGGGGATGAACCACCCCATGGGCCCCCTGGCGCTCGCCGACCTGATCGGGCTGGACACCTGCCTGGCGATCATGCAGGTGCTGCACGACGGGCTGGGCGACGACAAGTACCGCCCCTGCCCGCTGCTGCGGAAGTACGTGGCCGCCGGCAAGCTGGGCCGCAAGACGGGCGAGGGCTTCTACAGCTACTGATCCCCGGCGGCTGCCGCCCCTGCGCGGCAGCCGCCTCCGGGTTTTGTATCACCAGGGTACAATCCGGGCCGCGGCCGGCTGAGCGGCGGCCCTTCCATGCGAGGCGACGTAACGGGATGACGCCGGAACAACTACAGATCCGCGACCTGGCGCGCGAGTTCGCCGAGGGCGAGCTGCGGCCGCACGCCGAGGAGTGGGACCGCGAGGGCCACCTCCCCCGCGAGGTGATCGGCAAGCTTGGGGAGCTGGGCTTCCTGGGGATGCTGCTCCCCGAGGAGTGGGACGGGCTGGGCCTCGACACCATGTCGTACCTGCTGGCGCTGGAGCAGATCGGCTGGGGCGACTCGTCGGTGGCCGTGGCGATGAGCGTCCACAACTCGCTCCCCACGCAGATGATCCTGGCCCGCGGCACGGACGAGCAGAAGGAGCGCTTCCTCCGCCCCATGGCGCGCGGCGAGTGGCTGGGCGGCTTCGCCCTGTCCGAGGCCGACGCCGGCTCCGACGCCGCGGGCATGGCCGCGCAGGCCGTCCGCGCCGACGGGGGCTGGGTGCTCAACGGCTCCAAGGCGTGGATCACCAACGGCGGCTTCGGCGACGTGGTGGTGGCCATGTGCCGCACCGACACCCCCGGCGACCGCAGGGGGGCAAAGGGGATCGGCGCCTTCATCCTCCGCACCGACGCCGAGGGCTACGTCGTCGGCAAGAAGGAGGACAAGATGGGGCAGCGGGCCTCCGAGACGGTGGGGATCGCATTCAGGGACCTGTTCGTCCCCGACGACCAGGTGCTCGGCGACCCGTCGCAGGGGTTCATCTACGCGCTCCAGGGGCTGGACAACGGGCGGCTGGGGATCGCCGCCATGGCCATCGGCATCGCGCAGGCGGCGCTGGAGCACGCCCTGGCCTACGCCGCCGAGAGGAAGCAGTTCGGCACGGCGATCAAGGACTTCCAGGGGATGCAGTTCAAGCTCGCCGACATGGCCACGCGCATCGAGGCGGCGCGCGGGCTGCTGTACCGCGCCGCGGCCGCAAAGGACGCCGGCGAGCCGGTGACGCGGCTGGCCTCCATGGCAAAGCTGTTCGCCTCCGAGGCGGCCATGTACGTGACCACGCAGGCGGTGCAGGTGTTCGGCGGGTACGGCTACGTCAAGGAGTACCCGGTGGAGAAGCTGTTCCGCGACGCCAAGGTCACGGAGATCTACGAGGGGACGAGCGAGATTCAACGGGTCGTCATTGCCAGGGAACTCTACCGCTAGGCGGCTCGCCGCCTCCACCCGCGTGCGGGCCTCGTGGGCGCGTCCGCGTGAACACCAACGACAACCACGGTCTTAGAATGGAACTGTTTTCGCTCATCGGCGAGTACGACCACGAGCAGGTGGTCTTCTGCAACGAGCCGTCGTGCGGCTACAAGGGGATCATCGCGATCCACGACACGACGCTCGGGCCGGCGCTCGGCGGGACGCGCTTCTGGAACTACAACTCCGACGAGGAAGCGTTCATCGACGCGCTGCGCCTGTCGCGCGGGATGACCTACAAGGCCGCGGTCGCGGGGCTCAACCTGGGCGGCGGCAAGTCGGTGATCATCGGCGACCCCAAGACCAGCCGCCGCGAGGAGATCTTCCGCGCGCACGGCCGCTTCGTGGAGAGCCTCAAGGGGCGCTACATCACCGCGGAGGACGTGGGCACCTCGGTGAGCGACATGGACTACTGCCACATGGAGACCGAGCACGTCACCGGGCGCGGCGACACCTCGGGCGACCCGTCGCCGGTGACGGCGTACGGCACGTACCAGGGGATCAAGGCCACCGCCCAGGCGCAGTGGGGCTCGGACGACCTGGCCGGCCGGCGCATCGCCGTGCAGGGCCTCGGCCACGTGGGGTACTACCTGTGCCAGTTCCTGGCCGGCGAGAACGCCGAGCTGGTGGTCACCGACATCGACCAGGAGCGGATCAACCGCATCGTGACCGAGTTCGGCGCCACGGCCGTGGCCCCCGACGCCATCTACGACGCCGAGGCGGACGTGTACGCCCCCTGCGCGCTGGGCGCCACCGTCAACGACGAGACCATCGGCCGGCTCAAGGTGCAGGTGGTCGCGGGCGCGGCCAACAACGTGCTCGCCGAGGAGAAGCACGGCGACCAGCTCCACGAGCGCGGCATCCTGTACGCCCCCGACTACGTGATCAACGCGGGCGGGCTGATCAACGTGTACGGCGAGCTGAACGGCTGGAGCGCCGAGCGCGCCATGCGCAAGGCGGGCGAGATCTACGGCACCTTGATCCAGCTGTACGAGCTGGCCCGGGAGAAGGGGATCCCCACCTACCAGGCCGCCGACCGCATCGCCGAGCGCCGCATCGAGGCCATCGGCAAGATCCAGCGCACCTGGGTCTGAGACGGAACGGATTTACGGCGGGTTCGGGCGTGCCCCCGGCTGGCGCCGGGGTCGTGCTTCGGCTCCGTAACGCAGCAAACAACGCTGCGTAACGGAGTCGAGCCCCGCCAAACTGCCGGCGGGCCTCGCCCCTTCGGGCCGAAATCCCTCACGCAGCTGCAACGGCGCCCCCGCCCGGATCTCCCGGCGGGGGCGCTTTTGCAGTCGCAGGCTGTTCCCTGTTCCCTGTCCCCTGTTCCCTATCCGTTCGAAGTCCTTGCCCGCGCCCCACCCCGGGCCCTATCCTATCGTCACAATCTTCACCGGTCCCTCCGTTCTCCGCACCTCGGCGCGTCCGCGCCGGCCGATACTCCCTGGCAGTTCCCTCGCAGTCCGTCTTCTCAATCCTCACCGGAGGTGTGCATGCGCAGTCGCCGTGCAGGCAGCGTCGTATCCGCGGTCGTGGTCGCCCTCTGCGCCGTGCCGGCGGCGGGCGCGCAGGAGCGCCAGGACACCGCCCAGGTGGAGCTGGACCCCATCGTGGTCTCCGCGTCCAAGCGCCCCGAAAAGGCGCTCAACGCGCCGGCGCGCGTGGAGGTGGTGGGGGAGCGCGCCATCGACGAGCGTCCGGCCGTGAGCGCAACCGAGCACCTGCGCTCCGTGCCCGGCATCGACATCGCGAGCACCGGGCTCCAGTCGGCCAACGTGGTGGCCCGCGGCTTCAACAACATCTTCTCGGGCTCGCTGCACGCCCTCACCGACAACCGCATCGCCGGGGTGCCGTCGCTGCGCGTCAACCTGCTGCACTTCGTCCCCAGCAACAACGAGGACCTGCAGCGCATGGAGGTGGTGCTGGGGCCGGGCGCGGCGCTGTACGGGCCCAACACGGCCAACGGCATCCTGCACATCATCACCCGCTCGCCGCTGGACTACCAGGGCACCACGCTGACCGCCGCGGGCGGCGAGCGCGACGTGTTCCAGGGCACCTTCCGCACCGCGCACCTGCTCGGCGAGAGCTTCGGGGTCAAGGTGTCCGGGCAGTACCTGCGCGGCGAGGAGTGGGGGTACACCGACCCCGCCGAGGTCGCCGAGCGGGCCAAGTTCGCAGGGAACCTGCCGTTCTTCCGCGCCGACCTGATGCGCGCCGTGGGGATCGACCAGCCCGAGGCGCAGCGCCGCATCGACCGCATCGGCCTGCGCGACAACGGGGTGGAGCGCTGGGGCGGCGAGGCCCGCGCCGACTGGCGCGTCCGGCCGGACCTGACGGCGATCGCCTCCGTGGGCACCACCACCTCCATGAGCGGGGTTGAATTGACCGGGCTGGGCGCAGCGCAGGTCAAGGACTGGCGCTACACCTACTACCAGCTCCGCACCAACTGGAACCGGCTGTTCGCGCAGGTCTACCTGAACACCAGCGACGCCGGCGACACCTACCTGCTCCGCAACGGGGCGCCCATCCAGGACCAGTCGCGGCTGCTGGTGGGGCAGCTCCAGCACGGCACCCGGCTGGGCGAGCGGCAGAACTTCACCTACGGCGCCGACTACACGCTGACCACGCCGGTCACCAACGGCACCATCAACGGCCTGTACGAGGACGACGACGAGACCCGCGAGTTCGGCGCCTACCTCCAGTCGGAGACGGCGCTGTCGCCGAAGCTCGACCTGGTGCTCGCCGGGCGGGTGGACACCCACTCGGCGCTCCCGGAGCCGCTCTTCTCCCCGCGCGCGGCGCTGGTGTTCAAGCCCGCCGAGAACCAGGCCTTCCGCGTCGCCTTCAACCGCGCCTTCTCCACCCCCAGCTCCCTGAACCAGTTCCTGGACCTGGGCTCCTCCATCCCCAACCTCCAGCTGGCGCAGCTGGGCTACAGCCTGCGCGTGCAGGGCACCGGCGACACCGGCTTCCGCTTCCGCCAGGCGGACGGGAGCTACCTGATGAGGTCGCCCTTCACCCCGGGCGCCCCGCAGACGCTGGTCCCCGCCAACGCGGCGGCGTACTGGGCGGCGGCGGTGGGCGCGGTGGCGCAGGGCGCCGCGGCGCGCGGGCAGCCGCTCCCGGCCCCGCTGGTCGCGTACCTGGGCTCGCTGCGCCCCACGGCCACCGACATCCGCACCAACTACCTGAGCGTGGTGGGGCAGGGGAACACGCCGCAGCCGCTCTCGTCGCTCGACCTCCCGGACGTGGACCCCATCCGCGAGTCCGGCTCCAACACGCTGGAGGCGGGCTACAAGGGGATCCTGGGCGGGCGGCTCCTGCTGGCGGCCGACGTGTGGTGGTCGCAGAAGGAGAACCTGGTGACCCCGCTCACCATCCAGACGCCGCTCCTGCTCCTGGACGGCCAGCAGACGGGCGCGTACCTGGTGCCGCGGCTCACCGGCTTCTTCCAGGCCGCCGGTCTCCCGCCCGCGCAGGCCGCGGCGCAGGCGGCCGCCACCGCGCAGCAGCTCGCCCCGGGGCTGGCGTCCGTGCCGGTGGGGGTGGTCTCCTCGGCGGACGTCAACGCCAACGGCGGGCAGCTGCTGGTCACCTACACCAACGTGGACGAGACCATCGAGCTGTGGGGCTCCGACCTGTCGGCCACCGCGCTGCTCACCGACCAGTGGTCGCTCTCGGGCAACGCCTCGTTCGTCAACAAGGACCGCTTCCAGAGCCGCAACGCCGGGCTGGTCACGCTCAACGCGCCCAAGCGCAAGGGGAGCGTGGCGCTGCTCTACCGCAACGACGGGTGGGGCTTCAACGGCGAGGCGCGGGTGCGCTACAACGCCTCGTTCCCGGTGAACTCCGGCGTGTACGTGGGCACCAAGTGCCTGGGCGGCGACTTCGCCACCGCGCCGCTGGCCGAGGACTGCGTGGACGCCTCCACGCTGCTGGACCTGAACCTGGGCTACAAGCTGCCGCGCAACTTCTCCGGGGCGACGCTCCAGCTCAGCGTGCAGAACCTGCTGGACGAGGAGCACCGGAGCTTTCCGGGTGCGCCGTTCATCGGGCGCATGGCGCTGCTTCGCCTGAAGTACGAGTTCTGAGATCGTCCGTCTGAGGCGGGCCGCTGCGGAACCAGGCCAAACTACCGGCCTGTTTCCTGCGCGGGCTCCGGGAACCCCGCGGTACTGCTGCGGGTTTCCCTCCGCCGGGGGGAGCCTCGCCAAACTGCCGGCGAGTCTCCCCCCGAACAGACTGTGGGGGGTACTGCGGGAAAAGCGAACGGCGGAACGGCGCGTGGTGCGCCGTTCCGCCGTTTATCGTCGTTCCGCGTGAGGGATTACGGCCCGAAGGGGCGAGACCCCAACAGCAGTATCGTTGGGGGCTCGACTCCGTTGGCGAGCGTTGTTTGCTCGCCTACGGAGCCGAAGCCCGACCCCGGCGTCAGCCGGGGGCACGCCCGAATCAGCAGCTCAAATCCGTCCTCCTCACGCGTGGCGGAAGTTGACCAGCACCACGCCGCGGCGGCCGGTAGAAGGCAGCTCCTCGCAGGTGGAGTACTGCTCGTCCACCCAGGGGCGCACGCCGGGGAGGGCGTCGTTCTCGCCGCCCGCGCTCTCGTGGGCCAGCCAGCGGGCCTCCTCCTCGCTCTCGGCGCGCACCACGAAGCCGAACGCCTTGTCCTGGTGCGGCTGCCAGGGGTCCTTGCCGTCCACGCACCACCAGAGGGAGTCGTGCCGGGGGGTAAGCTTCCAGAGTCTCATGGGGCGGCGGCGGTGTCGGGACGGCGGCGGGCCTTTCGCGGACCCTTCGGCAGGCGCTAATGTACTTCCTGGCGACGCACATGGACAGCTCACGCGAACCGAACCCTGCTCCCCGCGCGATGAAACGGCTCCTCCCGTCCATTCTCCTGCTCGCCGCCGCAGGGTGCGGCTCCGAGGCCCCGTCCGAGGCCGACTACCTGGACGTCGTCCGCCAGACGGTGAGCTTCTCGGAGCGGGACGCCCGCCGCGCCGCGCCCCCGGGGAGCGCGCGGGGTCCCCTGTTCCTGGACGTCAAATCGTTCCGCGGGGGCAGCCTGCGCGCCACCGGCGGGGTGGTGGAGGTCGACCGCATCGCGGAGGCGGTGGGCCGGCCGTTCGTCCCCACGGTGCCGGACAGCTCCTTCAACTGCCTGGACATGGAGCTGGGCACCTCCTGCTGGGTGCCCAAGAACGGCGTGTTCGTGCACCTCAACCTGGCCAGCCGCGCGCCGGACCGGCTCACCATGCACGTCACCTCCACCGTCACGGCAAACCAGTACGTGCCGCCGGTGCTGTGCGACAGGCTTTTCCAGCTGGAGTTCCAGCGGGGGTCCAGCGGGTACGTGCTGCGGGATTCGGTCGCGAAGAAGACCTGCTGAACGGGTTTTTGACGGCGGGTGCGGGCGTGCCCCCGCTGGCGCGGGGTCGGGCTGGCGTCCTCGGGAGGCCCCCACCCGGCGGCGTTATCGCCGCCCCCCTCCCCCGTGCCGGGGGAGGGCTTCCCGGGAGGCGAGATCCGCGCGCCGTGGCAGGCCCCCTCCCCCCGGCCCCCTCCCCCGCAAGCGGGAGAGGGGGAGAACTGCCGGGCTGTTGCAGTTGGGATCTGCGCAGGGAGGTCGGGGGAGGCTGCGCAGGGGGAACGTCATGTTCGAAGCCAGCGTGATCTGGCGGACGCAGGCGGAGCGCCGGCGAGTGCTCTGCGAGTCCCTTCGGGTGCGGCTCCCCCGGAGCAGCATCCCCCGGCCGACCCCAAACACCGGAGCCCGGTCGAAGCGCCCAGTAAAAAGAAACCGGCCCTGCACGCCGTCAGGAGTGCAGGGCCGGTTCGTCTACCGCGGAGTGCGGAGGCTACGCCGTCGCGTGCTGGTAGCGCATGCCGCCGCCGTGGGTCCAGACGGCGGTGAGCAGGGCCTCGGCGCCGCTGGAGGCCTGGTCCTCGCCGGAGCGGACGGCGGCGTCCAGGGCGAGCTGGGCGGCGCGCTCGGCGCTCTCCCAGCGCTCCATCTCGGCGGCGCCGCGGGCCAGGTCCAGCAGCGGGCGGCTCTTGATCTCCTCGGGCGGGGTGCGGCGGAGGAGCTGGAGCGCCTCGCCGGCCGCGTCGTCGAAGGCCTCCCCGTTGCGGGCGCCGGCCGCGGCGCGGGCCACGGCGGCGAGCGCCTCCACCCGGTCGGCGGGGCGGCGCGCGTAGGGGAGCAGGAGCCGCAGGGCCGCCAGCGCCTCGTTGTACTTGCCGCGCTCCAGCCAGAAGGTGCCGATGTCGCGCGCCACCTGCGGTACGCGCGGGTGGCGGCGGCCGTAGGCGTGCAGCGTGGAGCGCGCGTAGCTGTCCGCCTCGTCCGCGCGGCCGCCCTGCGCCGCCAGCCGGAAGAGCCCGTGCAGCGCCTGCGCCTTGATCTCGCGGAAGCCGCTGCGGCGCGCGCCGCGGAAGGCGCGCAGGAACAGGCCGCGGGCGCCCTCCACGTCGCCGCGCTCCGCCTGCATCTCGCCCAGCACCAGGCACGCCTGGAAGAGCGACATGCGGTCGCCGTTCCTGCGCCCCAGCACGATGGTGCGGCGCAGCCAGGTCTCCGCGCGGGCCCGCTCGCCCAGCTTGCGGGCCAGCGTCCCGGCCAGCAGCCCCGCCGAGGCGTCGCCCGGGGAGGCGATCGAGGCGCCCTGCGCGAAGGCAAGCGCCGTCGCCGCGGAGCCGTTGGCGTCCGCCCAGCGGGCGATCTGCAGGCACACCGTGCCCACCGCCTCCGGACGCGCCGTGTCCGGGTCCGCCGAGAGCGCCGCCAGCGAGGTGAGCGCCGCCTCCAGCGCGGGGGCCGCGCCCAGCGCCACCAGCGCGCCCAGCCGCCGCCGCACCGACTCGGGGCGGAACAGGCCGCGCCGCTCGCCGGGGGGCACCGACGCCCACAGGATCACGTCGTGCAGCGACTGCCACAGCAGCACGCCCACGCCGTTGCGCATCTCGTCCAGGATGTAGACGCCGTCCAGCGTCTCGTCGGGGCCGTGCAGGATGGCCGGCGGAGGCGGAGACCTGCGCCCCGCACGACGGGGCCGCACCGACTCCTTGGCGGCGAGCTTCAGCTTCATGGAGCGTTCCTCCGGGTCTGGTTCGATGCGGGGCCGGGATGCTCGGGATCCGTCCGGCCGTATGCTAGGCGACAATCTGTGTGCAGCCGTCCACGAACGCAATAGAAATGAACCAAACGATCTGCGGTCAAAGAGCGCCGATCCCGCCCTGCGGACGATCGGTGCCTTGCCCGGACGCCCCTCGGTCTATAAACTGATAGTGTAATCCCGCCAAAAGTGGACAGAGTGGACAACCCAAGATAGCGCGAGGACCTGGGCCAGTCAATGTCCGTGCGTAGCGGCGTTCCCCTCGACCAGCTCCGCGCGGTGATCATGGCCCGCATGGCGAGCGTCTCGCTCCGGGGCGTTGCCCGCGAAGTGGGGATGAGCCCCAGCGGGCTGCAGAAGTTCGTGGACGGCTCCGTCCCCTACCTCCCCACCCGCCAGAAGCTGGAGCGCTGGTACGTCCGCGAGGCTTCCCGCGGCGAGGCGGAGATGAGCGCCGAGGTGGCCTCCGCCGCGCTGGGGGTGCTGCTGGGCGAGCTCACCCCCGCCCGGCGCCGCGGAGTGGCCCGCCGCCTGGTGAGGGAGGTCCGCGCCGCCTACGAGGCCGAGGGCGCGCCGCCGCCCTGGCTGGACGAGCTGGTCCGCGACGTGGACCCCGAGGGCTGACCCCTCGCCCGATCCGCAGGCACTTCCCCTTTTCCGCCCCGTTTCCAGGGCCCGCGCGCCGCGGCCCGTGCACCACACCGGAGAACGCATGAGACCTGTCCTTCGCCCGGTCCGCCGCTGGATCGCGCTCCCGCTCGCCCTGCTGGCCGGTTGCGACGCCGTCTCCGGGGGCGACATCCCGGTCGGCATCGCCGGCCCGCTCAGCCTCGCCAACGGCCGCTCCATGAAGCTGGCCGCCGAGATGGCGGTCGCGGAGATCAACGCGGGCGGCGGCATCGACGGCCGCGCGCTGCGGCTGGTGATGCGGGACGACGAGGGGGACAGGCACAAGGCGATCCCGGTCGCCGGCTACCTGCGCGACAGCACCGGGGTGGTGGCGGTGATCGGCCACGTCAACTCGGCGGCGACGCTGGCGGCGGCGAAGATCTACAACGAGGAGGAGGGGGAGCACGACAGCGCGCCCGTGGCGCAGATCTCCCCGGCCTCCAGCAGCCCGCTGGTGACCGGCGCGGGCGACTGGACCTTCCGCGTGTGCCCCAGCGACCTTCAGCACGGCCGGGTGGTGGCGCAGCACGCCTTCGCGCGGCTGGGCAAGCGCCGCGCGGCGGTGCTGTACACCAACGACGAGTACGGCCGCGGGGTGTCCGAGTCGTTCGCGGAGGCGTTCCGCACGGCGGGCGGGCAGGTGGTGGCGCAGGATCCCTACCTCCCCGCCACGGTCAAGGACATCGGCGCGGTGGACCCGTACCTGCTGCGCGCGCTGCGCTCGGGGATGGACGCGCTGGTGATCGCCGGGCAGGCCGACGACGGGATCCGGGTGGTGCGCGAGGCGCGGCGGCTGGGCTTCACCGGCCCCGTGGTGGGCGGCGACGGGATGACCGGGGCCAAGGACGCCGGCGCCGACGCCGACGGCATCTTCGTCAGCTCCGCCTTCATCCCCGACCGCTCCTCCGAGGCGGCGCAGGCGTTCGTGCGGGCCTACCGCCAGAAGTACAACGAGGAGCCGGACCACCGCGGCGCCATGACCTACGACGCCATCAAGCTGGTCGCGAAGGCGATCCAGGCGGAGGGCACCGACCGCCGCGCCATCCGCGACTACCTGGCGAAGGTGGGGGTGGAGGGCTCGGGCGTGGGCGCGTACGAGGGCGTGTCCGGCCGGATCGCCTTCGACAGGAACGGCGACGTTCCCGGCAAGGAGGTCGCCATGGGCGTGGTGCGCGGCGGCAGGCTGGTGACCGTGCGCTGAGCCGCGCCGCCCGCGCGCCGGCGGGGCCGGCGGGGCGCCCCGGGGATCCCGATCCCCGGGGCGCTCGCGTTATCTTTGCCCCCGGCACGCCCCCGGACGGTCGAGCGCGGCGGCCGGTGAACGGAAACCAGGGTGGCCGGAGTGCTGCAGCGGGCGAGCGGGGCGGGGCCGGCGTCGAGGGCGCAGGTGGTGGCGGCCTTCGCGGCGGTGTACGTGGTGTGGGGCTCCACCTACCTGGCGATCCTATTCGCCATCGAGACGATCCCGCCCTTCCTCATGGCGGGGGCGCGCTTCCTGGTCTCCGGGGCGGCGCTGTACGCGTGGACGCGCTCCCGGGGCGCGCCGCGGCCCACCCGCGCCAACTGGCGCGCGGCCGCCGTCGTGGGCGCCTTCCTGCTGGTGGGCGGCAACGGCGGCGTGGCGTGGGCGGAGCAGCGGGTCCCCTCCGGGCTGGCGGCGCTGCTGGTCGCCACGGTGCCGCTGTGGATGGTGCTGCTGGACTGGTGGCGGGGTGGGGGAGCGCGGCCCGCGGGGCGCACCTGGGCGGGGATCGCCGTCGGCTTCGTGGGGCTGGGGATCCTGGTGGGCCCCGCCGAGCTGCTGGGCGGCGGCGCGGCGGACCCGCTCGGCGCCGGGGCGCTGGTGCTCGCGTCCGTGCTCTGGGCCATCGGCTCGGTGTACTCGCGGCGGGCGGCGCTGCCGGAGTCGCCCTTCCAGGCCACGGCCATGGAGATGCTTGCCGGCGGGGCGCTGCTGGTGCTGGTCGGCTCCGCGACGGGCGAGTGGGGGCGGCTCGACCCGGCGGCGGTCAGCGGGCGAAGCCTGCTGGCGCTGGGCTACCTGATCGCGTTCGGGTCGTGCGTGGGGTTCACGGCGTACATCTGGCTGCTGCGGCACGTGGAGGTGGCCAAGGTGTCCACCTACGCGTACGTGAACCCGGTGGTGGCGGTGTTCCTGGGGTGGCTCCTGGCCGGCGAGCCGGTGACGGCCCGCACGCTCGCCGCCGCAGCGGTCATCGTGGTCGCGGTGGCGTTCATCACGTCGTCCAGGAAGTCTTCCGACTGAAACGGCGGGTTCGGGCGTGCCCCCGGCTGCGCCGGGGTCGGGCTGCGGCTCCGTAACGCACGATAAAACTGTGCGTAACGGAGGCGAGCCCGCGCAAACTGCCGCGCGGTCTCGCCGCTTCGCGCTCGCATCCCTCACGCGGGCTCTCGCGCGGGGGGCGGGGAACGGCTAGCTTCGCGGCTGCTTTCCGTGCCGTCTCACGGCGCGGATCCTCCCGGAGCCACGCAGCGCGTCATGACCCCGAGCGACAACGATCCCCCCGCCGGCGACGGCGGCGAGAGCCCGCCGATCCGGACCATCGAGCACCAGCCGCCGGGTGGCGGCTGCGGGTGCGGGCCCACCGGGTGCCTCACCGCGCTGGTGATGCTGTTCGTGGTGCTGCTGGCCGTGATGGTGGGGATCGCGGTGCTGCGGCCCTGGCCGCGGGGGATGCCGATGATGTGACGGCAGGGAACAGGGAATAGGGAACAGGGAACAGCCTGCAACGGCAACAGCGTACGAACGGCGCCCCTGCCTCGGGATCGAGGTGGGGGCGCCGTTCGCGGTTCCTGCCGTTCCCACATGATGTCGCGGAGGGAGACTCGCACAGCAGTACCGTGCGAGGCTCCCGCAGCCGGAGCGGAGACAGCGGGGCAGTTTCCGCTGGCTCCGCGACCCGCGTAGGAAACAGGCCGGCAGTTTGGCCTGGTTCCGGAGCGGCCCCACGGCACGATCTCAGGGAAGCGACAGACAGATCTGGTGGGGGCTGATGCTGTAGCAGAGCCGCCGGCCACCCAGCGGCTCGCCGTCCACGTTGACGCTCAGCTCCCCGGGAGACTCCACCGTGAGAGACTTCACCTGCTTGTAGATGACGGCGGGATGCTCCAGGTGGCGGCCGGCGCGCAGCTCGGGGAGGATGGCGAGCAGGTCGCGGCGCGGCATCTCCTTGACGATGACCACGTCCAGCAGCCCGTCGCTGAGCTCGGCGCGCGGGGTGAGCCAGTTGCCGCCCCCGGTGCGGCGCGAGTTGCCCACGGCGAAGATCAAAAAGGGGCCGTCGTGGATCACCTCGGTGTCGGTGAAGCGCGCGGACGACACCTCCAGCGACACGAACTTCTTGACCCCGGTGATGAAGTAGGCGACCGGGCCCAGCAGGCGCTTGACGTCGTCGGAGGTTTCCTCGGTGGCCTCGGCGCCGATGCCGCCGGTGGACACGTTGAGGAAGCCCTCGCCGTTGAGCATCCCCACGTCGATGGGGACCGGCTTGCCGACCACCGCGGAGGCCACGGCGGTGTGGATGTCCATGGGAACGTCCAGCGCGCCGGCCAGGTCGTTGCCCGTGCCCAGCGGCACGATCCCCAGGCGCGGCCCGTCCTCCGGGCCGGCGGGCTGCCCCACGTGCGCCCGGGCGGCCAGGTAGTCGTGGATCCCGTTCCCCACCTCGTGGATGGTGCCGTCCCCGCCGGCGGCGATCACCAGGTCGGCGCGGCCGTCGGCGGCCTCGCGGGCGAAGCGGCGCCCGTCGCCGTGCTCGAAGGTGAGCCGCGGCACCACGGCGTGCCCCGCCTCGCGCAGCGTCTCCACCGCCCCGCGGAGCTCCTCCGTGGCCTCGGGCGAGGGGGAGTTCATCACCATCCAGATGTTCACGGCCGCCTCGGCGCAGGTGGGGGACGGGGACCTCTCCGGCACCGCGCACGAGCAGGAAGCGCGCCACCGGAAAGGCGCGCCGCGGGGCCGCCCGACCGCCCTTGACTTGGGCCCGGGAGCCGTTAGCTTGGGTGCCGTGTGGGGAAAAGTGGGGGACTGTGGGTTGACCTGGCGTCCGTAGCGAGGGGGGTGGATGAGCGGGTTCCTCGGGAGCTACCTGCACCAGATCGACGACAAAGGGCGCCTCAACCTTCCCGCGCCGTTCCGCCGCGAGCACCCGGACCGTCCCCTGGTCCTTGTGCACGTCTTCGAGAACGCCCTCACCCTCTATCCCGAGCCCGCCTGGGCGGAGGTGGAGAGCCGCCTGCGCGAGCTGCTCAGGCTCCAGCCGCAGGCCCGTTCGTACGTTCTCAGCGTCACCGCCAACGCAGTGGAGGTCGTCCCCGACAAGCAGGGGCGCATCCTCGTCCCGCCGCGCCTCCAGGAGGCGGTGGGGATCCGCGGCGCCACGCTCGTCGTGGGCGCCATCGACCGGATCGAGCTGTGGGACCCGGAGCGCTTCCAGGCCGCCGTGCCGGCCCGCTCCGACGACTTCGACCGCTTCACCCACCAGATCTTTGCCTGAACGTTCGCTGTCGAACGCTTCCGGGTACCACGTCCCCGTCATGGTGGGCGAGGTGCTGGCGGAGCTGCGCCCCGGGCGCGGAGGCCTCTTCCTGGACGGCACCCTGGGCGGTGGCGGCCACTCGGAGGCGATCCTGGAGAGCGCCGCGGAGGCCCGCGTGGTGGGGGTGGACCGCGACCCGGAGGCGCTGGCCGAGGCCGGCGCGCGGCTGGCCCGCTTCGGCGAGCGCTTCCGGGCCGTCCGCTCCAACTTCGCGGACGCCGTCGAGGCGGCCGGGATCGGGGCGGGGGAGCTGGCCGGGGTGCTGCTGGACCTGGGGATCTCGTCGCACCAGATCGACGCCGACCGGCGGGGGTTCACCTTTCGCGCGGGGGCGCCGCTGGACATGCGGATGTCGGGCGGGGCGGGGGGGGAGGAGAGCGCCGCCGACTTCCTCAACGCCGCCGACGAGCAGGAGCTGGCCGACGTGTTCTACCGCTTCGGCGAGGAGAAGCGCTCCCGCAAGCTGGCCCGCATCCTGGTGGAGATGCGGGAGCGCGGCCCCATCGCCACCAGCGACCAGCTGGTGGAGGCGATCGGGCGGACGCTGGGGCCGCGCTCCGACGCGGGGGACCGCGCCCGCATCTTCCAGGCGCTCCGCATCGCCGTGAACCGCGAGATCGACGCCCTGGAGACGGCGCTCCCCAGGTTCCGCGACGCGCTGGCCCCGGGTGGGGTCTTCGCCGTCCTTTCCTACCACTCGCTGGAAGACCGGCTGGTGAAGAACGCCTTTCGCGACTGGAGCACCGCCTGCACCTGTCCGCCCGGCCTCCCCGTGTGCGCCTGCGGCGGCACGGCGCTGGGCGCGACGCTCACCCGCAAGCCCGTGTCGGCCTCGCCCGCCGAGGTGGAAGCGAACCCGCGCGCCCGCAGCGCGCGGCTGCGCGCCTGGAGGAAGGCGTGAGCGCCATGCGGCGGACGCCCTCGGGCGCGACCATCCCGGGCGGCTCCCGCGGCCGGCGGCGGGGCGGCGGGATCCTGCGCGTGGCGGCGCTGCTGGCGTGCCTGCTGGGCGCGCTCGCCGTCGTGGTGGGGCGCCAGACCAGGGGCGTGGCGCTGCAGCGCGAGATCCGCGAGCTGGAGGGGGAGCGGGCGGTGGCGGAGGCGGCGCGGCTGGAATTGCAGACGCGCATCCAGTCGCTGCAGAGCCGCGCGCGGGTGGTGCGGGTGGCGCGCGAGCGGCTGGACATGCACCTCCCCGCCGACAGCGAGGTGGTGCTGGTGCCGCTGCCGCGCGAGGTGGCCGCGGCCGGGGACGACGAGGAGGGGAGCGAATGAGCGGGCGCAAGGCGGGCGGCCGGAGCGCGGGGCGGACGACCAGGGACGGCGGGGACGGGCTGGCGCTGCGGCGCTGGATCCTGGTGTCGTCGTTCGGGATCGCGGCGGTGGCGGTGCTGGGGCGCGCCTTCCAGCTCCAGGCGCTGGAAGGAGACAAGTGGGCCGCCGAGGCCGCCGACCAGCAGCAGTCGCGCACCCCGGTGCCGGCGCGCCGCGGCGGCATCTTCGACCGGGACGGCACCCCGCTGGCGCTCAGCTACGAGACCTTCCGCATCTCCGTGGCGCCGCGCGAGCTGCGCGACCGCGACGAGGCCGCCCGCGCGCTGCGCGGCGCGCTGGGGCTGTCGCAGGGGGCCGCGCGCCGCGCCACGGATCCAAAGCGCAAGTGGGTGGTGCTCCCGGGCCGCTTCACCGCCGAGCAGCACAAGAAGCTGGAGGGGGTGCGGGGCATCCACTCCGAGCGCCGGCTGGAGCGCTTCTACCCGCAGGGCGACGTGGGGCGCGAGGTGCTGGGCTTCGTGTCGGCGGACGGGCGGGCGCTGGGCGGGGTGGAGCAGGAGTGGGACGACCTGCTGAGCGGCGAGGACGGCTACGCGTTGATGCGCCGCGACGCGCTCGGCCGCAAGGAGGCCACCGTGTCGCTGCCGGTGGTGCCGCCGCGCGACGGGCGCGACGTGTACCTCACCCTGGACTTCGACCTCCAGGAGATCGCCGACGGCGCGCTCCGCGAGGCGGTGCGCAGCACCGGCTCGGACGGCGGCGACCTGCTGGTCGCGGACCCGCGCACGGGGGAGATCCTCGCCGCGGTGTCGCGCCGGGTGGGCGGGGCGCGCACGCTGGCCGGCTTCACCGAGCCGTACGAGCCGGGCTCCACCATCAAGCCCTTCTTCGTGGCCTCGCTGCTGGCGCAGGGCCGGGTGTCGCTGGACGAGACGGTGTTCGCCGAGAACGGGCGCTGGACGGACGGCAACGGCCGCTCCTTCACCGACGTGCACGCCATGGGCGCGGTGACGGTGCGCGAGGCGCTGCGCGAGTCCAGCAACGTGGCCATGGCCAAGCTGTCGCCGCGGCTGCGCCCGGCGGAGCAGTACGGCTACCTGCGCGACTTCGGCTTCGGGACGCCCACCGGGGTGGAGTACCCGTCCGAGGCCGGGGGGCGGCTGCGGCGCCCGGCCGGGTGGTCGCGGCTTACGCCCGCCAGCCTGGCGATCGGCTACGAGATGGCGGTGACCCCGCTGCAGCTGGTGATGGCGTACGGCGCGCTCGCCAACGGCGGGGTGCTGATGGAGCCGCGCCTGGTGCGCGAGGTGCGCGGCGAGGACGGCGAGACGCTGCGGAAGTGGGAGCCGCGCGCGGTGCGCCGCGTGCTCCCCGCCCGGGTGACCGAGGCGCTGCGCGAGGTGCTGGTGGCGGTGGTGGAGGAGGGGACGGCGAGCAAGGCGTCGCTCGCCACCTTCGAGGTGGCGGGGAAGACGGGGACGGCGCGCCTCACCGGCTCCACCGGGCGTTACGAGGCGGGGAGCTACGCCGCCACCTTCGCCGGCTTCTTCCCGGCGCGCGACCCGCAGCTCGCCATCTACGTCAAGCTGAACCGCCCGCGGGGCGAGTACTACGGCGGCGCCATCGCCGCGCCGGTGACCCGCGAGATGCTGCAGGCGATCCTGGCCACGCGCTCGTCGTCGCTGGACGGCGCCTCGCTGGTGGCCTCCCGGGGCGCGGTGCCGGTGTCCACGGCCGCCTCCGCAGGGCGCACGCCCCCGCCCGCCTCGTCCAACGGCACCTACGTCTTCAACCTGGCCGACGGCGTGCCGCGGCTCCCCGCCGGCGCCCGCCGCCCGGTGGCGGTGCCGGCGCTCGCCGGGCTCCCCCTGCGCGACGCGGCCCGCCGCGCCCACGCGCTGGGGCTCCACGTGCGGTTGCGGGGCGGCGGACGGGTCGCGGGGACGGAGCCGGCGGCCGGCGCGCAGCTCGCCACGGGCGACACGCTGACGCTGCTGGGGGCGGAGAAGTGACCGGGCTGGACCGGATCGCCGCGCGCCTCGCCGAGCGGGGTCTCCTCAGGGGACACGACGTGCCGTCCGGCGTGGAGATCCGAGGCGTCACGACCGACTCGCGCCGGGTGGAGCCGGGGTGGCTCTTCTGCGCCGTCGCCGGCACCAGCGGCGACGGGCACCGCTACCTCGCCGACGTGGCGGCCCTCGGCGCCGCCGCGGCGCTGGTGGAGCGCGCGGCCCCGGACGTCGCGCTGCCGCAGCTGCCCGTCGGCGACGGGCGCCTTGCCGCCGCGCACGCCGCCGCCGCCTTCTGGGGCGACCCGTGGGACGAGCTGGTGCTGGTGGGGATCACCGGCACCAACGGCAAGACCACCAGCGCCGCCATCTTCCGGCACCTGCTGGGGCGGCGCGGCCCGGCGGCCTCCATCGGCACGCTGGGCGCGGTGGGCGCGGACGGGGCGGTGATCCCCGGCACCGAGGGCCTCACCACCCCGGGGCCGGTCGAGACCGCGCAGTGGCTCCGCCGCCTGGCCGACGACGGGGTGCGCGGGGTGGCGATGGAGGTGTCCTCCCACGCCCTGGACCAGGGGCGCGCGGCCGCCGCCCGCTTCGACGCGGCGGTGCTCACCAACCTCACCCGCGACCACCTGGACTACCACGGCACCATGGAGGCGTACCGGGACGCCAAGCTGCGCCTCCTGGAGCTCCTCAAGCCGGAGGGCGTCGCCGCCCTGAACGCCGACGACCCGGCGTGGGACGGGGTGCGCGCCCCGCACGGCCGCACGGTGCGCTTCGGCATGGAAGCGGACGCCGAGGTGCGGGCGGAGGACGTCCAGGCCTTCCCCGGGGGCATGGAGTTCCGGCTGCGCACGCCGGACGGCACGG
Organism: Longimicrobiaceae bacterium; assembly: GCA_036389055.1. Classification (GTDB taxonomy): domain Bacteria; phylum Gemmatimonadota; class Gemmatimonadetes; order Longimicrobiales; family Longimicrobiaceae; genus JAFAYN01. Next base: position 62,192 of record DASVQR010000218.1, on the reverse strand, counting down.
TGCCCGTTCGGCTGCCGCTGATGGGCGGCTACAACGTGGCAAACGCGCTGGGCGCCGCCGCCGCGCTGCACGGGCTGGGATGGGCGGCGGACGAGATCGCCGCCGGGCTGGAGTCGCTGCCGCAGGTGCCGGGGCGGCTGGAGCGCGTCCCCACCCCGGGCGTCGCCGGCACCGTGCTGATCGACTACGCCCACACCCCCGACGCCCTGGAGGTGGCGCTGCGGGCGCTGCGGCCGCTCACGCCGGGGCGGCTGATCGTGGTCTTCGGCGCCGGCGGCGACCGCGACCGCGGCAAGCGCCCGGAGATGGGCCGCGTGGCCGCGGAGCTGGCCGACCTCGCCGTCGTCACCTCCGACAATCCCCGCACCGAGGACCCCGCGCGGATCGCCGACGACGTGGAGCGTGGCATGGGGCATGCTCCCCGCCTGCGCGTCCTCGACCGGCGGGAAGCCATCCGCCGGGCGCTCGGGGAGGCGGGCGAGGGCGACGTGGTGCTCCTCGCCGGCAAGGGCCACGAGACGTACCAGCTCTGGGGGAGCGAGGTCCGTCCGTTCGACGAGCGGACGGTGATCCGGGAACTCCTTGCGGAGCGGGAAACATTTACCGGCAGAGGTGAGGCTTGAGCGGCTTCCGGTGGACGGTGGGGGAGGTGCGGACGGCGCTGGAGGACGAGATGCTGCGCGCCTGGATCAGCCGGGGCGCGGCGGACCCCAAGGGCGACGAGTCGGTGGAGTTCGCCGGGGTCTCCACCGACACCCGCAAGGTGGTGCCGGGGTCGCTGTTCGTGGCGCTCTCGGGCGAGCGCTTCGACGGCCACGAGTTCCTGCGCGAGGCCGCGGAGAAGGGCGCCACCGGGGCCGTGGTCGCCCGCCGTCCCGCCGACGCGCCCGAGGGGCTGCGCCTGTTCGAGGTGGAGGACACCCTGCGCGCCCTGGGCCGCCTGGCCCGCCACCGCCGCCGCCTGCACCGCGGGCAGGTGGTGGGGATCGGGGGGAGCAACGGCAAGACCACCACCAAGGACCTGGTGCGCGCCGCGCTGGCCGCCCGCTTCCGCGTCCACGCCACCGAGGGCAACCTCAACAACCAGGTGGGCGTCCCCCTCACCCTGCTCGCCGCGCCCGACGAGGCCGAGGTGCTGGTGGTGGAGATGGGGACCAACGAGCCCGGCGAGATCGCGATCCTGGCCCGCATCGCCGAGCCCGACTTCGCGGTGGTGACCTCCATCGGCGAGGAGCACCTGGAGGGGCTGGGGAGCCTGGAGGGGGTGCTGGAGGAGGAGCTGGACATGGTCAAGGGGCTGCGCCTGGGCGGGATCGCCCTGGTGGCCGAGGACCCGCCGGCGCTGCCGCAGCGGAGCCGCGCCGAGCTGGGCGGCTACCGGGTGCGCGTGGTGGGCCTCTCCGAGGGCGCCGACCTTCACCCCGACGGCGGCGAGGGCGGGATCGAGATCCAGCCGGACGGCACCACCCGCTGGAGCTGGGAGGGAGTGCCCGTCCACCTCCCCCTGCCGGGGCGCCACAACGTCCGCAACGCCCTGTTCGCGCTGGGCCTGGCCCGCGAGATGGGGATCTCCAGGGAATCGGCGGCCCGCGCGCTGGGCAGGGTCCCGCGACCCAAGCTGCGCAACGAGTGGCACACGGTGGGGAGCCTGCAGGTGCTGGCCGACTGCTACAACTCCAACCCGCCCAGCCTGGCCGCCGCGGTGGACCTGCTGGCCGGGCTCCCGGCCGGCGGGGCGAAGGTGGCGGTGATCGGCACCATGCGCGAGATGGGCGACCACGCGCCGGCCCTGCACCGCCGCGCCGCCGAGCAGATCGCCGGGCGGGTGGGGCAGGGGATCGACCTGGTGGTCGCCACCGGCGAGTTCGCCGACGCCTTCGCTCCGCACGCCGCCGCGCTGGGCGAGCGACTGGTGGCCGTGGTGGACCCGGTGGAGGCGTACGCCGCGGCCTCCAGCCGCCTGGGCGGGGGGGAGACCATCCTGCTCAAGGCGTCGCGCGGGGAATCGCTGGAGCGCTGGCTCCCGCTGCTGGAGCGGGACTTCGGGGAAAACGACAGGGGACAGGTTACAGGGGACAGGGGATAGCCTGCCACTGCAGAACTGCACGCGCGCCAGGTCGTTGCAGGCTGTAACCTGTAACCTGTCCCCTGTAACCTAAAAAAACTTCAGCCACGGAAAACGGTGCTCATCCTGCTGGCGGGGCTCTCGGAATATCACGCCATCTTCAACCTCTTCCGCTACCAGACGTTCCGGGCGGCGGGGGCGGTGGTGACGGCGTTCCTGGTGGCCTTCTACTTCGGACCCGGGATCATCCGGCGGCTGCGCATCCTCAAGGTGGGGCAGGTGGTGAGGACCGAGGGGCCGCAGACGCACCTGGGCAAGTCGGGGACGCCCACCATGGGCGGGGTGCTGATCGTCATGGCGACGGTGATCCCCACGCTGCTCTGGGCGCGGCTGGACAACCCGTACACCTGGGTGGCGGTGACGGTGATCCTGTGGCTGGGCGGGCTGGGCTTCATGGACGACTACCTGAAGGTGGTCAGAAAGAAAACGGAGGGCCTGGTCGGGCGCTACAAGATCGTGGGGCAGGTTTCGCTGGGCGTGCTGGTGGGGCTGTTCCTGGTGCTCACGCCGGGGACCTTCGGCGACGTGCCGCCCACCTGGACGCAGATCCCCTTCTTCAAGTCGTGGCACGTGGCGTTCGCGCCGTGGGCGTACGTGCTGTTCGTGGTGTTCGTCATCACCGCCTTCTCCAACGCGGTCAACCTCACCGACGGGCTGGACGGCCTGGCCGCCGGGCTCTCGGCGATCGCCGCGGTGACCATGGGGATCTTCGCGTACCTGCTGGGCCGCGTGGACTCCTCCGACTATCTCAACCTGTTCTACCTCCCGGGCGCGGGGGAGCTGTCCGTGTTCTGCGTGGCGCTGGCCGGCGGGTGCATGGGCTTCCTCTGGTTCAACGCGCACCCGGCCGAGGTGTTCATGGGCGACACCGGCTCGCTGGCCATCGGCGGGGTGCTGGGGGCGGTGGCGGTGCTCCTCAAGGCGGAGTTCCTGCTGGCCATCGTGGGCGGGATGTTCGTGCTGGAGGCGGCCTCCGTTGCGGCGCAGACCATCTACTACAAGTGGACCAAGCGCCGCACCGGCGTGGGCCGCCGCATCTTCCGCATGGCGCCGCTGCACCACCACTTCGAGCAGATCGGCTGGCACGAGAACCGGGTCATCCTCCGCTTCTGGCTGCTGGGGGTGATGTTCGCGCTGGTCGCCTTCGCCACGCTCAAGATCCGCTGATGAAGTCGCTGGCAGGCCAGGACGTGGGGGTGCTGGGGCTCGCCCGCAGCGGGCTCGCCGCGGCGCGGCTGGCGCTGGCCCGCGGCGCCGCGGTGTACGCCAGCGACGCGGGCGACGGCCCGGCGGCGCGCGAGGCCGCGGAAACGGTGCGCGCCCTGGGCGGCAAGGCAGAGACGGGGCGGCACGACCTGGAGCGCCTGGCCCGCTGCGACGTCATCGTCCTCAGCCCGGGGATCCCGCCCACTGCGGCCGTGCTGCGCGACCCGGCGATCGCCCACGTGCCGGTGATCGCCGAGGTGGAGCTCGCCTTCGGGCAGCTGGAGTCGACCGTGATCGGGATCACGGGGACCAACGGCAAGACCACCGTCACCGCGCTCGCCTCGCACCTGCTCGCGGAGGCGGGCAGGGACGCGCCGGCGGGCGGCAACATCGGCACGGCGCTCTCCGAGCTGGCGCTGCGCGAGCCGCCGCCGGAGATCGCGGTGGTGGAGGTGTCCTCCTTCCAGTTGGGGATGACGCGCGACTTCGCGCCGGCGATCGGGGTGCTCACCAACCTGGCCCCCGACCACCTGGACTGGTACCCGGACGTGGAGGCGTACTACGCCGACAAGGCGCGCCTCTTCCGCAACGCGACGCCCGGGAGCCGCTGGGTGCTGAACGCCGAGGACGAGCGGGCCCGCGGCCTGGTCGGCGACGCGCCGGGAACGCGCTTCCACTTCCGCGTGGCCTCGCGGCCGGAGCCCGGCGAGCGCGGCGGCTTCCTGTCCGACGACCGCGTGCTGACGCTGCGGCTGGAGGGCGAGGCCGAGGAGCGGCTGGTGAGCGCGGACGAGCTGCGCATCCTGGGGCCGCACAACGTCGCCAACGCGCTGGCGGCCGCGATCGTGGCTCGGCTGGCGGGGGCGGACGCGGAGTCGGTCCGCCGGGGGCTGCGCTCCTTCCGGGCGCCGCCGCACCGCCTGGAGCCGGTGGGCGAGGTGGACGGTGTGCTCTGGGTCAACGACAGCAAGGCCACCAACATCGCCTCCACCCGCGTCGCGGTGCGGGGGATGACGCGGCCCACCGTCCTGCTGCTGGGCGGCAGGCACAAGGGCGAGCCGTACACGGAGCTCCTCCCGGAGCTGGGCGGCGGGGTGCGGGCCGTGATCGCCTACGGCGAGGCGGCGCCGCTGGTGGAGGACGACCTCCGCGGGCGGGTGCCGCTGGAGCGGGTGGACGGGCCCTTCGAGGCGGTGGTGGCGAGGGCGCGCGAGATCGCGCGTCCGGGGGACGCGGTGCTGCTGTCCCCGGCGTGCGCCAGCTTCGACATGTTCAGGAACTACGAGGAAAGGGGGAGGCGCTTCGTGGAGCTCGTCACCGGGGAGAACGATGTCCAGCATCGCGCATAAGGCGGGGATCCGGGTGCCCGGCATCTTCCGGGGGACCGGGCGCGCCCCGTCCGCGGGCTACGCGCCGGCGGCCGGGCGGGAGCGCGCCGAGGGGTGGGAGTCCGGCGCGCTGGTGCTGCTCACCCTGCTCGCGCTCTCCTTCGGGATCATCGAGCTGTACAGCGCCAGCGCCTTCCTCGCCCAGTCGGACGGGCTGCCAGGGCACTTCTACGCCGTGCGCCAGGTGATGGGCGCGGCCATGGGCGCGGTGGGCGCGGCGATCCTGGCGCGCATCGACTACCGCCACTACCGCATCGCGGCGTGGCCGATCCTGGGGACGGTGCTCTTCCTCCTCCTGCTGGTGGTCCTGCCGGGGACGGAGGCGATCGCCCCGCGGGTCAACGGCGCGCGCCGCTGGATCGACCTTGGCGTCCAGTTCCAGCCCTCCGAGTTCGCCAAGATCGCGCTGATCGTGTGGACGGCGGCGATGGCGGTGAAGAAGCAGGACCGGCTGCGCTCCCTCAGCAAGGGGCTGGCGCCCTTCCTGGTGGTGTGGCTGGTCACGGTGGTGCTGGTGTTCCTGCAGCCCAACCTGTCGGCGGCGCTGCTGATCGCGCTGCTCTCGGCGCTGGTGCTGTTCGCGGGCGGGGCGCGCATCGGGCACTTCATCCTGCTGGGGCTGGTCGCGGTGCCGGTGGTGTGGAGCCAGATCCAGGGCGCCAGCTACCGGATGAAGCGGATCATCGCCTTCCTGGACCCCACGGCGGACCCGGCGGGCGTCACCTACCAGATCCGCCAGTCGCTGATCGCGGTGGGCTCGGGCGGCATCGGCGGGGTGGGCTTCGGCGAGAGCCGGCAGAAGTTCGGCTTCCTCCCCGAGCCCCACAACGACTTCATCTTCTCCATGATCGCGGAGGAGTGGGGGCTGCTGGGGATCGCCTTCGTGGTGGCGCTGTTCGCCGGCTTCGCCGTGGTGGGCTACAGGATCGCGGCGCGCGCCCCGGACCGCTTCGGCTACCTGCTGGCGATCGGGATGACCAACCTGGTCGCCGTCTCCGCCTTCCTGAACATGGGGGTGGCGCTGGCGCTGCTGCCCACCACGGGCGTGGCGCTGCCCTTCATGTCGTACGGGCGCAGCGCGCTGCTCACCGCCTTCGCGGCGGTGGGGGTGCTGCTGAGCGTGGCGCGCGCCTCGCGCGCGGCGGCGCCGCGATGAGCGCGCACGGGGCGGGCCGCGGCCCGCGGGTCCTGTTCGCGGGCGGGGGGACAGGCGGGCACCTGTACCCGGCGCTGGCGCTGGCGGAGGCTATGCGCGAGCGCGACCCGCGGACGGAGGTGTTCTTCGTGGGGGCGCAGCGCGGCGTGGAGGCCCGGGTCCTCCCCGAGCGCGGGGTGCAGCACCTCCTCCTCCCCTTCGAGCCCATCCGCCGCGCGCGGCCGTGGGAGAACTGGCGGCTCCTCCCCTCGCTGTCGCGCTCCTGGGCGGGCCTGTCGCGGGTATACCGCGACTTCCGGCCCGACCTGGTGGTGGGGACCGGCGGCTACGCCAGCGGCCCGGCGGTGCTCGCGGGCGTGGTGCGCGGCGTCCCCGCGGCGCTCCAGGAGCAGAACTCGTTTCCGGGGCTGGTCACCCGGCTGATGGCCGGCCGCGTACGCCAGCTGCACCTTGCGTTTCCGGAGGCCAGGCGGTACCTGAAGCCCGGCGCGCGCACCGAGGTGCTGGAGTTCGGCAACCCCATCCGCCCGCCCGACCCCACGCTGGATCGCGCGGAGTCCCGCTCCCGCTTCGGGCTGGGCGGCGGCACCGTGGCGCTGGTGGTGGGGGGGAGCCAGGGCGCCCGCGCCGTCAACGAGGCGCTCCTGGCCGACCTGCGCGGCGTGGCCGAGGGGCGGCTCCCCGCGCGCCCGGAGAGCTTCGAGGTGCTGTGGGCCACCGGCCCCGCGCACTACGACGGGATCGCCGCGCGCCTGGCGGAGATCGGGGCGGAGTGGGTGCGCGCCGTGCCCTACATCCAGGACATGCCGCGCGCGCTCGCCTCCGCCGACGTGGCGGTGTCGCGCGCCGGGGCCATGGCGCTGGCCGAGCTGTGCGCCTGGGGGGTGCCCAGCATCCTGGTGCCGCTCCCCACCGCCGCGGCCAACCACCAGTACCACAACGCCGTGGCGCTCCGCGACGCGGGCGCCGCGCTGATGGTGGAGGAGACCGAGCTGGGAAGCGGACGGCTGTGGGGCGAGCTGGTGGGGCTGGCCGGCGACCCGGCGCGGCGCGAGGCGCTCTCCGCCCGGGCGCGGGCCCGCGGCCGCCCCGACGCGGCGGCGCTGATCGCGGAGCGGCTGGCGAGTCTGGTGGACGCGCGGACCGCGTGACCCGAATCCCTTTTCCACCCCGCATCCGGCCACTATATTGAGCCCCTTCGAACCGGCGGAGATCATCGACCGCGGCCCGATCCACTTCATGGGGATCGGGGGCGCGGGGATGACCCCCCTGGCCGAGCTCTTCCTCCGCGCCGGCGCGCGGGTCACCGGGTGCGACATGCACCCGGCTCCCGCCGCGGCGGCGCTCCGCGAGGCGGGCGCCGAGGTGTGCACGGGGCACGATCCCTCCCACCTGGAGGGGTGCGCCGCGCTGGTGGTGACCGCCGCCGTCCCGCAGGACCACCCCGAGATCGCGGCGGCGCGGGCCATGGGCATCCCCGTGCTCAAGCGCGCCCAGGCGCTCGGGGCGGTGGTGAACCGGGGGCAGGTCGTCGGCATCGCCGGCACCCACGGCAAGACCACCACCACCACCCTGACCACCACCGTTCTGGCGGCGGCCGGGCTCGACCCCACGGGCGTCGTCGGCGGACGCGTCCCCGCGTGGGGAGGAAACCTCCGCCACGGCAGCGACCGCCTGTACGTGGTCGAGGCCGACGAATACGACCGCTCGTTCCTGACGCTCCGCCCCGGCATCGCCGTCGTGACCACCCTCGAGGCCGACCACCTGGACATCTACGGCTCGCTCTCCGCGATCGAGGACGCGTTCCTCGCCTTCGTGGACTCCGTCCCGTCCGACGGGATGGTGGCGGGCTGCGCCGACGACCACGGCGCCGGGCGGCTCCTGGCCCGGGTGGGCGGGGGGCGGCAGGTAGTATCCTACGGCCTGTCCGCCGGCTCCGTGCTGCGCGCCGAGGACGTGCGCGACCACGCCGGGGAGATGAGGTTCGCGGTGCGCGAGCGAGGCGTGCGCCTGGGCGAGGCCCGGCTCCGCGTCCCCGGCCTGCACAACGTGCGGAACGCGCTGGCCGCCGTCGTCGTGGCGCGGCACCTGGGGGTGGAGTGGGACGCGGTGGCGGAAGGGCTCGCCTCGTTCGAGGGCGTGGACCGCCGCTTCGAGCGGGTGGGCGAGGCCGCCGGGGTGCTCTTCGTGGACGACTACGCGCACCACCCCACCGAGATCGACGCCACCCTGCGCGCCGCCCGCAGCGCCCACCCGGACCGCCGCCTCGTGGCCGTCTTCCAGCCGCACCTGTACTCCCGCACGCGCGACTTCGCCGCGGAGTTCGGCCGCGCCCTGGCCCTCGCGGACCGGGTGTTCGTGACCGACGTGTACGCGGCCCGCGAGGCGCCGATCCCGGGGATCACGGGCGAGCTGGTGGCCGACGCGGCCCGCGCCGCCGGCGCCGACGTGGAGTACCTCCCGGAGCGCGACGCGGTCGCCGGCGCCGTGGCCGCCGAGCTGGCCGGGGGCGACCTGTGCGTGACGCTGGGCGCCGGCAACCTGGACGCCGCCGCGCGGGAGATGCTGGACCTTCTCGCCGGGGCGGCTTCGGCCGCGTGATCCCCGTGCGCAAGCTCCGCCGCCTCGCGCTGGCCGCCGCCCTCCCCGTCGTGCTCGCCGCGCCCCTGTGGGGGCCGCGCGTCCTGGAGCGGACCCCCTGGTTCCGGGTGGAGCGGGTGGAGGTCGCCGGGGCACGCATGGTCGCCCCGCACGACGTGCTCGCGGCCTCCGGGATCCGCCTGGGCGAGAGCGTGTGGCGCCGCCCCGACCCCTGGGTCGCCGCCCTCCGCCGTCACCCCGGCGTGGAGGACGCGCGGGTGGTGCGCCGCCTCCCCTCCACGCTCCGCGTCGAGGTGCGCGAGAAGCGCCCCGTGGGGCTGGTGGAGGCCGGCACGCTGCACCCGGTGACCGCCCGCGGCGAGGTGCTCCCGCTGGACCCGGCGCGCGTGGCGGTGGACCTGCCGCTGCTCCGCGGCGCCGCGGTGAAGGGCGGCCGCCCCGCCGACGCGCGGGTCCGCGCCCTCGCCGCCGAGGTGGGCCGGCTGGGCCAGCTCGACCCCGGGCTCCTCGCCCGCGTCTCCGAGGTGGAGTGGAGCGGGCGGGACGCGCTCCTCCTGTCCGTGGCCGCCCCCGACGCTCGGGTCCTCCTCCCGGTCGGGGCCGGGTCCGACCGCCTGCGGCGCCTCCGGGCCGCGCTCGACGACGTCGAGCGCCGCGCCGCGGGCGAGGGCGGCCCCGTCCGCATCGACCTCCGCTTCCAGGACCAGGTGGTCGTCCGTTTTCCGCTTCCGCCACGCGCGTAGCCCTCTCGTCATGCGTTCTACTCTGGTTGCCGGCCTCGACATCGGATCGAGCAAGACCGCCGTGGTCATCGCGGAGGTCGCGGGAGACGCTCCCCACCGCTCTCCGGTCAAGGTGCTCGGCGTGGGGCAGGCGAAGACGGGGGGGATCCGCCGGGAGGTGGTCACCGACATCGAGGCGACCACCGAGTCGGTCCGGAAGGCGGTCAAGGAAGCCGAGCTGATGGCCGGCGTCACCGTGGACCGGCTCTTCACCGGGATTGCCGGGGAGCACATCCACGCGCGCGCCTCGCACGGCGTGGTCGCGGTGGGGAAGCAGGAGATCACCGGCGGCGACATCGACCGGGTGCACGAGGTGGCTCGCGCCGTCCCCATCCCCGCCGACCGCGAGCTGCTGCACGCCATCCCCCAGGAGTACCTGGTGGACGGGCAGGGCGGGATCCGCGACCCCGCCGGGATGGCCGGGACGCGGCTGGAAGCCGAGGTGTTCCTGGTCACCGGCCACACCTCCGCCGCGCAGAACATCCGCAAGGCCGTGTCGCGCGCCGGCTACCAGGTGGCCGAGCTGGTGCTCGAGCCCATCGCCTCCTCGCTGGCGGTGCTCTCCGAGGACGAGCGCGAGATCGGGGTGGCGATGGTGGAGCTGGGCGGCGGGACCACCGACGTGGTGATCTTCCACGAGCGCAAGATCCGCCACCTGGCCACGCTCCCCTGGGGCGGCGCCACGGTCACCAACGACATCGCCAAGGGGCTCTCGCTCCCCTACGCCGAGGCGTCGCGCGCCAAGGAGCGCTGGGGCGTCGCCCGCGCCGACCTGGTGGACCCCAACGAGACCTTCGAGGTCCCCGGCGCCGCGGCCGGCCAGACGCGCCACATCGCGCGCGAGCTCCTGGCCCACGTCATCGAGCAGCGCATGGACGAGATCCTGGGCCTCGCCGAGGACCAGGTGCGGCGCAGCGGGCTGGCGGACCGGCTGGGCGCGGGGATCGTGCTCACCGGCGGCGGCGCGTCGCTGCACGGCATGCTGGAGCTCGCCGAGCGCACCTTCGCGGCCCCGGTCCGCACCGGCGTCCCCGGCGAGGAGCTGGGAGGCTTGTCGGATTCGGTCCGGCGCCCCAAGTTCGCGACCGCGACCGGGCTGGTGCTGTACGGCGCCCGGCGCATGGTCCCGGAGCACGCGGGGAGCGGCGCCGCCAGCGGTGCCGCCGGCGGAGTGATCAGGTGGATGCGTGACTGGCTCGCCGACTTCTTTTAACGAAGCGGCGCCGGACACTCGACGTTTTTTCGCGGCAGTGTACCTCCCCCGGGACGGAGGAAGAGCAAGATGATTTTCGAGTACGAGGAGTCCGCCATCCAGAACGCCCGCATGAAGGTGGTGGGCGTCGGAGGCGGAGGCGGCAACGCGGTGAACCGGATGATCGACGAGGACCTGGAGGGCATCGAGTTCATCTCGGTGAACACCGACTCTCAGGCGCTCAAGAACTCCAAGTCGGGCGTCAAGATCCAGATCGGCAAGAAGCTGACGCGCGGGCTCGGCGCCGGCGCGCGCCCGGACATCGGCCGCGCCGCGCTGGAGGAGAGCGCCGACGAGGTCCGCAAGGCGCTGGAGGGCTCGGACCTGGTGTTCATCACCGCGGGCATGGGCGGCGGCACCGGCACCGGCGGCGCCCCGCTGATCGGCGAGATGGCGCGCGAGATGGGCGCGCTCACCATCGCCATCGTCACCCGCCCCTTCCTCTTCGAGGGGAAGAAGCGGATGCGGCAGGCGGAGCAGGGGCTTGCCGAGCTGAAGCGCGCGGTGGACACCATGATCGTGGTCCCCAACGAGCGGCTGCTCGCCGTGGTGGGGAAGGGGACCTCGTTCAAGGACGCGCTCAAGAAGGCGGACGAGGTGCTGCTGCACGCCACGCAGGGCATCTCGGACCTGATCCGCGTCACCGGCGAGGTCAACGTGGACTTCGCCGACGTGCGGACCATCATGTCCAACCGCGGCACGGCGCTGATGGGGACCGGCTTCGGCCGGGGCGACAACCGCTCGGTGGAGGCGGCCCAGGAGGCGATCTCGTCGCCGCTGCTGGACAACATCTCCATCCACGGCGCGGCCGGGGTGCTCATCAACATCACCGGCGGGATGGACCTGGCGATCGACGAGGTCACCACCATCTCCTCCATCATCCAGGACGCGGCGGGCGACGAGGCCGAGATCATCTTCGGCGCGGTGCACGACAGCAGCATGAAGGAGGAGGTGCGCGTCACGGTGATCGCCACCGGCTTCGAGAAGGACGCGGCGACGCCCTTCGCGGACCGCACGGACAACGTGATCCGCCCCAACTTCCGCTCCACCCCGGCGCCCGCGTCGCGCCCGGAGCCGCGGCCCGAGGTGAGGCCGCTGGGGACCACCACCACCACGACCTACCCCCCGCGCGCAGAGCCGGTGACGGAGCCGCAGCCGGCTTCGCCGCCGCCGCAGGCGACGCCCATCCGCTGGCCCTCGCGCCCGGCGGAGCGCCCGCTGCCCAACGACCTGGAGATCCCCACCTTCATCCGCCGCCAGATGGACTGAGCGCGGACGAACCCGGAAGCATGGCGCGGCCCCGCAACGCGGGACCGCGCCGCTTCGCTTCCGCCTCCCGTGCCGTGAGGGTCCGGCCCCGCCCGGACGACGACCACCCGAATCCCCGTAGTTCCATGCCGAACCCCTACCGTTTCCTCGCCCTCGGCCTGCTGGCCGCGGTCGGCGCCGCCGGCGTCGGCGGCTTCCTGCACGCGCCCCGGCAGGACGAGCCCGCTCCCCCGCCGCCCTCGCTCCTCCCCACGGCGTACGCCAACCCGGCCGAGGTGGCGTTCCAGGACACGCTCCGCCGCGGCGAGACGCTCTCGGAGCTGCTGGAGCGCTCGCAGCTGGACGCCGCGGACGCGGCGGCGCTGCTGGCCGAGATCCAGGGGGTCCAGGACCCGCGCCATCTCAAGCCCGGCGCCGTGGTCTCGTACCGCAAGAAGTTCGTGGGCGGCCAGGTGCGGGGGATGGAGTTCAGCCTGGACGCGGACCGCACGCTCAGCGTGCACCGCGAGGGCGGGGCCTGGGACGCGGAGGTGGAGGAGGTCGAGGTCCGCACGGACACGGCGGCGCTCGCCGGCGAGGTGCGGTCGTCGCTGTACCAGGCGGTGATGGACGCGCGCGGCGCCGACGTGCCGCGCGAGGAGCGCGAGCGCATCGTGGACCTGCTGGCCGACAAGATCTTCGCCTGGCAGATCGACTTCTCGCGCGACCTGCGCCCCGGCGACAGCTACCGCATCCTGTACGAGCGCCAGCTCCGCCCGGACGGCACCGCGCGCTCCTGGCGGGTCATCGGCGCGCTCTTCGACCTGGGGGAGAAGGAGCACTCGGCGTTCTGGTACCGCCTGCCGGACGGCACGGAGGACTACTACGACCGCGACGGCGAGTCGCTGCGCCGCGCCTTCCTCCGCGCGCCGCTGGAGTTCCGCCGCATCTCGTCGGCGTTCTCCACCGGCCGCTTCCACCCCATCCTGAAGAAGTCGCGCCCGCACCACGGCATCGACTACGCGGCCTCGTCCGGCACCCCCATCCGCGCGGTCGGCGACGGGGTGATCGCGAAGGCCGGCTGGGGCGGCGGCTACGGCAACGTGGTGGAGATCCGCCACCGCAGCGCGTACTCCAGCCGCTACGCGCACATGCGCGCCTTCGCGCCGGGCATCCGCCCCGGGGTGCGCGTGCGCCAGGGCGACCTGATCGGCTACGTGGGCTCCACCGGCCTGTCCACCGGCCCGCACCTCCACTACGAGTTCCACGAGAACGGCCGCCCCATCAACCCGTCGTCCATCAAGTACCTCACCGGCGACCCGGTCCCGGGCGGCTCCCGCTCGCGCTACCGCAGCGCCGTGGGCACGCAGCTCGCCAAGATGGAGCGCGCCGCGTCGTCGGTGCGCCTGGCCGGCGGCAAGACATCGGGCGAGGAGCGGAAAGCGGGTGAGTGACGGAGCGGTGGGACGTGTGGAGCTGTTCCCGGCGATCGACCTGCGCCGCGGGCGCTGCGTGCGGCTGGAAAAGGGCGAGGCGGAGCGCGAGACGGTGTACGGCGACGACCCGCACCAGATGGCCGCCGACTTCGCGGCGGCGGGGGCGCGCTGGGTGCACGTGGTGGACCTGGACGCGGCCTTCGGAGACGGGTCCAACCGCGCCCTGATCCGCGACCTCGCTTCCTCGTCCGGCCTGCGCGTGCAGACCGGCGGCGGCCTGCGCTCCGAGGCCGACCTGGACGAGGTGTTCGCGGCCGGGGTGGCGCGGGCGGTGATCGGCACGGCGGCGGTGGAGAACCCGGATCTGGTGCGCCGCGCGGTGGAGCGCTTCGGCGCGGAGCGGATCGCGGTGGGGCTGGACGCGCGCGGCCGGCGCCCCGCCACCCGCGGCTGGACGGAGGAGAGCGGGGCGGACCTGTTCGACCTGGGCCGCTCGCTGGCGGAGCTGGGCGCGCGCACCATCATCTACACCGACATCGAGCGGGACGGGATGATGCTGGGCCCCAACCTGGACGTGTCCGCCGAGCTTGCGGCCCACTCCGGCGCGGAGGTGATCGTGTCCGGCGGGATCCGCGGCGCCGACGACGTCGCCGCGGTGGCCGAGCGCGCGCGCGGCGGGGCGGCGCTGGCCGGGGTGATCGTCGGCAAGGCGATCTACGAGGGGCGGATGGACGTCGCCGACGCGCTGCGGCGGATCGCAGGCGGCTGAGGCGCGTCGGGGCGGGTTGCCCCGGGTGCCGCGACGGCTTCTTTTACCGCACCGGGGCCTTGGCTCCGGTGCGGTTCTCGCTTGTGCCGCACCGACTCGCGGACGCCAGCGCGATGCCCGCGTGAGGGATGCGAGCGCGAAGCGGCGAAACCCAACAGCAGTACCGTTGGGGTTCGCCTCCGTTGGCGAGCGTTGTTTGCTCGCCTACGGAGCCGCAGCCCGACCCCGGCGCAGCCGGGGGCACGCCCGGATCCCGGGCGGCTCGTTCCGCCTCTGCACCCGCGCACTACGCTGACCCTTCGGGGTACAGGTGCCGGCGCAGGCCATCATTCAGACCGAACACGAGACCATGGCTCGTCTTTTCAGAAAGAAGGAGGAGGGGCGCAAGTCTCTCTGGGACAAGATCGTCGACTTCGCCCTCACGGACGTCTCCGTGCTGGTGCAGGGGATGGACGAAGGCTCGCTGGAGCGGCTGGAGGAGGTGCTGATCGCCGCCGACTTCGGCGTCCCCGCGACGCTCAAGATGGTGGGCGCCGTGGAGACGCTGGCCGAGCGCGGCATGGTCCGCACCCAGCGCGACTTCCAGCAGGCGGTCAAGGAGGAGATCGTCGAGATCCTTTCCAAGGGCCGCTCGGACACGGCGCTCCGCTTCAACTTCGAGGGCGGCCCCACCGTGCTGCTGGTGGTGGGGGTCAACGGGGTGGGGAAGACCACCAGCATCGGCAAGCTGGCGCACCGGCTGACCCGCACCGGCCGCAAGGTGATGATCGCCGCGGGCGACACCTTCCGCGCGGGGGCGATCGAGCAGCTGCGGCGCTGGTCGGAGCGCGTGGGGTGCGACTTCGTGGGGAGCGAGCCGGGGCGCGATCCCGCGGCCGTAGCCTTCGACGCGCTGGAAGCGGCGGAGCAGCGCGGCGCGGACGTGCTCATCATCGACACCGCGGGGCGCCTGCACACCCAGTACGGGCTGATGAAGGAGCTGGAAAAGGTGCACCGGGTGGTTGCCAAGAAGCTCCCCGGCGCGCCCCACGAGACGCTGATCGTGCTGGACTCCACCGTGGGCCAGAACGCCATGGCGCAGGTCAAGGCGTTCCAGGAGGAGGTGCCGCTCTCCGGCATCATCCTCACCAAGATGGACAGCACCGCAAAGGGCGGGATCGTGGTCGCCCTCAAAGAGGAGTTCAACCTCCCCGTCAAGTTCATCGGCGTCGGCGAGGCCATCGGCGACCTGGAGCCCTTCGAGATCGAGACCTTCGCCGAGGAAGTGCTGACGGCGTAGCGCGGGACGATTACATTTCGGGAAGGATTCGGGTGGTCGGTCCACCGGGGAGGCTTCCATGAGCATCGAGTACGTGGTACGCCAGAAGCGGAACGAGATCCTGCGCATCGCCGAGCGGCACGGCGCGTACAACGTGCGCGTCTTCGGCTCCGTCGCGCGCGGCGAGGCCGGCCCCGACAGCGACGTGGACCTCCTCATCGACGCGGGCGAAAAGGTCAGCCCCTGGTTCCCGGGCGGTCTCGTCAGTGATCTGGAGGAACTACTCGGCCGCCGGGTGGACGTTGTCGAGGAGGTCGCGCTCCGGCCGGAGCTTCGGCAGTACGTGCTGCGCGATGCGAAGCCGCTGTGACGAAGGACGGGCTTTACCTCGCGCACATCCTGGAGTGTATCCGCCGGGTCGAGGTGAACGTTGCTGACGGTCGGGATGCGTTCTTCGCGTCCCACACTCTGCAGGACGCCGTTCTTCGCAACCTGCAGACGATGAGTGAGTCGACCCAGCGCCTCTCCCCCGCCGCGAAGGGAAGACACCCGGAGGTGCAGTGGAAAGGGATTTCCGGGTTCCGCAACGTGCTCGTTCATGACTACTTCGGGGTGAACCTGAATCGCGTGTGGGAGATCATCGAGGAGGACGTGCCGATCCTGAAGCGTGCCGCCGAGGCTCTCTACGCTGAGCTGTCGTAGGCACTGCAGCGGTGATCTGTTCCCTGCAGGCTTTCCATGAGCATCGAGAGTCTCGTACTTGAGAAGCGGGTCGAGATCCTTCGCATCGCCGAGCTGCACGGCGCGTACAACGTGCGCGTCTTCGGCTCCGTCGCCCGCGGCGAGGCCGGCCCCGACAGCGACGTGGACCTGCTGATCGACGTGGGCGGGAAGACCAGCTCTTGGTTTCCCGCCGGCCTGATCCTCGACCTTGAGGAACTGCTCGGCCGCCGCGTGGACGTGGTCACCGAAAGGGCGTTGCGTCCGGCGCTGCGTCCGTACGTGCTGCGCGATGCGATACCGCTGTAACCGCGCCAGTGCATCGAAGCGAACGTGTTGGATGACTACTCGGGTAGGTTGTCGGGCTTGGACGGCGGGTGGAACGACCAGGGCTCGATGCCTGATCCAGGTGGCGGTCCGCGGAACCGGGTGAGATCGCCGTGTGCGACGACGGAGCCGGTTCGCACGTATCCGCCGCGCGAGCGGTCGAAGACGTACTTCTGCATGCGCGTGCCGGCATCGGGGTAGTGCAGCCATTCCGTCAGCACCAGGACCGCGGGCGGACCGGCGGAATCCCCGTCGACGAGCCAGAAGGCGGCGGAGCCCCAGTGAAGGTGCTCCCGCAGCAGCGGATACGTGTCCGGGCCGTCGCGCACGGCAACCAGCTACTCCTGGCCGTCATCCCATTGGAAACGACCCTCGTCGTCCACCCCGACCACCGCGGCGAGGTCCACGCGCTCGGTGGTGCCGTCGCCGTCCACGTCGGCCGACAGGCTGTCCAGCAGCCGGAAGTGGTCGGGGACTTCGGCCGGGCGGATCAGGGTGTCTCCCACGACGGCCGCCGTGGATCCGGTGTCGGGGGCCGGGACGGGATCACCGCCGCCGCAGGCTGAAAGGAGCGCGAAGATCGCAAGGTGGACGGGACGGATCATCTGCTTCGTGCCGGTTCTGGACATGGAAGTACTACGCACCTGCGGAATCTACGCAGCATGATGCCGAAACCTACATCATCCTTTTCGGACCGCTTCGCCGCCGCGCGCCGCCGTCCCGGCGCATGACCACGGCCTACTCCGACCTCGACCGTCCCGTCCAGTTCCTCAAGGGCGTCGGCCCGCGGCGCGCGGGGCTGCTCCAGAAGATGGGGCTGCTCACCGCGCGCGACGTGCTCTTCCACGTCCCGCGCCGGTACGAGGACGCCTCCACCATCCAGCGCATCGGCGTGCTGGAGGCGGGGATGGAGGCCAATGTCATCGGGCGGGTGGTGTCCAAGGGCGTGATCCCCACGCGCAAGGGGCTGCGAATCTTCCAGGCGGTGATCCGCGACTCCTCGGGGCTGATCGAGTGCTCGTGGCCGGGGCAGCCGTTCCTGGACCGCGTCATCCAGAAGGGCGACCTCCTCCTCGTCTCCGGCACCGTGCGCTTCTTTCACGGCCGGCAGCTCCAGCCCAAGGAGTTCACGCAGCTGGCGAAGGAGGGCGAGGAGGCCGCCGAGGAGTCGGGCGCCATCTTCCCCATCTACCCCACCACCGAGGGGCTCTCGCACCGCCAGATCCGCGCGCTGGTCGCCGACAACCTGGACGGGCTGCTGCGCTCCGCCGTGGACGAGGAGATGCTGGACGCGGAGATGCTCGCCCGGCACGACCTGCCGCCGCTCCCGCGCGCGCTCGACCTGCTGCACCGCCCCGGCTCCCTGGCCGAGGCCGAGCAGGGGCGGCGGCGGCTCGCCTTCG
The DNA here is from genome assembly GCA_036389055.1 of Longimicrobiaceae bacterium. Classification (GTDB taxonomy): domain Bacteria; phylum Gemmatimonadota; class Gemmatimonadetes; order Longimicrobiales; family Longimicrobiaceae; genus JAFAYN01. The sequence continues at coordinate 44,521 of DASVQR010000218.1, read as the reverse complement.
AGGAGCTTCTCTTCCTCCAGATCCTGCACGCCCAGGCCCGCCACCGCGCCACCATCGAGCGTCCGGGGATCGCCTTCGAGCGGCGGGACACGCTGGTGCGCCCGTTCTACGGGCGGCTCCCCTTCGCGCTCACCGGCGCGCAGAAGCGGGTGCTGAAGGAGATCGGCGAGGACATGGGGCAGTCGCGGCGGATGAACCGGCTGCTCCAGGGCGACGTGGGCTCAGGAAAGACGGTGGTCGCGCTCTTCGCCATGCTGCGCGCGGTGGAGAACGGCTACCAGGCGGCGCTCATGGCCCCCACGGAGATCCTGGCCGAGCAGCACGCGCGCACGCTCGCGAAGCTGCTGGCCGACCTGCCGGTGGGGGTGACGCTGCTCACGGGGCGGCTCGGGGCGAAGCAGTACCGGGAGGTGTCGTACCGCATCGCCTCGGGGGAGGCGGGGATCGCGGTGGGGACCCACGCGCTGATCCAGGAGGGGGTGCAGTTCGCGCGGCTGGGGCTGGTGGTGGTGGACGAGCAGCACCGCTTCGGCGTGAAGCAGCGCATGGCGCTCTCCGAGCTGGGGTCGAATCCCGACGTGCTGGTGATGTCTGCCACGCCCATCCCGCGCTCGCTGGCGCTGACGCTGTACGGCGACCTGGACGTGTCCGTGCTGGACGAGCGCCCGCCGGGGCGGCAGCCGGTCCGCACCGCGCTGCGCGCCGAGTCCGCGCGCACTAGGGTGCTGGAGTTCGTGCGCGAGCAGGTGCAGGCAGGGCGGCAGGCGTACGTCGTGTACCCGCTGGTGGAGGAGTCCGAGAAGGTGGAGCTCAAGGCCGCCACCGAGGAGTGGGAGCTGCTGCGCACCCACGTCTTCCCCGACCTGCGCGTGGGGCTGCTGCACGGGCAGATGCCGGGCGAGGACAAGGACGCCACCATGCGCTCCTTCGCCGCGGGCGAGATCGACGTGCTGGTCGCCACCACGGTGATCGAGGTGGGGATCGACGTCCCCAACGCGTCGGTGATGGTGATCGAGCACGCCGAGCGCTTCGGCCTGTCGCAGCTGCACCAGCTGCGCGGCCGGGTGGGCCGGGGCGCCGCGGAAAGCTTCTGCATCCTGCTGGCGGGCGGCGCCGAGGCGGCCGAGCGGCTGCGCATCTTCGCCTCCACCGAGGACGGCTTCGCCATCGCCGAGGCCGACATGCGCCTGCGCGGCCAGGGCGACCTGTTCGGCGCCCGCCAGTCGGGGATGCCCAGCTTCCGCTTCGCCGACCTGGAAAAGGACGAGGCCCTGCTCACCCGCGCCCGCGGCGAGGCCCGCGCCATCGTGGACGGGGACCCGGAGCTGGAAAAGCACCCGCGCCTCCGCGAAGCGCTGGACACCCGCTACGGGAAGCGCGCGCGCCTGTTCCACGTAGGCTGAGTTTTTCCTGTCGTGGCGGGCCGCTCCGGAGCCCGGACGATACTGCTGTCCGGTCTCCTCCGCGGGCTCGGCGAGCCAGGCCAAACCTGCCGGCCTGTCTCACCTCGCCGGAGTGAGCCTCGCCAAACTACCGGCGAGTCTCCCTCCGAACATCTTCATACGGGTACCGCGGAACAGCGAACGACAACGACACGGCGCCCCCGCCTCGATCCCGAGGCGGGGGCGCCGTTTGCCGTTGCAGGCTGTTCCCTGTTCCCTGTAACCTGTTCCCTGCAGTTCAGGGCCGTCTCCCCGGAGCCAGCGTGTTCCGCACCCGGTTCAGCTCCTCGCGCAGGCGGCGGATCTGCTCGTCGCGCTCCTCCACCTCGGCGCGGAGCCTCTCGATCTCGGTCCGGAGCGCGGCGGCTTCCTCGCTGGGGACCACGCGCTGCGGGACCGGCGCCGCGGTCGCGGGGCGCTGCTGCGGACGCTCCACGGTCCCGGGCTGCAGCGCGCCGATGCGCTGGCCCGCGGGGAGGTTGAGCTGGTTCGCCAGCTCCAGGAAGGTGCTCGCCTCGGGGTGGCGGTGGACCTCCGTGGGGCGCTCCGAGGCGCCGTGCGCCAGGTAGCGGCGGAGGTAGTCCGCCGCCTGGCGGGAGTTCCACCCGGGGTTGCGCGGGTCCATTCGCATCTCGCCCAGGAAGAACAGCGCCTCGCGCCCCTCCTCCGTGTCGGGGTGCGCGGTGGCCAGGCGGCTGAAGATGGAATCGGCGGCGCGGAAGTTCTCGGCGCGGAGCGCCAGGTGCGCGTCGGTCCAGAGGCGCTTCGCCTGCCGCCCCCCGGAGCCGGGCGCGAGCGTGGCGCACGCGGCGAGAAACAGGGCCAGCAGGAGAACGAGCCCTCGGGTCGGCTTCATCAACGGGTCAGTCGTCTGGGGTCGGGTTCAGGCCGCGTTCGCCACCGGAGGCCGCAGCGGGAGGGAGACCCGGAAGGTCGTCCCCCGGCCCACCTGGCTCTCTGCAGTGATCGTGCCTCCGTGGGCCTCCACGATCTCCTGCGCGATCGCCAGCCCCAGCCCCGATCCCACCGACCGCGGCTGCGCCTCGTTCTCCACCTGGAAGAACTTCTCGAAGATCTTGGGGAGCTTGTCGGCCGCGATGCCGATCCCCGTGTCCCGCACCTCGACCACCACGCCGTCCTTCGCCGGCATCGCCACCAGGCGGATCTGCCCGCCCTGCGGCGTGAACTTGAAGGCGTTGGAGAGCAGGTTGCCCAGCACCTCGTTGAGCCGGTCCGGGTCGCCCGTCATGCTCTCGGGGAGGTCCTCGGCGATCTGCATCTTGAAGTCGATGCGGTTCTGGATCGCCAGCGCGTCGAAGCCGTGCGCCAGGTCGTTCAGGAAGAAGCGGAGCGGGATCTCGCGCAGCTCCAGCCGCCCGCCTCCCGCCTCGAAGCGGCTGATGTCCAGCAGCCGCTGCACCAGCCGCGTGAGCCGGTCCGTCTGGTCGGAGATGGAGGCCAGCGTCTTCTTCTGCGGCTCGGTGACCTGCCCGTAGATCCCGTCCAGGAGCAGCGCGGTGTAGCCGCGGATGACGCTGAGCGGCGTCTTGATCTCGTGCGAGGCCACGGACACGAACTCGGCCTTGAGCCGGTCCAGCTCCAGGAGCTGCCGCGTCATGGTGTCGAAGGAGCGGGCCAGGTCGCCCAGCTCGTCCTCGCGGCGCGAGTTCACCCGCACGTCCGGCGTGAAGTCGCCCTCCGCCACCACCGCCATGCCGCGCCGCAGCTCGTGGATGGGGCGCAGCAGCGTGCGCGTCAGCCAGCCGCCGATCAGCACCGTCAGCGCCAGCGCCGCAGCCAGCGCCAGCGCGGTGGTGGTCACCGCCCGGGTGGCGATCTCCTGCGCGCGCTCCACCTGCTGCGTGCTCCCCCGGTCGATCGCCTGGCCGATGGGAGGCAGCGTCGCGATCGCCGCGGCGAAGCGGGGCTCCAGCACCCGGTTCCGGAAGGTGTCGGCCTGCTCCACCTGCCCGGAGCCCGCCAGCGAGTTCGCCTGCTGGATGGCCGCCTTGAGCTCCCCCCAGCTCCGGGTCGCAGGCTGGACCTCGGTGGAGAACCCGGCGGTGCGCAGGTGCGCGAACGCCGAGTCCACCCGCCCCAGCCCGGCTTCCACCGCGCGCCTGGATTGCTGCTCCTCGGACGGGAAGGCCAGGTACACCCGCTCCGCGTACTCCACGTCGGAGAGCGTCCGCTGCAGCTGCCCCAGCGTGAGCGACGCCTCGGCGGCGCGGAAGCGGAGGTTGCGCGCCACCTCCTGCAGCTCCAGCAGCGACCACACGCCGTAGGCGGCGGGCGCCACCAGGATCAGGGAGATGAGCGCCAGGCTGAGGACGATCCGCTTGCGCAGGCTCATCCGGCCCCCCCGGCGGCGTGGAGGGGTGCGGGGCGACGGTCGCGCGGGGCGCCGGCGTGTCTGTGCGAGCGGCTCATCCGTACGGCGTCGGAGGGTGAAGACCGGGCGCGCGGGACGGGCCCGGGAGCGCGGGACAGGCAGGGACGGAACCGCAAGGATCGTGTCATCCGCGCTCCACCCGTTTCACCTCGTCCCACAGCACGTCCAGCTCCTGCAACGACGCGCTTCCCAGGACGACGCCGCGCTCCCGCGCCAGGCGCTCCAGGGCGCCGAAGCGACCGGAAAACTTTGCGTTCGCGCGCGAGAGTGCCGTCGTGGGGTGCACCCGGGCCAGCCGCGCAAGGTTGACCACGGCGAAGAGGAGGTCGCCCAGCTCGTCCTCCAGCCGGGCGGCGTCGCCGGCGTCCAGCTCGTGGCGGACCTCCTCCACCTCCTCGCGCACCTTGTCGAAGGCGCCCGTGGGGTCGGGCCAGTCGAACCCCACCTCCGCCACCCGCTCCTGGATGCGGTACGCCCGCAGCAGCGGGTCCATCCCGGAGGCCAGCCCGTCCAGCAGCCCCGGGTGCCCGCCGCGCTCCGCCCGCTCCCGCGCCTTGATCTCCGCCCACGGCTCGGCGTCGCCCAGGCCGTACAGGTGGGGGTGGCGGCGGCGCATCTTTTGCTCCAGGCCCGCGGCCACGTCCTCCCGCCCGAAGGCGCCCCGCTCCTCGGCGAGGACCACCTGGAAGGCCAGGTTGAGGAGCAGGTCGCCCAGCTCGTCGCGCAGGGCGGCGTCATCGCCGGCGGCGATGGCGTCCGCGGCCTCGTGCGCCTCTTCCAGCAGCAGCGGCTGGAGCGACGCGGGGGTCTGCGCGGCGTCCCACGGGCAACGGGCGCGCAGGAACTCGACCAGCCCGAGGGCACGGTCGAGGACGCCCCCGGAAGCGGGGCGCGGCGGCTGGTTTTCTGCTTGCGTGCTCTCCACGGTCGGCCTATACTACTCGGCTTGTGTCCAGTCCGTCAACGCCTCTCCGTTCCCGCGCGTGGGTCGACGTCGACCTGGACGCGCTCGTCCGCAACCTGCGCCGCGTCCGCGAAGCCGCCGGGCCGGGCGCCGTGGTGGTGCCCATGGTCAAGGCCGACGCCTACGGCCTGGGACTGCGCCCGGTGGCCGACGCGCTCCGGCGCGCGCTGGAGCCGCACGGGCCCTGGGCCTTCGGGGTGGCGGCCGTCGCGGAGGGCGAGGCGCTGCGGGACGCCGGGTGGACGGGGCGGGTGCTCCTGTCCGCGCCCACCCCGCCGGACGAGCTCCCCCGCGCCGCCCGCGCCGGGCTGACCCCCTCCGTTTCGGAGCTGGAGGCGCTGCGCCGCTGGGCGGAGCTGGCGGACGCGGAGGGGCGGCGGCTCCCCTTCCACCTGGAGGTGGACACGGGGATGGGACGCGCCGGCCTCCCCTGGACGGAGGCCGCGGAGTGGGGAGCGGAAGCGGCGCGGATCGCCGCGGGCGTGCTCTTCTGGGAAGGGTGCTTCACCCACTTCCACTCGGCCGACGAGCCCGACCTGGCCGCGACCGACCGGCAGTGGGAGCGGTTCCGTCACGCGCTGTCCCTCCTCCCGGAAGCCGCGGAGGGGGATCCCCCCCGCGTGGTCCACACCTCCAACAGCGCCGCCTCCCTGCGCCGCGCCGACTACGGGTGCGACCTGGTCCGCCCGGGCATCTTCCTGTACGGGGGGATGGCCGGCGCCGACGTGCACCCCGAGCCGGTGGCCTCCGTGCGTGCGCGGCTCGCGCTGGTGCGCCGGGTGCCGGCCGGCACCAGCGTGGGCTACGGTTCCACCTACACGGCCTCCGGGGACGAGGTCTGGGGGACGGCGGCCATCGGCTACGGCGACGGGCTGCGGCGCGCGCTGGGCGCCTCCGGCGGCGAGGCGATCGTGCGCGGGGTGCGGGTGCCGATCGTCGGAAGGATCTCCATGGACGTGTCGGTGTTAAACCTGTCCCGCGTCCCCGGCGCTCGTGCCGGCGACGTGGCCACCTTCATCGGGCGGGACGGCGGCGAGGAGATCCGGGTGGACGAGGTGGCGGAGCGCTGCGGGACGATCTCGTACGAGATCCTCACCGGCCTCACGCAGCGCCTCCCACGCGTCTACCTCCAGGCCGGGAGCCCGTGAGCCGCGGGCCCGCGCCCCGGCTTCCCGGCGCGGCGGACCCCGTGGTCCCGCCGCGCGAGAACATTCCAGAGCGGATCACTTGATGCGACGTCGTTTCAGCCTCGGGAGGGCGCTGGCCTTCGCCACGCTCCTTTCCCTTCCGGCGGTCGCCTGCACGGACGACCCACCCACGGCCACCGGCGGGGACCTGTTCCCGGGCAGCCTCCCGTCCACCTTCCAGGTGGTTCTCCCCGCGGACAGCTTCTTCCGGAACCAGGGCTCCTTCTCCGGCTACTCCGACGTCGGCGACGTCGCCTACCAGCTGGTGGCGAACCGCTTCGACGGCGGGCTCCAGGCGAACACCCTTGTGAAGCTGGCCGCGTTCCCCACCTCGTTCAACTACACGCAGGGCGGGGTGGCGAGGTCGGACACGCTGGCCACGCTGGGGACCGGCTCGCTGGTGGTGCGCCTGGACACCCTCGCCTCCACCTCCTCCGGGCCGCTGGAGCTGCAGCTGTGGCAGGTGGGGCAGGCGTGGGATGCGGCGACCGCCACCTGGACCATGGCCGTGGACACGGCCGGCGGCCGGGTGCCGTGGACGCAGCCGGGCGGCTCCCGCGCCGGCCTGCTCTCCACCGTCACGCTGGCGGCCGGGGCGCGCACCGCGGGCGACTCGGTGCTGTTCGCGCTGGACTCGCTGGAGGTGCAGCGGATCGCGCGCACCGACTTCCCCGGGCTGCTGATCACCGCCACCGGCGCGCAGGGCCGCGTGCAGATCCAGTCCGGCGGCATCCAGCTGCGCACCGGGGCGCACCCGCGGAGCGCCTCGCCGGACACGGTGATCGCGGTGAACGTGTCGCCCTCGTCGGCGACCTTCGTCTACGACCCGGACCAGCCCGCCGCGCCCGCGGGCATCCTCCAGGCGGGCGGCATCCGCTCGGCGCGCACCCTGCTGCGCGTGAGCCTGCCCACCACCCTGCCGGTGTGCCAGGGCGGCACCTGCACCCGCGTCTCCACGCGCGCGGTGACGCTCAACGAGGTGTCGCTCCTGCTCACGCCCACGTCGGTCCCCGGCGGCTTCCGCCCGCTGGGGCGGGTGCCCATCGCGCTGCGGCGGGTGACCGAGCCGGAGCTGGGGCGGCGCGCCCCGCTGGGCCAGCTGGTCAACGAGCTGCTGGGACTGGACGCGAACGCCCGCCCGGTGTACGGGGGATCCGCCTTCGCCCCGGCGGACTCGGTGCACACCGTTCCGCTCACCAGCTTCGCCGCGGGACTGGTGGCGAGCGACACCACCAGCTTCTCGCTGGCGCTGCTCAGCGACCCGGGCGCGCTCTCCGGCAACTCGGGCGCCCTCAGCTTCGGACCGGCGTGGTTCACCCCGGCTCCGCGTCTCCGCATCGTCTACACGCTTCCCGCGCGGCCGGCGCTCCCATGATGAACAGGCAGACACGCATCCTCCGCGGCGCGGCCGCGACCCTCCTCGCGGCGGCAGGGCTGCTCGCGGAGGGCGCGCCCGCCGCTGCGCAGTCCCTGCTGGCGAGCCGCGGGCTGGGGTACGTCAACCCGCCGGTGGACGGGCGGGCGCGCGGGCTGGGCGGGGCGGCGCTGGCGCTCCCCGGCGGCGGCCTTTCCCTGGTCAACCCGGCGGCCATCTCCGCGCTCCCGGCGCCGGCCATCACCATGGCCTTCCAGCCCGACTTCTACACCAGCGCGCTCCCCGGGCAGGACACCGACGGGACCACCGCGCGCTTCCCGCTGCTCAACGCGGTGTTCCCCTTCGGGACGCGGTGGACCTTTTCGGCGGGCTTCGGCTCGTACCTGGACCAGACCTGGGCCGTGGAGACGGCCGACACCCTGTCCCTGCCCGGGCGCGAGGTGGCGGTCACCGACCGCTTCGCCTCGCGCGGCGGGGTGACGCGCATCCGCGGCGGGGCGGCGTACTCGTTCACCGAGCGCCTCAGCGTGGGCGTGGGCGCCGACCTGTACACCGGCTCGGTGCGCGACACGCTGAGCCGGCGCTTCGCCGCCACGGACACCGTGTCGGGGAGGGGCGACCTGGTGGGGGCGTCGTACTCCACCGAGTGGTCGTACCGCGCGCTGGGGGCCTCGCTGGGGGTGCGCTGGGTCCCCAGCGACGCGCTCAACCTGGCCGCGTCCGTCAGCGCGGCCGGCACGCTGGAGGGCCGCCCCGCCGAGGACGACAGCCTTTCCGTGGGCCGCGACTACTCCCTCCCGCTCACCTTCGACGTGGGCGCGAGCGGGCGCGTGACGCCCAACGCCCTGGTGGTGCTGAACGCGCAGTGGGCCGGGTGGTCGGCCGCGAACGAGGACCTGGCGCGCGTGGGCGGCGCCCGCGACGCGTGGATGGTGGCCGGCGGGGTGGAGCTGGGCAACACCACGGCCGGGGTGCGCTCCTTCCCGCTGCGGGTGGGGGCGCGGTACGCCACGCTCCCCTTCCGCTGGGGCCCGGAGAGCGCCGGGGCCGCCTTCCCCGACGAGAAGGCGCTGACCGCGGGGCTGGGCGCCCGGCTCGCCGGCGGCGCGGCGCAGGTGGACCTGGGCGGCGAGCGCGGGTGGCGCGGCGGGGGCGACAGCGTCCTCGACGAGTCGTACTGGCGCATGACGCTGTCCCTGACCCTGCTGGGGCGGTGAGCACTCCCTCCGGCGAGGCCCCGCTCCTGCTCGTCGTGGACGACGACCACGTCAACGTCGAGCTGCTCTGCGACCTGCTGGAGGCCATGGACTACCGCGTGGCCGGCGCCTTTTCCGGGGAGGAGGCGCTCCGCGCGGCCCGGGAGCGCTCGCCCGACCTGGTCCTGCTGGACGTGATGATGCCGGGGATGAACGGGATCGAGGTGTGCCGCCGGCTCAAGGCCGACCCGGCCACCTCCGGCATCCCGGTGGTGTTCGTCACCGCCCTGTCCGACAGCGACGACAAGGTGCGCGCCATCGAGGCCGGCGGCGACGACTTCCTCACCAAGCCCTTCAACCGCCCCCTGCTCCTGGCGCGCATCCGCTCGCTCCTGCGGCTCAAGGCCGCCGGGGACGAGCTGGAGCGCTCGTACCGCAAGCTCCAGGAGCTGGAGCGCCTCCGCGACGACCTGACGCGGATGATCGTCCACGACCTCAAGTCGCCGCTGTCGGCCATCATCGGCACGCTGGAGCTGGCGGTGGAGGGAGACCTGGGGACGCTTTCCCCGCGGCAGCGCCGCCTGCTGGGCGACGCCCGCGAGCGCGGCGACGACATGCTGCGCATGGTGGACAACCTGCTGGAGATCGCCCGCCTGGAGGAGTCCGAGGTGCGGCTGCAGCTGCGCGAGCTGCAGGTGGAGAGCCTGCTGGGCGAGGTGGCCGAGGAGTGGCGCCTCCCCGCCGAGCGGCGCGGCTCCTCCGTGGCGGTGGAGGCCGCGCCCGCCGTGTCCGTGCGCGCCGACGAGCACCTGCTCCGCCGCGTGCTGGGCAACCTGATCGGCAACGCCATGCGGCACGGCGGCGACGGGGTCCGGATCCGCCTGCGCGCCGAGCCCGAGCCGGAGAGCGGCGTGCGCTTCACCGTGTCCGACGACGGGGCGGGGATCGCCGACGAGTTCCAGGACGTCATCTTCCGCAAGTACGGGAGCGACCCCGCGGGCGGGAGCCGCTCCGGGCTGGGGCTCACCTTCTGCAAGCTCGCGGTGGAGGCGCACGGGGGCCGCATCTGGGTGCGCAGCGCCCGCGGGGCCGGGAGCGACTTCCACTTCGTGCTCCCCCTGCAGCCGGCCGCCGCTTCCTGACCTCCCGCGCCGCACTCCCATCTTCCCCATGACGGATTCCGACGCCGCGGCCCCCCGCCGCGGCCTGTTCCTTGCCTTCGAGGGCGTGGAGGGGGCGGGGAAGACCACCCAGGTCCGCCTGCTCGCCGAAGCCCTGCGGGCCGCGGGGGCCACGGTCACGGTGGCCCGGGAGCCCGGATCCACCCCGCTGGGCGAGCGCGTGCGCGAGACCGTCCTGGCCGACCTGGGGCTGGGCGTCCCCGCCCGGAGCGAGCTGTTCCTGATGCTCGCGGCGCGGGCCGCCTTCGTGGAACAGGTCGTGCGGCCGGCGGTGGAGCGCGGCGAGACGGTGATCGCCGACCGCTTCGAGCTCTCCACCCTGGCCTACCAGGGCGCGGGCCGGGGGCTCCCGCTGGACGAGGTGCGCGCCTGCAACCGCTTCGCCACCGGGGGGACGGCGCCCGACGCGACACTCCTGCTGGACCTGGAGCCGGAGGAGGGCGCGCGGCGGCAGCTCGCGGCGGGCAAGTCGCAGGACCGCATGGAGCGGGAGGACGCCGCCTTCCACGCCCGCGTCGCGGCGGGATACCGGGAGCTGGCGCGCGTGGTGGAGGGGATCGTGCGGGTGGACGCGCTCGGCGCGGAGGCGGAGGTGCACCGGCGCGTGCTGGACGCGCTCGCCTCCCGATTCCCCGAAACTTTCCCCGCGGGTGGGTTTATCAAGCGCGAGACCGGCGCTCCCGCCCCGGGAGACGGCCCCAACCCGGTCATGGCACATCCGGAGGCTGAATGAAGCTCAAGCGCACCGTCGTCGCGCCCGCCCTGGTCGCGGGGGTCGCACTCGTTTCCGGCGGGTGGCTCCTGCAGCAGGGCGTTTCCGACCAGAAGAACATCTACGAGCAGGCCCGCGTCTTCGACGAGGTCATGACCCTGCTCTCCGAGCGCTTCGTCGACCGCCCGCAGAGCGGCGACCTGTACCGGATGGCCACCGAGGGGATGATCGAGGAGCTGGGCGATCCCCACACCTCCTTCCTCACCCCCGAGGAGTTCAACGAGTTCTACACCACGATGTCCGGCGAGTACGCCGGGATCGGGGCGCAGATCGTGGAGCGCGACGGCTGGGTGACGGTGCTCGCCTCGCTGCCGGGGACCCCGGCGGAGCGGGCCGGGCTGCGCGCCGGCGACCGGATGATCGAGATCGCGGGGCGCTCCACCAGGGGGTGGAACAGCGACCAGGCGGTCAAAGTGCTCCGCGGGCCCCGCGGCGAGCCGGTGAGCGTCAAGATCCAGCGCATCGGCGTGGAGCAGCCCATCCCCTTCAGCATCAAGCGCGAGGAGATCCACCTCAACTCCGTCCCCTACGCCTTCATGATGGGCGACGGGGTGGGGTACGTGAACCTGTCCATCTTCAGCGGGGCGTCGGCGCGCGAGGTGCGCGAGGCCGTGGAGAAGCTGCGCGGGCAGGGGATGAAGAAGCTGGTGTTCGACCTGCGCGAGAACCCGGGCGGCCTGCTGGACCAGGGCGTCGGCGTGTCCGAGCTGTTCCTGAAGCCGGGGCAGGCGGTGGTGGAGACCCGCGGCCGTACCACGGCGGACAACACCGTGGCCCGGGCCCGCGGCGGCGAGCTCGCGCCCGACATGCCCATCGTGGTGCTGGTGGACGAGTACAGCGCCAGCGCGGCGGAGATCGTGGCCGGGGCGCTCCAGGACCACGACCGGGCGGTGGTGATGGGGGCGCGCTCCTACGGCAAGGGCTCGGTCCAGGACCTGTTCCCCCTCTCCGGGGGCAACTTCCTCAAGGTGACCACCTCCAAGTGGTTCACCCCGGTGGGACGCTCCATCCAGAAGGACCTGCCCAAGGCGGGCGACGCGCGGGCCACCCTGGCCGCCTCCGGCACGGTGGACGAGGACGGAGCGCCGGTCGCCGGCGCGCAGTCGGACACCACCCGGCCGTACCGCACGGCGTCGGGGCGCGTGGTCTACGGCGGCGGCGGGATCGTCCCGGACCTCACGGTGAAGCCGGACACGGCCACCCTTGCCGAGCAGGACTTCTTCCGCGCGGCGGCAAAGGGCGGGGCGGTGTTCAACGACGTGCTCTTCCGCTACGCGATCGAGTACGGCCGCCAGAACCCGCAGCTCCGCCCGGACTTCACGGTCACGCCGGAGATGCGCCGCGAGCTCTACACCCGGCTGCGCGCGGCGAACCTGACGATCACCCCCGAGCAGTACGAGGGCGCGCGGGCGTTCATCGACCGCCGCATCGGCCAGGAGGTGGTGCAGCACAAGTTCGGCGCCAACGCGGCGGCGCAGCGGGTGACGACGGCGGACCGCGCCGTGGCCGACGCGTACAACCTGCTGCGGCGGGCCGATTCGCCGGCGGCGCTGCTGCGGCTGGTCCCGGCGCAGCCGGTCTCCCGCACCACGCCGGCCCGCGCCCGGTGACCCGGGCGCCGGCTCCGTCGGGGCGGGCCGGAAGCGGAGGAGGGGCACCCCGGGTGCCCCTCCTCCGTTTCGTTTGCGGGCGCCGCCCGGCCCACGGCATGGCCCCCCGCTGCCGGGCGCCCTATATTCTCCGCCCCCGCGCCCCGGGGGAACTGTGGCGGTGAGCGAGGGGGAGGCCGCGCGCCCGCCGGTGCCGCCGGCGCTGGTGCTGCTGGTGTCGGTGCTCGCCATCAGCTGGGCGGCCCCGCTGGTGCGCTTCTCCACCGCGCCTGCGCTGGCGATCTCCTTCTGGCGGCTGGCGTTCTCCGTCGTGCTGATCGCCGGGGTGCTCACGGCGCGGGGGGAGTGGGGCGCGCTCCGGCGGCTGTCGCGCGGCGACCTGGCGACCGCGGCGCTCGCGGGGGTGTTCCTGGCCGGGCACTTCGCCACCTGGATCGCCTCCATCGGGCTCACCAGCGTGGCGGCGTCGGTGGTGCTGGTCTCCACCGCGCCCATCTTCGTGGCGGTGCTCTCGGCCCTCTTCCTGCGTGAGCGGCCGGGCCGGAGGCAGTGGGCGGGGATCGTGCTGGCGGTCGCGGGCGCGGCGTGGATCGGCTGGGGCGACTTCCGCGGCGGCGCCGACCCGCTGCGCGGCGACCTGCTGGCGCTGGCCGGCGCGGTGCTGGTGGCGGCGTACTACGTCATCGGCCGCAGGCTGCGCGCGCGCATCGACATCTGGCCCTTCGTGGGGGTGGTGTACGGGTGCGCCGCGCTCACCCTGCTGCTGGCGCTCCCGCTGGCCGGGGTCCCGCTGGCCGGGTACCCGCCCGCCGACTGGGCGGTGTTCGCGGGGCTGGCCGCCGGGCCCATGCTGGTGGGGCACACCGGGCAGAACTGGGCGCTCCGCTACCTGCCGGCGTACGTGGTGAACCTTTCGCTGCTGGGCGAGCCGGTGGGAGCCACGCTGATCGCCTGGCTGCTCCCCGGCATCGCCGAAGCTCCGCCCCCGGCCGCGCTCGCCGGCGGGGGCCTGATCCTGTGCGGCATCCTGCTCGGAGTGGGGAGGAGATGAACCAGATCGACTGCGCGGTGGAGGTGGTGCGGGGCGGGGTCGTCGAGTCGCGCCACCGGGTGCACGTGGCGGTGGTGGACGCCGGGGGGCAGCTGCGCGCGTACGCCGGCGAGCCGGAGACCGTCACCTTCTGGCGCTCGTCGGCGAAGCCGTTCCAGGCGCTGGCGGTGGTGGAGGACGGGGCCGCGGACCGCTTCGGGATCACCGAGCCGGAGCTGGCGGTGGTCTGCGGATCGCACGTCGGCTCGCCGCGACACACCGCCGCCGCCGAGTCCATCCTGCGCCGCGCCGGGCTGGACGCGGAGTCGCTGGCCTGCGGGTCGCACGCCCCCTGGCACGAGCCCACCCGGCGCGAGCTCCAGGAGGCGGGGCTGGAGCCGGTGCGGCTGCACAACAACTGCTCCGGCAAGCACGCGGGGATGCTGGCGCTGGCCCGCGCCCGCGGCTGGGAGCCGCAGGACTACAACCGCCCCGAGCACCCGGTGCAGCTGCGGATGCTCTCGGAGGTGGCGCGCTGGGCGCAGATGCCCGCCGAGGCGATCGCCGGCGGCAACGACGGCTGCGGCGTGGTGTGCTTCGCGCTGCCGCTGCGCAACATGGCGCTGGCGTACGCCAACCTGGCCCGCGCGGCGCGCGCCGGCGAGCGCGCCCCGGCCCGGGTGGTGGGCGCCATGACCTCGCACCCGGAGATGGTCGCCGGCAAGGGGCGGCTGTGCACCGAGATCATGCGGCGCACCGAGGGCCGCGTCGTCGCCAAGATCGGCGCCGAGGGCGTCTACTGCCTGGGCGTGCCGGGCGCCGAGATCGGGGTGGCGCTCAAGGTGGAGGACGGCTCCACCCGCGCCGTGGCCCCGGCGATCCTGGCGGTGCTGCGCGAGCTGGACCTGATGTCCGAGGACGACTACGGCGCCCTGTACGCCCTCGCCTACCCGGACGTGGTCAACACCCGCGGCGAGGTCACCGGCCAGCTGCGGCCCGACGTCCGGCTCCGCACGCCCGAGGCGTGAGCCCGGCCCGGCTGGACCCGGCGCGGGAGGCGCTGGTCGCGCTCGCCGCGGCGCTCGCCACGCGCGACGCGGAGGTCGTGCGGGAGGCGGTGGGTCGGGCGGCGGAGGAGGCGGACCCGGACGCTGCCGAGGAGGTGCTCCTCCAGTCGCACCTGTTCGTGGGCTTCCCGGACGCGCTCGGCGCGCTGGCGGCCTGGAGAGAAGCGAGCGGACGGCCCGCTCCGGCGCCGCTGGGCGAGGGGTGCGAGGGGTGGACGGAGCGGGGCGAGCGGGTGTGCGCCGCGGTGTACGGGGCGAACTACCCCAAGCTGCGGGCCAACGTGGTCGCCGTGCACCCGGAGATGGACCGCTGGATGGTGGAGGGCGGCTACGGCCGGGTGATCGGCAGGCCGGGGCTGGACCTGGCGACGCGGGAGCTGTGCATCGCCGCGCTGCTTGCGGTGTGGAACACCCCGCGCCAGCTGCACTCCCACCTGCGGGGGGCGCTGAACGCGGGCGCCTCCGCGGAGGAGGTGGAAGCGGCCGTGGAAGTCGCGTGCGGCTTCCTGGACGGCGAGGCGGCGGGGCGGGTGAGGGGTCTGTGGGGCGAGGTTCGCGGGCGCGTCGTGCGCCCAGACTAGGGAGAGGCGGTCAGAAGATGTTCCTGGATCATGCGGTCATCGAGATCAAGGCCGGGCGCGGCGGCGAGGGGGTGAGCAGCTTCCGCCGCGAGTCGTACGAGCCCATGGGCGGGCCGGACGGCGGCGACGGCGGCAAGGGCGGCGACGTGGTGCTCCGCGTGGACACGCAGCTCTCCACCCTGATGGACTACCGCTACCGGCAGCACTACGCCGCCGAGCGCGGGCAGAAGGGCGAGGGCGGCAACCGCACCGGGCGCAGCGGGGAGGACCTGGTGCTGCGCGTGCCGCCCGGCACCGTGGTGCGCGACGCGGACACCGGCGAGACGCTCGCCGAGCTGGTGGAGCCGGGCGACGAGGTGGTCGCCGCGCGCGGCGGCCGCGGGGGGCGCGGCAACACCCGCTTCGCCACGCCCACCAACCAGGCGCCGCGGCACGCGCAGCCGGGCGAGGAGGGCGAGGAGCGGCACATCGAGCTGGAGCTCAAGCTGATCGCCGACGTGGGGCTGGTGGGCGAGCCGAACGCGGGCAAGTCCACCTTCCTGTCCGCGGTGTCCGCGGCGACGCCCAAGGTGGCGGACTACCCGTTCACCACGCTGACGCCGAACCTGGGCGTGGTGCAGCTGTCCGGGAGCCGCACCTTCGTGGTGGCGGACATCCCCGGCATCATCGAGGGGGCGCACGAGGGCAAGGGGCTGGGGCACCAGTTCCTGCGCCACATCGAGCGGACGCGCACGCTGGCGCTGATGATCCCGGCGGACGCGCTGGAGCCGCAGCAGGAGTACGACCGGCTCATGACCGAGCTGCGGGCGTACTCGGAGGAGATGGCCGCGAAGCCGCACTGCGTGGTGTTCACCAAGGCGGACCTGCTGCCGCCCGAGTGGCCGTCGCCGTCCGTGGATGCGTCCGGGGCGTGGGGGCAGTTCCTGGTGTCCTCGGTGGCGCAGCGTGGCCTGGACCCGCTGCTGGAAGGGCTGTGGGCGCACGCCGCCCGGGTGATCCAGGAGGAGCGGGGCGTGGACGCGGAGCCCGAGGAGTGGCGTCCTTGATCGGGTCCTGATGCGCTTCGTCTGATTTCCCGCTTGGGTCCGCTCCGGAGTCGGACGATACTACTGTCCGTCTCCTGCGCGGGTCGCGGAGCCCCGCCAAACCGCCGGCGGGTCTCCGCTCCGGCTCCGGGAGCCAGCCGAAACTGCCCGGCTGTCTCCCTCCGCAGAAGATTTGATGGGTACTGCGAACGGCGCATCGTCGGCGCCGTGCCGCATCCCGGCGGGCCCCCTTTCCTCCGGGCCCGGCCTTCCGCACTTCTGCGATCCCGCCGCCATGCCGCTCTCCTCCTCCGCGCTCGAGCCGCTCCTCCGCCTGTACATGGTCCCCCGCGTCGGCGCGCTGCGCCTGGCGCAGCTGATCCGGCGCTTCGGGTCGGCGGAGCGGGCGCTGGAAGCGCCGCTCGCCGAGATCGCGGCGCTGCCGCGCTTCGGCGCGGGGCTGGCCGCGGAGGTGGTGGCGGCGGCCGGGCAGGAGGCGCGCGACCGCACGGCCAAGACCATGGAGCGGCTGGACGCGCTGGGCGCGGTGGCGATCACCCCGGACGACCTGGCGTACCCGGACGCCTTCCGCGTCCTCGCGGACGCGCCCTTCCTGCTCTTCGCGACGGGGCGGCTGGAGCTGCTGGGGAACCAGGCCGTGGGCGTCGTGGGCACGCGCGAGCCCACCGACTACGGGCGGCAGACCGCCATGCAGCTGGCGGGCGACCTGGCGCGGGCGGGCTACCAGGTGGTCAGCGGCATGGCCAAGGGGATCGACGCGGCCTCGCACGCGGGCGCGCTCGCCGCGGGCGGCGAGACGGTGGGCGTGCTTGGGCACGGCATCGACCTGACGTACCCCGCCGAGAACAAGCGCCTGTTCGCCGTCATGCGCGAGCGCGGGCTGCTCGTCACGGAGCTGCCGCCGGGGGCGGAGCCGCTGTCCGGCAACTTCCCGCGCCGCAACCGCCTCATCTCCGCGCTCAGCGAGGGCGTACTGGTGGTGGAGATGGCCGTGAAGAGCGGCGCGCAGCACACCGTCGGCTACGCGCTGGAGCAGGGCAAGGAGGTGTTCGCCGTGCCGGGCCCCATCGGCTCGCCCATGAGCGCGGGGACCAACCAGCTGCTCAAGGAGGGCGCCCGCGTGGTCACGAGCGCGGAAGACATCCTGGAGGAGCTGCGCGGCGTGGGTCGCTCCACCCAGGTCCGCCGACCGCGCGCCTCCGCCGCTTCGGAGCCGTTCGAGCTGGCCCTCGCCCCCGCTCCCGCGCGCGAGCCCGTGCAGCCGGACGGCCTCTCGCCCGAGGAGGCGCAGGCGTGGGCGGCGCTCGGCACGGAGCCGCTGCACGTGGACGACGTAGCCGCTTCGGCGGGCCTGGCCCCTGGCGGCGTGCTGGCCGCGCTGCTCGGGCTGGAGCTGCGCGGCGCCGTGGAGCAGCTGCCGGGGAAGCGCTACCGGCGCTGCTGACGGCGACCCCCTCCCCCGGCCCCTCCCCGCAAGGGGGAGGGGAGAACGACAGTGCGGAAAACAGGCTCCGGTGCGAGGGACGACCCCTCACCCCCCGGCCCCCTCTCCCACAAGGGGAGAGGGGGAGCACGACGAAGCCGAACCCCGGAGAGCCCTCCCCCGGCACGGGGGAGGGTGGCGAGCCTCAAGCGAGCCGGGTGGGGGCCCCCGAGGACGCCAGCGCAAGCCCCGCGTGAGGGATTACGGCCCGAAGGGGCGAGACCCGGCGGCAGTTTGCCGGGGCTCGACTCCGTTGCAGACGGCCGTTTCGTCTGCTACGGAGCCGAAGCCCGACCCCGCGCCAGCGGGGGCACGCCCGAACCCTCTTCTGCTCGAAACAAGACCGGCACTAGCGGAACGGATCGCGCCGGTCGGTGTCGTTTAGGTCGGGCGCGGACAACGGGTTCGCGCGGTGAACCGGAGCGGCGGGCGACATGGCGGGAGACGGTCTGACGGGATCGGAGAAGCGCGTGGGCTGGGGCGAGGGGAGCGACACCCCGCCCCGGTCGCTGTACGTGCACGTCCCCTTCTGCACGCGGCGCTGCTCGTACTGCGACTTCGCCGTGCAGGCCACCCGCGAGGCGCCGACGGAGGAGTGGCTGGACGCCGTCGCCACGGAGATGCGGCTGCTGGCGGAGGACCGCGGCTGGACCGGGCCGCTGCGCCTGGACACGCTGTACGTGGGCGGGGGGACGCCCTCGCTGCTGGGCACCGGCGCCATGGCCGCCCTGGCCGAACGGCTCCGGCCGTTCGCGACCTGGGACCCGGCGACGGTGGAGTGGACCTGCGAGGCCAACCCGGAGAGCTTCACCGCCGAGCTGGCCGCCGACTGGCGCGCCGCGGGGGTGAACCGCATCTCGCTGGGCGTGCAGACCTTCCACCCGGAGGCGCTGCGCTGGATGGGCCGCCTCCACGGCGTGGAGGGTCCCGCGCGCGCCATGCTCGCCGCCCGCTCGGCGGGGTTCGACAACGTCAGCGTGGACCTGATCTTCGGGCTGCCGGAGCGGCTGGGGCGCGACTGGGGCGCCGACCTGGAGCGCGCGCTGGAGCTGGAGCCGGAGCACGTGTCGCTGTACGGGCTCACCGCCGAGGCCGCGGCGCCGCTGGGGCGCTGGGTCAAGGAGGGGCGCGAGACGCTGGCCGACGAGGACCGCTACGCCGACGAGTACCTGCTTGCCCACGAGAAGCTGACGGCGGCGGGGTTCCGGCACTACGAGGTGTCCAACTTCGGCCTGCCGGGCCGCCGCTCGCGCCACAACGGCGTGTACTGGACCGGCGCGCCGTACGCGGCGCTGGGGCCGGGGGCGCACGCCTTCTACACCCCGCTGCGACGCTGGAACGTGCGGTCCTGGGACGCGTACCGCGACGCCCTGGGCGCCGGCCGCCTCCCCGTGGAGGACGAGGAGCGCGTGGACGAGGCCGAGGCCACGCTGGAGCGCGCCTGGCTGCTGCTGCGCACGGACGCCGGCTACCCGCTCGTCGACGCCTCCCCGGAGGAGCTGAAGCTGGCGGACGCGTGGACGCGGCGCGGGCTCGCCACCAGCGAGGACGCCGTGCTGCGCCTCACCGCCGAGGGATGGCTCCTGCTGGACCGCCTGGCCGTGGAGCTTGCGTCCGCCGCGGAAGCGGGAAGGGCCCCCGCCGGCGCCGCCTGACGGGCATCGTTTCTGCCTGCGTCGCTTGACGATCCGGGGAGTTGCGGGCACATTTCAGCGGCAATTCACCCGTCGTTCCCAAGATGCAACGCGAACCCCTCAGCGAGCGCGAGCACCACGTCCTCGACGCGGTGATCCGCACGTACGTGGAGACCGCAGAGCCCGCGGGGAGCCGCACGCTCACCCGGCGGTTCAGGCTCGGCGTGTCCCCCGCGACCGTGCGGAACACCATGAGCGACCTGGAGGAGAAGGGATACCTGTACCACCCGCACACCTCCGCGGGACGGGTTCCCACCGACCGGGCGTACCGCTTCTTCGTGGACTCGCTCATCGGCGCGCCCCGCGTCTCCGACGCGGAGCTGGCCGCCATCCGCCAGGAGCTCGGCACCAGTGCCGAGCGCCAGGGCGTGGAGCGGCTGGTGGGGCGGGCCGCGCAGGTGCTGGGGCTCCTCACGCAGGAGCTGGGGATCGCCATCGCGCCGCGGCTGGACGCGGCGGTGCTGGAGCGGCTGGACCTGGTGCCGGTCACCGAGGGCAAGGTGCTGCTGGTGCTGGTGCTGCGCGCCGGCGGGGTGCGGACCATCTACGTGGACGTCCCCGGCACCGTCCCCGGCTCCGCGCTCGCGCCGGTGGCGCGCATCCTCAACGAGCGGCTGGCGGGGCTCACCCTGCGCGAGATCCGCGCGACGCTCCCGCAGCGGCTCCGCGACAGCGTCCCCGCGGGGGACCCGGCATCGGACCTGCTGAACATCTTCCTCCAGTCCGGGGAGGAGTGGTTCGACTCGCCCGCGGCCCCCGCCGCCGAGCTGCACCTGGGGCGCGCCTCCGTGCTGGCCGACCAGCCGGAGTTCGCCAGCGGCGAGCGGCTGCGCGGGCTGATCGAGCTGATCGACGGCCGCGACCTGCTGCAGAGCGTGCTGGGCGACCGGGTGGGGACGCAGGGGCTGCAGGTGACCATCGGCGAGGAGCACGGCACCCCCGCGCTCTCCGGCTTCACGGTGGTCACCTCCGAGTACCGCGTGGGCGACCTCAAGGGGGTGATCGGGGTGATCGGACCCACCCGCATGCCCTACGACCGCGTGATCGCTTTCGTCGAGAAGACCTCGACGCTGGTTTCCGAGTTCCTGGCCTGACGGCCCAGTCATATACGGGTATGAGAGATTACTACGAGATTCTCGGCGTCGCCAAGGACGCCGACGGCGAGACGGTCAAGAAGGCGTACCGCAAGCTCGCCCTCCAGTACCACCCGGACCGCAACGGGGGCGACAAGGAGGCCGAGGACAAGTTCAAGGAGGCCACCGAGGCGTACGAGGTGCTCCGCGACGAGCAGAAGCGCGCCGCCTACGACCGCTACGGCCATGCCGGCGTCAAGGGCGCCGGGGCCGGCGGCTTCGGGGGGCGCGGCGGCGCCGGCTTCGGGTTCGAGGAGGCGCTGAACATCTTCATGCGCGACTTCGGCGGGTTCGGCGGCTTCGACGACCTGTTCGGCGGGCAGGGCCGCCGCCGGGGCGGGGCCGCGCAGCGCGGCCGCGACCTGCGCGTCAAGCTGGAGATCACCCTCCCGGAGGTGGCCACCGGGGTGCACCGCAAGCTCAAGCTCAAGGTGCTCGACCCGTGCGGCACCTGCGAGGGCACCGGCTCCGCCAACGGCACGCCGCCGGAGCCGTGCGACACCTGCCAGGGCGCCGGCGAGGTGCGGCGGGTGCAGCGCAGCGTCTTCGGGCAGTTCGTGAGCGCCTCCGTGTGCCCCACCTGCCAGGGCGAGGGGCGCGTGATCCGCACCCCGTGCAAGACGTGCCAGGGCGACGGGCGGCAGCGCGCCGACCGCACCGTGGAGGTGGACATCCCCGCGGGCGTCAGCTCCGACAACTACATGACGCTGCGCGGCCAGGGCAACGCCGGCCCGCGCGGCGGCCCCCGCGGTGACGTGGTGGTGGTGATCGAGGTGGAGGACGATCCGCGCTTCGTCCGCGAGGGGAGCGACCTGGTGCACGACCTGGGGGTCACCTTCAGCCAGGCCGCGCTTGGCGTGGAGCTGGACGTCCCCACGGTGTCCGGGAGCGAAAAGGTCAAGGTCCCCGCGGGCGTGCAGAGCGGCAACGTGATCACCCTGCGCGGCAAGGGCCTCCCGCACCTGGGCGGCGGCGGGCGCGGCGACCAGCACGTGCGGGTGCACGTGTGGACGCCCACGCAGCTCACGGCCGAGCAGGAGGAGCTGTTCCGCAGGCTGGCGAGCCTGGAGGGCCCGGTGCCCGGCGGGGAAGGGAAGAGCCGCCAGGGCTTCTGGGACAAGGTCAAGGGAGCGTTCGCCGCTTGACCGCTCCCGACCGCTGGTTCGTGCTGTCCGTGCGAGCCCCCTCGGCCGACCTGGCTCCCCTGGTCGCCGAGGGGCTCGTCGCGCTCGGGGGCGGCGCCGTGGTGGAGGAGGGCGACGCCCTGGTCACCTACCTCCCCCCGCCCGCCGATCCCGAGGCCCTCGCCGCCGACGCCCGCGCCCGCCTCCTCGCGGCGCTCCCGGGGGCGGCGGAGCCGGAGCTGTCCTGGCGCTGGCAGGAGGCCGAGGACTGGGCCCGCAAGTGGAAGGAGGGGCTGCGCCCGCGCCCCGTCACGGACCGCGTGGTGGTGAAGCCCACCTGGACGGAGTGGGACGCGGCGCCGGGGCAGGTGGTGATCGACATCGACCCGCAGATGGCCTTCGGCACGGGGGAGCACGCCACCACGCGCGGCTGCCTGCGGCTGCTGGACGGCGTCCTGCGCCCCGGCGACCGGGTGCTGGACGTGGGCTCCGGCTCCGCCATCCTGGCCATCGCGGCGGCGCTGCTGGGCGCCGGGGAGACGGTCGCGGTGGAGTACGACCCCGACGCAAACCTCAACGCACGCGAGAACCTGGAGCTGAACGGCGTGGAGGGGCGGGTCCGGATCGTGGAGGCGATGGCCGACCCGGCGCTGCTGCGGGAGCTGGGACGCTTCGACCTGCTGCTGGCCAACATCCTCAGCAGCGTCATCCGCCCGTTCCTTCCCGCCTTCGGCGAGGCGCTGGGCGGCTCCGCCGGGGGGCGGCTGATCGTCAGCGGCATCCTGCGCGCCGAGCACGCCGACGTGGTGCGCGACGCCGAGGCGGCCGGGTTCCGCGTGGAGCGGACGGACGAGGAGGAGGAGTGGTGGAGCGCGCTGCTGGTCCCCGCTGGATCACCCTGACACGCACCGGCGAGCGAACATGGCGGAAAAGACGATCTTCAGCAGGATCATCGACGGGGAGATCCCCGGCACCTTCGTCTACAAGGACGAGCACCTGGTCGCCATCCGCGACATCAACCCGGCCGCGCCCACGCACGTGCTGGTGATCCCGCGCAAGCCCATCCCCTCGCTGGCGCAGCTGGAGGAGGAGGACGCGGAGCTGGCCGGGCGGCTGCTGCTTGCCGTGCGGAAGATCGCCGAGCAGGAGGGGCTGGCGGAGCGCGGCTACCGGGTGGTCATCAACACCGGCGACGAGGGCGGGCAGACGGTGCCGCACCTGCACGTGCACATCCTGGGGGGCAAGCAGCTTTCCGGGCACGGGACTGCTTGAAGTGCTCGTTTGGGCGTGCCCCCGGCTGGCGCTCGGGTCGGGCTTCGGCTCCGTAAGCGAGCAAACAACGCTCGCTAACGGAGTCGAGCCCCCAACGGTACTGCTGTTGGGGTCTCGCCCCTTCGGGCCGTAATCCCTCACGCGACAAGCAACGGCGCCCCCACCCGAGATCCAGGTGGGGGCGCCGTTTCGCACTCACGCACTTCCTTTCACCCCAGCTCCAGCACCGCGGCCTCCGGGTCGGCGGCGAAGCGCTCCAGCGCGGCGCGGTGGCGGCGCAGCAGGGCTTCGATGTCGCGGGTGGAGCAGTTGCCGCGGCGGATCCACACCAGGCGAGGCGGGGGACCGTGCAGGCGGGCGCGGTCGTGGAAGTCGGCGTCCTTGGAGGCCACCGCCATGCCGTGGGCGCGGGCATGGGCCCACACCGCGTCGTCGGGGGCGCCGGAAAGGCCCACGTCGCGCACGTGGGCCGTGCCGGGAAAGGCGTCCGCCAGCAGCGCCACCAGCCGGAACGACAGGTTCTCGTCCAGGAGCAGCTTCACGCGCCGACCCGTACCACCCTGCGCTCCTGGTCGGCGGCGAAGGCCAGGCAGGCCCGCACGTCGGCGCGCTCCAGGTCGGGGAAGTCGGCGAGGATGTCGTCCTCGGACATCCCCGCGGCCAGGTAGCCCAGCACGTCGTAGACGGTGATGCGCAGGCCGCGCACGCACGGCCTGCCGCTCCGCCTGCCCGCCTGGATGGTGATGCGCTCGCTGTAGCCCATCTCGCTGCTCCCCGCTTCTTCGGTGTGGGTCGGCCCCGCGGCGTCCCCGGGCGACGCCTCGTACGCGGCCCGGAACTCACGCACCTGCGCCGGCCACGCGCTCCCCGCCGCCTGCGCGCGCGAGGCGAGCGCGGCCGCCACGTCGTCCCAGGACGCGCCCTCGGGGAGGGCGCCGATCAGCCGCAGCGCTTCGTTCCTGGCGCTCATGAGGAGGGGTGCGGGAGTTTTCCGAACATAAGCCGAAGATAAGCCGGGCGGCGGCAAAAGCAAGCACTTCGTGCGTCGGCGGGCCTCAGGGGCGCAGCCGCTCCAGCAGCCCGATCAGGGTGCGCGCTTCGGCCGGGCTCAGCCGGCCCACGCGCTCCTCCAGCTTCTCGTCCACCCGGGCGGAGACGGCGGCGAGGGTCTCCAGCCCCTGCGCGGTGATGGTGCGCCGCTGCCCGGCGCGGTCCACCAGCCCGCGGTTGGCGAGGGTGCCGAGCACGCCGGGGAGCGGGGCGTCGGGGGTGATGACGCGCTGCTGGATCTCCTCCACCGTGGCCCCCGCCTCGCCCGCGCCGCGGAGGATGCGCAGCACGTTGAACTCCACCTGCTTCAGCCCGCCCGCCGTGGTGGTGACCTCCTCCACCATCTCCCGCAGCGAGGCCGCGGTGCGCTGCACGTTGAGGTGGGCCTCCACCGCGAGCGGCATCGGCTTGGACTGCCTGATCTCCTGCTGGATGCGTCCTGCCATGATGCGGGTGGAGCGCTGGGGAAGGGGAGCGGGCCCCCCGCCGTGCCGGGGAGCCCGCGGGTGTTCAGACGCCGGCCAGCTCGGCCTGCGGCTCCCAGGCGACGATGCGCCCCTCCATGGCCGAGGCGGCCACGGTGTAGGGCGAGGCGAGGTACAGCTGCCCCGGCCCGGAGCGCCCGGGGAAGTTGCGGTTGATGGCGCTGATGGTGACGTCCGTGGGCCTGCGCGACACGCCGGGCCCGGCGTTGATGCAGGCCCCGCACGACGGCTCGATGAAGGTGGCGCCCACCTCCTGGAAGAGGCGGTCGTATCCCTGCTCCTGGCAGTACGCGTACACCTCCTGCGAGCCGCACTGGATGTACAGCTGCACGTTCTCCGGCTTGCGGACGCCGCGCTCGCGGTACTCGCGCAGGACGCGGGCGTACATGTCCATGTCCTCCTTCTTCCCCGCGGTGCAGCTCCCCGCGTAGGCGATGTCGATGCGGACCTCGTCGCCCAGCTCCTCCACGTACAGCCCGTTCCCCGGGTCGCCGGGCAGGGCGATCATGGGGCGCAGCGAGGACGCGTCGATCTCGATGGTGGTGACGTAGTCGGCGCCCTCGTCGGAGAACAGCCCCTCCGTCAGCCGCTCGGCCTCTTCGCGGCTCATGCCGCGCTGCTGCACCAGGTAGTCCACCGTCTTGGCGTCGGGCGCCACGATCCCGGTGAAGGCGCCCACCTCGGCCGCCATGTTGGTCATGGTGGCGCGCTCGTCCACGCTGAGCGCCTCCACCGCGGGCCCCGTGTACTCGATGATCTGCCCGATGGCGTGCCCGTCCTTGATGTACGGGTGGCGCAGGATCTCCAGCATGAAGTCCTTGGCCGACACGTTCTCGGGCTTGTCGCCGCGTACGATCACCCGGAACGACCGGGGCACCTCCACCCGCACGTCCTTGGTGATCCACGAGTTGAAGATGGCCGTGGTCCCCACTCCGAAGGCCACGCACCCCACCGCGCCGGCGTGCGGCGTGTGCGAGTCGGAGCCGATGATGACGTGCCCGGGGAGCGCGTGCTCCTCCAGGATCTTGGAGTGGCAGATGGCCTCGGAGCCGTGCTTGCCGTGCCCGAGCTCGCCGTACAGCCGCACCCCCTGCTTCTCCGCGAACTGCCGCTGCTTCACCTCCAGCTGGTTGGCCACGTCCAGCAGCCCCAGCTGCACCCGGTCGGGCGGCATCACGTCCTTGAGGAAGGTGAGGTGGTCGCGGAAGAAGAGCACCGACTCGGGCTCCAGCACGCGCTCGTCCTCGCCCACGTAGCGCTCGAAGAAGATGGCGGACATGGGGGTGACGTACTCGTGCGAGAAGCGGATGTCCGTCTGCACGAAGCCGGAGTCGCCGGGCTGCACCCACTGCACGCCGGTCTCGCCCCGCGCCAGGTCGGTGACCCAGTGCCGCGCGAAGATCTTCTCGGCGATGGTCATGGGCCGCGGCGCGGTGTGCCGGGTCCCCTCGGGGGCGCCGATGGAGTCGGTCTCGGCGTTGGAGGTGGAGGTGGCCACGAACTGCGCCGCGGCGTAGTCCACGCCCGTGTCCGGGCCGGGCCCGGGGAGGTTGCCGGCGCCGCTGCCGCGGAGCGCGCGCACGTCCTCGGCGTCCAGCGCCGCGGTCCCGGGCCGGTCGCGGTGGCAGGAGATGGGCGGGGTCCGCACCAGCCCCTGCAGGCGCGCCACGTTGTAGTTGAAGAGGCCGCCGTGCTCGATGATGCCGCGGGTGATCTCGTCGGCGCCGTCGGTGAACTCGGTGAGCGGGATGGTCTCGCCGCGGCGGATGCGCTCCACCAGCTCGAAGTTGGTGCTGGTGAGCACGCCCAGGTTCTGGCAGTTCTCGCGGTAGATGCGCTCGATGTTCTCGGCGATCACCACGCGGATCCCGGCCATCATCTCGGCGTACGGGCTCTGCTCGCGCGACGATCCCTTGCCGCGGCGCTTGCCCGACACGGAGGCCACGAAGCCGCCCTTCTTGACGCTCCCCTGCTTGATGGGGAACTCGCTCCCCGCCTTGAGCCCCAGGTACGGGAACTCGCCCAGCGTCTCGTCGAAGTAGTAGCAGATGTACGCCGGCGTGATCTCGTCGGTGGAGATGTTGTCGCGGAGGATGCCGCGCACCTCGTCCGTGAGCTCCACGTCCTCCCCCTCCAGCTGCCGCCGGACCAGCTCCGGGTCGTCCACCAGGAAGAGGATCCGCCCTTCGAGGCGCACCTCGGGCGGAAGCTTCTCGATCTTGCGGGTCAGCAGCGACGGGATCATGTGCAGCCGGATGCGGGTGGACGGAAACGGGTGGCGCGCGCGGACGGATCCGCCGGGATTGCTACTGATTATGCCGCCGCGGGTTCCGCGGGGCAACACGGGGCGCAGGCGCGTTCGTCGCCCGCAACTGCGGCGGGCGCGCGTCGGGCGCCGTGCGGTTGACGCAAAACGGCGGAAAGCGTTATATTTTGCGCCCGATTTCAGGGGGCGTTAGCTCAGCTGGGAGAGCATCCGCTTTGCAAGCGGAAGGTCATCGGTTCGAACCCGATACGCTCCACTCCGACGGGCCCATCACCGCGATGGGCCCGTCTTTTTGTTGTCATTCGGGAGGGAGGGGCCCGCTCCGGCGGGTTCCGGTGAAGGTGGTCGGCCGGGGGAGTCTGCTCCAGCGTTGCGAAACTCGCCCACCGCTTGAGTGAGGGCCGGATCACGCTGGCTTCGAACAAACGCAACGCCTACGCAGCCTCCCCCGACCTCCCTGCGCAGTTCGCAGAAACGCAACGGCAACAGCAGTTCTCCCCCTTTCCCCCGCTTGCGGGGGAGAGGGGGCCGGGGGGTGAGGGGGCCCACCCTCGCGGACGCCAGCGCGGAGCCGCGTGAGGGATTTCGGCCCGGAGGGGCGAGACCCCAACAGCAGTACCGTTGGGGGCTCGACTCCGTTGCAGACGGTCGTTTCGTCTGCTACGGAGCCGAAGCCCGACCCGAGCGCCAGCGAGGGGCACGCCCAAACAGACGTTCAACAAGCCTCGGCACCCGACTTGCCAAGAGCGGCCCGGTCCGCATTCCGGAACTCCGAAAAGATCGGCTCCCCACCCAGAGGCCACGTGGAACTCAAGGTACTGCCCGGCAGGCGCTCCCCCCTCGGCGCGACGTGGGATGGCCAGGGCGTCAACTTCGCCCTGTTCTCCGAGAACGCGACCGGCGTGGAGCTCTGCCTGTTCGACGAGAAAGACCCCGCGCGGGAGACCGCCCGCGTTCGCCTGCGCGAGACCACCGCGCACGTCTGGCACGGCTACGTCCCGGGGCTGAAGCCCGGCCAGCTGTACGGCTACCGCGTGGACGGCCCCTACGACCCGGGGCGCGGCCTGCGCTTCAACGCCCACAAGCTGCTGCTGGACCCGTACGCCCGCGCCGTGGCCGGCAAGACCGACTGGACGCCGGAGATCTTCGGCTACGCCCTGGGGGGACCCGGCGAGGACCTGGAGCGCGACGAGCGCGACAGCGCCGCGGCGATGCCCAAGGGCGTGGTGGTGGCCGACGACTTCGACTGGGAGGGCGACCGGCCGCTGCGCACCCCGTGGCGCCGCACCGTGATCTACGAGGCGCACGTCAAGGGGCTCACCGCCCTGCACCCGGACGTGCCGGAGGAGCTGCGCGGCACCTATGCCGGCGTGGCGCACCCGGCCATCGTCCAGCACCTGCAGGAGCTGGGGGTGACGGCGCTGGAGCTGCTCCCGGTGCACGACTTCGTGGACGACGGCTACCTGCTGGACAAGGGCCTGCGCAACTACTGGGGATACAACTCGCTCAACTTCTTCGCGCCGGACGCGCGCTACTCCGGGAGCGGCGACCGCGGCGGCCAGGTGCGCGAGTTCAAGGAGATGGTCAAGGCGCTGCACCGCGCCGGCATCGAGGTGATCCTGGACGTGGTCTACAACCACACCGCGGAGGGGAACCACCTGGGGCCCACCCTGTCCCTCAAGGGGATCGAAAACCCGGTGTACTACCGGCTGGTGGCGGACAACCCCCGTTACTACATGGACTACACCGGCACCGGCAACAGCATCAACGGCCAGCAGCCGCAGGTCATCAAGCTGGTCAACGACTCCCTGCGCTACTGGGTGCAGGAGATGCACGTGGACGGCTTCCGCTTCGACCTGGCCTCCACGCTGGCGCGCGAGGAGCACGCGGTGGACCGGCTGTCGTCGTTCTTCGACGTGATCCACCAGGACCCGGTGCTCTCCGAGGTCAAGCTGATCGCCGAGCCCTGGGACATCGGCGAGGGCGGCTACCAGGTGGGCAACTTCCCGGTGCTGTGGACGGAGTGGAACGGCAAGTACCGCGACAGCGTGCGCGAGTACTGGCGCAGCGACCCGGGGGCGCTGTCGGAGCTTGGGTTCCGGCTCACCGGCTCCAGCGACCTGTACGGCGAGGACGGGCGCAAGGCGTACGCGAGCATCAACTTCATCACGGCGCACGACGGCTTCACGCTGCACGACCTGGTCTCGTACGAGGACAAGCACAACGAGGCCAACGGCGAGAACAACCGCGACGGGCACGACCACAACCTGTCGTACAACTTCGGCGTGGAGGGGCCCACCGACGACCCGGAGATCGTGCGCCAGCGCGAGAAGCAGAAGCGCAACTTCATCGCCACTCTGCTGCTGTCGCAGGGGGTGCCCATGATCTGCGGCGGCGACGAGATGGGGCGCACCCAGGGCGGCAACAACAACGCGTACTGCCAGGACAACGAGATCTCCTGGTTCCACTGGGACCTGGACGAGGCGGGCCGGGACCTGCTGGAGTTCACCCGGCGCACGGCGCGGCTCAGGCGCGAGCACCCGGTGTTCCGGCGCAGGCACTTCTTTTTGGGGCGGCAGGTGCGCGGCTCCGAGATGGAGGACATCCAGTGGCTGCGCCCCGACGGGCAGGACATGACGGACGAGGAGTGGGACGCGCCGCTGGTCCGGTCGTTCGCCATGCTGCTGGCGGGCGACGCCATGCTGGAGTGGGACGACGCCGGCGAGCGGGTGGTGGACGACTCGTTCCTGCTGCTCTTCAACGGGGCGCCCGAGCCGATGCCGTTCACGCTCCCCGCGACGCCGCGGCCGGCGCGCTGGGAGAGCGTGCTGGACACCGCCCGGCCGGCGTCCGACCAGGGCGAGGGGGAGGTGCAGGAAGTCGGTGCCGTGCTGGAGCTGCCGGGCCGGTCGATGCGTGTGTTCCGGCGGGTGGAGCAGAAGGCGGGGAAGCGCGGGAAGCGGGCTGCCGAACGGCACAGCTGAACCGCTTGTTCGGGCGTGCCCCCGCTGGCGCGGGGTCGGGCTTCGGCTCCGTAACGCAGCAAACAACGCTGCGTAACGGAGTCGAGCCCCGGCAAACTGCCGCCGGGTCTCGCCCCTTCGGGCCGAAATCCCTCACGCGGGGCTCGCGCTGGCGTCCGCGAGGGCCCCCTCCCCCGGCCCCTCTCCCGCAAGCGGGAGAGGGGAGAACTGCATGCCCTACCTGTAGTTGCTCCCCTCTCCCAGAATTGGGAGAGGGTGGCGAGCCTCAAGCGAGCCGGGTGAGGGCCCGCCGTCGCAGTTGCAGGCTGTTCCCTGTTCCCTATTCCCTGTTCCCTGCCGTTCCCCTTCCGCCGCAGCGCAGCGCCGCGCGCACGTCGGGGTCCGTGGCGAGCGCCTCGATGGGCGTGGCGAGCTTGCGCGTCCACGAGGAGAACTTCTCGGGCGGGACGCCGGGGAGGTTCACGGGCTCCACCTCGCCCACCAGGTCGTCCAGGCTGAAGCCGACCAGGGCGGAGGGGGTGCGGCACAGGAACTCGTGCACGGCGCCGCGCAGATCGGCGGGGGAGGCGGGCTCCTCCGCGGCGGGGAGGGCGCCGTCGGCGGCGAGGCGCTCCAGAATGGCGCGGCGCTCCCCGACGCGGGCCTCGCGCTGCTTCGCCGCGGCCTCGTCGCTGTCGATCAGCCCCACCTCGCGCTTCAGCTCCACGTCGCGGGCGGCCCAGAAGCCGGCCAGCGAGGGCATGTCGTGCGTGTTCGCGGTGGCGAGCGCCATGGGCTCGTAGTCGGCGGCGGGGCGGAAGGCGTCGCCCTCGCGCTCGAAGTAGAACACGCGCGACGAAAGCACGCCGCGGCGGTGCATCGTGGGGGGCACCTCCTCGGGCACCGTCCCCAGATCCTCGCCCACCACCAGCGCGCCGTGGCGGCACGCCTCCAGCGCCAGGATCCCCAGCAGGTCCTCGGCCGGGAGTGTCACGTAGGCGCCCTGCGCGCCGCTCATCCCCTCCGGGATCCAGAACTGGCGGAACAGGCCGATTGCGTGGTCGATGCGCAGCGCCCCCGCGTGGCGCATGCAGGCGCGCACCAGGGCGATCCAGTAGCGGTAGCCGTCCTCCCGCAGCACCCGCGGGTCCATGGGCGGCAGCCCCCAGTTCTGGCCGCCGGCGGAGTACTCGTCGGGCGGCGCGCCGATGCTGGCCCCGGGGAGGAAGAGGCGCGGGTTGGCCCACACGTCGGCGCTGCTCGCCGAGGTGCCGATCGCCAGGTCCTGGTACAGCCCGATGGGGAGCCCCGCGCGCGCTCCCCGCGCAGCCGCCTCGCCCAGCTGGCGGTCCAGCTCCCACTGAAGCCAGCGGTGGAAGTCCACTGCCTCCGCCCGCTCCGCCCGGAACGCCGCCACCGCGGGCGAGGCGGGGTCCCGCAGCTCCTCCGGCCACTCGCGCCAGCTCCCCGTTCCCCGGGCGTCGGCGAGCGCCTCGAACGTCGCGAACGCCTCCAGCGCCTCGCCCTGCGCCTCCACGTACTCCCGGTAGGCGCGGCCGCGCTCCGTGCCGCCGCCGCCGTGGCGGGCGGCGAACTCGCGGTGCAGCGCCTCCAGCACCGGCCGCTTCAGCGCCATCACCCGCTCGTACTCCACCCGGTCGCCGGCGCGCAGCGCCTCCCGCTCCGCGCGCAGCTCCGCCGACTCCAGCATCCGCCGCGCCTCGTCGCTCTCCGCCGCCTCCGGCACCGCCTCCACGTCCAGGTACAGGGTGTTGCGGAAGAGGCGGCTCACCGGGCTGTACGGGCTCACGTCCATCCCCGAGTTGCGGAGCGCGTGCAGCGGGTTGACGCCCACGAAGGCGCCGCCCGCGCCCGCCGTCCACTCCAGCAGCGCGCCCAGGTCCGTCAGGTCGCCCACGCCCCAGTCGCGGGCGCTGCGCACCGTGTACAGGTTGGCGATCACCCCCCACACCCGCCCGCTCCCCGCCACCTCCGCCACCGAGGGGCACGCCTCCGGGGCGACGACCAGCGACTGCTCCCCGCTCCGCTTCTCGCCGCCCACCCGCACCGCCGCGCGGAGGGTGTGGTAGCCCTCGGGGGGCAGCTCCCCCAGGTGCACCGCGACTGTGCCGTTCCACTCCGGCTGCGCCCGGCCGGCCATCCGGCGCGGCTCGCCCCGTTCCGGGAGCAGCTCCAGCGACCACTCCGCGTCGCCCGCGGCGCCCTCCGGCAGCTGGAGGGTCACCTGCGCCGCGTCCGGATCGTCGCGGCGGACCACCCGCACCGGCTCCAGCACCCGCGCGGCGTCGCGCGCCCGGAGCGCCTCCAGCGCGGCGCGGGCGGCCTCCGGGGTGGAGGCGTCGATCCCCATCGCGCCCAGGATGGCCACGCGGGTCTCGTCCGAGGTGGCGCGCGTCTCGGTGCCCGTCTGGTCCAGGTACTGCGGGACGATCCCGACGAGGTCCGCGAGCTCGCGGACGGGCGACTGCTTCTGCATCACGTTTCCGGACCGGGGTGAGGTGGGTGCCGTGGCCCCGCTCGTGCGGGTGGGCGTGGGCGCGGCCCGTCGCAAGGGAGATGCCCGTTCCCCTTGCGGACATATTATCTTTGTGCTAAGATAATTGCGCGCTCGTGACGGGTCGTGCGGGCATGTCGACCGAGTGAGGTGAACTTCACGTTCCACGGACAGGAGAGGACTCATGGCGGACTACACCACTCCCGGCTCGCCGGCGTACGGGCGGAGCACCCTCGCGTGGGCGATGCACACCCTGCTGCGCGTGGGCGCGGGGCTGCTCTTCATGCAGCACGGCGCGCAGAAGCTCTTCGGCTCGTTCGGGGGCTTCGGCGGGCAGCCGGGCGCAAAGGCCGAGCTGATGAGCATGATGGGGCTGGCCGGGGTGCTGGAGTTCTTCGGCGGGCTTCTCCTGGTGCTGGGGCTGCTGACCCGGCCGGTCGCCGCGATCCTGGCGCTGCAGATGGTGGCGGCGTACTTCATGGCCCACGCGGGGCAGGGCGCGGTGCCGCTGCTGAACGGCGGCGAGCTGGCGCTGCTGTACGCGCTGGTGTGGGCGTACTTCGCCGGCAACGGCGGGGGGCCGTATAGCCTGGACGCCCGCGTGCTGCGCGGCCGGCTGGGGTGATCCTCCCGGGGGGCTCCAAGGGCTGAGGCCGGTGTGCCGACGGACGCCGCGGCCGGGGGATCTCCCGGCCGCGGCTCCTCGTTTTTTCCGGTGGTGAGATGGATCCCGAAGTGAAGCAGGCAGTCCACGACCGGGACGGCGCGGCGCGGGTGGCGCGGGGGAGGGGCGGCGAGGCGCCGGCCGCCAGCACGGGCCCCGCGTGAGGGATGCCGGCCCGAAGGGGCGAGACCGCGCGGCTGTTTGCGCGGGCTCGACTCCGTTGCAGACGGTTGTTTCGTCTGCAACGGAGCCGCAGCCCGACCCCGGCGCCAGCCGGGGGCACGCCCGAACCCGCCGTTCAACGCAGTTCCAAGCCGCTCCAAGCCGTTCCAGCAAAACCCGCATGCAGCCGACGCGCGCCGCTTGACGGGGAGTGCTCCCCGCGGCTACCTTCACTTCTTCGAAGTCGGTGACGGTAGGGCACATATCCCTGCCGCCCCCAGGGGCGGCGGTGCTGCTCAGAGCAAACCCGTCGAAAGGCGGGGACGCAGAGCTACGGAGCTACCGCGGGCCGCGCCCGCCACGCTCGCCTGGCCGCCAGCATTCCGAGAGATCGGCGCTGGCGGCTATTCATTTACCCGCCCTCCCGGTCCCTCCGCGCGGCCCCCGCCGCGGTGCCGCAGGACGACACGAACACGCGCAGCTGAAAAGGGCGAAGCCGCCGAAAGGCGGTGGCGCAGAGCCACGGGGCTACGGCGGAGCGATCCGCTATGCCAGCCGAGCCGCCAGCGACCTCCCTCCCCGGCACCGGGGGAGGGCCGCCGGCGGCTTTCTGCCGTTTCCGGCGTGCGCGGCGTCCCCCGCCTCCCATGCATCCCAGCGCGGCCCTCCGGCCGCGTCCGCAGTCCACGTCGTACACCCGAAGTAAAATGGCAGACATCGCGATCGACCTGGGGACCGCAAACACCCTGATCCACGTCCGCGGCGAGGGGATCGTGGTCAACGAGCCCTCGGTGGTGGCCATGGAGCGCGCCACCGGCAAGGTGCTCGCCGTGGGGCTGGAGGCGAAGCGGATGCTGGGGCGCACCCCGGACAGCGTGGTGGCCGTGAGCCCCATGCGCGGCGGGGTGATCGCGGACGTGGACCGCGTGGACCTGATGCTGCGGCACTTCCTGCAGCGCGTGCTCCCCCGGCGCCGCCTGCGCATCAAGCCGCGCGTGCTCATCACCATCCCCTCCGGCATCACCGAGATGGAGCGCCGCGCCGTGCGCGAGGGGGTGATCGCCGCCGGCGCCCGGCAGGTGTTCATGCTCTCCGAGCCCATCGCCGCGGCGATCGGCGCCGGGCTCCCCGTCACCACCCCCAAGGGGTGCATGGTAGTGAACATCGGCGGGGGGACCACCGAGATCGGGGTGGTGGCCCTTTCCGGGATCGTCGCCAACGTGTCCATCCGCGTGGCCGGGCAGGACCTGGACGAGCTGATCGTCGCCTTCATCCGCCGCAGCCACAACCTGCTGGTGGGCGAGGCCACCGCCGAGATGGTCAAGATCGGCATCGGCTCCGCCTACCCCAACGGCTCCGAGCACGAGATGGAGGTCAAGGGGCGCGACCTGGTCTCCGGCTTCCCGCGCACCGTGTACGTGGGCTCACAGGAGATCCGCGACTGCCTGCGCGAGCCGCTGCAGGCGATCACCGCCGGCGTGCGGCAGGCGCTGGAGGTGACCCCGCCCGAGCTCGCCTCCGACATCGTGGACGAGGGGATCGTGATGACCGGCGGCGGGGTGCAGCTGCGCGGCCTGGGGACGCTGTTCTCCGACGAGACCCGCCTCCCCGTGCGCATCGACGGGGACCCGCTGACCACCGTGGTGCGCGGCGCGGGGACGGTGCTGGACGACTGGGCCCGCTACCGCGACGCGCTCACCAACTAGCGGCGGCCGGCAAACCTCCGGATGGGGGATCTCCGGACGCGCGGGGCCAGGAGGCCCCGACTCCGGACGCGGCCCTCCGCGGCGAGATTGTCTGCACACGGCGCCGGCGCGCCGGCCTGTAGACGACACGCGAGCGGAGGGCTGCCCATATGTACTTCGGCGAGGAGAGCCGGTCGATCGAGGTCCTGCTGGTGGAGGACAACCCGGGCGACGTGCGGCTGATGCGGGAGGCGTTCTGGGAGGTGGACGTGCGGCACTGCCTGCACACCGCGTCCGACGGGGTGGAGGCGATCGACTTCCTGCGCCGCCGCGACGGGTACGCGCGGGCGCCGCGGCCGGACCTGATCGTCCTGGACCTGAACCTTCCGCGCAAGGACGGCCGCGAGGTGCTCGCCGAGATCAAGGCCGACGCCCGGCTGCGCCACATTCCCGTGGTGGTGCTCTCCAGCTCCACCGCCGCCGAGGACGTGGCCGGCGCCTACGACCTGCACGCCAACTGCTACGTGAGCAAGCCGGTGGACTTCGAGCAGTTCGTGGGCGTGGTGCGGTCCATCGAGACGTTCTGGTTCAACACCGCCCGGCTTCCGACCCTCGAGCTCGTCTGACGTCGGGTTTCGAACGGCTTTGTACGGCGGGTCCGGGCGTGCCCCCGGCTGGCGCCGGGGTCGGGCTGCGGCTCCGTAGCGGACGATACGACCGTCCGCAACGGAGTCGAGCCCCCAACGATACTGCTGTTGGGGTCTCGCCCCTTCGGGCCGACATCCCTCACGCGACGGCGGGCCCCCTCCCCCCGGCCCCCTCCCCCGCAAGCGGGAGAGGGGGAGCACTGCGAACGGCGCCCCCACCCTGGAATCGGGTGGGGGCGCCGTTCAGCGTACTCCGTACTGCCGTGGCGCTTCACGCTGCGCGTGAACCGTATGAACACTTTCGCACTCCCGCACTCCCGCACTCACGCACTTTCGCACTGCCGTTCAGAGCACTCCCCCCGGCACCCTCCCCGCCTCGAATTCGCGCACCTGCTCCGGCGAGAACGGCGCCCCCAGCAGCGAGCGGTCCTCGTGCTGGCAGCGGAACAGCGTGCCGATCAGCAGCATCCGCTCCTCCAGCACCGACCAGTCGTCCGCGCCGGCGCCGTCCGCGTCGCCGGGGGCGGGCTGGAAGCGGGCGAGCAGCGCGACGAGATCGGGGTGGCGCGGGTCGCGGAGCGACTCCGGGGGCTGGACGCCGGGGTCGCGGCCCAGGCGCAGGGTGCCGTTCGGGAGGCGCAGCGTCATCAGCGACTCGGTGACGGCGCGGCGCAGCACCGGGCGGATGGTCTTCTCCGACAGCTTGCCGAACACGCCGAGCACGCCGGCGGCCGCAGTGCCGGCCCAGGCCCACCAGTGCGCGGAGCCGGGCGCAAGCACCAGCAGGATCCGCCGCCCCAGCCCGGTCGCCGTCTCGAAGGGCACCTCCAGCGAGGCAAGGATCTCCGGCTGCAGGCGCGTCTGCTCGTGCCAGCCGATCTCCAGGTTGGCCAGCAGGAGCAGCTCGGCGCGCTCGCGCGGGTCCGCGGCCTCCATCGCCCGGGCGTAGTGGGTGAAGGCGCGGCGCAGGTATTCCTGGCCCTCCGGCGGGTCGCCCGGGCGCAGGCCGGCAAGGAAGGCGTCCAGCGCCGCCGGGTCCACCCGGCCGCCGGTGCAGAGCGGGAGGAAGCGCGCGAACTCGCGGCCGATCTCCGCGAACACCTTGAGGTTGCCGGCGCCCACGGCGGCGCTGGCGCGGTGGAAGGCGTCGGTTCCAAGGATGCGCAGGATCTGCTTGCGCTTCGACCCGTGCTTGCCGAACGCAAGCCGCACCGCGCGGCGGAACATCCCGTCCAGCGCCTCCTCCACCCGCGGCGGGGTGTCCAGCGCGCGCTCCATCGCCTGCAGCACGTCCTCGCCGCGGATGGTCTGGCCGGCCTGCTTGGACGCCCAGGTGGCGAACACGCACCAGCTTGCGCCCGCGCCCGGCGACGCGGCCGCGAAGGCGCTCGCCAGCCGGTGGTAGGCGTGCGTGATCCGCAGGTTGCGGACGCACGGGTCCTCGGTCGCGACGATGGCGTCCACGTCGGCGACGGTGGGGAGGCGGGCCACCGTGAAGGCGGCGGGGAGGGGGATGACGGTGTCCATGCTCGTCCTGCGGTGGGGTGGGGAGAGCCCGGGGCCGGTCTGCCGGAAAGATGCGCTCCGGCGGCGCCGGCTCCAAGCCCCTCGTTGCACCGCGGGCGCGGCGGAGCCCGCCGGGATCCTCTCCGGCGGGCTCCGTCCGTGCTGCACGGGAGCGCGGCGCTCCCGGTCAGAAGCCGGTGATCGCGAACCAGGCGCCGCCGGGGCTGGTGACGAACACGATGGGGGCGATGCAGGGCTTCGGGATCCCCGAAAGCTTCTCTCGGATGCGCGCGTCGCCGCCGCCGAGCCCCGTGGTCGCGGGGAACAGGCCGGTGGAGAGGTTGACCGTCCCCGCGACCCCGCCCGAGCCCGTGGTCAGGCAGCTCAGCACGGCCCGGAACTGCGCCACCGGGTTGGTGTTCCCCAGCCCCCGCGCCGCCACCGTGGAGTCCGCGGGATCGAACACCAGCCCCTCCACGTCCACCCGCAGCTCGCCGTCCCTGCTCAGCCGCGCCTCGCCGCGCTCCAGCGTCCAGGGGAGCCCGCCGGAGCCCAGCCCCCGCACCGGGTTCGCGTTGCCGATGAAGGGGCGCGGGTTGCCCACGAGTGTGGACCTGAACACCGGGTCGCCCGCCACCTCCTCGGCGCGCTCCGAGCGGGCGAGGGACGGCGCCGCCGGCTCGGCGAGGGCGGTGGGCGCGGCGGAGCGCTCGCACGCGGCGGCGAGGGCGAGCAGGCCTGCGGCGGCCAGGACGGGGATGCGCATCGTGACTCCCTCCGGACGGGTGTGGGACGGGCCGGCCGGGCGGCCGGACGCGGGGAGGGAGGGCATTCGCCGTTCCGATCTCGAACGATTCGCTAAGTGTCCGGACGAGCAGGGTTTGCGGGTCTGGGTCGATGGCGGGCGGGAGGGAGCGGTGTGGTGCTGCGGGACAGGGGCGTAGCGTATCGGGACACCGGCCCCGGCCGGGGCGGCGGAGTTGCGGCCGGCCGGCGCTCACTCCCGGGACAGCGCCTCCTGCCGCGACAGGGCCGCGCGCACCTTCTGCGACTCCGTGCGAGGGGCGAGGCGGACGTACTCGGCGTAGGCGTCCCTGGCACCGGCCCGGTCTCCGGCGGCGTCCAGGGTCCGGGCGAGCAGGAAGTGGGGCTCGGCGAAGTCGGGCTGCGCCCGGATGGCCCGCCGGAACGAGCCGGCCGCCTCCTCCCCGCGGCCGGCCTGCGCCAGCGCGACCCCGTGCCAGTAGTGAAGCACGGGGTCGTGGGGGTTCGCTTCCAGCGCTTCGCGGAACTGCTCCACCGCGGCCGCGGGGTCCGAGCCGTCGAGCGACATCATCCCGAGCAGCACGCGCGAAGGGTAGAACCCCAGGTTCTCCAACAGGGAGCGGGCCAGCGCCTCCCTCGCCTCCTGCTCGCGGCCCCGCGAGGCGTGGAGGGCGCCGATCGCGTAGTGGAGCATCTCCTTGGACTCGTAGTACCTGACCAGCTCGCGCCCGTCCTCCGAGTCCAGGCCCTCGCTCAGCGCCCGGAGCTCCACGAGGGCGCTGTCGTAGCTCTGCGTCGCGGCGAACGCCTGGGCCCGCAGGTAGCGCGCCCGGGCGTGGAGCCCCGAGCCGCGCCCGATCCCCTGGCCGAACAGGCGGGTGGCGCGCGGAAAGTCCGCGGCCGCGTACGCGATCCAGGCGCGGGTCAGCGCGTCCTGCCTCCAGCGTCCCGGGAGGGCGTCGTACAGCAGGATCTCCAGCCCCTGGTGCACGAACGGGTTGCGCGAGAGCGCCAGCAGGCGCAGGGAATCGGCGGCGATGACTTCACGCGACTCCGTCACCCGGCGGTCGTCCTGGAGGTAGCGCTCCCACCGGCCGACGTCGCCGAGCCAGAAGGCGACCCACTGCCCGTAGAGCGGCTCCGCCCTGCGCGGGTCGAGCCGCGAGGCCCAGTAGAAGGCGGCCTGGGCCCTGCCGGGGCTCGCGCGGAGGTTGTCGAGGCCGTACTGGTAGTACGCTTCCCAGCTGTTGGTGTCCGCTCCCCGGCCCAGCTGCGGCCGCACGAACTTGTCCTGCGCGTTCGCCTGTCGGGACGCGCCGATCGCCAGGAAGCAGAGCAGGAGCAGGATGCGGCGCATGCGAATGGATCTCTGGAAGGTGGTGGAGCGACGACCGGCGGGTCTCGCGTGGGATGGAGCGGGGGCGTACGTGCGGGGCCGGACGCGGCCCCGGTCTTCAGAGGAGATACTCCGCCGCCAGCGCGTAGAGCACGCCCAGCACCACCAGGCCGATCAGCGCCTTCCTCCCCGTCGCCGCCAGCTGGGCACGACGGGAGGCCGGGTCCCACTGGCGGTGGGCGTTCAGCTCCGAGAAGCCGGCCGCCACCTCGTAGTTGCGGAAGGTGAAGCGGTGGCGCTCCGGCTCGAACAGCTCGCTCTCGTCGCCGCCGAAGTCCATCGCCCGCATCAGCGAGGTGGGCTCCGTCGGCGCGACGTAGCGGCTGCCGAGCGGCCCCCGCTCCGTGTGCACGAAGACCGGCGAGGTGTGCCCCGGGGTGAGCATCATCGGCCGTCCCGGCTTCATGATGAGCCCCCAGAACATCAGGCCCATCAGGGCGAAGAAGCCGCAGACCGCCCCCCACACGGCCACCTCCACCGGCTCGGCGCCCTCCCGGATCGCCTCCAGCAGCTCGGGGACGAAGATCGTCAGCATCCAGGTGATCACGACCACCGGGACGACGTAGGGGATCGTCGCCACGGCCCACCCCCGCAGCAGCCGCCGCTTCACCTCCGCGTCGATGGGGCGCAGCTCGCGCTGGTGCTCCCCGGCGCACCCCGCGCACGCCGGCGCGGCCACGCCGTCCGCGTGGTAGTAGGACCGCCGCTCGCCGTCGTGGTGGAAGAGCTTGGTGAGCGCGACGGTGCGGTCCGCCGCCCCCCCGCACTTCACGCACAGGCGGGGGAACTTCGCCCGCCCCAGCGGGCCGACCACCTCCACGGCGACCACGCCGCCGTCGTCCTCGGCGACCACGTGCGGCACGGGGACGCGGGCGGTGTCGGGCTGGTTCATGGTGTCCTCCTGCGGGGCGGTCCCGGCCGCGCCCGCGGCCGGGCGCACACACCCCGACATTGTAAGCGCCGCCCCCGCCCGAGCCAACGGGTTCGTGCGCCCACGCGGCGAGGGGCGGCCCCGCGCGGGACCGCCCCTCCTCTCGCCCGGCCGAAGCGACGCGGGCGGCTACTTCACGAACAGCATGTCCCGGTAGGTCGGGAGCGGCCAGTAGTCGTCCGGCACCACCTTCTCCAGCCGGTCCGAGACGCCGCGCACCGCCGACATCGCCGGGACCACGTGGTCGCGCATGTGGTAGGCCTTGGAGTGCACCTCCTCGCCGCCCAGCTCCTCGTTCTGCTCGATGAGCCGGTCCAGCGCGTCGCGCAGCTCGTCCACCAGCCCGTTGACCTTTTCGATGGTGCGGCGCAGGCCGCCGGCCTCCAGCCCCAGGGTGCGGGTGCGGTCCGCCGCGGCGAGCAGGTCGTTGAGGTAGCGCACCGCCGCCGGCAGGATCATGGTGCTGGCGATGTCGGCGGTGGTCTCGCCCTCGATGTTGATGGTCTTGAAGTACTGGTCCAGCGCCACCTCGTGCCGCGACTCCAGCTCGCGGTGCGAGAGCACGCCGTACTTGGCGAACAGCTCGCGGTTCTTGTCGGTGGCCATCTGCTCCAGCGCGTCCAGCGTGGTGCGCAGGTTGAGCAGGCCGCGCCGCTCCGCCTCCCGGTGCCACTCCTCGTTGTAGCCGTCGCCGTTGAAGACGATGCGGCTCACCCGGCGGATCTCGGTGGAGAGCAGCCGGCCCAGCGCCTCCTCGAAGGCGGCGCCGCCCGCCAGCTCGCCCTCCAGCAGGGAGCACATCTCGTCCAGCGACTCGGCCATGATGGTGTTGAGCACCGTGGCCGGGAACGACACGGACTGCGACGAGCCCAGCGCCCGGAACTCGAACTTGTTGCCGGTGAAGGCGAAGGGCGAGGTGCGGTTGCGGTCGCCCGCGTGCTGCGGCAGGGTGGGGAGCACCTGCGCGCCCAGTCCCAGCAGCCCGCTCTGCTTGCTGGAGGTGGCGCTCCCGCTCTCCGCCAGCTGCTCCAGCACGTCCGTGAGCTGGTCGCCCAGGAACACCGAGATGATGGCCGGCGGGGCCTCGTTGGCGCCCAGGCGGTGGTCGTTGCCCGCGAAGGCCACCGACGCGCGGATCAGGTCCTGGTGCTTGTCCACCGCCCGCAGCACGGCCACGCAGAAGAACAGGAACTGCATGTTCTCGTGCGGCGTGTCGCCCGGCTCCAGCAGGTTGGCGGCGTCGGTCCCCAGCGACCAGTTGAGGTGCTTGCCGCTCCCGTTCACCCCCGCGAACGGCTTCTCCGCCAGCAGGCAGGCCATGCCGTACTTCTTGGCCACGCCGCGCAGCGTCAGCATCATCAGCTGCTGGTGGTCGGCGGCCAGGTTGGCGTTCTCGTAAATGGGCGCCATCTCGAACTGCCCCGGCGCCACCTCGTTGTGCCGCGTCTTCACCGGCACGCCCAGCTTGTACAGCTCCTTCTCCACCTCCATCATGAACGCCAGCACCCGGTCGGGGATGGAGCCGAAGTAGTGGTCCTCCAGCTCCTGCCCCCGCGGCGGCTTGGCGCCGAACAGGGTGCGCCCGGTGGTCACCAGGTCGGGGCGGCGGTAGTAGAACTCCTGGTCGATCAGGAAGAACTCCTGCTCCGGCCCGCAGGTGGCGCTGACCCGCCCCGCCTCCACGCCGAACAGCTTGAGCGCGCGCCGGGCCTGCTGGTCCAGCGCGCTCACCGAGCGCAGCAGCGGGATCTTGGTGTCCAGCGCGTCGCCGGTCCACGAGGCGAAGGCGGTGGGGATGGACAGGTAGCACCCCGCCGGCGTCTCCACGATGAAGGCCGGGGAGGTGGGGTCCCACGCCGTGTAGCCGCGGGCCTCGAAGGTGGCGCGCAGCCCGCCCGAGGGGAACGAGGAGGCGTCCGGCTCGCCCTGGATCAATTCCTTGCCGTTGAACTCCGCCACCGCGCCGCCGCCCACGTTGGGCGTGATGAAGGAGTCGTGCTTCTCGGCGGTGAGGCCGGTGAGCGGCTGGAACCAGTGGGTGAAGTGCGACGCGCCCCGCTCCAGCGCCCACTCCTTCATGGCGATCGCCACCGCGTCCGCGTACGCCGGGTCCAGCGGCTGCCCCTGCTCCAGCGTGGACACCACGGCCTTGTAGACCTGCTTGGGGAGGCGCGAGCGCATCTCGGCCAGCCCGAAGATGTTGGCGCCGAAGATGGACTCGATGTCCGTGAACTCCGACTTGCGGCGGTCCACGCCGGGGCCGTTGCGGGTCGCGGGGGTCCACCCGGTGGCCGCGGCCAGGGTGTCGAAGCGGGGTGTGGTCCTGGGCATGGGCGGTGGTCTCAGGTACGGGGTGGCGAGTCCAGCGACAGGCGGCTGGTCTCCTTGATGGTCGAAAGGACGATGCTGGTCTGCGTCCACTGGACTCCCTCCCAGGCCTGGATCTCGGCCAGGAGGCGCTCCAGCGAGGAGGTGCTCTCGGTGCGGACCTTGAGCAGGTGCGAGCCCTGCCCGGTCACCGAGTGGCACTCCAGGATCTCCGGGTGCGCGGCGACGCGCTCCAGGAAGTCGGCGTAGTGCTGCGATCCGCTGATCCCCACAGCCATGAAGGCCGTCACGTCGCGCCCCAGCTTCTTGGGGTCCAGCACGACGCTGAAGTGGCGGATCACCCCGCTCTCCTCCAGCTTGCGGAGCCGGTCGCCCACGGCGGGCCCGGAGAGCCCCACCGCGTGGGCCAGTTCCTGCTGCGAGGTGCGCCCGTGCTCCTGAAGCAGGCCGAGCAGGCGCAGGTCGATGCTGTCGATTCGTGCCACGGCGGAATGTTCGCTTTCAAAATGTAAGCCAGAAGACCTTCAGGCCTTGAATCGCAAGCAAGGTACCGGCGCTTTCCTGCGAACGCAAGAGGGGCGGCTCCCGTCGCCGGGAACCGCCCCGTTTTCCGCCTGCAACCCGCCGGCCAGCTGGTCCTTCGGCGTCCGCCGCGGCGTGGTAGGGCCTGTAACGCTGCTGTAACGCTCCTGTAACGCCGCTCAGGCCGGGAGCGGGTACTCGCCGATGGCGTCCAGCGGGCGCTGCCCGGGGAGCGGCAGGATCACCCCGGGGTTGAGGATCCCCGCCGGGTCGAACGCCTCCTTGACCCGCCGGAAGAGCCCCACCATCTCCGCCCCCCACACGGTCTCCAGCACCGGGGCGCGCAGCCGCCCGTCGCCGTGCTCGCCGGCCATGGTGCCGCCCAGCGCCGCCACCGCGTCCGCGATCTCGTAGACGATCCCCTCCACCTCCCTTTGCCACCCGGCCGCGGCCACGTCCACCAGCGGGTTCACGTGCAGGTTGCCGTCGCCCGCGTGCCCGAAGATCACCGCGGGCAGCGCGTGCCGCTCCAGCGTGGCCCGCAGCGCGCGGACGTAGTCCGGGAGCCGGTCCACCGGTACCACGCCGTCCTCGATGAACTGCATGGACACCCTGCCGCCGGCCCGCGCCGCGATCAGCGGCGACGCGGCGTGCCGCAGGTGCCAGAGCCGCTCCTGCTCGGCCGGGTCGCTGGCCGTGACCACGCGGTCCGCCAGCCCCGCCAGCGCCGCGCCCAGCCCGGCGAGCGCCGCCTCCACCTCGGCCGTGGAGCCGCGCTCCATCTCCACCAGCAGCACCGCCTCCAGCCCCTCGCGCAGCGGGTAGCCGGGGTCCCCGCCGCTCCTCACCAGGTCCAAAAAGGTGCGGTCCAGCATCTCGCAGGTGGCGGGATCGTGCCGCAGCACCTCCCGCACCGCCTCTCCGGCGCGCTCCAGCGAGGTGAACTCCAGCAGCGCCAGCCCGCGTGCCGCCGGGAGCGGCGCCAGCCGCAGCGTCGCGCCGGTGAGCAGCGCCAGCGTCCCCTCGCTCCCCACCAGCAGGTCCACCGCGTCGCCGCTCTCCAGGAACTCGCGCAGCGCGTACCCGGAGGAGTTCTTGCGCACGCGCGGCCAGCGCGCCTCGATGCGCGCCCGGTGCGGCCGCAGCTCGCGCGCCACCCGGTCCAGGATCCGCCGCAGCCGGGGCTCGGCGGGCTCCTCGCCGCGCGCCACCGCCGCCCGCGTGCCGTCGGCGAGGACCAGGTCCAGCGCCTGCACCCAGGACCGCACCGCGCCGTACTTCACCGAGTGCGACCCGGCCGAGTTGTTCGCGATCATCCCCCCCAGCGTGGCACGGGCGCCGCTGCTGGGATCCACCGGGAAGTGCAGCCCGTGCGGGGCGCACGCCGCGTTCAGCTCGGCCAGCGTGGTCCCCGGCCGCACCCGCGCGGTCCGCGCCCCCGCGTCCACCGCCTCCACCCCCCGGAAGCGCGCCACCAGGTCCACCGCCACCCCGCGCCCCACGTTGCCGCCCGGCATCCCCGTCCCCGCGCCGCGCGGCACCAGCGCCGTCCGCGTCCGTCCCGCCCACGCCACCAGCGCCGCCAGGTCCGCCGCGTCCTCCGGGGTCGCCACGGCGTCCGGCGTCAGGCGCAGGATCCCCGACGCCGCGCCGAACGGCCCGCGCGCCTCCGGGTCCCGCAGGAAGGCCCCGCGGAACTCCGCGGGGTCGCTCTGTCCAGTCTTCATCGTCTGCTCACTCCCGGTGTCCCTCGCGCCCGCCCGCCGGGCACCCCCCAATCTCTCGCCGCCCGGCCGGATCATCAACGCTTGACACCCGGCTCCCCCGGTGTCCATGATTCGCCGGCCGCGCCTGCGGGGATCTCGTACGGCGGGCGCTTCGACTGGACTCCGGTGTAGGTGGTCGGCCGGGGGATGCTGCTCCGGGGGAGCCGAACTCGCCCACCGCTGGAGTGAGGGCGAGATCACGCTGGCTTCGAACATGACGTTCCCCCTGCGCAGCCTCCCCCGACCTCCCTGCGCAGATCCAAGGAACTGCAACGGCAACGGCAGTGCTCCCCCTCTCCCGCTTGCGGGGGAGGGGGCCGG
>DASVQR010000217.1:0-3953 GCA_036389055.1 Longimicrobiaceae bacterium | reverse complement strand
GGGGCCGGGGGGAGGGGGCCTGCCACGGCGCGCCGATCCCCGCCCCCCGGGAAGCCCTCCCCCGGCACGGGGGAGGGTGGCGGCTCTCAGGCCGCCGGGTGGGGGCCCCGGCGGACGCCAGCTCGAACCCGCGTGAGGGATTTCGGCCCGGAGGGGCGAGACCCCGCGGCAGTTTGCGGGGGCTCGACTCCGTTGCAGACGGTCGTTTCGTCTGCTACGGAGCCGAAGCCCGACCCCGGCGCAGCCGGGGGCACGCCCGAACCCGCAGTCAAGAGCAGTTGTAGGAGGCAGTTCGGCCAGGAGGACGTCAAACCCACGCCGCGGAGGTGGCCGTGATCACCAGCAACATCG
This sequence comes from Longimicrobiaceae bacterium, assembly GCA_036389055.1. Lineage (GTDB taxonomy): Bacteria > Gemmatimonadota > Gemmatimonadetes > Longimicrobiales > Longimicrobiaceae > JAFAYN01. Next base: position 3,602 of record DASVQR010000217.1, on the reverse strand, counting down.
ACTTCGCGCAGGTCCTGCTGTACGCGTTCTGGCTGTTCTTCGCGGGACTGATCTACTACCTGCGGCGCGAGGACAAGCGCGAGGGCTACCCCCTGGACCCCGACGGGCGCCCCATCCGCGTGCAGGGGTGGCCCCCGATGCCGGGCGAGAAGCTGTTCGTCAGCGACCGCTACCCGCAGCGCACCCGGGACGAGGAGAACGCATCATGAGCGGCACCGTCATCCCGGGGTCGTTCCCCGGCGCCCCCGCGGAGCCGGCCGCCGCGAACCCCATGCTCTCCGACGCGGGCCCCGCCTCGTGGGCGCGCCGCGCGCCGCTCCCCGACTACACGGTGCACGGCACCCCCAAGATCCGCCCGCTGCGCGCGGCCCCCGGCTTCTCGCTGGACCCGCGCGGCCCCGACCCGCGGGGGATGACGGTGCTGGGCGGCGACGGCGTGGCGGCGGGCGTCGTCGCCGAGGTGTGGGTGGACACGGCCGAGCCGCAGGTGCGCTACTACGAGGTGGAGCTCCTTGCGGGCGGGCGGCGCGTGCTGCTCCCCTACGGGTTCGCGAAGGTCAGGGCGCGCGAGCGGCAGGTGCGCGTCAAGGCGATCCACGCGGCGCACTTCGCCGACGTGCCGGCCATCGCGAGCCCGGACGTGGTCACCCTGCGCGAGGAGGACCAGGTGATGGGCTACTACGCGGGCGGCTACCTGTGGGCCGATCCCTCGCGCGCGGAGCCGCTGCTGTGAGCGCCGCGCCGGGCGAGCGCATCCGCGGCGTCGAGCACCCGCTCCCGCCCGGGGAGCGGGTGCGCTGGCAGGGCGCGCCGGACGCGCGCTCGCTGGCCGTGCACGTGTTCCACGTGCGCAAGCTCGCCGTGTACTTCGGGCTGCTGCTGGGGTGGCGCGCGGCGCTGGCCCTGGACGAGCCGCGCCCACTCGCCTTCTTCGCCGTGGGCGCGGCGACGCTGGGCGCGGCCTTCCTGGCCGCGGCGGGGTTCGCCGTGCTGCTGGCCGCGCTCACGGCGCGCACCACCGTGTACGCCATCACCGACCGGCGGCTGGTGATGCGCGTGGGGATCGTGGTCCCCGCCGTCATCAACGTCCCCCTGGCCGGGGTCGCCTCCGCGGCGCTGCGGCCGCGGCGCGACGGCACCGGCGACCTGGCGCTGGCGCTGGAGGGCGGCGACCGGCTCGCCTGGTTCCTCCTGTGGCCGCACGCCCGCCCCTGGCGCTTCGACCCGGCGGAGCCGGCGCTGCGCTGCATCCGCGAGCCGGAGCGGGTGGGCGCGCTGCTGCGCGAGGCGGTGGCCGGGTGCACGGACCGCGCGGTGGTCGCCGCGACGGCGCCCGCCCGCGAGGCGGCGGGGAGCCCGGCGCTGGCGCGCACCTCGTGAGCGCGCCGGCGGACCGCTGGAACCAGCCACACGGGAGGCCGCGATGATGATCGAGTTCGAGGAGGAGCCCCAGGCCATGCGCGTGCCCAGGCCCATGCTGCTGGCCGCGGCGGCGCTGATCGCGCTGGCAGTGGCGCTGGCGCTCACCGCGCGCGTGAGCGACGCGGGCGCCACGCGCATCGCCGCGCCCGCCGCCGCGCAGACCCGGGCCGCGCGCGATCTGCGCTTCGCCGACCGCGCGGACGGGGGCATCGTGGTGACCGACGCCGCCACCGGCGCCGTGGCGGGCGTCGTGGAGCCCGGGTCCAACACCTTCGTCCGCGGCGCCATGCGGGGGCTTGCCTTCGAGCGGCGCAAGCGCGGGGTGGGTCCGGAAGCCCCGGTGCGGCTGGCCCGCTGGCGGGACGGGCGGCTCACCCTGGAGGACCCCGCCACCGGCGTGGTGCTGGACCTGGCCGCCTACGGGCCGGACAACCGGGAGGCGTTCGCGAGACTCTTGCCCGCGGGGAGCTGACACATTAGAGTGTAAATCAACCCTGACACACGGTGTCGTCGGGGGTTTACACCCGGGCAGGCTCCCCCTCACGCCGAGGCACCCGATGCTGCAAGCACTCCTCGCCGCCGCGGCCGTCGCGACGCTCCTCGCCGCCTGGTTCGTCCGCCGGCGCACGCTGCACGTCCCCTGCGACATCGACCTGGAGCGCACGCACGAGCACCTGCACGCCCACGTGGTGCTGCACGGCGTGGCGCCGGAGCCCGGCGACGCCGTGCGGGTGGAGGGCGCCCCCGCGCACGTCGACTTCGGGGAGCGACGCACGCTGCGGGCGCGCGCCACGGTGCGGCGGGCCAGCTCGCTGCGGCGCTGGTGGACGCGCGTGTGGGGGGTGCGGGAGTTCTACGAGCTGTACGACGTGGGCTTCGAGGGCTGAGGAGGCATCGCCATGTATCCCGTACAGACATCCGCGCCCGTGGGCGGCGCCGCCGTGCTGGAGCGCCCGGTCAACGAGGCCACCCGCCAGGCGCAGCAGGACGCCATGCTGGCGCCGCGCTTCTACACCACCGACTTCGCGGCGCTGGAGGAGATCGACGTCACCCCCATGCGGGCCGAGTGGGACGCGCTGATCGCCGAGTTCCGCGCCGACCCCAACCGCACCCACTTCCGCCGCACGCCCGAGTTCGAGAGCGACTTCCCCGACATGCCGGCGCGGCAGGCGTTCGTCGACTTCCTGGTGTCCTCCATCACCGCCGAGTTCTCCGGCTGCATCCTGTACGCCGAGATCCAGAAGCGCGTGAAGAACCCGGACGTCAAGGAGCTCTTCCAGGCCATGAGCCGCGACGAGGGGCGCCACGCCGGGTTCATCAACGGCACGCTCAAGGAGATGAACGTGGGCGTGGACCTGTCGTTCCTGCAGAAGGTCAAGAAGTACACCTTCTTCAAGCCCAAGTACATCTACTACGCCACCTACCTCTCGGAAAAGATCGGCTACGCGCGCTACATCACCATCTTCCGGCGCATCCAGGAGAACCCCGAGTACCGCGTGCACCCCATCTTCGACTGGTTCGAGAACTGGTGCAACGACGAGTTCCGGCACGGGGAGGCGTTCGCGGTGCTCATGCGGGTGCAGCCGGAGGTCCTCCGCGGGGTCAACAAGCTGTGGATCCGCTTCTTCCTGCTGGCGGTGTTCAGCACCATGTACGTGCGCGACCACCTGCGCGAGGACTTCTACCGGGCCATCGGCTGGGACCCCACGGAGTACGACTTCGAGGTGTTCCGCAAGACCACGCACATCGCGCGGCAGGTGTTCCCGCTGGCCCTGGACGTGGACAACCCGCGCTTCCGGGAGCGGCTGGACCGCATGGCGGAGAACACGCGCGCGATGCACGCGTCGGCGGGGGACTCCGGGCTGGGCGCGAAGCTGCGGCGCGCGCGGCTGGCGCTGGGCAACGCGGCGGCGTTCGCGGGGCTGTTCTTCATGCGGACGCTTCCCAACACGCCGCCCGCGGACGTGCGCATGGAGCCGATGTACTGAGTTCCGAACTGCTTGACGGCGGGGTTGGGCGTGCCCCCGGCTGGCGCCGGGGTCGGGCTTCGGCTCCGTAGCAGACGAAACGACCGTCTGCAACGGAGTCGAGCCCCGGCGGAAACTGCCCCGCCGGGTCTCGCCCCTTCGGGCCGACATCCCTCACGCGACGGCAGGGGGGGGGGGGGGGGGGGGGGGGGG
>DASVQR010000216.1:0-17237 GCA_036389055.1 Longimicrobiaceae bacterium | reverse complement strand
CCCGTGGTTGGCCCGCTTCGTCCTCGGCATCCCCCGATCCGGGACGGTTCGGGCGTCCCCACGTCCGTCCCCACGTGCGTCCGCGCGCCCTCCTCGCGCCACGGCCTCCCTCCACGTCAGCCCCGCGGCAGCTAAGACGTTACGGGCGAACCCGGTAGCCGGGGCGAGCTTGACGGCATCTCTGCCCTTCGATTACTGTGAGTGGGCACGACGTCGCATAGTTCACGAATAATTCCAGACTGATATTGTCGATATCGGTCCGGCGTCGTGGCGAGGCGCGCCGACATCCACCGGCCCGTGGAGCTTCGGTGCGCCCTTCCGGCCGCCTTTCCCCCACCCGTTCTCCGTCCCGATGCCGAATCCGCACCATTTATCGACGCTCGTGGAGCTCCTGCGGCTCCGGGCGGACAACGACCCGGACCGCGTCGCCTACACCTTCCTGCTGAACGGGGAGGCGGAGGAGGGGCACGTCACCTACGGCGAGCTGGACCTGCGCGCCCGGGCCGTGGCGGCCCGCTTCCAGGCGCTCGGCGCCCGCGGGGAGCGGGCGCTCCTGCTCTACCCGCCGGGGCTGGAGTACGTCGCGGCGCTGTTCGGCTGCTTCTACGCGGGGGTCGTCGCGGTGCCGGCCTACCCGCCGCGCCGCAACCGGCCCGATCCGCGCCTCCAGAGCATCGTGGCCGACTGCGGGCCCACGCTGGCGCTCACCACGCGGGATTTCCTGGGAGAGGCGGCCCGGCTCTGCGCGAACACGCCGGAGCTGGCCGGGCTGCGGTGGATCGCGACGGAGGACGTCCCCGCGGCGGAGGCGGAGGGGTGGCGCGATCCGGGGGCGGGCGGCGACACGCTGGCCTTCCTGCAGTACACCTCGGGCTCCACGGCCGCGCCCAAGGGGGTGATGGTCAGCCACGGCAACCTGCTCCACAACTTCGCCGTCATCGAGCAGCTGGCCGGCTACACGCCGGAGACCCGCTCGGTGATCTGGCTTCCGCCCTACCACGACATGGGGCTGATCGGCGGCATTCTCCAGCCGCTCTTCACCGGGTACTGGGCGGCGCTCTTCTCGCCGGTGGCGTTCATCCAGCGCCCCGCGCGCTGGCTGGAGGCCGTCTCGCGCTACGGCGCCACCAGCAGCGGCGGGCCCAACTTCGCCTACGACCTGTGCGTGCACACGGTGGGGCCGGAGGAGCGCGAGGCGCTGGACCTGAGCCGGTGGGAGATCGCCTTCAACGGCGCCGAGCCCGTACGCGCGGAGACGCTGCGCGCCTTCGCCGAGGCGTTCGCGCCCTGCGGCTTCCGGGCGCGGGCGTTCTACCCGTGCTACGGGCTCGCCGAGGCGACGCTGATGGTGACGGGCAGCCGGCCGTCAGAGGTCCCGACCGAGCGCGCCGTGGACCCGGAGGCGCTGGGGGAGGGCGCGGTGGTGGCCGACCCCGATCCGCAGGGGAAGTACCGCCTGGTGGGGAGCGGGCGGAGCGCGCCGTCGCAGCGGGTGATCGTGGTGGACCCGGCCACGCTGCGCGAGTGCCCGCCCGACCGCGTGGGCGAGGTGTGGGTGTCCGGCCCCAGCGTGGCGCGCGGCTACTGGGGGCGGCCCGCGGAGACTGCCGAGACCTTCGCGGGCTTCGTTGCCGGCACCGGCGAGGGGCCCTTCCTGCGCACCGGGGACCTGGGGTTCCTGGAGGACGGCGAGCTGTTCATCACCGGGCGCCTCAAGGACCTGATCGTCATCCGCGGGCGCAACCACTACCCGCAGGACATCGAGCAGACGGCCGCGCGCAGCCACGACGGCCTGCGCGCGGGAAGCGGCGCGGCCTTCAGCATCGACCACGACGGCGAGGAGCGGCTGGTGGTGGTGCAGGAGGTCTCGCGCCAGGCGGCCGCCGGGGTGGACGTGGAGGAGGTGGCGGCGGCGATCCGGCGGGCGGTGGCGGGCGAGCACGGCCTGCAGGTGCACGCGGTGGCGGTGGTGCGCTCCGGCGGAGTGCCGAAGACGACCAGCGGCAAGGTGCAGCGGCGGGCGTGCAGGGCGGGCTTCCTGGCCGGGGAGCTGCCGCTGGTGGGGGTGAGCGTGCGGGAGGACGCGGGGAGCGCGGCGCCGCGGCCCGTCCGCCCGGCGATCACCCGGGAGGCGCTGGAGGCGGCCGCGGCGGAGGAGCGCCAGGCGCTCCTGGAGACGCTGCTGGTGGAGCGGGCGGCGGAGGTGCTGGGTGTGGACCCGGCGCGGATCGACCGGGAGCAGCCGCTGGTGGCGCTGGGGATGGACTCGCTGCGGGCGATGGAGCTGAAGGGTGCGCTGGAGGCGAGCCTGGGCGCCCCGGTGCCGATCTCGTCGCTCCTGGACGACACGCGGATCGACCGGCTGGCGGCCGAGCTGGCCGCGGAGGTGTTCCTGGCGCGGCCGGACGTCCGGGCGCGGGTGGAGCCGGAGGAGGGCGATGCGCCGCTCTCCTCGGCGCAGGAGCGGCTCTGGTTCCTGGACCGGCTCCGGCCCGGGAGCGCCGCGTACAACCTGGCCGGCGCGCTCCGTCTGCGCGGCCGGGTGGACGCGCGCGCGCTGCGGCGCAGCCTGGAGGAGACCGTGCGAAGGCACGAGATCCTGCGCACCGTGTTCCCGGAGGCCGGCGGGCGCCCCGTGCAGCGGGTGCTTCCCGCCGGGCGGCTGCCGCTGCCGGAGGTGGACCTGTCGCGCCTGGACCCGGCGGCGCGCGAGCCGGCGGCGCGGCGCGTGGCGGCGGAGACCGCCCGCGCGCCCTACGACCTGGCGGCGGGCCCGCTCTTCCGCGCCCGGCTGCTGCGGCTGGGGCGCGACGAGCGCCTGCTGGTGCTGGGGATGCACCACATCGTGGGTGACGGCGCGTCGGCCGGGGTGCTGGTGCGGGAGCTGGGCGCCCTGTACCCCGCGCTGCTGGCCGGCGGCGGGTCGCCCCTGCCGGAGCTGCCCACACAGTACGGCGACTGGGCGCGGCGGGAGCGCGAGCGGCTCCGCGGCGACGCGGTGGAGGCGCAGCTCGCCTGGTGGCGCGAGCGGCTGGCGGGCCTCCAGGCGCTCGACCTCCCCACCGACCGGGCGCGCCCGGCCGTGCAGGGCTTCCGGGGGGCGACCCACCGCTTCGAGGTCCCCGCGGAGGTGATGGAGGGGGTGCGCGCGCTTGCGCGTGCGGAGGGCGCGACGCTCTTCGCGGCGCTGCTGGCCGCCTGGAGCCTCCTGCTCGCCCGCTACGCCGGAGAGGGCGACGTGGCGGTGGGGACCCCGATCTCCCGGCGCGGCCGGGCCGAGGTCGCCGCCCTGGTGGGCCTGTTCGTCGACACCCTGGTGCTTCGCGTGGAGGTGGCGCCGGAAGCGGGCTTCCGCTCGCTGCTGGGGCGGGCGCGCACGGCGGCGCTGGAGGCCTTCGCGCACCAGGACGTGCCGTTCGAGCGGCTGGTGGAGGAGGTGCAGCCGGAGCGCGACCTGAGCCGCAACCCGCTCTTCCAGGTGATGCTCGCCCCGCAGGAGACCACGCCGGAGCGGGTGGAGCTCCCGGGCGCGACGCTGTCGCCCGAGCCGCTGGACTCGGGCGCGTCCATCGTGGACCTGACGCTCTACACGTGGGAGCGGGGCGGGGGAGGGCTGGCGGCGGCGCTGGAGTACGCCGCGGACCTGTTCGACCTGGACACCGCCCGGCGGATGGCCGCGCACCTGGTGCAGGCGCTGCGCGCCGTCGTCGCGAACCCCGACCTCCCGGTGGCGGAGGTGCCGCTCCTCCTGCCGGCGGAGCGCGCGCAGCTGCTGGAGGAGTGGAGCGCCGCTGGCGCCGACCACCCGGCGGACTGCCTGCACGAGCTGTTCGCGGCGCAGGCGGCGCGCACGCCCGACGCCGCGGCGGTCCGCTTCGCGGGCCGGCCGCTCGCTTACGCGGAGCTGGAGCGCGCGGCCAACCGCCTCGCCCACCACCTGCGCGCCCTGGGCGCCGGCCCCGAGACGCGCGTCGGCCTCTGCACGGAGCGCACGCCGCGGATGCTGGTGGGCATCCTGGGCATCCTCAAGGCCGGCGCCGCCTACGTCCCGCTCGATCCCGCCTACCCCGCCGAGCGGCTGGAGTACATGCTCGCCGACGCGGGCGCCGCCCTGGTGGTGTCGGAGTCGCACCTGGCCGGGCGCCTTCCGGCCGGCGTTCCTGCCGTGCTGCTGGACGCCGACGCGGACTTCATCGCCGCGCGGCCCGACACGGCTCCGGCCGCGGGGGCGGAGCCGGGGAACCTGGCGTACGTGCTCTACACCTCGGGCTCCACCGGCCGCCCCAAGGGCGTGCAGGTGGAGCACCGCAGCGCGTCGCGGATCGTGCACTTCCTGCGCGACGCCGTCCGGCCGGAGGACCGCGCCGCCGTGCTCGGCTCCACCTCCATCTCCTTCGACGTTTCCGTCGGCGAGATCTTCGGCACCCTGTGCTGGGGCGGCACCCTGGTCCTGGTCGACAGCGCCCTGGACCTGCCGAGCGTCGCGGACGAGGGTGTGCGGCTGGTCGTGACCGTCCCCAGCGCCGCGGCCGAGCTGCTGCGCGGCGGCGGCATCCCCGAGAGCGTGCGCGCCTTCAACCTGGCCGGCGAGGCGCTCCCCGCCTCGCTGGCGCGCGGGCTGTGGGAGCGTCCGCGGACCGAGCGCGTGCTCAACCTGTACGGCCCCACGGAGGACACCGTCTACTCCACCTGGAGCGAGACCGAGCGCGGCGCCGAGCGGGTGGGGATCGGGCGGGCGGTGCCCGGCTCGCGCGCCTACGTGCTGGACGCGGCCGGGAATCCGGCGCCCGTCAGCGTGGCCGGGGAGCTGTGCCTGGGCGGTGGCGGAGTGGCGCGCGGCTACCACGGCCGCCCGGAGCTGACGGCGGACAGGTTCGTCCCGGACCCGTTCTCCCCCGAGCCGGGGGCGCGCATGTACCGCACGGGCGACCGCGCGCGCCGGGTGGCCGGCGGGGAGCTGGAGTACCTGGGCCGCATCGACCAGCAGGTCAAGGTGCGCGGCTTCCGCGTGGAGCCGGGGGAAGTCGAGGCCGCGCTGCGCGCGCACCCCGCCGTGGGCGAGGCGGTCGTCGTGGCCCGGGCCGACGGCGCCGGCGGCGGGCGCCTGGCGGCCTACCACCTCGCCGTGGGTGGGGCCTCGCACGCCGGGGCGGCGGAGCTGCGGGCATGGCTGCGCGAGCGGCTGCCGGAGCACATGGTCCCCTCCGCCTTCGTGGCGCTGGACGAGCTGCCGCTCACTCCCAGCGGCAAGCTGGACCGCCGGGTGCTCCCGGAGCCGGAGGCCGAAGCCGCCGGCGCGGCGAGGTTCGCGGCTCCGTCCACCCCCGTGCAGGAGATCCTGGCCGGGATCTGGGCGGACGTGCTGGGCGCCGGGCGCGTGGGGGTGAACGACGACTTCTTCGCGCTCGGCGGCCACTCCCTGCTGGCCGCGCGGGTGATCTCCCGCATCCGCGAGGCGCTGGGGGTGGAGCCGCCGCTGCGCGCGCTGTTCGAGGCGCCGACCGTGGCCGCGCTCGCCGGGCGCATCGAGGAGCTCGGGGCCGCCGGGAGCGCGGCCGCCCCGCCGGTCCGGCGGACGCCGCGCGAGGGGCCGCCGCCGCTGTCGTTCGCCCAGCAGCGGCTCTGGGTGGAGGCCCGGCTGGATCCCGCGAGCCCCGCCTACAACATGCCCGCGGCCCTGCGCGTGCGCGGGCCGCTGAGCGCGGGGGCGCTCCGGTCCGCCCTGGACGCGCTGGTGCGCCGGCACGAGACGCTGCGCACCACGTTCGCGGAGCGCGACGGCGTGCCGGTGCAGGTGATCCACCCGGCCGCCCCCGTGGCGCTGCCGACGGTGGACCTGGGCGCCATTCCCGCCGGGGCGCGCGGGCGCGAGGCGGAGCGGCTGGCCCACTCGGACGCCCTGCGGCCGTTCGACCTGACCCGCGGGCCCCTGCTCCGTGTCACCCTGCTGCGGCTGGCGGAGGACGACCACGTCGTCTGCTTCGCGCTGCACCACATCGCCGGCGACGGGTGGAGCATCGAGGTGCTGGTCCGCGAGCTGTCCGCGCTCTACGACGCCGGAGATCGCGGGGAGCCGGCGCCGCTCCCCGACCTCCCGGTGCAGTACGCCGACTACGCCGCGTGGCAGCGGGAGCACTTCACCGGCGACCGCCTGCGGCCGCAGCTGGACTTCTGGCGCGAACGGCTGGGAGGCGCCCCCCCGCTGCTGGAGATCCCCACGGACCGGCCGCGCGGGGCGGGGCGGGACGCGCGCGCGGGACGCGTCCCCATCGCGCTCCCGGCCGGGCTGCAGGAGGAGCTGCGGGCGCTGTCGCGCCGCGAGGGGACCACGCTGTTCATGACGCTGCTGGCCGGGTGGCAGGCGCTGCTGGCGCGCTGGTCCGGCCAGGACGACGTGGTGGTCGGCGCGCCGGTGGCGGGGCGGTCGCACCGGGAGGTGGAGGGGCTGATCGGCTGCTTCGTCAACATGCTCGCCCTGCGCGCCGACCTGGGCGGCGCCCCCACCTGGCGCGAGCTGCTGGCCCGGGTGCGGGACACGACGCTGGGCGGGTACGCGCACCAGGAGGTGCCCTTCGAGCGCCTGGTGGACGAGGTGGCGGCCGGGCGCAGCCTGGCGTACTCGCCGCTCTTCCAGGCGACGCTGTCCATGGCCCGGTCCGCCGCGCACCAGGGGCTCGCGCTCGGGTCGCTGGGGATCGAGCCGTTCGGGGACGGAGGGGGGATCGCCCGGTACGACCTGGAGCTGGCGTTCCAGGACGGCGGGGACGCGCTCGCGGGGACGCTCGACTTCCGCGCGGCGCTGTTCGAGCCGGCGACCGCCGAGCGCCTGGCGGGGCACCTGTCGGTCCTGCTGGAGGCGATGGCGGCCGAGCCCGCGCGCCGGGTCCGGGAGGTGCCGCTGCTGCGCGGCGGCGAGCGCCGGCAGGTGCTGGAGACGTGGAACGCGACCGCCGCCGCCTACCCGCGGGGGTGCGTCCACGAGCTGGTCTCGGCGCAGGCCGCGCGCACCCCGGACGCGGCGGCGCTGGTCTTCGCGGGCCGGACGCTCGGCTACGCCGCGCTGGAGCGCCGCGCCAACCGCCTCGCCAACCACCTGCGGCGGCTGGGCGTGGGACCCGAGACCCGCGTGGGCGTGTGCCTGGAACGGACCCCGGAGCTGGTGGTCGCGCTGCTGGCCGTGCTCAAGGCCGGCGGCGCGTACGTCCCGCTCGACCCGGCGTACCCGCGCGAGCGGCTGGGCTGGATGCGGGAGGATGCCGGCATCTCGCTGGTCGTCACCTCCGGCGCGCTGGTGGACGTGCTCCCCGCGGGCGCCCGCGCGCTCGTGCTCGACGCCGCCGCGGCCGCCGTCGAGGCCGAGCCGGACCGGGCGCCGGAGTCGGGCGTCCTCCCCGAGAACCTGTCGCACGTCATCTTCACTTCCGGGTCGACGGGCCGGCCCAAGGGCGTGATGATCCGCCACTCCTCCACGGTCGTGCTGCTGCACTGGCTGCGCGGCGCGGTCTCGGACGAGGAGCGCGCCTCGGTGCTCTTCTCCACCTCCGTCAGCTTCGACGTGTCCGTGGCCGAGGTGTTCGGCACGCTGGCGTGGGGCGGCACGCTGGTGATGGTGGAGAACGCCCTGGAGCTGGCCGGCCTGGCCGAGCCCGTGGTCCACGCGAGCATGGTGCCGACCGCGGCGGCGGAGCTGCTGCGCATGGGCGGCATCCCCGCGAGCGTGCGGACGCTGAACCTGGGGGGCGAGCCGCTGCCCGCCGACCTGGCGCAGGCGCTCTACGCGCTGGGCACCGTCGAGAGGGTGGGCAACCTGTACGGGCCCACCGAGGACACCACCTACAGCACCTACTCGCTGGTGCCTCGCGGCGGCGAGCGGGTCACCGTCGGCCGGCCGGTGGCGAACACGCAGGCGCGGGTGCTGGACGCGGAGCTGGAGCCGGCGCCCGTGGGCGTCGCCGGCGAGCTGTACCTGGCCGGCGACGGGCTCGCGCGGGGCTACGCGGGCCGGCCGGACCTCACCGCCGAGCGCTTCCTGCCGGACCCGTTCGGCGCGCCCGGGGCGCGGATGTACCGGGTGATGGACCGGGTGCGCTGGCTGGCCTCGGGCGAGCTGGAGTACCTGGGCCGCACGGACTTCCAGGTCAAGGTGCGGGGCTTCCGCATCGAGCCGGGCGAGATCGAGGCGGCGCTGCGCTCCCACCCCGCCGTGCGCGACGCGGTGGCGCTGGTGCGCGAGGACGCTCCGGGCGACCGGCGCATCGTGGCGTACGTGGTCCCCGCGGAGGGGGCCGCGGCGGACGCGGCCGCGCTGCGCGCCCACCTGCGGGAGCGCGTCCCCGAGTACATGCTCCCCTCGGCCTTCGTCGCGCTGGGGGAGTTCCCGCTGACCCCCGGCGGCAAGCTGGACCGGCGCGCCCTCCCCGCCCCGGAGGCGGCCGACGCGGGGGCGGACGCGCCCGCGAGGCCGCGCACGCCCACGGAGGAGCTGCTCGTCGGGATCTTCGCGGAGGTGCTGGGCGTGGAGCGGGTGGGGGCGCGCGACGACTTCTTCGAGCTGGGCGGCCACTCGCTGCTGGCGACGCGCGCCGCCGCCCGGGCGCGGGCGGCGTTCGGGGTGGACGTGCCGCTGCGGGCGATCTTCGAGGCCCCCACGGCGGCGGAGCTGGCGGAGATGGTGGACGGGCTGCTGCGCGAGGGCGGCGGCGTGGCCGCGCCGCCGGTGGTGCCCGTCCCGCGCGACGGCTCGCCGCTGCCGCTGTCGTTCGCGCAGCAGCGGCTCTGGTTCATCGACCGGCTCCAGCCCGGGAGCGACGCCTACAACATCCCGGCCGCGATGCGCATCCGCGGCCCGCTGGACGTGGGGGCGCTGCGCCGCGCGTTCACGGAGCTGGTGCGCCGCCACGAGGCGCTGCGCACCGTCCTGGTGGAGTCGGGCGGCGAAGCGGCGCAGGTGATCCTCCCGGCCGCGCCGGTCCCGCTCCCGGTGCTGGACTTCTCGGGGCTCCCGTGGGAGCGGCGGGAGGTGGAGGCGCTCGGCCGGGTGGGCGAGGAGGGGCGCCGCCCGTTCGACCTGTCGCGCGGCCCGCTGCTGCGCCTGGTTCTGGCGCGGCTGGAGGAGGAGTGGCTGCTCTGCTTCACCATGCACCACGTGGCGAGCGACGGCTGGAGCATCGTGGTCCTGGTGCGGGAGCTCTCCGCCCTGTACGCGGCCTATTCGCGCGGGGAGGCGTCGCCGCTCCCGGAGCTGCCGGTGCAGTACGCCGACTACGCCGTGTGGCAGCGGGAGTGGCTCCGGGGCGAGACGCTGGACACGCTGCTCGGCTACTGGCGCGAGCGGCTGGAGGGGGCCCCGCCGCTGCTGGAGCTGCCGACCGATCACCCGCGCCGCGGGGGCCCGGGCGCGGCGGAGGGGAGCCGGCCCTTCACCCTTTCCGCCGCGGCGGCGCGCGCGCTGCGCGCCCTGGGGCGGCGCGAGAGCGCCACGCTGTTCATGACGCTGCTGGCCGGGTGGCAGACGCTGCTGGGGCGCTACGCCGGGCAGGAGGACGTGGTGGTGGGCACCCCGGTCGCGGGCCGCTCGCGCGCGGAGGTGGAGGGGCTCATCGGCTTCTTCGTCAACACGCTGGTGATGCGCGCCGACCTGGGCGGCGACCCCACCTTCCGGGAACTGCTGGCCCGGGTGCGGGAGACGGCGCTGGGCGCCTTCGCCCACCAGGACCTCCCCTTCGAGCGGCTGGTGGAGGAGCTGGCCCCGGAGCGGAGCCTGGCGCACAACCCGCTCTTCCAGGTGATGTTCGTCCTGCAGAACCTGGGCGCGGTCGCGACGGGGCTGGGCGAGCTGGCGACGGAGTCGCCGGGCGGGGGCGCCGCCGCGGCGCACTTCGACCTGGGGGTGACGTTCTTCGAGGACGGGGAGCGCCTCCGGGGCCGGATCGACTACCGGGTGGACCTGTTCGACGGCCCGACCATCGAGCGCATGGCGGACCACTACCTCCACCTGCTCGAGTCCGCGGCCGCCGACCCGGACCGGCGCGCCGCCGAGCTTCGCCTGATGAGCGCCGCGGAGGAGCGCCGGATCCTGGTGGAGTGGAACTCCCCGGGGGCGTACCCGGAGGAGAAGCTGGTGCCGCGGCTCATCGCGGAGCAGGCGGAGCGCACCCCCGACGCGCCCGCGGTCACGGGCGGGGGCACGGTGCTCACCTACGCCGAGCTGGAGGCGCGCTCCGGCCGCCTGGCGCAGGCGCTGCGGGAGCTGGGCGTGGGGCCGGAGATCCCGGTGGGCGTCCTGCTGGAGCGCGGGCCGTGGCTGCTGGAGGCGGTGCTGGGGATCTGGAAGGCCGGCGGCGCCTTCCTGCCGCTGGACCCCACGTACCCGCCGGAGCGGCTGGACTACATGCTGCGCGACGCCCGGGTGCCCGTGCTCGTCTCGCAGGAGCGCCTGCGGGACGCGCTGCCGGCGCACGGCGCCCGGGTGCTGCTGCTGGACGCGGACGGCGAGCGCATCGCCTCCGCGACCCCCGCGGCTCCCCCCGCCGAGCACGACGGGAGCCAGCTGGCGTACGTCATCTACACCTCCGGCTCCACCGGCCGCCCCAAGGGCGTGCGGGTCCCCCACCGCGCCCTGCTGCACACCCTGCTCGCCACGAACGAGGCCTTCGGCGCCGCCGCCGGCGAGGTGACGCCGGTGCTGGCGAGCTTCTCGTTCGACGTCTGGCTCGCGGAAGCGGTGTTCCCGCTGGCGAACGGCGGCGGCGTCCGCATGGTCCCGCGCGGGTCGGTGCTGGACACCGGGCGGCTGGTGGACGAGCTCGCCGGGTGCGCCTCGCTGCACACCGTGCCGTCGCTGATGCGCGAGATCGTCCGGACGCTGCGGGGCAGGGGGAGCCACCTCCCGGAGCTGCGGCTGGCGTTCGTGGGCGGCGAAGCGGTCCCGCCCGAGCTGCTGGACGAGATGCGCGAGGCGTTCCCCGCCGCCGACGTCCACGTCATGTACGGCCCCACCGAGGGGGCGATCGACTGCACCTCGCACCGCGCCCGCGAGGGCGGGGCGCGGCGGCACTGGCTGGGCCGCCCCCTGCGCAACGCTTCGCTGTACGTGCTGGACCGCGCGGGCCAGCCGGTCCCGGCGGGGGTGCCGGGGGAGCTGTGCGTGGGCGGGGCGTGCCTGGCCCGCGACTACCTGGGCCGCCCCGAGCTGACCGCGGAGAAGTTCGTCCCCGACCCGTTCTCCGGCGGGCCGGGCGCGCGCCTGTACCACACCGGCGACCGGGTGCGGTGGACCGCGGAGGGCGAGCTGGAGTTCCTGGGCCGCATCGACCACCAGGTCAAGATCCGCGGCCTGCGCATCGAGCCGGGCGAGGTGGAGGCCGTGCTCGCCGGGTATCCCGGCGTGTCCGAGGCGGTCGTGGCGGTGCGGGAGGAAGCCCCCGGGCGGGCGATGCTCGTCGCGTACCTGGTGCCCGCCGCGGCGGAGGGGGGAGCCGCGCTGGTGGACGAGCTGCGGGCGCACCTCCGAGGGCTGGTGCCCGAGCAGATGGTGCCCGCCGCCTTCGTGATCCTGGACTCTCTCCCCCTGTCTCCCAACGGCAAGGTGGACCGCCGGGCCCTCCCCGCTCCCGTCCGCGGCGGCGGAGGGCGCGAGGGCGGCGCGCCCCTCACCGGCACCGAGCGCGCGCTGGCGGCCATCTGGGAGGAGGTCCTGGGCGTGGGCGGCGTCGGCGTCGGCGACAACTTCTTCGACCTGGGCGGACACTCCCTCCTCCTGGTCCAGGTCCACAGCCGCCTGGAGGAGCGGTTCCCGGACCGGGTCGCGCTGGTGGACCTGTTCACCCACCGCACCCTGGGAGCGCTCGCCGCGCACCTGGACCGCGCCGGCGCGCCGAAGACGCCCCCGGCGCCGGAAGCCCGGGAGGCGCCCGCGGCGCCGGCGCCCCGGGACGCGCCTGCGGCCCGGCCGGAGCCCGCCCGCGCCGATGCGCCCGCCACGGGCGCCCCGCGGCACCCCGAATCACGGCCCCCGCGGGACGGCGGGGCCACCCGACACGCACCCACCAGACAGGGCCCGATGCGAGCACCAGGCGGAAACGAGGTGGCCATCATCGGGATGGCGGGGCGCTTCCCCGGCGCGCGGGACGTGGACGAGCTCTGGCGCAACCTCCGCTCCGGCGTCCGCTCGCTGCGCCGCTTCACGGAGGAGGAGCTGGCGGCCGCCGGGGTCTCGCCGCGCGAGCTCCGCTCGCCCGGCTACGTCCCCGTCACCGGGGCGCTGGAGGGCGCGGAATTGTTCGACGCCGCCTTCTTCGGCTTCACCCCGCGCGAGGCGCTGGTGATGAACCCGCAGCAGCGCGTGTTCCTGGAGTGCGCGTGGGAGGCGCTGGAGCGCGCGGGCTACGCGTCCCGCGGGAGCGGCGAGCGCATGGGGGTCTACGCGTCCCAGGGGGAGAACCGCTACATGCTGGACGTCCTCTCGGAGCGGACGCTGGCCCGGGCGGTGGGCACGCTGCAGGTGCTGCTTTCCAACGGCGCCTCCGTGGCGACGCTGACGTCCTACAAGCTGGGGCTGCAGGGCCCCAGCCTGAACGTGCAGACGGCGTGCTCCTCGTCGCTGGTCGCCGTCCACCTGGCATGCCGGGCCCTGCTTGGCGGCGAGGCGGACGTGGCGCTGGCGGGCGGGGTGCGGATCGACGTCCCGCAGCTGCGCGGCTACCACTACCAGCCGGGAGGGATCCTGTCGCCCACGGGGGAGTGCACCCCCTTCGACGCCGCGGCGCGCGGCTCGGTGGCGGGGAGCGGGGCTGGGGTGGTGGTGCTGAAGCGGCTGGAGGACGCGCTGGCGGACGGCGACCACGTCCACGCCGTGATCCGCGGCTCGGCCATCAACAACGACGGCGACGAGAAGGTGGGCTACACGGCGCCGCGCTGGGAGGGCCAGGCCGCCGTGATCCGGAACGCGCTGGCGGCGGCGGGGGTGGACCCGGCGGAGGTCTCCTACGTGGAGGCGCACGGCTCCGGGACCGAGGTGGGCGACCCCATCGAGGTGGCGGCGCTCGCCGCCGCCATGGGCCCCGGGCGCCCGGGGAGCTGCGCGCTGGGCGCGGTCAAGTCCAGCATCGGGCACCTGGACGCGGCGGCCGGGGTGGCGGGCCTCATCAAGGCGGCCCTGGCGCTGGAGCACGGGGAGATCCCCCCCTCGCCGTACTTCCGCGAGCCCAACCCCAGGATCGACTTCGGCCGCTCCCCCTTCTTCGTCAACGCCGAGCCGCGCCCCTGGGCCCGCGGCGGCACGCCCCGGCGCGCGGGGGTCAGCTCGTTCGGGATGGGCGGCACCAACGCCCACGTGGTCCTGGAGGAGGCGCCCCAGGTCAGGCCCTCCGGGCCGTCGCGCCCCTGGCAGCTGCTGGTGCTGAGCGCGCGCACCCCCGCCGCCCTGGACGCGGCCTCCGCGCGCCTCGCGGAGCACCTCCGCGCGCACCCCGAGCAGAAGCTGGCCGACGTCGCGCACACCCTGCGCGTGGGCCGGCGGCGCTTCGCCCACCGCAGGGCGCTGGTGGTCAGGAGCCGGGAGGACGCCGCGGGGGCGCTGGAGGCGCTGGACGCGCGGCGGCTGCTGGAAGGGGCGCAGGAGCGGGACGCGCGCCCGGTTGCGTTCCTGTTCCCGGGCGTGGGCGACCACTACGCGCAGATGGCGCGCGGGCTGTACGAGGCCGAGCCCGTGTTCCGGCGCGAGCTGGACCGCTGCGCCGACCTGCTGCTGGAGCACGCGGGCGTCGACGTGCTGGAGGCGCTCTTCCCCGGCGACCCCGCCCCGGAGCAGACCCCGGGGGGCGCCGCGGAGGACCCCGGCGAGGAGGAGTCCGTCGACCTGCGCGGCATGCTGGGCCGCGGCGCGGTGCGCGGCGACGACCCGCTGGGGCGGACGGACGCGGCGCACCCGGCCGTGTTCGTGGTGGAGTACGCGCTGGCGCGGCTGTGGATGAGCTGGGGCGTGCGCCCGGCGGCGATGATCGGGCATTCGCTGGGCGAGTACGTCGCCGCCACGGTGGCCGGCGTCTTCACCCTGGAGGACGCCCTGGAGCTGCTCGCGCACCGGGCGCGCCTGATCTCCGCGCTCCCCGCGGGGGCGATGCTCGCGGTACCCCTGGACCCGGCGGAGCTGCGGCCGCGGCTGCGCGGCGGCCTGGCGCTGGCCGCCCACAACGCGCCGGGGCTGTGCACCGTCTCGGGGTCCGCCGACGCCGTGGACGCGCTGGAAGCCGAGCTGCGGGCGGAGGGAGTGGCCTGCCGCCGCCTGGTCGCGGAGCACGCCTTCCACTCGGCGGAGATGGAGCCGGTGGCCGGCGGGCTGGCCGAGCGCCTGAGGGAGATGACGCTGGCGGCGCCGGAGGTCCCCTTCGTGTCCAACGTGACGGGGACGTGGATCCGCGCCGAGGAGGCCACGGACCCGGAGTACTGGGCGCGGCACCTGTGCGGCACCGTGAGGTTCGCGGAGGGGATGGAGGAGCTGCTGCGCGACGGGAGCCGGGTGCTGCTGGAGGTGGGGCCGGGGCGCACGCTGGGGACCTTCGCGCTGCACGCGGGAGCGGCGGAGGGGGCGACCTTCGCCTCGCTGCGGCACGCCTACACGCGCAAGGCGGACCAGGTGCACCTGCTGGAGACGCTGGGGCGCCTGTGGGTGGCGGGGGTGCAGGTGGACTGGGACGGCTTCGCGGCCGGCGAGCGGCGCCGGCGCACGCTGCTCCCCACCTACCCGTTCGAGCGGCAGGCGTACTGGGTGGAGCGCCGGCGCCGCCGCCGCGCGGGCCGGCGCCGCTCCGCCGTGCCCGCCTCCACCGGGCCGGTGCCGGAGGGCGCCGCCGGGGCCGCCCCGGCCGACGCAGGCGCGGGGACGTCGCGCGGGCTGCAGCCGCGGCCGGAGACCGGGACCCGGTACGTGGCCCCGGAGGGCGAGCTGCAGGTGAGGATGGCCGAGCTGTGGCAGGAGATGCTCGGCTTCGACAGCGTGGGGGCGCACGACGACTTCTTCTCGCTGGGCGGGCACTCGCTGCTCGCCACGCAGCTGATCGCCCGGGTGCAGGACGAGTTCGGGGCCGCCGTGTCGCTGAACGCGGTGTTCGACGACCCCACCGTGGCCGGGATGGCGGACAAGGTGGCCGCCCTGCGCGCGGACGGGCGCGCGGAGCTCCCCGCCGCGATCCCGCGGGCGCCGGGCGCCGGGCCCTTCCCGCTCTCCTTCCACCAGGAGCGCATCTGGGTGCTGGACCGCATGGAGCCGGGCAGCCCCATGTACAACGTCCCCGTGGGGAGCTGGCTGCGCGGGCCCGTGGACCCGGACGCCGCGCGGCGGGCGCTCGCGGAGATCGTCCGCAGGCACCAGGTCTTCCGCACCGTCTACGCGGAGACCGGGGCCGGCCCCGTGCAGGTGGTCCTGCCGGACGCCGAGGTCCCCCTCCCGCTGGAAGACCTGTCCGACGTCCCGGAGGCGGAGCGCCTGGCGGTCGTCCGCCGCAGGCTCACCGAGGAGGCGCGCCGCCCCCTGGACCTGGCCGCCGGCCCCGTGGTCCGGGCCCGCCTGCTCCGCCTGGACGCCGAGCTGCACGCCCTGCTGATGACCTTCCACCACATCGTCATGGACGGGTGGTCCGGCGGGGTCTTCTTCCACGAGTGGTCGACGCTGTACGAGGCCTTCGTGGCGGGGAAGCCGTCGCCGCTCCCGGAGCTGCCCATCCAGTACGCGGACTACGCGGTCTGGCAGCGGGAGCAGCTCTCCGGCGAGCGCCTGGAGGCGCACCTGGCCTTCTGGCGGGAGAGCATGCGCGGGGTGCCCGCCGTGCTGGAGCTCCCGACCGACCGGCCGCACCCCCCGGTGCAGAGCTACCGGGGCGGGATGCAGGCTGCCGCGCTGGAGCCGGGGCTGGTGGCGCGCCTCCGCGCGCTGGCGCAGCGCGAGCGCACCACCTTCCACGTGGTGCTGGCCGCCGCCTTCCAGGCGCTCTGCTTCCGCTACACGGGGCAGGAGGACTTCGCCGTGGGGTCGGTGGCCGCCAACCGGCAGCGGCCCGAGGTGCAGGGGATCATCGGCTTCTTCATCAACACCATCCCCGTCCGCGCCCGCCCCTCGGCCCGCCTCCGCTTCGTGGAGCTGGTGGAGCAGGCCCGGTCGTTCATGGCGGAGGCGTACGCGCACGCCGAGGTGCCGTTCCAGATGATCCTGGACGCGGTGCGGCCGGAGCGCGACTCCAGCCGCAACCCGCTGATGCAGGTGATGCTGGGGATCCAGGCCCCCGGCGACCACGGCCCGCCGCCGGAGGACGACTCGGGGCTGACCTCGCACATGCTGGAGGACAGCCCGACCCCGCTCGGGGACAGCGGCACCTCCAAGTTCGACCTGACGATCCTGGTCGACGAGGGCGCCGCCCCCTCGGCGATGGTGGAGTACAACAGCGACATCTTCGACCATTCCACGGCAGTGCGCTTCCTGGACCACTACTTCGTGCTCCTGGAAGGCGTGGCCGACGCCCCGGAATCGCCGCTGGAGGAGATCCCCCTGCTGCTTCCGGACGAGCGGCGGCAGCTGCTCGAGGAGCGGGCCGGCGCGCCGGTGCCGCCCCCGGCGGCGCCCGCACTGCCCGCCGCCCTCGCGGAGCTGACGGGACGCGAGGCGGTCGGCACCGCCGAGCTGGAAGCCATGGCGGAGTGGGTGGCGGAGGCCCTGCGCCGCGCCCGCCAGGCGGAGGAAGCCGTGGAAGCCTGGGTGCCGGTGCACGAGCGGGTGCTCGCGCGCGCCGCGGAGACCCCGCACGCCGTCGCGGCCGTTTCCGCCGAGGAGCGGCTGACCTACGGCGAGCTGGCGCGCCGCTCGGCGGAGCTTGCGGCCCGCCTGCGCGGCCTGGGCGCCGGGCCGGAGATGCGGGTCGCGCTGCTCGCCGGGCGCTCCCCGGAGCTGCTGGTCGCCATGCTGGCCGTCCTGCGCGCGGGGGCGGCGTACCTCCCCATCGACCCCGACACCCCCGCGGCGCGCGTCCGCACGATCCTGGCGGACGCCGCGGCGCCGGTGGTGCTCGCCGACGCCGCCCTGGCGGCGCGGCTGGACGGGTTCGGGGGCGAGGTGGTCGCGCTCGACACCCCTCACCCCCCGGCCCCCACTCCCACACGGGGAGAGGGGGAGCACGACGATGCCGACCCCCGGGAAGCCCTCCCCCGGAACGGGGGAGGGTGGCGAGCCACAAGCGAGCCGGGTGGGG
>DASVQR010000215.1:0-6912 GCA_036389055.1 Longimicrobiaceae bacterium | reverse complement strand
CCCGGCCCCCTCTCCCACAAGGGGAGAGGGGGAGCACGACGAAGCCGAACCCCGGACAGCCCTCCCCCGGCACGGGGGAGGGTGGCGAGCCTCAAGCGAGCCGGGTGGGGGCCTCCCGAGGACGCAAGCGCAGCCCCGCGTGAGGGATTTCGGCCCGAAGGGGCGAGACCCGGCGGCAGTTTGCCGGGGCTCGACTCCGTTGCAGACGGTCGTTTCGTCTGCTACGGAGCCGAAGCCCGACCCCGGCGTCAGCCGGGGGCACGCCCAAACCCGCCGTATCCGTCGGAAGTCGTTACGACGCTGGACGGGGACGCGTACGGTGGGTGGGCGTCGCCTGGAGCGGGTCGTCGGGCCAGTAGTGCTTGGGATAGCGGCCCTTGAGGTCCTTCTTGACGTCGAAGTAGGTGCCGCGCCAGAAGCTCGCGAGGTCGCGCGTCACCTGCACCGGCCTGTGCGCGGGAGACAGCAGGTGCAGGGTCAGCGGCACCCGCCCCCCGGCCACGCGCGGCGTCTCGGTCATCCCGAACACCTCCTGGAGCCGCACGGCGAGCACGGGAGCGTCGGGATCGGAGTAGTCCACGGGGATGCGCGAGCCGCTGGGCACCTGCACGTGCGACGGGGCCAGCTCGTCCAGCGCGGCGCGGCGCTCCCACGGCAGCCCGGCGAGCAGGATCTCGCCCGGGTCCAGCCGGCGCACCTCGTCCATGCGGCGCAGCCCGAACAGGTGCGGCCCCAGCCACTCCGGCAGCGCCGCGAGGAGCGCGGCGTCGGACGCGTCCGGCCAGGCGGGGTCGTGGCGGTGCAGGAAGCTGAGCCGCTCGCGCAGCCGCTGCGTGTCCCGGGTCCACGGCAGCGAGCCGATTCCCGCCCGCGCGACGCCGTCCAGCAGCGCGGCGGCCACCCTCTCCGGGTCCGGGTCGGCCAGCGGGGAGTCGCGCAGCACCAGGGCGCCCAGCCGCTCCCGCCGCCGCGCCCGCACGGAGCCGGTCTCCGCGTCCCAGGCCACCGTCTCCTCCGTCTCCGCCTGCTCGCCGAAGTGGGCGAGGAGCTCCTCCTCCGCCAGCGGCGCGGCCAAGTAGACGCGGCTCTCGCGCCCCTGGCCGTCCAGCTCCGCGGCCACCAGGTACGGCGCCCCGGCGAGCGCCTGCGCCCCCTCCAGCACCGCGCCGCGGCCGTTGCGGAGCAGGAAGCGCCCCGGCTGCCCCGGCCGCCGCTGCGCGATGCGGTCCGGGTACGCGAAGGCAAGCAGCAGCCCGGCCGACTCCGTCTCGTCCGCGGGGCGCAGGGCCTTGGCGGGGATCCGTAGCGACTCGCGCCAGTGGCGGGCGGCGTCGCGGGCGCGGTGCAGGGCGCCCGCGTCCACCCGGTGGCCGCGGTGGCTGCCGCCGCAGCGCGGGTCGCGAAGCGCCTCTAGGCGCAGGCGCAGGTCGGCGTCGGGGATGCCGGCGTCGGCGCGGAAGGGGTCGCGCTCCTCCAGCAGCGCGGCCAGGTCGCAGGCCAGCGCGCCCAGCCCCAGCTCCGCGCCGCGCAGGAGCATGTGCGCCAGGCGCGGGTGCGTGCCCAGCGCGGCCATGCGCCGCCCGTGCGGGGTGGCGGCGCCCGCGGCGTCCAGCGCGCCCAGCTGCGCCAGCAGCTCGCGCGCCTGGGCGAAGGCGGCGGCGGGGGGCGGGTCCAGCCAGCGCAGCTCGGCGGGGTCGGCCACGCCCCAGGCGGCCAGCTCCAGCGCCAGCGGGGCAAGGTCGGCGGCGAGGATCTCGGGGGCGGCGTGGGGGACCAGCCCCTGCTGCTCGGCCTCGGTCCACAGGCGGAAGCACACCCCCGGCCCGGTGCGGCCGGCGCGCCCGCGGCGCTGCTCGGCGGAGGCGCGCGTCACCGGCACGGTCTCCAGCCGCGTCATCCCGGTGCGCGGCGAGAAGCGGGGGACGCGCATCACCCCGCTGTCCACCACCACGCGCACCCCCTCGATGGTCAGGCTGGTCTCCGCGATGGAGGTGGCCAGCACCACCTTGCGCTCCCCCGGCGGCGAGGGCTCGATGGCGCGGTCCTGCGCCTCCTGCGGCAGGCTGCCGTACAGCGGGGCCACGCGCACGCCCGGCCCGGGCCCCGCCTCGCGCAGCCGCTCCTCCACGCGGCGGATCTCGGCCTGGCCGGGGAGGAACACCAGCACGTCGCCGGGCTCGTCGCGCAGCGCGTCCAGGGTGGCGCGGGCCACGCGGGCGTCCAGCCACCCCTCGGCGGGGCGGGGGAGGTAGCGGGTGTCCACCGGGTGGGCGCGGCCGGCGCTGGTCACCACGGGGGCGCCGCCCAGCAGCGCGGCCACGGCCTCGCCGTCCAGCGTGGCGGACATCACCAGGATGCGCAGCTGGTCGCGCAGCAGCGACTGCGACTGCAGGGCGAGCGCCAGCCCCAGGTCGGCGTGCAGCGAGCGCTCGTGGAACTCGTCGAACACCACCAGCCCCACGCCCTCCAGCGCCGGGTCGGACTGGAGCATCCGCGCCAGCACCCCCTCGGTTACCACCTCCACGCGGGTGCGCGGCCCCACCCGCGTGTCCATCCGCACCCGGTGGCCCACGACCTCGCCCACGCGCTCGCCCAGCGTCTGCGCCATGCGGCGGGCGGCGGCGCGCGCGGCCAGCCGGCGGGGCTCCAGCATCACGACCTTCTGCCCCGCCAGCCAGGGCTCGTCCAGCAGCGCCAGGGGGACGCGCGTGGTCTTGCCGGCGCCGGGCGGCGCCTGGAGCACGGCCGCGGCGCCGCGGCGGAGCGCGTCGCGCAGGGCGGGGAGGACTTCTTCGATGGGGAGCGGGGACATCGGCACGGTGCGGGGCGCGGCTCGGGTGCGCCCCAAATCTGCGGCCGAAGGGCCGCGGGCTCCAGCCCCCGGGCGCCGGGCCGGGCTTGCAGCGCCCCCGCCCGGGCGCCACTTTGCTGCGGCGCCGCCCCACCGTCCCCGCCCGCTCCCCAGGAGGACCGCTTGACGGAAGACCTGCGCTACCCCGTCGGCCGCTTCGACGTCCGCGCCCCGGTGGACCCGGAGCGGCTCCCCGGCTGGATCGCCGAGATCGCCGACGCCCCCGCCCGGCTGCGGGCCGCGGTGGAGGGGCTGTCGCCGGAGCAGCTGGACACCCCGTACCGGCCCGGCGGGTGGACGGTGCGCCAGGTGGTGCACCACGTGCCGGACAGCCACATGAACGCCTACGCGCGATGCAAGCTGGCGCTCACCGAGGACGAGCCCACCATCAAGCCGTACGACGAGGGGCGCTGGGCCGAGCTGGAGGACTCCCGGAGCACCCCGACGGAGGTGTCGCTGGCGCTGCTGGAGACGCTGCACGACCGCTGGGTGCGGGTGCTGCGCTCGCTGGGGCCGGACGAGATGGCGCGGACGCTGCGGCACCCGGAAATGGGCGTGATGCGGGTGGACGCGCTCGTGGGGCTGTACGCCTGGCACGGGCGGCACCACGTGGCGCACGTGGTGGGGCTGCGCGAGCGGATGGGCTGGTAGATTCCTGATACGGCGGGGCCGCTCCGGAACCAGGCCAAACTGCCGGCCTGTTTCCTACGCGGGCTCCGGGAGCCCCGCCAAACCGCCGGCGGGTCTCCCTCCGCCGGAGCGAGCCAGCCGAAACTGCCCGGCTGTCTCCCTCCGCAACATCTTTTGGGAACTGCAGGTAACAGACGGACCGAAAAGATCCGTATTCCTCGACACTCCGGGACCCCGATGACATCAGCCCGTACCGTCCGCGGCCTCCTCCCCCTGCTCGCCCTGGCCGCCTGCGCGCCGGCGGGGAGCGGCGCGGGCGCCGCGCCCGCCGCGACCATCCAGGGCGAGCGCGTGCTGCGCGACGTCGCCGTGCTGTCCGCCGACTCCATGCGCGGCCGCAGGGTGGGGACCCCCGGCAGCGCCATGGCGCGCGCCTACCTGCTGCGGGAGATGCGCGCCGCGGGGCTGCAGCCGGTGGGCGCCGGCTTCGAGCACCCCTTCACCTTCAACGGGGCCGGGGGCGCGCAGGTGCAGGGCGTCAACCTGCTGGGGCAGATCCGCGGGACCCGCAACCCCGACCGCATCCTGGTGGTGTCGGCGCACTACGACCACGTGGGCGTGGGCCGCCCCGCCGACGGCGACTCCATCTACAACGGCGCGGACGACAACGCCTCCGGCACCGCCGCCCTGCTGGAGATGGCGCGCTACTTCCGCGCGAACCCGCCGGAGAGCACGCTGCTCTTCGCCTTCTGGGACGCCGAGGAGTCGGGGCTGCGCGGGGCGCGCGCCTTCATCGCGGCGCCGCCGGTGCCCAGGGAGGCGATCGTGCTGAACGTCAACATGGACATGGTGAGCCGCAGCGAGAAGGGCGAGCTGTACGCCGCCGGCGCCGCCAAGTGGCCGTTCCTGCGGCCGTACCTGGAGCAGGCCGCCGCGCGCGCCCCGGTGCGCCTGCTGCTGGGCCACGACGTGCCCACGCCCACGCCGCAGGACGACTGGACCATGCAGTCCGACCAGGGGCCCTTCCACGCGGCGGGGATCCCGTTCGTGTACTTCGGCGTGGAGGACCACCCCGGCTACCACCACCCCTCCGACGAGGTGGAGGCGATCACCCCGGAGTTCTTCGTGGGCGCGGTGCGCACCATCGCCGACGTGGTGGGGACGCTGGACCGCGGCGCCGAAGCGATCCGGCAGGCCCGCGCCGCCATGCCCGCCCCGGCCCCGACGCAGTGAAGCAGGGGGGCGAAGCGCGGAGCGGGCGGCCGGGAGATCCCGGCCGCCCGCTCTTTTTTGCCGCCCGGACGGCTACGCCGCCAGCTCCGGCTCGTGGTGGCAGTGGTAGCAGACCAGCGGGTGGGGGAGGTTGATCTTGCTCCCCGGCTCCAGCTTCAATTCCTCGCCGCAGCGGGGGCAGGCCGCCTGGAACTCCTCCACCCGGAAGCGCCCGCGCCAGCTCTTGTAGACGAACGACACCCCCAGCACGAACGGGAACGACGCCACGAACGGGTCGAAGGTGAAGGCCAGCGTCCCCGCGGTGGACAGGATCCAGAGCGCCACGAACGCAAGGGTGCGCGCCAGGCGGGCCCAGCCGGGGTAGCGCCGCGCCACCAGGCGCGCCGGGCGGCTCGGGTGCCCGCCCAGGACGATCCGTGCCCCGGGGATCGCGCTCGTCGTGCTCGTGCCAGCCGGCATCTCTCGCCTCCCGTGTCGTGGTCTTCACCTCGCCCGGTACACGCGGCCCCCTACATGATGCATCCAGCGGAGCCGGACGAAAATCGGGAAAGCTACCGAACCGCCGGTGGGGAGATCCCCCACGGGGCCGGCCGCCGCCCCGTCCGCCGGGCTGGCGTATCCCGCTCGTGCATGTAGATTTGGGCGCGCTCCACGGCCCGCCGGCCCGGACCGCCGCTCCTCGCTCCCGCACTCCCACACTTTCGCACTTCCGTTGCTCCGCCCCGCCCTCGCCTCCCTCCTCGCCGTCGCCGCCGCGTCCGCCGCGTCCGCCCAGTCGCCCGTGCGCGCGGTGGAGGTCGCCGCGGACAACGACGTGTTCAACTTCTGGGCGCCCATGCCGCGGCCGGACCACGACTACACGCACGGCATGCGGGTGGTGGTGGACGCCGACGCGGCGCCGCTCTGGGGCCGGCTCGCGCCGGGGCTGCGGCCGTGCGGCGGCGCCGTGGGCGCGGCCGCGCGCTGCCTGGCCACGCGCGTGGAGGTGGGGCAGAAGATCTTCACCCCGCGCCGCGACGGGCCCGTGCCCGTGCCCGGCGAGCGGCCGTACGCCGGCTGGCTGTACGCGTCCGGCACGGCGCGGGTGCTGAGCCACGCCGCCGAGCGCACCGTGGGCGTGGAGCTGGGCGTCACCGGGCCGCCCTCCCTCGCCGAGACCGTGCAGACCGGCTTCCACGAGGCGGCGGGGCTCTGGCAGCCGCTGGGGTGGCGCGGCCAGCTCGCGTTCGAGCCGGCGGTGGCGGTGCGCGCCGGCGGCGCGCGTCTGCTCGCCGAGGAGCACGCCGGCGGGGTGCGCGTGGCGACGCTGGCGCCGCGCTGGGAGGCGGCGGCCGGCAACCTGCTCACCGGGGTTCGGGCGGGGGTGGAGGCGCGGGTGGGGTACGGGGTGCCGCACCCGTGGGCGGGCCCGTCGCGCGGGGACCCGCGGGTGGCGGCGTTCGCCACGGGTGCGGTGCGCGGCGACTGGGTGGCGCGGAACCTGTTCCTGGACGGCAACACCTTCCGCGGCGGCCCCCGCGTGGACCGGATCCCGCTGGTGGCGGAGACGGAGGTGGGGGCGGGGGTGCGGGCGGGCGGCGTGGCGCTCGCCTTCCGGGTGGTGACGCGGGGCCGCGAGTACGCCAGCGAGCCGGACGCGCACCGCTACAGCACCATCAGCCTCACCTACGAGCGCCCCCGCTGACGCGCGCGGGAGCCCCCCGCCCCGTGCGGTGTATCAGGCGCGGCAACGAAACGGCGACCTGCACGAGGAGGAGAGCGTGGCGACCAGGGAGAGACAGGACCGGATCGAGAAGACGGACGCGGAGTGGCGGGCGGAGCTCACCCCCGAGCAGTACCACGTGATGCGCGAGAAGGGCACCGAGGCGCCCTTCACCGGTGCGTACTGGGATACCAAGGAGCCGGGCGTGTACCGGTGCGCGGCGTGCGGCGAGGAGCTGTTCCGCTCCGAGACCAAGTTCGACGCCCACTGCGGCTGGCCCAGCTTTTACGCCCCCGCCGCGCCGGAGGTGCTGGAGACGGAGACGGACACCACGTACGGCATGCTCCGCACGGAGGTGATGTGCAGCCGCTGCGGCGCGCACCTGGGCCACGTGTTCGACGACGGCCCGCGCCCCACCGGGCTGCGGTACTGCATCAACTCGGCGTCGCTGGAGCTGGAGAGGGAACAGGGAACAGGGAACAGGGAATAGCCTGCA
>DASVQR010000214.1:0-26300 GCA_036389055.1 Longimicrobiaceae bacterium | reverse complement strand
GCTCAGCAACGGCCAGAGCGTCTTCCTGGGTCAGGTGATCCAGGCGGAGGCCAAGACCAATCCGGGACAGCTCTGCGACGCCTGGCACCGCAAGGTGGCCGAGGGGACCGCGAACGGCAAGTTCCAGGAGCCCAAGTCGGTCAACCTCGGCACCTCGAAGTTGAGTGGCGGCAGCTGCCTGGCGCAGGTCACCGTCAGCAACGGTCAGGGTTCCACCACGGTGCTGCTGTTCTCACTGGTCTCGGTGCGGACCGCCGACGGCCTGACGGTGCTCGGCACCGCGTCGTTCCCGCCGAATACCGACACCGACAAGCTGAACACCGATTTCAGCGCCATGGTCAACTCCATGCTGCGGGGTCAGGCGAACGGGTAGGTGAGCGGTCGTCAGGCTGCGAGCGTCGGGTAGCCGTCGGATCAGAGCGCCGGGCGCGAGCAGTCAGACCAGATGAGAACTGTCGGTGGCGGCTCATAGGCTCGGTGTCATGGTGCGTCCGATAACCGACCTGCAGCGGCGGGTGGCCCCCTTCAAGGTGGAGGCCGACTTCTCGCCGTCGGGGGACCAGCCGACCGCGATCGCCGAGCTGGAGCAGCGGATCGAGTCCGGTGAGCAGGATGTCGTGCTGCTGGGAGCGACCGGCACGGGCAAGACGGCCACCGTGGCCTGGCTGGCGGAGCGACTGCAGCGTCCCACGCTGGTCATGCAGCCCAACAAGACGCTGGCCGCGCAGTTCGCCAACGAGCTGCGGCAGTTCTTCCCGCGCAACGCCGTGGAGTACTTCGTCTCGTACTACGACTACTACCAGCCCGAGGCGTACGTCCCCTCCACGGACACCTACATCGAAAAGGACTCCAGCATCAACGAGGACATCGAGCGGCTGCGGCTCCGCTCCACCTCGTCGCTGATGGAGCGCGAGGACGTCATCATCGTCACCTCGGTGTCGTGCATCTACGGCCTGGGCGACCCGCAGGCGTACCGGCAGCTGATGCTCACGCTCACACGCGGCCAGAAGATCGGGCGCAAGCAGATCCTGGAGGCGCTGGTCGCCATCCAGTACTCGCGCAACGACGTGGCCTTCGAGCGGGGGACCTTCCGCGTCCGCGGCGACACGGTGGAGATCTACCCGGCGTACGAGGAGCAGGGGGTGCGGGTGGAGCTGTGGGGCGACGAGATCGAGCGGATCTCCCGCTTCGACCCGCTCACCGGCGAGACCATCGCCACGCTGCCGCGCGCGGCCATCTACCCGGCCAAGCACTTCGTCTCCCAGAAGCCCACCATCGAGCGGGCGGTGCAGCGCATCCGGTCGGAGCTGGACGAGCGGCTCAAGGAATTACTGCGCGAGAACAAGCTGCTGGAGGCGCAGCGGCTGGAGTCGCGCACCAACTTCGACATCGAGATGATGCTGGAGATCGGCACGTGCGCGGGGATCGAGAACTACTCCCGCCACCTCGCCGGCCGCGCCGAGGGGGAGCGCCCGGCGTGCCTCCTGGACTACTTCCCGGAGGACTTCCTGGTCTTCGTGGACGAGTCGCACGTCAGCGTCCCGCAGATCGGCGGGATGTACAACGGCGACCGCGCCCGCAAGATGACGCTGGTGGAGCACGGCTTCCGCCTCCCCTCGGCGCTGGACAACCGCCCGCTCAAGTTCGACGAGTGGGAGAAGATGGTGCCCAAGGCGGTGTTCGTGTCCGCGACGCCGGGGGAGTACGAGCTGGCCCGGAGCGGCGGCGTGGTGGTGGAGCAGATCATCCGCCCCACGGGGCTGCTGGACCCGGTGGTGGAGGTGCGGCCGGTGCGCGGCCAGGTGGACGACCTGCTGGCCGAGATCCGCGAGCGCGAAAAGAAGAACGAGCGGGTGCTGGTGACCACGCTCACCAAGCGGATGTCGGAGGACCTGACGGACTTCTTCATGCAGGCGGGGGTGCGGGTGCGCTACCTGCACAGCGACATCGACTCCATCGAGCGGGTGGAGATCCTGCGCGACCTGCGCCTGGGCAAGTTCGACGTGCTGGTGGGGATCAACCTGCTCCGCGAGGGGCTGGACCTGCCGGAGGTGTCGCTGGTGGCGATCCTGGACGCGGACAAGGAGGGCTTCCTGCGCTCGGCGTCGTCGCTGATCCAGACGGTGGGGCGCGCGGCCCGCAACTCGGAGGGGAAGGCGATCCTGTACGCGGACACCGTCACCGGCTCCATGAAGCGGATGATGGAGGAGACGGGACGCCGCCGGGTGATGCAGGCGGAGTACAACGCCGAGCACGGCATCATCCCGCAGACCATCATCAAGTCGGTGCAGGAGATCGAGCGCTCCACCCGCGTGGCGGACGCCCGCACCAAGACCGAGCCGGAGCCCAAGGGGCGCAAGGTGGCGGAGTCGCGCGCGGCGTACGGCGCCCGCGACCCGGAGGTGCTGGTCAAGGAGCTGGAGCAGGAGATGCGCGACGCGGCGGCGCAGCTGGACTTCGAGCGCGCGGCGCTGCTGCGCGACCAGCTCCTGGAATTGCGCGCGCAGCTGGACGGAGCGAAAAAGGCCACCGCCGCGGCGGTGCAGAAAGGGCGCACCATCGGCGCGCTGCGGGGGTGACGGGCGGATGGCGAGCGAGGCGCTGCTGACGGAGCGGGAGCTGGCGGCCTGGGGCGAGCGGGTCGGGGCGGAGGTGGAGGTGCCCGCCGTCTTCGCCCTCAACGGCGACCTGGGGGCGGGGAAGAGCACGCTGGCGCGCGCCATCGCGCACGGGGCGGGGGTGGAGGGATCCGTCCCCTCGCCCACCTTCAACCTCCTGTTCCGCTACGAGACGCCGCGCGGCGTGGTGCACCACCTGGACCTGTACCGCCTGGAGCGGCAGGACGAGGTGTGGGAGCTGGGGTGGTCGGAGCTGGGGGCGGGTCCGGACCTGGTGCTCATCGAATGGGCGGAGAATGCCGAGACTCTACTCCCGCGGCCGCGCTGGGAGGTGACGCTGGAGGACGTGGGCGACCCGGAGCGGCGGCGCGTGGAGCTGTCCCCGGTGGGCGACCCCCCGGCGCTGCCGCCCCTGCCGGCGGACGGGGAGGCCGGGTGAGCGGGGCCCCGGACGGCCCGGTGCTGGCGCTGGACACCTCCACCTCCGTGGGCTCGGTGGCGGTGGGCGCGGGCGACCGGCTGCTGGCGGAGACGGCGCTCACGGTGGGCTCGGGGCACTCCTCGGCGCTGCTCCCGGCGATCGACACGGCGCTGCGCTCGGCGGGGTTGGCTCCGGGCGACCTGGCCGCGGTGGTGGTGGGCGGCGGGCCGGGGTCGTTCACCGGGGTGCGTATCGCAGCGGCGACGGCGAAGGGGATCGTGCACGCCGCCGGGATCCCGCTCTGGGCCTACTCCAGCCTGGCGGCGGCGGCGGCCGGGAGCTGGGGGGCGGACCGCCCGGTGTGCGCGCTGTTCGACGCGCGCCGCCGCGACGTGTACGCGGCCTGCTGGCGCTTCGGCCCGAAAGTGGACGAAGTGATGGCCCCGGAGGCGCTGACGCTGGACGAGGTGCTGGAGCGCTTCCGCGGGGGCCCGCCGCCGCTCTTCACCGGGGAGGCCGCCGTGATCCACCGGGAGGAGATCGAGCGGGAGCCGGGGGCGCGGGTGGTGCCGGCCCACCTGGCGGCGCCGCGCGCGTCGGCGCTGCTGGCCCTGCTGCGGGCGGCGCCGGATCTGGGGCGGGTGGCGGAGCCGGCGCACTGGGAGCCGGAGTACGTGCGGGCCTCGGGGGCGGAGCGGATCGCGGCGGCCGCGGGGAGGGCGTCGTGAAGCTGGGCGGCGAGGTCCCCCGCACGGGGAGCGCTTCCTTCCGGCTGCGCCCGATCTCCGAGTCGGACCTGGACCGGGTGATGGAGATCGAGCGCGCGTGCTTCTCCACCCCCTGGAAGGACACCACCTTCCGCGGCCTGATGCGCCGCGCCGACACCGACCTGGTGGGCGCGGAGCGGGACCGGCGCCTGGTGGGCTACGCGGTGTGCTGGACGGTGGTGGACCAGTCGGAGTTGGGCAACGTGGCCGTCGCGGAGGAGGCGCGGGGTGCCGGGATCGGGCGGGCGCTGGTGGAGGCCGTGGTGGAGCGGGTGCGCGCCCGCGGCTCCCGCGAGTGCTTCCTGGAGGTCCGCGAGAGCAACCAGGTGGCCCAGGCGCTGTACCGCGACATGGGGTTCGAGGTGGTGGGGCGCCGCAAGGCGTACTACGCGCTCCCCCTGGAGGACGCCCTGGTCATGCGCCTTTTCGTGTAGGACCTTTTTCGACACCGCCGTGAACGGTGTCCGCCAAGGGGTCTCTTTTCCCACCGGAAGTGCGATCCCGCCAACAACCATCCCTGGAGGATACGTGTCGCGAAGCCTGAACAAGGCCATCATCATCGGCAACCTCGGCTCGGACCCCGAGGTCCGCACGACCGGCGGCGGAAGCCGCGTCGCGCAGTTCTCCGTCGCCACCAGCCGCAAGTGGACCACCAACTCCGGCGAGCAGCAGGAGAAGACCGAGTGGCACCGGATCGTGGTCTGGGGCAAGCTGGTGGACGTGGTGGAGAAGTACGTGAAGAAGGGCGAGAAGGTGTACGTGGAGGGCGAGATCCAGTACCGCCAGTACGAGGACAAGGAGGGGGTGACCAAGTACACCACCGAGATCAACGCCCGCGAGCTGATCCTGCTCGGCGGCCGTGACGGCGGCGGGGGCGGGGGCGGTGGGTACGGCGGCGGTGGTGGGGGCGGGTACGGCGGTGGGGGCGGAGGCGGCGGGTACGGCGGCGGAGGTGGCGGCGGCTCGCGCGAGCGCTCGTCGGGCGGCGGTGGTGGCGGCGGAGCCGGCAAGGGCGGCAAGGGAGGCGACTACGACGACTTCCAGCCGCCCCCCTTCGGCGACGACGACGACGACCTGCCGTTCTAGCCGTCCGCCTTGCGTGAACTAGCTTCGCCGGCGGGTTGAACCGAACCGTTTCTGCCGTTGACGTTCGTGGGGGCAGGGTGCCGACGGCACCCTGCCCCCTTTTGCTTTCCCGTGGCGGAGCCGGACGGCGAGCCTCGAAGTGGGAATCCGGGCGCTCGCGGCCAACTAATCGGATACGGCCATGCACGGCGAAACGGCGCCGGTCCGGCAACGGCCGTGGTGCGGCTTCCCGCGCAGACTTCGGTTCCCGCTCCCCCGTCCTGAAAACCGGCGCCCCCGTTCCACCGCATCCCTGGAGGCTCGGACGATGAAGGTCGATCTGCAGGTAAACGACAGCGCGGACCCCAGGGCGCGGTACCTGACGTGGGCGCCTTCGCCGTGCCGGATCCGCGTGTCCGACCCCGCCGGAAGCACCGGCCCCACGGTGAGCGTGCGGCTCGCCGGGAAGTCGGGCGCCGCGGCCGGGGCGGTCGTGTTCCGGTCCGGCGGCACGGGCCCGTTTTCGGCCGGCCTCACGCTGCAGGTGCCGGTCAACGGCGCGTCGGTCCCGTTCTTCGTGGCCGGCAAGTTCGGCCGGCCCAGCGTGAGCGACGGCGACGTTGCAATCGAGGCCCGCGTGGGCTCCACCGTGGTGGGCTCGGTCCCGGTGATGGTGCGCGTCCGCAAGAACGCGAACACCCTGACGGCGGCGGAGCGCGACCGGTTCGTGTCGGCCTTCGCGAAGCTCAACAACCAGGGGCTGGGCCGGTTCGTGGACTTCCGCGACATGCACACGGCCCAGAGCCACCGCCAGGCGCACGGACTGCCCGCGTTCCTTCCCTGGCACCGGGCGTACCTGCTGGACCTGGAGCGCGAGCTGCAGGCGATCGATCCCGGCGTCGCGCTGCACTACTGGCGCTTCGACCAGCCCGCGCCCAAGGTCTTCGCGGCGGACTTCATGGGCGTGTCCGACAACATCGGGACGGTGCGGTTCAGCAACACCAACCCGCTGCAGTTCTGGACCACCGACGGCGTGCAGGGCGTCAACCGCCGGCCGCTGTTCGCCACCTCGGCGGCTCCCCCGGGCCTTCGCGACGAGGCAGGGACGCTGGCGATCGGCAGCCGGTACGCCGTTTTCCGCCCGGAGATGGAGTTCGACCCGCACGGCCTGGCACACACCAGCTTCGGCGGCGCCATCTCGAGCGTCCCCACCGCCGCCAGGGACCCCCTGTTCTTCCTGCTGCACAGCAACGTCGACCGGCTGTGGGCCAAGTGGCAGCGCGGCGTGGGCCGCTTCGACCCGGCGGTGAAGGCGTCGTTCGACGACAACGCCGCGAGCCCGGCGGGGCACCGGCTGAACGACACCATGTGGCCCTGGAACGGGGTGACGGGCGGCACGCGCCCCCCCACCGCGCCCGGCGGTCCCCTGGCTGCGTCGCCCGCCACCGCCGCGCCGGGAGCCCGCCCCAGGGTGCGGGACTGCCTCGACTACCAGGGCGCGGTCGCCGCGGCGTCGCGCATGGGGTTCGACTACGACGACGTGCCGTTCGCCTGACACGCCTTGCCCGGAGGAGACGACCGATGACCAGGAAACGAGAGGGCGGCGGCAGGCCGAAGCCGCAGGGCCGGACCTCGCGGCCGGCCGCGAAGCGCGCGGGAGCGGCGGTGGACGCGCGCGTCGCCAGGCTCATGGAGACGTCGGTGGACCTGTGCGACGACGACGCCAAGCTGCAGGCCGCGCTGGACCTGCTGCGCGATCCCGCGGAGCCGACCGAGCTGCGCCTGGCGGTGGTGCAGGCGTTCCAGGCGGCGAGCTTCAGCTCGGCCAGCTTCGACGCGTGCCGCGGCGAGTACCTGGCTGCGCTGCGCCAGGTGGCCGACACTCCCGACCCGGAGCTTCGCCAGCGCGTGCTGGGGATCCTCGCGCGCGAGAACGACGGCTGGACGCAGCAGCGCCTGCTGGAAGGGCTGCGCGAGCCCGAAAAAGCGCTGGTGCCGGCCGAGAAGGCCCTGCAGCTGCTCAGCTACGACGTGCACGCCGAGGCCTACCCCGTGGCCCGCGAGATCGTGCGCGACCCGCCCAACGCCACCGCGCGGCGCGAAGCGCTGCGCCTGCTGGCCGCCGACGCCGACTCGGCGCCGGTGTTCGAGAAGATCCTGCTCGACAAGGACGAGCTGGCCGAGAACCGGCAGCTCTCCGCCGCCGCGCTCCAGTCGCTCACGCCCGGCCGCCTGCAGGAGCACGCGCGCGACATCCTGCTGGACGACGCGGAGTACCCGGAGATCCAGGCGACCAGCCTGTCGGCGCTCACCCAGTTCGGCGACCTCCGGAGCGTGAGCGGCGACGCGGCGCTGCTGAAACGGGTGGACGCGCTGAGCACCGCGGCGCCCGCCAAGGTCAAGCGGAGCGCGCGCGAGTTCCTCCGCAGGTACGCCGAATGACGCCGGCCATGACGACGGCCCCCACGGAAGTCGAGTTCGCCGCGCGGGTGGACGCTCTCGCCGCGGACCCGCGCCGCGGCGACGAGCTCCTGGAGATGCTGCGCGAGGACCACGCGGCGTACGACCAGCGCGGCGCCGCGACCACGGCACGGATGCGGGGATGGGTGCTGCTGGCGCTCGCGCGCCACGGGCTCCCCGAGGCCGGGCTCATCTTCGTGCTGGAGGAGCTCGACACCGGCACCGACGCCTACCTGGTGGCCGCGGCGGCCCGCGCGCTGCGCTCGTTCCCGGACCGCAGGCCGGAGTTCGCGCCGTTCCTGGCCGGCGCCCTCGACCGCATCCGCTCCCGGGACGAGCCCGTCGACCTGGAGCGGTACGGCCGGTACGCCGCGTCGCCGGGGGGCACCAGCGCGGCGCGCGAGCTGCTCGCCTCGCTGGCCTGGCTGGGCCCGGGGGCGCGCGGCATGCGGGCCCGGCTGGAGGCGCTGCGCGCGGAGGGCGGCTCGCCGCGGGGGCTGCGGGCGGAGTGGGACCACGCCCTCGCGGCGATCGGCAGCGCGGAGGCGCCGGCGGAGGCCTCCGCGTCGTGCTGCTCGCCCCCGCTGGGCTTCGGCGCTGCCGCGTGGCGCCCTCGGCCGGCGCCCGGGGATGCCGACCCGTTCCGGGAAACCGTCTTCGAGGACCACGCAGGCGACACGGTCACCTTCCCGGAGCTTTTCGTGGGCAGGCCGTCGATCGTGGTGTTCTTCTACACCCGCTGCGACAACCCGTCCAAGTGCTCGCTGACGATCACCAGGCTGGCGCGGGTCCAGGAGATGCTCCGGGCCCGGGGCCTCGCCGACGCGGTGAACACCGCCGCCGTCACCTACGACCCGGCGTTCGACGGCCCCGAGCGGCTGCGGCGGTACGCCGAGGAGCGCGGGGTGCGGCTGGGCCCCGGCCACCGCGCGCTCCGGCCGACGGCCGGGTTCGACGCGCTGCGGCGCTACCTGGGGCTGGGGGTGAACTTCACCGGCTCGCTGGTGAGCAGGCACCGCATCGAGGCGTACGTGCTGGACGCACGCGGCCGGGTGGCGGCGCTGTTCGAGCGCGTGCAGTGGGAGGAGGCGCAGCTGGTGGAGCGCGCGGTGGAGGTGCTGCGCGCCCCCGTCGGCGCGAACCCGCCGGAGGCGTCCGCCGCGGGGATCGGGCGGCGGGTGGGAGCCCCCGTGCTGGGGACCTCGTCCGCCCTGGCGCTGGCGCTGTTCCCCAAGTGCCCGGTGTGCTGGGCGGCGTACCTGAGCATGGCGGGGGTCGCGGGGCTGGAGCGGATCCCGTACGCTCCCTGGCTGCAGTGGGTGCTCGCGGCGGTCCTCGCGGTGAACCTCGCCGTCGTCGGGCACCGGGGCCGCGCATCCGGCCGGGCGGCGCCGTTCTGCCTGGCCGCGGCAGGCGCGCTGGTGCTGCTGGCGTCGCGGCTGGCGCCGGGATGGGAGGCGGCTGCGCCGGTCGGGGTGGGCCTGACCGGCGCAGGGACGCTGCTCGGCGTGTTCACCTCCATGCGATCCCGGTCCCGCCCGGCGGCCGCCGCGACGTAGGGGTCTCCCGCGCCGGAGGGACGGACGGCGGGTATCGGCTCCGGGGAGCCCGATGCCCGCCGCTTTTCATCCGGGGGCCGCCTCACTCCATCCGCAGCGCCACCACGGGGTCGATGGCGCTTGCGCGGCGCGCCGGGATCCACGCCGCGACGGAGGCGACCGCGAGCACGACGGTCCCGATCGCCACGCCGAGCAGCGGGGAGGTCGCCATCGGCCAGCGCAGCCGGTCGGCGACGAACCGGGTGGCGAGCATGCTGAGCGGCAGCCCCAGGACGAGGCCGGCCGCGCCCAGGGCGAGGCCCCCGGCGAAGAACATCCGGACCACCTGGCCGCGTTGCGCGCCGAGCGCCGTGCGGATCCCGATCTCGCGCGTGCGCTGCCCCACCCCGAACGACACCACGGCGTAGAGCCCGACAGCGGACAGGAGCAGCGCGAGCAGCCCGCCCCCGGCCGCGGCCGTGCCGGCGCGCACGGCGTCGCGGCGGAGCTGGGTCTCGCGCTGCGCCAGGGTCTGCGCCCTGACGACGGGCATCTGCGGCGCCTCGGCCGCGACGGCCTCCCGCATGGCGCCGAGCATGGGCGCCGCGGGTCCCGCCGTGCGCGCGACCACGCCCGTGTACAGGGACGCGTACGGCACGTACACGCGGACACGGCCGTCCGTCTCGCCGGGGCCCGCGGCCGCCTCGTCCACGACGCCCACCACGACCATCGGGGCGGCGGAAGCCGGCGCCCCGGCCATGACCAGGCGCCGGCCGAGCGGGTCGGCGCCGCCCCACAGCCGGCGCGCGAGGTCGCCGCCGACGATCACCGCGCCGAGCGGCAGCGGGCGCAGGGGATCGGCGGACGGGTTTGCGTACTCGGCGGCCGCGAAGCCGCGCCCGCGCACGATCGGGATCTCGAACGCGCCGAAGTAGCCCTCCGGCGCCGCCGTCAGGCTCGCGTCCATGGAGGCGTCGTACGCGACGCCGGCGACGCGGTCGGCGGGGTGCACGGCGAGCGGCACGCCGATGGTCCCCATCTGCATGGGCATGGCCGCGACGACGCCGGGCATCGCGGCGACGCGCTCCACGACCGCGTCGATCCGGGCCGCCTGCTCCGCCGGGGACACCCTGCCGGCCCAGGGGTCGAGCTCGATCTCGGCGATGCGGTCGGACCCGCCGGACGCGGCGGGTCCGCCCGCGTCCGCCGCCATGCCCATCACCACCACCCCCAGCCCGACGAGCAGCGGCTGGGTGAGCGTGACCTGCGCCACCACGAGCGCGCGCTGCAGCCGCGACCGGGCCGCGGCGACCGACGCCGCCGAGCCCTTGAGCACCTCGCTCACGGAGATGCGCGTGGCGTGCAGCGCGGGCGAGATGCCGAACAGGATCCCGGTGGCGACGGCGACCGCGCACGTCGCCAGCGTCACGCGCCAGTCCACCACGAGCTGCACGTCGTCGAGCGCCGCGCCGGCGATGCGGATCCCGGCCGCGGTCACGAACAGGCCGACCGCCGCGGCGGCCAGGGCCAGGAGGACGCTCTCCGTGAGGAGCTGCCGGATCAGCCGCCTGCGGGGCGCGCCCAGCGAGAGGCGCACGCCGATCTCGCGCCGCCGTGCCACGGCCAGCCCGACCAGGAGCGCGCTGACGTTGGTGCAGGTGATGAGCAGGACGAGGAGCGCGAGCCCGCCGGCCGCCGCCCCCGAGACGAGCAGGTCGGCGCGCTGGCTGACGCGGGCGTTGCTCGCGAGCATGGGCACGACGTCGGCGCTTCCCGTCACGGATCCCTCCAGCCCGGCGTCGCCCGTGGGCACCTGGCTTCCCGCACCGTCCGCACCCAGTTGGACCGCACGCGCCGCGATCCCGGCTACGACCGCCGTCGCGGCTTTCGTCGTCACACCCGGGCGCAGCCGGGCGGCCGCGTTCAGAAACGTGCTGTCGTAGCTGGCGAACGCGGCCGGGGTGCGCTTCTGGACCAGGGGATAGGCTGCGAGCGGAAGCCACATCGTCATGCCCTTGCGACCGGACGTGCCGGAGAAGCGCGGCGGTGCGACCCCCGCGACCTCGACCGCGACGCCGTTCACCCGGAGCGTCCGGCCGATCACGTCGGGTGAGCTCCCGAACCGCTGGCGCCACATGGCGTGGCTGATCATCGCCGCCGGCGCCGTCGTCAGCCACGTGCCGCCGGCGTCTGCGCCCGGCGCCCTGCCGAGCGCCGGGCGGACGCCGAGGACGCTGAAATAGCTGGGCGTCGTGTAGACGACGCTCACGGCGGCGGGCGCAGACGGCCCATCGCCCACGTCGACGACCGCGGTCTCGTCGGCATACGCGGCGACGCTGCTGAACAGGTCGGTGCGCGCGGCGTACTCCTGCACTTCCGGCCACGACAGCAGGCGCGCATGGGTGCCGGCGATCTCCTGCGCGCGCACGATGCCCCGGATGTGCACGACCGCTTCGTCACGCGCGATTCCCGGCGCGGGCATCGTCGCGAGCGAGTTCAGCAGCGTGAACAGCACCACGTTGCTGCCGATCCCCAGCGACAGCACCAGGAGCATCGTGGCGGTCGACAGGGGCGTGCGGCGGAAGTGGCGGAGCGCGTACCTGACGTCGGCGGCGAGGCTCTCGATGCCGGGAAGGCCCCGCTGCTCGCGCACGCTCTCCGCGGCCTGCGCGAGCCCGCCCGACGCGATCATCGCCCGGCGGCGCGCCTCGTCCGGCCGCATGCCGCGGCGGACGTTCTCCTCGATCTCCATCTCCAGGTGCGCCTCCATCTCCGCGCGGAGGTCGTCGTCGGCGCTCCCGTGGCCGCGGAAGGTGGCCGCCATGCGCGCCAGCGCCCTGCGAATCGTTCTCATGCCGGTCCCGGTTCCAGTGCGAGAAAGGATGCGATCAGCTCCGCCGTCCGCTGCCATTCGCGGGCTTCGCGCTCCAGCTGCTTCCGCCCCGCCGGGGTGAGCGAGTAGAACTTGGCCCGGCGGTTGTTCTCCGACTGGCCCCACTCCGCCGCCACGAGCCCCTCCTGCTCCAGCTTGAGCAGCGCGGGGTAGAGCGTGCCGTAGTTCAGCGTCAGCCGGTTGCCGCTGATCACCTCGATGCGCCGCGCGATTCCGTAGCCGTGCAGCGGCCCCAGCGCGTCCACCGTCTTCAGGATCATGAGGGCCAGCGTCCCCGGCTGAACTTCGCGTTTCTCCACCACCCACCTCCTATTGGTTGCCCATACGTAAGGGGCGCAGGTCTGGTTTCAGCTTTCCTATTGGAAAGCAATACGAAGATGGCGCCGGGTCCCGGATCGGCGCAAGCACGCTCCGCAGGCTTCTCCCGGTCGGAGGCGGGGCCGCGCCCGGAGCGTGTTTCGGAGGACGGAGTTCCCGGTCCCGGGAAGCGGCGTCCCGGTTTGACACTCCGCAACGCGTGTCGTTAAATATTCTTTCCCGGCCGCATTCGGAGCGTGCGCCAGGCAGAACCGCACCAGACAGCAGGTACCCCATGGACAACGTAGAGACCCTCTATCCACTCACGCCCATGCAGCACGGGATGCTGCTGCGCGCGCTGCGATCGGCGCAGCCGGGCGAATACGTGGAGCAGGTGGGGTGGACGGTCCGGGGCGGGTACGATCCCGCTGCGTTCGAGCGCGCCTGGGCGCTCGCGCTGGAGCGGCACCCGGCGCTGCGCACGGCGTTCTTCTGGGAGGGGATGGACGAGCCGGTGCAGGTGGTGCGGCGGGACGCCCGCGTGCCCGTGGAGCGCCACGACTGGCGGGACGTCCCCGCGCCCGACGTGGACGGGCGGATGCGGGCGCTCGCCGCGGAGGAGCGCCGCCGCGGCTTCGACCCGGGCGCCGCGCCGCTGCTGCGCGTCGCCGAGGTCCGGCTGGCGGACGGCGCCGTGAGGATCCTGCTGAGCTACCACCACCTGGCGATGGACGGCTGGTCGCTCGCCGTCTGCATGGGCGACGTGCTCGCCGCGTACGGGGCGCTTCGCCGGGGAGAGCCGCCCGCCCTGGAGCCGGCGCAGCCGTTCGCGCGCTACGTCGCGTGGGTGCGCGGCCGGGACGCCGAGGAGTCGGAGGCGTTCTGGCGCGGCGAGCTGGCGGGCGCGGCCGGGCCGACGCTCCTCGGCGCGGAGCCGTCCCCGGAGACGGAGGCCGGCCACGGCACGGTCTCGCTGGAGCTGGACGCCGCGCTCGTGGCGCGGCTGGCAGCGCTCGCCCGGCGCGTCCCCGTCACCCTGAACACCGTGTTCGCCGCGGCCTGGGGGCTGCTCCTGGCGCGGCTCGCGGGCGCGGACGAGGCGGTGTTCGGGGCGGTGGTGTCCGACCGCCCGGCGGGGCTGCCGGAAGCGGACGCGATCGTGGGCCTCTGCATCGGCGAGGTCCCGGTCCGCGTGCGGGTGGACCCCGCCGCGCCCCTGGCGCCGTGGCTCCGCGAGCTGCAGGCGGCGCAGTCCCGCGCGCGTCGGCACGCCCAGCTGGCGCCGTCGCGGGTCCAGGCGCTCGCCGGCCTCCCCGCCGGCGAGCGCCTGTACGACACCGTCCTCGTCTTCCAGAACCTCCCGGACCTGGGCCCCGCCGCCACGGCCGCCCCCGAGATGGGCGACCTGCGTCGCGAGCCCATGGCCGGCGCGGGCGGGCACGCGGCCGTGCTGGAGGTGGTGCCGGGCACGACGGTCGCGCTCAACCTGACCCATGACGCCGCGCGCCTGGACGGCGGGGCCGCCGCCCGGCTGCTGGAGCGGCTGCGCACGCTGCTGGAGGCCGTCGCGGAGGGCGACGGGGCCACGCTCGGCGCGCTCTCCCCGCTCTCGGCCGACGAGCGGCGCCAGGTGCTGCACGGGTGGAACGACACCGCGCGCGACTTCCCGCGCGAGCTGTGCGTGCACCAGCTGGTGGAGGCGCAGGCGGCGCGCACGCCGGACCGCATCGCCGTGGAAGGGGACTCCGCGGCGCTGACCTACGCGGAGCTGGACGCGCGCGCGGACCGGCTCGCCGCGCGTCTGAGGGAACGGGGCGTCGGACCGGAGTCCCGCGTCGCCGTGCTGCTCGACCGCTCCCCGGAGGTGGTGGTCGCGCTCCTCGCGGTGCTGAAGTCGGGCGGCGCCTACGTCCCGCTCGACCCCGCGCACCCCGCGGAGCGCCTGGCGCTCATCCTCCGCGACTCGGCCGCGCGCGTGCTCCTCACCGCGGAGCGGCACGCCGCGCTCCTGCCGACGGACGGGGTATCGGTCGTCGGCGTCGAGACGCTCGGGGAGCACGAAGGTGCGGAGGACGCGGGTGCAGTTCCGCACTCCCGCACTTTCGCACTCACGCACTCGCCGTCCCCCGACAACCTCGCCTACCTCATCTACACGTCGGGCTCCACCGGCACCCCCAAGGGCGTCGCCGTCCCGTACCGCGCGTTCGTCAACTTCCTCCACTCCATGCGCGCGGAGCCGGGGATCGCCGCGGACGACGTGCTCCTCGCCGTCACCACGCCGTGCTTCGACATCGCCGGGCTGGAGCTGTTCCTCCCGCTCACCGTCGGCGCGCGCGTCGTGGTGGCGGACCGCGAGATCGCGTCCGACCCCGGGCGCCTGGCGGAGCGCGTCGCCGCGAGCGGCGCCACGGTGCTCCAGG
Organism: Longimicrobiaceae bacterium; assembly: GCA_036389055.1. Classification (GTDB taxonomy): domain Bacteria; phylum Gemmatimonadota; class Gemmatimonadetes; order Longimicrobiales; family Longimicrobiaceae; genus JAFAYN01. The sequence goes on along the minus strand of DASVQR010000214.1, from coordinate 11,821 downwards.
CGACGCCGGCCACCTGGCGGATGCTGCTGGACTCGGGGTGGACGGGCGGCCCGGGGCTGCGCGCGCTCTGCGGGGGCGAGGCGCTGGACGGTGACCTCGCCGGGCGGCTCCGCCCGCTCGTCGGAGAGCTGTGGAACCTGTACGGGCCGACGGAGACCACGGTCTGGTCGACCCTCCAGCGCGTGGACCCGACCGACGGGGCGCCGGCCATCGGCCGCCCGATCGCGAACACGCGCGTCTACGTGCTGGACCGGTGGCTGGACCCGCTCCCGGCGGGAAGCGAGGGCGAGCTGTTCATCGGCGGGGAGGGGGTGGCGCGGGGCTACGCGGGCCGGCCGGAGCAGACGGCGGAACGGTTCGTCCCCGACCCGTTCGCGGGGGTGCCCGGCGCGCGGATGTACCGCACCGGGGACCGCGTGCGCCACCGGGCGGACGGGGCGCTGGAGTTCCGCGGCCGCGCCGACTTCCAGGCCAAGGTCCGCGGCCACCGCGTGGAGCCGGGCGAGGTGGAGGCCGTCCTCCTCCGCCACCCCGGCGTGCGGCGGGCCGTCGTGACCGCCCGCCCGGACGCGGCGGGGACGATGCGGCTGGTCGCCTACGTGGTCGGCGGCGCGACGGCGGCCGACCTGCGCGATCACGCGCGCGCGGCGCTCCCGGAGTACATGGTCCCGGCCGCGTTCGTCACCCTGGACGCGCTGCCGCTGACGCCCGCCGGCAAGGTCGACCGCCGCGCGCTCCCTGCGCCGGATCTCGCGGCGGGCGAGGCGGCCTCGCCGCGGACGGAGCTGGAGGAGGTGCTGGCCGGGATCTGGGCGGAGGTGCTGGGGGTCGGGACGGTCGGCGTGTACGACGACTTCTTCGCGCTGGGCGGGCACTCGCTGCTGGTGACGCAGGTGGCCGCCCGCGCGCGGCGCGCGCTCGGGGTGGAGCTGCCGTTCCGCGACCTGTTCCGCGCGCCGACCGTGGCCGCGGCCGCCGCGCGCGTGGAGGCGCTGCGGCGCGAGGGCGGGGTGCCGGAGGCGCCGCCGATCCGCGCCGGGGCGGGCGAGGGCGAATTCCCGCTCTCGTTCGCGCAGTCGCGCCTCTGGTTCATCCACCAGCTGGACCCGGCGAGCGCCGTCTACAACATCCCCGCCGCGCTCGCGGTCCACGGCGAGGTGGACGCGGCCGTGCTGGAGCGCGTGCTCGCGGAGATCGCGCGGCGGCACGAGGCGCTGCGCACCGTGTTCCGCGTGGCGGCGGGCGAGCCGGTGCAGGTCGTCCGTCCGGCCGCCGGGGCGCGGCTCCAGGTGGTGGAGCTGTCCGGCCACCCGGCGGACGCGCGGGACGACGCAGTGAGCCGGGCGATGCGCGAGGAGGCCGCGCGCCCGTTCGACCTGGAGCGCGGGCCGCTCTTCCGGGCGGCGCTGCTGCGGGTCGAGCCGGGCCGGAGCATCCTGCTCTTCACGCTCCACCACGTCGTCGCGGACGAGTGGTCCGTCCGCGTGCTGGTGCGCGAGGCATCGGCGCTGTACGCGGCGTTCTCGAGCGGCGAGCCGTCGCCGCTGGCCGATCTGCCGGTGCAGTACGCCGACTACGCGCTCTGGCAGCGGGAGTGGCTGCGCGGCGAGGCGCTCGAACGGCGGCTCGACTTCTGGCGGGAGCGGCTGGCGGGAGCCCCCGCGGTCCTCGACCTGCCGACGGACCGCGCCCGTCCCGCGGCCCCGTCCGACCGTGCCGGCGTGGTCCGCTTCGCCCTCCCGCCGGAGCTGTCCTCGGATCTGCGCGGGCTCTCCCGCCGCGAGGGCGTGACGCCGTTCATGGCGCTGCTATCGGCGTTCTGCGTGCTGCTCTCCCGCTGGTCCGGCCAGGACGACGTGGTCGTCGGGACGCCGGTCGCCGGCCGCGGACGCGTGGAGCTGGAGGATCTCGTCGGCTTCTTCGCCAACACGCTGGCGATGCGGACGCGGCTGTCCGGCGAGCCAACCGTGCGCGGGCTGCTCGCGCGCGTCCGCGAGGGTGTGCTGGACGCCCAGGCGCACGCGGACCTCCCCTTCGAGCGGCTGGTGGACGCGCTCGGCACGGAGCGGCGCGCGGACCGCACGCCGCTCTTCCAGGCGATGCTCACCCTGGAGCGCGCCGTGTGGGAGTCGGGGCCGCGCCTGGGCGACCTCCCCGTGGAGCCGCTGGAGACCGGCACCGGCGCCGCCCCGTTCGACCTGACGCTGCTGATGCGCGACGAGGGCGAGCGCTTCACCGGCACGGCCGAATTCCGCGCGGAGCTGTGGGACCGCGAGACCGTGGAGCGGATGACCGGCCACCTCGCCGTCCTGCTCGCGGGAATGGCGGCGAGCCCGGACGCCCGCGTCTCCGACCTCCCCATGCTCACCGCCGCCGAGCGCGCGGAGCTGCTGGAGGTCCCGGTCGATTCGCCGGCTCCCGCCCCATCCGACCTCCTCCTCCACCAGCTGTTCGAGGCCCAGGCGGTGCGGACGCCCGGCGCCCCGGCCGTCGTCTTCGACGGCGGCGCGCTCACCTACGCCGCGCTGGACGCGCGCGCCGCGGCCCTCGCCGCCGACCTCCGCGCCCGCGGCATCGCTCCCGAGGCCCGCGTCGCCATCTGCACGCGGCGCTCGCCGGAGATGGCGGTCGCGATCCTCGGCGTGCTCAAGTCCGGCGCCGCCTACGTCCCGCTCGACCCGTCGCACCCGGACGAGCGCCTCGCCTGGCTGCTGTCCGACAGCGGCGCGCGGGTGCTGCTGACGCAGGCGTCGCTGGCGGACCGCTTCGGCACCTTCAGCGGCGACGTCGTCGTCGTGGAGGCAGCCGGAAACGACGGCGCGGACACGCCTGCCGTTGCCGTTGCAGGCTGTTCCCTGTTCCCTGTTCCCTGTTCCCTATCTCTCGCGTACGTCATCTACACCTCCGGCTCCACCGGCACCCCCAAGGGCGTCGCCGTCGAGCACCGCTCCGTCGTCGCGTTCGCCGCCGACACGGCCGAGCGGCTGGACGTGCGGCCGTCCGACCGCGTGCTCCAGCTCGCCGCGCCCGGCTTCGACATCGTGGTGGAGGAGCTGTTCCCGGCGTGGCATCGCGGCGCCGCCGTGGTCCTCGCGTCGGACGGCATGCTGTCGCCCGGCGAGCTGCTGGAGACCGTGGAGCGGCACGGCGTCACCTGGTTCGACCTGCCGACCGCGTACTGGCACGAGTGGGTGCGGCACCTGGCCCGCACCGGCGCGCGCATCCCCGCGAGCGTCCGGTTCGTGGTGGTGGGCGGCGAGCGGATCGCGCGCGAGCGGCTGGCGGAGTGGAGCGCCACGGGCGTCCCGCTGGTCCACATGTACGGCGTCACCGAGGCGACGGTGAACTCCACCGCGTTCCGGCTGGAGCCCGGCGCGGACGGCTCGCGCCGGGACAGCCTGCCGATCGGCAGGGCGACGGGGGGCGCGCGGCTGTACGTGCTCGACGGGGCGATGCAGCCGCTCCCGGCCGGCGTGCCGGGCGAGCTGTGGATCGGCGGGGCGGGCGTGGCGCGCGGCTACCTGGGGCGGCCCGCGCTGACGGCCGGGCGCTTCCTCCCCGACCCGTTCTCCGGCGCGGCCGGCGCACGCCTGTACCGCACCGGCGACCGGGTGCGCCGGCTCGCGTCCGGCGACCTGGAGTTCCTGGGCCGCGTGGACCAGCAGGTCAAGGTGCGCGGCTTCCGCGTCGAGCCCGGCGAGGTGGAGGCCGCGCTGCTGGCCCACCCCGGCGTCCGCGAGTGCGTGGTCGTGGCGCGCGAGGACGCGCCGGGCGAATCACGGCTGGTCGCCTACGTGGCCGGCTCCGCCCCGGCGGACGAACTGCGCGGGCGCCTGCGCGCCCGCCTCCCGGCGCACATGGTGCCCGCCGTTTTCGTCCCGCTCGCCGCGCTCCCGCTCTCCGCCAACGGCAAGGTGGACCGCGCCGCGCTCCCCGCGCCCGAGGCCCCGGCCCGCGCCCCCGGGCGCGCGCCGCGCACCGCAACCGAGCGGCTGGTGGCGGAGGTGTGGGCCGACGTGCTCGGCGTGGAGCGCGTGTCCGCCGACGACAACTTCTTCGACCTGGGCGGCCACTCGCTGCTGCTGGTGCGCGTGCATGCCCGGCTCTCGGAGCGGCTGGGCGCGGAAGTCCCCATCGCCGAGCTGTTCCAGCACGCGACGCTCGCCTCGCTGGCCGCGTACCTGGACTCGTGCGGCGCCCCCGCGGCGCCCGGCGTCCGGCGCGGCGCGCGGACGACTCCGCGGTCCGCCGGCCGGGACGAGGCCGGCGACTACGGGATGGCGATCGCGGTGGTGGGGATGAGCGGGCGCTTCCCGGGCGCGCGGGACCTGGACGAGTTCTGGCGCAACCTGCGGGGCGGCGTGGACTGCGTCGCCACGCTCACGGACGAGGAGCTCCTGGCGGCCGGCGTCCCGCCCGCGGCGCTCCGCGACCCGCGCTACGTGCGCGCCCGCGGCGTGCTCGCGGACGTGGAGATGTTCGAGCCCGGCTTCTTCGGGCTGTCGCCGCGCGAGGCCACCATCCTGGACCCGCAGCAGCGCCTGTTCCTGGAGTGCGCCTGGGAAGCGCTGGAATCGGCCGGCTACGACCCGGAGGCGTACGCCGGGCGCATCGGCGTGTTCAGCGGCGCCGACCTGAACCGCTACCAGCTGGACGTGCGCGCCCACCGGCGGCTGCGCGAGGCCGCGGGCGGGCTCCAGATCGTCCTCGGCAACGGCTCGCACTTCCTCCCGCTGCGCGCCTCGCACCGGCTCAACCTCACCGGTCCCAGCCTCAACGTGCAGACGGCCTGCTCGTCGTCGCTGGTCGCCGTGCACCTGGCCTGCCAGAGCCTGGTGACCGGCGACTCGGACATGGTGCTGGCCGGCGGCGTGTCCATCTTCCTCCCGCAGGCCGCCGGCTACCTGTACCGCGAGGGCGGCGTGTTCTCGCCGGACGGGCGCTGCCGCGCCTTCGACGCGCGCGCGGGCGGCACCGTCAGCGGCAACGGCGCGGGCGTGGTCGTGCTCAAGCGGCTGGAGGACGCCCTCGCAGACGGCGACGCGGTGCACGCCGTGATCCGCGGCTCCGCCGTCACCAACGACGGCCGCTACAAGGCCGGCTTCCCCGCGCCCGGCCGCGAGGGGCAGGCGCGGGCGATCGGGGACGCGCTGGCGCGCGCCGGGATCTCGCCGGACACCGTGGGCTACGTGGAGGCGCACGGCTCCGGCACCGAGGTGGGCGACCCGGTGGAGATCGCCGCGCTGACGCAGGCGTTCCGCGAGGGCACCGACCGCACGGGCTTCTGCGCCGTCGGCTCGGTGAAGACGGCGATCGGGCACCTGGACACCGCGGCCGGGATCGCGGGGCTGATCAAGGCCGTGCTCGCGCTGCGCCACGGCGAGATCCCGCCGTCGCTCCACTTCAGCGAGCCCAACCCGCGCATCGACTTCGCCGGCTCGCCCTTCGTCGTCGCCGACGCGCTGCGCCCCTGGGAGCGCGGCGGGCACCCCAGGCGGGCGGGCGTGTCCTCGTTCGGGCTGGGCGGCACCAACGCGCACGTCGTGCTGGAGGAGGCCCCGGCGCGCGCCTCCGTCCCGTCCGCGCGCCCCTGGCAGCTGCTCGTGCTCTCCGCGCGCACGCCCACGGCGCTGGAAGCGGCCACCGACCGGCTCGCCGCGCACCTCCGCGCGCACCCGGAGCAGGAGCTGGCGGACGTCGCCTGGACGCTCCAGGCGGGGCGGCGCGCGTGGGAGCACCGGCGCGTGCTGGTGTGCCGCGACGCGGAGGACGCGGCCGCGGCGCTGGAGCATCGCGACCCGCGCCGGCTGCTGACGTCCCACTCGCCCGACGCGAGCCGCCCCGTCGCCTTCCTCTTCCCCGGGCTGGGCGACCAGTACGCGGGGATGGCCGCCGGGCTGTACGCCACCGAGCCCGTGTTCCGCGAGACGGTGGACCGCTGCGCCGGGATCCTGCGCCCGCGGCTCGGCGCGGACCTGCGCGAGGCGCTGTACCCGGGCGGCGCCGCGGACTCCGGCGACGGGGCGGGGTCGACGGAGCTGCGGCGGATGCTCGGCAGGGACGCCGGGCCGTCGGACGCCGACGCCGCGCTGGCGCGGACGGCGCTCGCGCACCCGGCCGTGTTCGTGACGGAGTACGCGCTGGCGCGGCTGTGGATGGCGCGCGGCGTGGTCCCGGACGCGCTGGCGGGGCACTCGCTCGGCGAGTACGTCGCCGCGACCGTCGCGGGCGTGTTCACGGAGGAGGACGCGCTGGCGCTGGTCGCGGAGCGCGCGCGGCTGGTGGACGAGCTGCCGGGGGGCGCGATGCTCGCGGTCCCGCTCGGCGCCGCGGAGGTGGAGCCGCTGCTGCGGGATGGGCTCGCGCTCGCCGCGTCCAACGCGCCGGGGCTGTCGACCGTCTCGGGGCCGCCGGAGGCCGTCGCCGCGCTGGAGGCGGAGCTGGCGGGGCGGGGGATCGCCGCGCGCCGGCTGCCGGCGTCGCACGCCTTCCACTCGCCCGCCATGCAGCCGGTGGCGGAGCGGCTCGCCGCGCTGGTCGCCCGGATGCGGCTGCGCCCGCCGCGGATCCCCTTCGTCAGCAACGTCACCGGCCGCTGGATCACCGCGGAGGAGGCCACGGACCCGGCGTACTGGGCGGAGCACCTCTGCCGGCCGGTCCGCTTCGCGGAGGGGATGCGGGAGCTGCTCGCCGCCCCCGGGCGCGTGCTGCTGGAGGTGGGGCCGGGGCGCACCCTGGGCGCGTTCGCGCTGCACGCCGGCGCCGCGGAGGACGCCGTGCTCGCCTCGCTCCGCCACGCCTACACGCGCCGCTCAGACGCGGCGTTCCACGCCGAGACGCTGGGGCGCCTCTGGCTGGCCGGCGTGCACGTGGACTGGGCCGCCGCCACGGCGGGCGAGCCGCGCCTGCGCGTCCCCCTGCCCACCTACCCGTTCGAGCGCGAGCGCTGCTGGGTGGAGCCGCGCCGCGGGCGCCGCCACGCCCCGCGGCGCCGCGGCCGGCCCGGGGATGCCGACGTGGCCGACGAGCCGGAGGCGGCCGGCCCGGTGGAGGCCGCGCTCCCCGCCGGCCAGCTGCTGGAGCCGCGGGCGGACGACGACTTCCTGCACGCGCGCCCGCGGCTGGCGAACGCGTACGTCGCCCCCGCCACCGGCACGGAGCGCGCGGTGGCGGCGGTGTGGAGCGACCTGCTGGGCGTGCGCGACGTCGGCGTCCACGACGACTTCTTCGGCCTGGGCGGCCACTCGCTCCTCGCCACCCAGATCCTCACCCGCCTGCGCGCCGACGTGGGCGCGCAATTGTCGCTGGGCGAGATCTTCGAGGCGCCCACCGTGGCCGCCCTCGCCGCGAAGATCGACGAGGCGCGCGTCGCCGGCTGGGCCGGCGCGCTGCCGCCGCTCCTCCCCGTGCCGCGCGACCGGCTCCTGCCGCTCTCGCCCGCGCAGGAGCGGCTCTGGGCGCTCCAGCAGATCGACCCGGAGAGCCCGTTCTACACGGTGTCCGAGTCGCGCCACCTGGCGGGGCCGCTGGACGTGCGCGTGCTGGAGCGCACGCTCAGGGAGTTGCTGCGCCGGCACGAGGCGCTGCGCAGCGCCTACGTGGTGGTGGACGGCGAGCCCGTCCAGCTCCCGCGGCCCGTCCCCGAGGTGTACCTGCCGGTGGAGGACCTGCGCGGCCTCCCCCGCGAGGCACGCGAGGCGCTCGCCCGGCGGCGGGCGGAGGAGGAGTCGCGGCGCCCGGTCGACCTGTCGCGCGGCCCCGTCTACCGCCCGCGCCTGCTGGTGCTGGACCGGGACGAGCACGTGCTGCTCACCTCCGTCCACCACATCGCCTACGACGGCTGGTCCGCCGGGGTGTTCTGGCGCGAGGTCCGGGTGGTGTACGACGCGTTCGCGCGCGGCGTGCCCTCGCCGCTCCCCGAGCCGCGTCTCCACTACGCCGACTTCGCCGTGTGGCACCGCGCGTGGATGGCGAGCGACGCCCCCGCCGCCGACCTGGCGTACTGGCGCGAGCACCTGCGCGGGGCCCCGCACGTGGTCGAGCTTCCCACCGACCGGCCCCGCCCGCCCGTGGAGAGCCACCGCGGCGCCCTGCACGTCTTCACTCTGGACGCGGAGCTCACGGCGCGCCTCCAGGCCGCGGCCGCGCGCGAGGGGACCACGCTCTACATCCTGCTCCTCGCCGCGTACCAGGTGCTGCTGCTGCGCCACTCCGGGCAGGAGGACGTGGTGGTGGGCTCGCTCTCCGCCAACCGCGCCCACCCGGAGACGCACGGGCTGGTCGGCTGCTTCCTGAACACCGTGGCCCTGCGCGCCGACCTGTCCGGCGATCCCACGTTCCGCGAGCTGCTGGTGCAGGCGCGCGGGGCCGCCCTCGGCGCCGACGCGCACCAGTACCTCCCCTTCGACGTGCTGCTGGACGACCTGCGCGTGGAGCGCGAGCCCGGCCGCCACCCGCTGGTGCAGACCATGTTCGTGCTCCAGCAGCGGGCGCGGCACGGCTCCGTCCCCGACATGGCCGGGCTGGAGATCACCCACTTCACGGTGGATTCCGGCGTCGCCAAGTTCGACGTCGGCATCCTCGCCGACGAGCACGACGGCATCGTGGAGATGCTGCTGGAGTACCGCACCGACCTGTTCGACCACGCCACCATGCACCGCTGGGCCGGGCACTGCCTGAACCTGCTGGAGCACGTCGCGGGCGACACCTCCGCACGCCTCTCGGATCTGCCGTTCCTGGGCGCCGCGGAGACCGGCCAGCTCCTGCACGCCTGGAACGACACCGCCGCGCCCTTCCCGGACGACGTCCGCGTCCACGACCTGTTCGCCGCGCAGGCCCAGCGCACCCCGCACGCCCCCGCGCTGCGCTTCGCCGGCCGCGCCACCACCTACGCCCAGCTCGACGGCGCCTCCGCCCGCCTCGCCGACCGCCTGCGTTCCCTCGGCGCCGCGCCCGAGACCCGCGTCGGCATCTGCCTGGAGCGCTCCCCGGAGATGGTGGTCGCCGTGCTCGGCGTGCTCCGCTCCGGCGCCGCGTACGTCCCGCTCGACCCCGCCTACCCGGCCGAGCGCCTCGCCTTCCTGCTGGCCGACTCCGGCGTCACGCTGCTGGTGACCGACCCCGCCCTCGCCGGCCGCCTCCCGGACTTCGCCGGGACGACGGTGCTGCTGAACGGCAGCGAGGAGCACGAAGTACGCAGTGCGCCGCACACCGCGGCGTCGGCGGACGGGGCCGTTGCAGGCTGTTCCCTGTTCCCTGTCCCCTGTTCCCTGTCGTTAGCCTACGTCATCTACACCTCCGGCTCCACCGGCACCCCCAAGGGCGTCCTGGTCCCGCACCGCGGCGTCGTCAACCTGCTGCTGGCCGCGCGCGAGCACCTGGGCGCCGGGCCGGGGCTGCGGATGCTCCAGGCCGCTTCGCTCTCGTTCGACGCGTCCGTGCTGGAGATCTTCGGGCCGCTCACCAGCGGCGGGGTCGTCGTGCTCGCCCCGCGCGAGACGCTGCTGGACTCGCAGGAGCTGTGGTCGCTGATGATCCGGGAGCGGGTGAGCGCGGTGGCGGCGACGCCCGGCTTCCTCGCCGCGCTCCCCGAGCACTCCTACCCGGAGCTGCGGGTCGTCGTCACGGGCGGCGACCGCGCCACGGCGGAGACGGTGGCGCGCTGGGCCCCGGGGCGGCGGCTGCTCAACGCCTACGCCCCCACGGAGGCGACCGTGTACTCCACGGTGTTCGACTGCGCGGGCGCGGGGGACGGGCCGCCGCCCGTCGGCCGGCCGATCGCGAACCTGCGCGCCTACGTGCTGGACGCGCGCATGGCCCCGGTGCCGCTCGGCGGGGCGGGCGAGGTGTACCTGGGCGGCGCCGGCGTGGTCCGCGGCTACCACGGCAGGGCGGGGCTGACGGCCGAGCGCTTCGTCCCCGACCCGTTCTCCGGCGAGCCCGGCGCGCGCCTGTACCGCACCGGCGACCGCGCCCGCCGCCGCGCCGACGGCGAGCTGGAGTTCCTGGGCCGCGTGGACGCGCAGGTCAAGGTGAGGGGCTTCCGCATCGAGCCCGGCGAGGTGGAGGCGGCGCTGCGGGCCCACCCCGGGGTGCGCGACGCCGCCGTGGCGGCCCGGGACGACGCGGCCGGCGACCGGCGGCTGGTGGCCTACGTGGTGGCGGACGGCGAGAGCGCGGCGGAGCTGCGCGGCTTCCTGTCCGGGCGCCTCCCGGAGCACATGGTCCCTTCCGCCTTCGTGGCGCTGGACGCGCTCCCGCTCACCCCCACCGGCAAGCTGGACCGGCGCGCCCTCCGCGCGCCGGAGGACGCGGCCGCCGCGGTCCGGGCGCCCTATGCCGCGCCGCGCACCCCGCTGGAGGCGGCGCTCGCCGGCATGTGGGCGTCGGTGCTGGGGGTGGAGCGGGTGGGCGTCCACGACGACTTCTTCGAGCTGGGCGGGCACTCGCTGCACGCGGTGCGGGTCGGCACGCGGGTGCGCGAGGCGTTCGGCGTGGGGCTGGACCTGCGGCAGTTCTTCGACGCGCCCACGGTTGCCGGGCTCGCGGCGCTGCTCGCGGCGTCGGGCGCCGCGTCCGCCCCGGACGACGCCACGCCGGAGGACGAGGCCGCGGTGATGGCGGTGCTCGGCTCCATCCCCGGGGACGAGCTGGACCGCCTGCTGGACCGCATCGCCGGGGAGGAGGGGGCGGAGTGGTGAGCGCTCCGCTCCCGCCCCCGCGGCACTGTTGTCGGCGGAGTGGACGCGGGTTATACTGAGGGACCGGAGCGAGACACATATGGGGCCGGCGCTCCCCCTCACGGGGAGCGTCCAGGCCGTCCCATGCCCCGGGGCCACCGTGCGCCCCCGGGCGGGACCTCGTTCACCCCTTCCGGAACACCCGTGAAACCCTCCATCCTCCTCGTCGCCGGCCTCGCCGCCGCCGCCCCCCTCGCCGCCCAGGAGCCGGCCGCCCTCCCCGGGCAGGAGCGGACCCACGTCGTCCGCCCCGGGGACACCCTGTGGGAGCTGGCCCGCGGCTGCCTCGGCGACCCCTTCCTCTGGCCCGAGCTGTACCGGCTCAACGCCGGCGCCGTGCGCGACCCGGCCCGCATCTACCCGGAGCAGCGGCTCGTCCTCCCGGAGTGCCGCGAGGGGCTCCCGCCGCAGACGGCGTACACGCCCCGCCGCGGCGAGGAGGCCCCGGCCGGCGACCGCGTCCTCCCCGCCGCCGGCACCGGCGACTTTCCCGTGGTGGCGCCGGGCGACTTCTACCGCGCGCGGCTGCTGGTGCAGGACGCCGAGGTCCCCGCCGTCGGCAAGCTGGCGGAGCGCCTCTCGCCCACGGTGGTCCCCATCGGGATGACCCCGCAGATCTCGCTGTACGACCGCGTGTACGTGGCGCTCGGCCGGCCCGGCGGCCTGCGCGTGGGCGACGCGGTGCACTTCTTCCGGCGCGACCGCGAGGTCCGGCCGCACGGCCGGGTGTACGTGTCCACCGGCATCGGCAGCGTGGAGGCGGTGGACGGCGACGTCGCAACCGTGGAGGTGCGCACGGTGTACGACGTGATCTCGGTGAGCGACCTGGCGGTTCCCGCCGCGCGCTTCCCGGTCCGCGCCGGGGTGGCGCCGCGGGCGGCGCGCCGGGAGCTGGCGGGCAAGGTGGTCGGCTTCGGCGAGGAGCACGCGGTGCAGGTCACCCAGGAGATGGCGTTCCTGGACGTGGGCGCCGCAGCGGGGGTGAAGGAGGGCGACGTGTTCGCCGCGTACATCCCCGCCACGCAGAAGGACTGGGGGACGCGGCCGGAGATCGAGGTGGCCCGCATGCAGGTGGTGCGCGT
>DASVQR010000213.1:0-20296 GCA_036389055.1 Longimicrobiaceae bacterium | reverse complement strand
CACCCGGCTCGCTTGAGGCTCGCCACCCTCCCCCGTGCCGGGGGAGGGCTGTCCGGGGTTCGCCTTCGTCGTGCTCCACCTCTCCCCTTGTGGGAGAGGGGGCCGGGGGGTGAGGGGTCGCCCCTGCGCCGGAGCCCACTTCAACGCCGTGCAGTTCTCCCCTCCCCCTTGCGGGGAGGGGCCGGGGGAGGGGGTCGCCGGGGCCGCCCTCACATCATTCTTGACTCACATACCGTCCGGTCGGTATCATGTTTCCATGAGCACCGTGTCATCGCGCCAGCCGGACGTCACCCGCCGCAGGATCCTAGACGCGGCGTTCCGGGAGTTCTTCCGGAACGGCTTCCAGGGCGGCAGCCTGAATCGGGTCGTGGAGGGCGCCGGAGTGACCAAGGGGGCGCTCTTCCACCACTTCGCGGGCAAGCAGGAGCTTGGGTACGCGGTGGTGGACGAGGTGATCGGGCCCCTGCTGCTGGAGCGCTGGCTGGGGCCGCTGGACGGCGCGGCGGATCCCGTCTCCGCGATGCAGCGGTCCTTCCGGCGCTACGCGCAGGAGGACGTGAAGGGCGGCGGGTACCTGAACGGTTGCCCGCTCAACAACCTGGCGCAGGAGATGTCCCCGCTGGACGAGGGCTTCCACGCCCGCATCCACGCGCTCTACGGGCTGTGGCGCTCCAGCTTCGCCGCGGCGCTCCGGCGGGGCGCGGAGGCGGGCACCGTGCGCTGCGACACGTCGCCGGAGAGCGCGGCCGCGCTGCTCGTCGCGCTGCAGATGGGGATCTGGGGCACCGGCAAGAGCTCGCGCAGCGCCGCGCTGATGCTGGAGGCCGCGGAGGCCGCGTGCGAATACCTGGAGCGGCTGCGGCCGTGACGTCCACGTAGCCTGCGGGCGGGAGGAGCGACATGCTGCTGGAGAACCGGAGCGCGGTCGTGTACGGGGCGGGTGGCGCGGTCGGCGGGGCGGTCGCGCGGGCGTTCGCCGCCGAGGGGGCCAGGCTGTTCCTGGCGGGCCGCACCCTGGAGACGGTGGAGGCCGTCGCTCGGGAGGTCCGGGCGGCCGGCGGGGCCGCGGAGGCGGCGCGCGTGGACGCGTGGGACGAGCGGGCGGTGGAGGAGCACTTCGCCGACGTGGCGGCGCGGGCGGGCGGCGTGGACGTGCTGTTCAACGCCATCGGCATGCAGGACGTGCAGGGCAGGCACCTCACCGAGATGTCCACGGAGGAGCTCACCCGGCCCATCCTGACGGCCGCGACCACGCAGTTCCACACCGCCCGGGCGGCGGCCCGGCACATGGCCGCGCGGGGCTCGGGCGTCATCATGACGATCACGGCGGGCCCCTCCCGGCGGGCGGCCCCCAACGTCGGCGGGTTCGACGCGGCGTGCGCGATGCTCGAAGCGCTCTGGCGCACCTTCGCGGCGGAGCTGGGACCGCGCGGCGTGCGCACGGTGGTCGTGGGCTCGGCCGGGTCGCCCGACGCGCCCGACGTCCAGGAAACCATCCGGCTGCACGCCCGCGCGGCCGGGAAGTCGATCGAGCAGGTGGAGGCGGAGTTCGGGAGCGAGACCCTGCTCCGGCGCCTCCCGGGGGTGGCGGAGGTGGCCCGCGCCGCCGTCATCATGGCGTCGGACTACGCGAGCGCGATGACGGCGGTGATCGCCAACGCAACCGCCGGCTACGTGGTGAACTGAGCCGGAATCCGCCGCCCCCGGTGGCACACCCAGCACGGCAGTTCGGAAAGCAGTTCCATGCCGGATCCCTAACTTCACGGAGGAGCAGCGATGAGCAGCACGGGACGCTTCGTCTGGTTCGACCACCTGGCGCGCGACGTGGAGGCCGCCCGGGACTTCTACACGCACGTCGTCGGCTGGGGGGCGCAGGAGTGGCGAGGCGGCGAGGAGCCGTACGCCATGTGGACGGCCGGCGGCGTGCCGGTGGGCGGGCTGATGAAGATCCCAGCCGAGATGGAGCAGGCGGGCACGCCGCCGCACTGGTTCGGCCACGTCACGGTGGAGGACGTGGACGCCTCGGCCCGGCGCGCGGAGGAGCTGGGGGGCCGCGTCCTCTCGCCCCCCGCCGACATCCCCGAGGTGGGCCGCTACGCCATCGTCGCCGACCCGACGGGCGCCACGGTGTCGCTGTTCGCCCCGCTGGGCGAGGGGATGGCCGCGGACACAGGGAAGCCGGGCTTCGTCGGCTGGCACGAGCTGCACACCACGGACCACCGGGAGGCGTGGCCCTTCTACTCCGCGCTCCTGGGGTGGGAGCACTCGACCACCATGGACATGGGCGAGATGGGCTCGTACTTCGTCTTCCGCCACCCGGGCGATGCCGCGGACTCCATGCTGGGCGCGATGTTCGACGCCTCGAAGTGGACGGGCCGGCCCCCGCACTGGCTGTACTACGTCAACGTGGACGACCTCGACGCCGCGGTGGCGCGCGTGCGCGAGCGCGGCGGCCAGGTGCAGCACGGCCCCACGGACGTCCCCGGCGGCAGGATGGCTCAGTGCCTGGACCCGCAGGGCGGCCCCTTCGCGCTGCACTCGGCGAACCAGCCCTGAACCGGCGAGGAGCGAATGACCACACGCGCGACGAGGAAGGACGTGACGGGCGGCGGAAGCGGCCTTCCGGCCGGGATCGGGGCGCCGGCCACGCGTGCCCTCACGGCCGCGGGTTACACCACGCTGGAGCAGCTGGGCCGCGCCCGCGAGCCGGACCTCCTGCAGCTGCACGGCATGGGCCCCAAGGCGATGGGTCGGATCCGGGACGCACTCCGCGAGGCCGGGCTCGGCTCGTCGGAAAGCGGCGCCGCTCCGGCAGGGTCGGCCGACGGAACGGGGGCTCCCCTTCCCCATCCCGCCCCTCCCGGAGCGGGCCCGCGGGTCTCATCGGAGGCGGTGCGCGAGGCGACCGGGCGGAGCTGGGAGGAATGGCAGGCGACCCTGGACGCTGCGGGCGCGGCGGAGTGGAGCCACAAGGAGATCGTCGCCTACCTGAAGCGCGAGCACCCGGAGGTCGGGTCCGGGTGGTGGCGCCAGTCCGTCACCGTGGGTTACGAGTACGCCCGCGGCAGCCGCGTCGTCGGCCAGACGGCGGACACGGGGTTCCAGGTGGGCGTGCAGAAGCGCGTCCCGCTGATGGTCGCTGAGGCATGGGAGCGGATCACCTCCCGCCCGGAGCTGTGGCTGGGCGAGGGCGCGTCCGTCTCGTTCGAGGTGGGCGAGCGGTACCGCGTGCCCTCCGCCGGCGGCGAGCCCGGCGCGAGCGGCGAGGTCCGCGTCGTGCGGCCGGGCAATCGCCTGCGCATGACGTGGCAGCCCGAGGGGTGGGCGTCGCCGGCCACGCTGCAGATCACCGTGACGGAGGCCGGTCCCGGGAAGACCTCCATCGGCGCGCACCTGGAGAAGCTGCCCGACGCGGAGGCCCGCGAGGCGATGCGCGCCCGCTGGCGCGCCGCGCTGGACCGCATCGCCGCCACGGTCGAGAAGTAGACTTCGGCGCGGGCACCGAACACGACAGCCGGTCGGAGACGCGAGTCCCCGGCCGGCCGTTCTTCTGCTGCGTGTCTTTGCCCGTCCTGTCGTCAGAACTCGTTTGCGTACGACACGAACTTGTAGCGCCCGTCCAGCTCCATGATGGAGCCGAAGAGCCTTTCCGCGGGCCCGTCGCCGGCGCGCCGCACCAGGCAGCGGTTCCAGAGACCGGCGGGACCCACCGCCTCCGGCTCGTCCTCGCACTCGACGGAGCGGACGCCCAGGGGCTGTCCACCCAGCCGGCGGAGGACGCGCACGATCCCCTTCTCGCTGTTCTGCTCGATCGTGAACCAGAGCAGCTCCGGGGGCAGCTCGTAGGGCCGGCGGGTGTACCGGGTGTGCGGGTAGTAGAGGTAGGCGAACTCCGCGCGGCTCATCACCATGGCGCGCAGGTCGGCGGTGTCGTGCCTTTCCACCGCCCGCGCGAACCGGCGGACCAGCGCGTCCCGGCTCTCCGACGCGCCGGCGAGCGACGCGACCTCGGGGAGGCCCTCGCGGAAGCGGCGCTGCGACTCCGCGTTGGGGAGGATGCTGTCCACGGGCCCGGACGGCGCCGCCACGGGCGCCGCGGCCGGTTCGGCGGCGGGCGGCCGGGCGGCTGCCGGCGCGGGGGCGTCGGCGCAGGCGGCGGCCAGGAGCAGCGCCGCGGCCGCGGAGACGAATCGGATCTTCATTCAGCTGCCGGATGCGGGGAACGGCCGGCGCCCGTGGGGGGCGCCGGCCGTCCGGTTCTCTGTCGAAAGCGGGCTACTTGGCGTAGTAGCGGGTCCAGCCGTCCCACCAGCTGGTGGTCGCCGCCGGGTCCGCCGCGCCGCGGTACGCCGTGGCCGTCACGAACGTCCCGGCCTTGGTCGCCATGGCGCCCGTGAAGGCGCTCAGACCGCCGGTGCGCGCCGGGGAGGCCGCGGACAGGCTCCAGTTCAGCTCGGAGGCCTGCGTCGGAGCGGCCGGGAGCGCGGTGAACAGGCTGGTGGCCGTGGCGGCCGAGCTCTCGATGGCGTTTGCCGCCGCGTCCACCGAGAAGCGGTCCGTGCCGGCCTCGAAGGCCACCCCGTTCTGGGCGAGCAGGACATTGCGAACCACCAGGTCGCCCGCCGTCACCCGCGCCTGGGTGGTGGTGTTGCGCATGCTGATCGCCGCGCGGCCCCAGCGGGTCACGATGCCGTTGACGTAGAAGCCGCCGGTCCCGCGGCGCAGCACCATGCCCACCTCGCCGCCGCTGGTGTTGGTGCGGCCCGTGCCCACCAGGGTGAAGTTGGCGAACATGGGGATGGTGAACGGCGTCGACAGCTCCCCGTTGGGGCAGCCGGACGAGCCCGCGCAGCCGTCGTTCTCGATCCCCTGCGGGTCGGAGGCGGCGGCGCCCGCCTCGGGACGCGTGGTGGGGACCTTGGTCTGGAGGGCGATCAGGAACTGGTTGCGCCCGACGTAGCCCTCGGAGGCGTCGAAGTGGTCGTCGCCGGCCTCGTACGAGACCAGGTACCTGCCGTCCACCGCGCCGCCGAACCACTCGAAGCTGTCGTCCAGCCCGTTGGCGGCCTGCACGTACTCGATCACGGTGCCGCTCCCGACCGCCGCCAGCGTCAGCGTGTTCAGCTCCGCGTTGGGCTGCGTCGCGTACCCGGCGAACTCGATGCGCACGTAGCGCAGCTCGCCGCTGTTGTCCGCGTTGTCGGTGCCGCCCGCGTAGTTGATGGGCTGCGGGAAGTTCTCCGTCCCCTCCAGGATCACCGGGGAGGCGCGGTTGATGACGCCGCGGCCCACGATGATCACGCCGCCCCAGTCGCCGGGGAGCGCGCTCGCGGCGGGGCGGGACGAGGTGAAGACGATGGGGTTCTCGCGGGTGCCGCGGGCCACGATGCGGGCGCCGCGCAGGATGAAGAGCGACGAGCCGACGGTGTTGAAGTCGCCCTGGATGCGGGTGCCGGGCTGGATGGTCAGCGTGGCGCCGCTGGCCACCTTGACGAAGCCGCGCAGCGTGTAGACGGTGTCCGCGAACAGGGTGCGGTTCGCGGTGATGTCCGCGTCGATGGTGGCGGCGCCGCGGCCGGCGGCCAGCGTGCTCACCGCCAGCTCCGGGCCGAAGAAGCCCATCCGGCCGCCCGCGATGGAGGCCACCTGGTAGCGGTACTGCGTGGCGGGCTGGAGCCCCGTGTCCTGGAACGTGGTGGTCTGGATCGTGTCCACCACCGTGAACGTCGCCGTCCCGGCGGCGCGCTGGATCACGTAGTCGGTGGCGCCCTGGACCGGCTGGAAGCTCAGCGTGACGGCCGTCGCCGAGCCCGCGGTCGCGGTGACGCCGGTCGGGGGCGGGTTGTTCGGCCCGGTGGGGTCGTCGTCGCCGCACGCAGAGAGCAGGCCCGCGGACATCACCATCCCGGCCACCAGCATCGCGCGCACTCCCAATCTCATCATCTCACCATTCGTGCAGGGGAATCGGACGGGTCCGCTCGAACCCGCGCAGGGATTCTCGCCCCGCCGCGCGGCGGCGCCGTAGCGCCGCCGTCACGACGAGGTCACGCATCCGCCTCACATCTGCATGCTCACCCCGAAGGTGAGCACCCGGCCCGCCGTGTACTCCTGGCGCGTCACCGTCCCCTGGGTAACCCGGAAGGGCTCGTCCAGCAGGTTGCGCGCGTCCATCTTCCCCGTCAGCCCCCGGCCCAGCCCGAAGCGCAGCGACAGGTCCAGCGAGCTGCGCGACTCCTCCACCACCTCGGGGAGCGGGTTCTCGGACGCGCCCACGATGCGGTCGCCGATGGTGTTGAAGAGCAGCGTGCCGCTGAAGCCCTGCCCCTCGGTGGCGTAGCTGAGCCCCAGGTTCGCTACGTACGGCGCCTGGCCCACCATGCGGCGGCTGGCGCCGGTCTGGAGCGGGTCGCCGGCGTCCACGTCGATCTCGCTCCTCATCAGCGTGGCGTTGGCCGAGACCCCCCAGCCCCGCAGCACGCCGGTGAAGTCGCCCAGCTCCTTGCGGGCCTCCAGCTCCACGCCGTAGTTCCGCGCCTGGTCCGCGTTGACGAAGGTGACCACCCGCGTCCCCGAGGTGCCCAGGTACACGCGCTCGATGGGGTCCTGGAAGCGCTTGGCGAACAGGGCAAGGCTCAGCACCTCGCCCATGGTGGGGTACCACTCCCAGCGCAGGTCCAGGTTCTGGATCAGCGTGCGGCGCAGGTCGGCGTTGCCGATCACCGTCTCCCCGCCGATCACGTCGCGGTAGCCGATGGGGGCCAGCTCGCGGTACTCGGGGCGCGACAGCGTCTGCGACCCCGACAGGCGGAGGTTCTGGTTGTCCGTCAGCGAGAAGTTGGCGGCCAGCGACGGGAGCACGTCCGTGTAGCCGGGCTCGGCGACCACCGCCGCGCCGATGGTGGGCTCCGCGTCCACCCGCAGCTCCGAGCGCTCCACCCGCGCCCCGCCGATCAGCCGCAGCCGGTCCGTGGGCGCGTACTCCAGCATGGCGTAGCCGGCCAGGAGCCGGTCGTCCGCCATGTACGAGCCGCCCCGGTTCAGCGGGAGCAGCGCGAACGGCGAGGTGCTCCCGGAGGTGAAGCGGTCGCCGAAGATCTCCTCCGGGGCCAGCTCGCGGTCCGAGCGGTCCATCGACTGGGTGAGGATGCTGTACGAGCGGTTCTGCGACTCGCGGTCCACGCCGCGGAAGAGGGCGCCCACCCGGACGGCGTGCTCGCGCGACACGTCGCCGAACTGGAAGCGGTAGTTGGCGGATGCTTCCACGCTGTTCTCCGACAGGTCGCCGAAGGTGCGGACCGCGGCCTGCGGGTCCACCAGCAGCGCGTAGGGGAGCGGCGATCCGGTCGCCGGGTCGCTGCCGCCGGCGTACACCACCTCCGAGCGGTCCGGCTCGTCGCGGGTCACGCCCGCCGAGGTGACCGACCAGTCGAAGCGGCTCCGCGAGCCCAGCTCGTGCTCGCCGACCAGCTGGTTGGAGCGGATGCTGCGCTCCACGTAGGCGAGCCGGTCGATGCGCAGCGGGAGCCCCAGGTTCTCCTCCAGCCCGAACTCGCGGCGCGCCTCGTTGTCCGCGGTGCGGTTGTAGGTGTTGTTCAGCGAGATGCGCGACCCGGAGCCCAGCAGCGTGCTCAGGTTGACGACGCCGCCCCAGAGCACGCCCTCGCGCCCGGTGGTCCCCTCGAAGCGGTCCACCTCGCGCGTCCCCCCGGTGGGGTCGGCGTAGGCCCGGACCTCGCCGGCCCGCACCTCCTGCGAGTACGAGTAGGTGGCCGAGGCGATGTAGCCCAGCCGCTGCCCCAGCACCGGGGTGCTCCCGCCCAGCGAGAGCGCCGCCGACCCGTTGGGGCGCCCCTGCCGCTCGGCGGGGGACCAGGCGTTGCGGAAGGAGGCGACCACCTCGTTCACCTGCTGCGGGGAGGAGGGGACGCCGCCGCCCAGGAGCATGGTGGGGATCCTGCGGTCGCGCTCGCCCAGCGCGAACATCTCCAGCCCCGCCGTGGGCGCCGCGAACACGTCCTGCCCGGTGGCGGCGGTGTTGAAGCCGCCGGAGAGCGACAGGGTGGCGGTGGGCTTCACCGGGTACTCGCGCGTGCGGATGTTCACCTGCGCGCCGCTGAAGTCGCCCGGCTGGTCCGGCGTGAAGGTCTTGGAGGTGGTGATGGTCTGCAGCAGCCCCGCCGGGAACAGGTCCAGCGGGACCACCTTGCGCTCCGGCTCCGGGCTGGGGATGCGCGCGCCGTTCAGCGAGGTGGTGGTGTAGCGCTCGCCCAGGCCGCGCACGAACACGTAGCGCCCCTCCTGCACCGTCACCCCGCTCACGCGCTGCACCGCCGCCGCGGCGTCGCTGTCCGGGCTGCGGGAGATCTGCTCCGCGGTCACCGAGCTGACCACCCCGGTGGCGGTGCGCTGCTCGTCCAGGGCGCGGCTGACGCTTCCCCGCTCCGCCGCGGCGGTCACGGTGAGCCCCTCCAGCGCAAGCGCCTCGGCGGCCAGGGAGATGTCCAGCTCGGCGGTCTGCCCCGCGGCCACCGCCACCCCGGTGACGGTCTTCGCCGCGAACCCGAGCGACGTGGCCGTGACCGACTGCGTGCCGGCCGGGACGTTCGCCAGGGTGAAGCGCCCGGCGACGTCCGTGACGGCGCGCAGCGCCGTGCCCGCCACGACGACCTGGGCCGAGACGACCGGGTTGCCGGTGGCGGCGCTCACCACCCGCCCCGCGATGCGGCCGGCGCCCTGCGCCAGCAGCGGGCCGGCCGCCGCCAGAAGCGCGACGGCGATCCCGAACGCCCGGAGGGCGCCGCGGATCGCCGTGCCGTGTCCCCTGCCCGACTGGAGGCGAGGACCGTTCAAACTGTGATCGAAGCTCACTCGTGGCCTCTACGCTGGTACGGTGGAATCGGTGGGTCGCCTCGTGCAGCGACGCCCAAAGCTGCCGGGGCGCCGTCACGGGACGACCCGCCGATCGTCACGCACCCGTCACGGTTCCGGCGCGTTCGCGTAGCCGCGCCGGATCCGGCGCGAAACGGCGAGCGGGGGCGGCCCGCCGTGGGCCGCCCCCGCTCGTGGGGCCGATCGGGTGCCGGGCGCCTAGAACGCCGCCTGGAACTGGATCTTGAAGCTCCCCTCCCGGCCGCCGTCGCCGTCCGGGCTCCAGAGGTCGTAGTTGAGCATGATGCGGTTGAGCCCGCCGAAGTACAGGTTCAGTCCGGGCGTCACCAGCGTCCCCCCGTCCACCGCCAGCCGGGTGGGCTCGCCGTCCACGTCGCCGGTGCTGACGCGGAGCACGGGCTCGACGCCGGTCAGCTTGGAAGTGAGCGCCCCCGTCCGGTACCCCAGCCACCCCTGCACCCCGGTGAACGTCACGTCCTCCGCCGGGTCGTAGTCGCCCCACGCGGCCTCCGCCAGCAGGTGCAGCCCGGGGGCGTAGCGGCCGTACTCCGCGTCCAGCCCCCACGCCTGGCCGCCCCGGGTGCGGAGCACGTCCTCGTTGGCGGGATCGGGGACCACGAAGTCGCGGCGGCTCCACGAGGCGCCGAGCTTGAGCAGATCGAGGGGGCGGGCCGCCACGCGGGCGGCGAGCTGGTAGGTGTTCAGCTCCCGCGCGTCCCCCCGGGCCGGGCCGTTGAACACGCCGAGGGCGTACGACAGCCCCAGCGGCGCCCACTCCGGCTCCCCGGTCAGCTGGATCCCCACGTCGCGGTCCGCGTAGCCCAGCTCGGCGACCAGGTTCTGCTCCTCGCGCGCGTTGGGGAGCCCGCGGATGCGCACGCCCCGCTCGATGGGGAGGATGCGGGTGGAGCTGGTGGGGAGGATGGTGCCGAAGGGGCGGTGGGCCTGCCCCGCCACCAGCGCGAGCGCCGGGTCGAAGGCGAAGCGCACGTACGCGTCGCGCACGGAGACGCGGCTCCCCGCGTACTCCGGCTGGATCTTGGCCGTGATCCAGTCGTTGAGCCTGACCGTGGCCTCCAGCCGCACCCGCCGCAGCGCGATCTCGGTGGACGGCTCGCTCTCCACCGTGGTGGTGTTGAACTGCGTCTGCACGCGCCCGGCGAAGGAGACCTCCAGGGCATTCGCCTTGAAGACCACGGAGTCGGCCTGCTGCGCGCGCAGGGTGGAGGGAAGGAGGCCAGCGGCGAGGACGAGCGGGAGAACGCGCGAGGCGGCATGGGGCCGCCGGTTCGGGATCGGCATTCCGTTTCCGGTTCGGGCAGTGTGCGGTGTGAGCCGCCGGTCACGGATCGGACACGGCGGCGTCACGGACGGCTGCAAACTGCCTGCCCGGACGGCTCGCGGTATATCGAAACGGTAACGATCGTGTAACGAAGGCCGCTCAGGCGGCCGGGAGGGTGAAGCGGATCGTGGTCCCCCGCCCCAGCTCGCTCTCCGCCTCCACGGTTCCGCCGTGGCTCTCCACCAGGTGCTTGACGATGGCGAGCCCCAGCCCGGTGCCGCCGACGGCGCGGGCCCGCGCGTTGTCCACCCGGTAGAAGCGCTCGAAGATGCGGGGGAGGTGCGCGGCGGGGATCCCGCACCCGGTGTCGGCCACCTCCAGGCGCACCCAGCGCCCGGGAGGGCGGTTCGGCGTCTCCGGCGCGCACGCGGCCCGCACCGTGACTGCGCCGCCGCCGGGCGTGTGGCGGAGGGCGTTGTGGAGCAGGTTGGTGAAGACCTGCCGCAGGGCGGAGGGGTCGGCGCGCACCAGCTCGCACCCGGGCTCCACCTCCATCCCGAACTCCACCCCCTTCTCCGCCGCGGCCTCCTCCAGCACCGCCCACCCCTCCTCCGCGGCCTCGGCGACGGCCACCTCCTCGGGCTCGGCGCGCCACCCGCCCGACTCGATGCGCGACAGGTCCAGCAGGTCGTCCACGATGCGCTGCAGCCGCTCGGCGTTCTCCCGGACCACCTCCGCGAAGCGGCGGCGCAGCTCCGGCGGCAGGTTCTCGTCCAGCAGCGTCTCGCTGTAGCCGCGGATCGCCGTGAGCGGCGTCTTCAGCTCGTGCGAGGCGTTGGCGACGAAGTCGCGCCGCACGTCCTCCAGCCGCCGCAGCGCAGACACGTCCAGGAACACCAGCACCGCCCCCCCGGTGGCGAGCGGCTGGGCGGTGGCCAGCAGGTGGTGCCCGTCGAAGGCGAGCTCGGTGGCCGACACCGGCTCGCCGGCGCGGGCGCGCTCCACCAGCCGGGTGAAGGCGGGGCGGCGGGCCACCTCGTGCGGGGCGAGCCCTGCGGGGTCGCCCGCCAGCCCGAAGATGCGGCGCGCGGCCAGGTTGGCGCGCCGCACCCGCCCGTCGGAACCCAGCGCCAGCACTCCCTCGGCCATGGCGTCGACCAGCGCGAGCATCTCGGCGCGCTCCCCCTCCAGCTGCCCCATGCGCCGCTGCAGCTCGTCGGCGAGGGTGTCCAGCACCTGGCCCAGCTCCCCCAGCTCGTCGCCGTGGCGCGCGTGCACCCGCCGCGACAGGTCGCCGCGGGCCAGGGCCCGCGCCACCGCCGCGGCCTCCCGCAGCGGGCGGGTCACCGCCACGCTGACGGCCAGCGAGAGCGCCCCCGCCAGCACCATGGCCATCAGCCCTCCGGCCAGGATCCCGCGCTGCACCCGCGCCACCGCCGCCTGCACGTCGTCTAGCGTGACCGCCAGGCGCACCACCTCGCCCCGCGCCCCGGGCGCCGCCAGGTACAGCAGCTCGCTCCCCACCGAGCTGCTCATCCGCACCGACCGTCCCAGCCGGCCGCGCAGCGCGGCGCGGACCTCGGGGCGGCCGGAGTGGTCCTCCAGCATGGGAACCTGGGAGGCGGGGACGTCGGAGTCGCCGACGACGCGGCCGGCGCGCGACAGCAGCGTCACGCGCCGGCCCCCGAGGGCGCCCAGCCGGTCGGCGAGCGCGTCGGGGGGCATCCCCGCGCCCTGCGCGTGCAGCGCGATGGCGAGCATCAGCTCGCGGCGGAGGTCGTCCGCCACCATGTCCACCAGGTGGCGGCGCAGCGTGAACCCCACCCCGATCGTGAGCGCGACCACGGTCACGCCGATCAGGGCGAGGTAGCTGAGGAAGAGCCGGAGGTCGGCGCGCGCGCGCGCCGGGCGGTTCACGCGCGGACCGGCGCGTCGGTCCGGAAGCGGTACCCGAAGCCGCGCACCGTCTCGATCCAGTCCGCCTCGTCGCCCAGCTTGTTGCGCAGCCGCTGCACGTGCATGTCCACGGTGCGGGTGGCGATGTTCGCGGTGACCTCCCACACCGCCTCCAGCAGCTGCCGGCGGCTCTGCACCCGCCCGCGCCGCTCCATCAGCGTGAGCAGCAGCTTGTACTCGGTGGGGGTGAGGTCCAGCGGCTCCCCGGCGGCCTCGGCGCGGGCGGCGCCGGTGTCCACGGCAAACGGCCCCACCCGCACCACCTTGCCGCCGCGGGTGGCGGGCGGCGCCTGCCGCACCCGGCGCAGCACCGCGCCCACGCGCAGCACCAGCTCCTGCGGCGAGAACGGCTTCGCCAGGTAGTCGTCGGCGCCCAGCCGCAGCCCCTCGATCCGGTCCTGCTCCTCGCGCCGGGCGGTGAGCAGGATCACCGGCAGGTCCTGCGTCTCCCCCCGCCGGCGCAGCTCGCCCAGCACGTCCAGCCCGGACATGCCCGGGAGCATCAGGTCCAGCACCACCAGGTCGGGGCGCTCGGTCTCCACCGCGCGGATGGCCTCCACGCCGTCCGCGGCGGTGCGCACCCGGTACGACTCGCGGGCGAGGTGGTAGGCGACCAGCGCCGAGATGTCCGGCTCGTCGTCCACTACCAGGATGTGTGCACTCATGGATCCCCTTGTGAGGTCCCCGCCCGGGGCCCGCGACGGGGCCGCCTGGTCGCGGCGGGGACGGTCCACGTTACACTCGCATCCGGGGGCGTGGCAATGCGCCCGGCCTCGCGTGCGGAGATGGTAGCGGAGGTGATACACCGTCGTTACACGCGGGGTCGCTACACGGCCGAGGCCCCTCGCGCCGGTCCGGTCCGGCGCGAGGGGCCTTCTGTTTCTTCGGCATCTTCCCGCCAGGCGGTCGGGGTGGGGGTCCCCTCCGGAACGAGTTAATGCCCTTCCCCGCCGCCACTCCCCCAACTCGTTCCTCCGGGCACCCCCACACCCTCCCTCGGCCATCCCCGCGTCCGCCGTTGCAGTTCTCCCCTCCCCCTTGCGGGGAGGGGCCGGGGGAGGGGGTCGCCGTCGCAGTGGCGCTTCACGCTGCGCGTGAACCGAATGAAGCAGGCTGTCCCCTGTAACCTGTCCCCTGTAACCTCGTCCCTGCCGTCCTACCCCGCCACCTCCGTCTCGCCCAGCCGGACGTTCAGCCGCGCCGTGCCGCCGTTGGGGCGGGCGACAGTCACCGTCACCGACTGCCCGGGGGCGCGGGCGCGCAGCACGCGCTGGAAGTCGCCGCCGCGCTGGATGGCGTCGGCGTCGATGCGGGTGATGATGTCGCCGCGGCGGATCCCGGCGCGGGCGGCCGGCGACTGCGGGTCGATCTGCACCACGATGATCCCCTGCTCCACCGGCAGGCCGTAGTACTGCGCCACCTCGGGCTCCAGGTTGTCGTAGCTGATCCCGAAGTACGGCCGGCGGATCACCCCCTCGGTGAGCAGCTGCTGGACGATGTTGTTGGCCAGGTTGATGGGGATGGCGAAGCCCAGCCCCTGCGCCTCGTTGTAGATGACGGTGTTGATGCCGATCACCGCGCCGCGCGAGTCCACCAGCGGCCCCCCCGAGTTGCCTGGGTTGATGGCCGCGTCCGTCTGGATCAGCCCGCCCAGCTCGATGCCGCGCGGGCTGCGGTTCACGGCCGAGACCACGCCGGTGGTGACGGTGCGCTCCAGCCCCAGCGGGTTGCCGATCGCCACCGCCGACTGCCCCACCGTCAGCCGGTCCGAGTCGCCCACCGTGGCGACGGCGATGGAGCGGCGCGCGGGGATCTGCACCACGGCGATGTCCACGTTGACGTCGCGCCCCAGCACGCGGCCCGGCACGCGCTCGCCGTTGGCGAGGCTCACCTCCACCTCGCGCGAGCGCCCCACCACGTGGGCGTTGGTGATGATGACGCCCTCCTGCCTCACCACCACGCCCGACCCCGACCCGCTCCCCGCCGTGATCCCCACCACCGCCGGGGTCACCTGCCGCGCCACGCGGATCACGTTCTGCTCGTCCGTGGTCTGCGGTGCGAAGACGGGGGCCTTCCGCGCGCCCGCCGCGCTCGCGCCCTCCGGCGCCTCCGCCGCCGTCCCCCCCTGGCGCGCCCACGCCAGGCCGCCGTCCGCGCCGCGGCCCACCAGCCCCTGCCCGATCCCCACCCCGATGCCGACCGTCAGCGCCAGCCCGACGGCGCCGACCGCCCTCGCCACGCTCTTCCTCGCCATTTCGCTCCTCGCCTGCAGCCGGTGAACCACCCTCGTCTCCGGGCGCCGCGCGCCCGCGGCGCCCTCCGCTCCATCCTCCATAGATAACCGCGAGCGCGCCAGGGGTTGCAGCCCGGGCGCGGAGCAGCCGCCGCCCCGCGCGCCCACTGCGGCGTTCCGCAGAAGGTCCGTCCGGCATCACGCATGGAACTTGCCGAAAGCGCCACCCGGCAGGCTCCGGGACGGACTCGCAAACCGAACAGGAAGGCGGACGGAATGGCAGAGAGCGAGCAGCGCAGCCTGCGGGCGCAGGTAGCGGGCGCGAAGACGCAGGACGTGGGCTCGGGCGGCGCCCGCGTGGGGCACAAGATCCTGCACGCGCTGGGGATGCGGGAGGGCGAGGTGCTGGAGGTGGTCGGCAAGCGGAGCACGGCGGTGATCGCGCTCCCCCCGTATCCCGAGGACGACGGGCTGGACATCGTGCGGCTGGACGGGCTGCAGCGCGTCAACGCGGACGTGGGGATCAGCGACCACGTGGAGGTGCGCCGCGCCGACCTCAAGCCCGCCCGCCGCATCACCATCGCCCCGGCGCAGAAGAACCTGCGGCTGATGGGCTCCGGCGACGCGCTGCGCCGCACCCTGTTCCGCCGCCCGCTGGTGGCCGGCGACGTGATCTCCACCTCGGTGCAGCGCGGCGCCCCCAGCCGCGCCACGGACGGCGGCGGCGGCGGCGGGCAGGACCCCGAGGACATCATCCGCAGCTTCCTGCAGCAGAGCGCCTACGGGCTGCAGGAGATCCGCCTGCGCGTGGTGGGGACCAACCCGCGCGGCGTGGTGCAGGTGGTGGCCGAGACGGAGATCGAGCTGCTCCCCGAGTTCGTGGAGGCCGAACAGCCCAGCCGCGCCGACGTCACCTACGACGACATCGGCGGGCTGGGGAACACGGTGGAGCAGGTGCGGGAGATGATCGAGCTGCCGCTCAAGCACCCGGAGCTGTTCCAGCGGCTGGGGATCGACCCGCCCAAGGGGGTGCTGCTGCACGGCCCGCCGGGGACGGGAAAGACGCTGCTCGCAAAGGCGGTCGCCAACGAGGCGGACGCCCAGTTCTACCACATCGCCGGCCCCGAGATCATGGGGCGGCACTACGGCGAGTCGGAGCAGCGGCTGCGCGAGATCTTCCAGGAGGCGCAGCAGAACGCGCCCAGCATCATCTTCATCGACGAGATCGACTCCATCGCCCCCAAGCGCGAGGAGGTCACGGGCGAGGTGGAGCGCCGCATCGTGGCGCAGCTGCTCACGCTGATGGACGGGCTGGAGCAGCGGCTCAACGTGGTGGTGATCGGCGCGACCAACCGGGTCAACGCCATCGACGAGGCGCTGCGGCGGCCGGGGCGCTTCGACCGCGAGATCGTCATCGGCGTGCCGGACACGGTGGGGCGACGCGAGGTGCTCGCCATCCACACGCGCGGCATGCCGCTCTGGGAGGACGTGGACCTGGACGAGCTGGCGCGCATCACCTACGGCTACGTGGGCGCGGACATCTCCGCCCTGGCGCGCGAGGCGGCCATCGACGCGCTGCGCCGCTACCTCCCGCAGATCGACCTGGACAACAAGGAGATCCCCGCGGAGGTGCTGGAGCAGCTCACCGTCACCCGCGACGACTTCCTCAACGCCCAGCGGCGCGTGCAGCCCTCGGCCATGCGCGAGATCATGATCCAGGTGCCCAACGTCACCTGGGACGACGTGGGCGGGCTGGAGGACGCCAAGCGCTCGCTCAAGGAGGGGATCGAGCTGCCGCTCAAGCACCCGGACGCCTTCCGGCGCATCGGCATCCGGCCGGCCAAGGGCTTCCTGCTGTACGGCCCTCCCGGGACGGGAAAGACCATGCTGGCCAAGGCAGTGGCGCGCGAGGCGGAGGCCAACTTCATCGCCACCAAGTCGTCGGACCTGCTCAGCAAGTGGTACGGCGAGTCGGAGCAGCAGGTATCGCGGCTCTTCCAGCGCGCGCGGCAGGTGGCGCCCACCGTGATCTTCATCGACGAGATCGACTCGCTGGCCCCGCAGCGCGGCGGCGGGCTGGGCGAGCCGGCGGTGACGGAGCGGGTGGTCAACACCATCCTGGCGGAGATGGACGGGCTGGAGGAGCTGCAGGGGCTGGTGGTGATCGGCGCCACCAACCGGCCCACGCTGCTGGACCCCGCCCTGCTCCGCCCCGGCCGCTTCGACGAGCTGGTGTACGTGTCGGTGCCGGAGCGCGAGGGGCGGCTGCGCATCCTCCGCATCCACACCGGCGAGATGCCGCTGGCGGACGACGTGGAGCTGGAATCCATCGCCGACCGCACGCACGGCTACACCGGCGCCGACCTGGAGGACCTGGTGCGGCGCGCGGGGCTCCAGGCCATCCGCGAGAACCTGGAGATGACCGAGGTGCCCATGCGCCTGTTCGAGGCGGCGCTCAAGGAGACCCGCGCCTCGGTGACGCCGGAGATGGAGCGGGAGTACGAGGAGCTGCAGGAGCAGCTGAAGCGCGAGAGCCCGCGCGGCAAGCGCATCGGCTTCACCTTCGGCGAGCAGGTGGCGCCCCCGCTCACGCCGTAAGGCCGGACCGTCCGGTCGGATGCGCGAAGACCTCCGGCGGAACGCTCCGCCGGAGGTCTTCGTGTCTCCTGCGCCTCCCGCGTTCCCCGGCCCACGTCCGGGGAGCAGCTCCGCTCAGCGCGGCGGATCGAGCTCGGCCGTGAATTCGCGCACCACGCCGTTCCTGCGGATCCGGAGGGTGTAGCGGGTGCCGGGCTGCTGCGCCGTGAGCGCCTGCAGAGAGCGCAGCTCACGCGCATCCAGGCCATTCATGGCGAGGACTTCGTCCCCGTTGCGAACGCCTGCCTTCCATGCACCTCCACCCGGCTTCAGCTCCGCTACCCTGGGATAGTCGAGCATCCGGATGTTGCCCGGCGGTCCGTCGAGGCGGACGGGCATGGCGGGAACCCACCCGACCGACGCCGTGGGCGATACCGCCCCGGCCGGGACTGCCATCGTGTCGGTGACGATCCGGGTGGTATCCGATGCCCAGTGCGGAACTTTGACCGCCGACGGTTCCGTGGACCCGGTGCGCAGGGACGCGCCCGGGGCCGCGGTCTCCGGCGCAGCCGTGGAGCCGGAGGGTGCCTCGCCCACGACGTCACAGGCAGCGGCGGCTACACCCGCGGCCAGCGCCAGCAGGGGGAGGGAGCGCAGCAGGGGGTGAGGCGGGCGTTTCGCGGTCATGGCCATGATCCTCCGCTCCAGTTGTGAGGTGGTGTCTCCCCAGGCGGGACCGAAAAGGGGGAGCCCGGGGGTGCTTCCCGCCGTGCGGATGAGGACCCGGCCGTAGATGCGCCGGTCCTCGCCGCGGGCGAGCACCCGCGCGTCGCAGTCCGTCTCCACCGCCGCACGGAGCCTGCGGTGCTGCCACCAGAGCGGAAGGCACCAGGGCATCGCCGCGACCGCCAGCGTGCCGAGAAAGAGCAGCCACGCGTCGCCGGCCGCAACGTGCTCGCGCTCGTGGAGGAGGACCAGCCGCCGCTCCTCGGCGGGCGCGTCCAGAAGCCGCCGCGGGACGACGACGGCGGGGTGGAGGAGGCCGACCACCGCGGGCCCGAGCCGCTCCGTCACCCGCACCGCGCCCCCGTCCAGCTCCATGGCGACGCCCCGCTCGCGGGCGGTCCGCAGCCGCCGGTACGTCCAGCCGAGGACGCAGAGCATCGCCAGCGATGCGGCGAGCCAGCCCAGGCCGAGCAGGGCGGCGGGGTCCGTCCACCACGCCGCGGGACCGGCCGCCGCGCCGCCCGGAACGGCCGGCCCCACCTCGAACGCCGGCAGCGCGTCGGTGCCGCCGGCCAGGACCGGACGATCCGCGGCCGGCAGGATGCCGAGGTCCGGGAGGAGCCCCGGCGCCCATAGCGAGAGCGCCGGCAGCAGCAGGGACCCGAGAATCGCGGCCGCCCAGACCGATCGCCGCGACCCGCCGAGCCACCCCGCAACCCGCTCCGCCGCGAGCGCGCCTAGTCCGAGCAGCGCGCCCGCGAGCAGCGCCTGGAGCATCCACTCCGGGGTCATGAGTCTTCCTCCTGGGAGGGGTGGCGGCTGGGCTGGTCCGGCCAGCGCGAGCTCATCGGTTCGAGCTCGGCGGTGAGCTCGCGCACCACGCCGTCCCTACGGACGCGGACGGGATAGCGGGTGCCGGGCTGCTGGTAGACAAGGCTCTGGATGGCCTTCAGCCCACGCGCGTCCAGGCCGTTCATGGCGAGGACCACGTCGCCATTGCGCACGCCTCCACGCCACGCGCCGCTGCCGGGCTTCAGCCCCGTCACCACGGGGTAGTCCTCCAGCCCGAACGGCAGCCGGGGGAACCAGCCGAGCCACGCCGTCATCGGGGGACGCGACGGATCCGGCACGACCGTCACCGAGTCGATCGTATCCGTGGCGACCCTGGGCCCGCCGCCCGCGGGCCCGACCGCCGCGACGGCGCGCAGGGGCGCCGCGGCAGGCGCGGGTCCGTCGCCGCCGGCGCCCGCGACGTCGCAGGCCGTGGCGACCACACCCGCAGCGAGGGCGAGCAGGGGAACCGAGCGCAGCAGGGGGTGCGATGGGCGCTTCGCGGTCATGGCGACGATCCTCCGCTCCAGTTGTAAGGTGGTGTCTCCCAAGGCCGGGCCGAGGAGAGGGAGCCCGGGGGTGCTGCCCGCCGTGCGGATGAGGATCCGCCCGTATGCGCGCCGGTCCGCTCCGCGGGCGATCACCCGCGCGTCGCAGTCGGTCTCCACGGCAGCGCGCAGGCGGCGGTGCTGCCACCAGAGCGGCAGGCTCCACGGCATCGCCACGACCGCGAGCGTGCCAAGGAAGAGCAGCCAAGCGTCGCCGGCCGCTACGTGCTCCCGCTCGTGCAGCAGGACGAGGCGCCGCTCGTCGGCGGGCGCGTCCAGCACCCAGCGCGGGACGACGACCGTGGGGCGGAGGAGGCCGACCACCGCGGGCCCGACACGCTCCGTGACGCGCACCGCGCCCCCGTCCAGCACCACGGCGACGCCCCGCTCGCGGGCGATCCGCAGCCGCCGGTACGTCCAGCCGACGATGCAGAGCATCGCCAGCGACGCGGCGAGCCAGCCGAGGCCGAGCAGGAGGGCGGGGTCCGCCCACCACGCCGCGGGACCGGCCGGCGCGCCGCCCGGAACGGCCGGCCCCATTTCGAACGCCGGCAGCGCGTCGGGGCCGCCGGCCAGGACCGGACGATCCGCGGCCGGCAGGATGCCGAGGTCCGGCAGGAGCCCCGGCGCCCAGAGCGAGAGCGCCGGCAGCAGGAGCGAGCCCAGCATCGCCGCCGCCCAGGGTGCGCGCCGAGACCTGCCGAGCCACCCCGCCACCCGCTCCGCCGCGAGCGCCCCGAGTCCGAGCAGCGCGCCCGCGAGCAGCGCCTGGAGCATCCACTCGCCGCTCATCGTGCCTCTTCGTGTCGGGCCGTGCTGGACATGCCGGAGCTCCTGGATACTGGTTTTCCCGTAATTCCGTCCGTGGCGAGGTCGGCGGTGAGCGTCCGTCCGGGCTCAGAAGTGCCGGGGAGCTCCCAGCCGGGCCTGGTCCACCTGGGCGATCACCTCGCGCTCCACGCCGCCGCGGCGGAAGCGGAGCGTGTAGCGGCTGCCGGGGCGCTTGTAGAGGAGCGCGATCACCGACGAGTCCAGGCGCCCGTCGCGGCCGTCCACGGCGATGACCTCGTCGCCCTCGCGGACGCCGGCCCGCCACGCGCCCCCGTCCAACCGGAGGCGGGTGACCCTGCGGAACTCCAGCCTGGCGGCGTCGTCCCTCCGCCGCCGGGAAAGCTCCCACCCGGCGCTCGCCGTGGGCGGCAGCGGCGGGGCCGCGGGCGCGAACCGGGAATCGGGCGCAGGGCGGGCCGCCGG
>DASVQR010000212.1:0-13430 GCA_036389055.1 Longimicrobiaceae bacterium | reverse complement strand
TCCGCCGGGGCTCGACTCCGTTACGCAGCGTTGTTTGCTGCGTTACGGAGCCGAAGCCCGACCCCGGCGCCAGCCGGGGGCACGCCCGAGCCAGCCGTAAAACGCCGTTCAGGCCCCCGCCGCGAGCGCCATCCGCTCGTATCCCCCCGCCGCCGCCCCGTAGACCCCGAAGGCACCCGTGGTCCCCGGCGGCACGTCGTTGAGCACCACCCCCTGCACGCGGATCCCGAGCTGCTCCAGCCGCTCGATCCCCTGGCGCACCGAGTCCTGGTGCGACACCCCGTACCGCATCACGAACAGCGTGGTGTCCGCGAGCCGGGCCACCAGGGTGGCGTCCACCACCACCTCGGTGGCCGGCAGGTCGACGATCACCATGTCGTAGCGCGAGCGCAGCTCCGGCACCAGCGCCCGCATCCGCGGCGACCCCAGCAGCTCCGCCGGGTTGGCGGGGTACGTGCCCGCGGCGAGCAGGTCGAAGCCGGTCCCGTCGCCGGTGCCGCGCACCGGCACCGAGCGGATCGCCGCGTCCAGCGGGATCCGCCCGGCCAGCACCTCCGCCAGCCCCGTCTCCTGCGCGAGCCCCAGCGCCGCGTGCAGCTTTCCCGCGCGCAGGTCCGCGTCCACCAGCAGCGTGCGGACCTCCTGCTGCGCGAAGCTGGTGGCCAGCTGGAGCGCGCTGGTGCTCTTGCCGTCGCCCGGCATCGCGCTGGTCACCGCCACCACCTGCGGGGCGCGGTCGCCGCCGGCCAGCAGCAGGTTGGTGCGCAGCGCGCGGAACGCCTCCGACGCGGGGCCCTGCGCTTCCAGCCGCCCCGCCCGGAAGTCGCGGTCCGCCGCCAGCGCGGGGACCGGGATCCGGCCCAGGTAGCGCCGCACCGGGCGACTTCCCAGGCCCGGGATGATCCCCAGCACCGGGCGGCCGGAGATCGCCAGGGCAAGCTGGGTGCGGGAGCGGACGCGCGGGTCCAGCGCCTCCCGCGCCACCACCAGCAGCCCGGCCAGGAGCAGCCCCAGGAGCCCGCCCAGCGCCAGGTTGTACAGCGGCCGCGGGGCGAGCGGGAACTGGGGGACCAGGGCGTCGTCCAGGATGTTGACGTCGCTGCGCTGCACCGCGTCCTGGAGCTCCGCCTCCTTGAGCCGCGAGTGGAGCAGGGTGTAGATCTCCTCCAGCAGCTTCTGCTGGCGGGCCAGCCGCGCGAACTCGATCTCGCGCCCGGGGACCAGCTCCATCTGCGAGCGGAAGCGCGCCAGCCGCTCGTCCACCGAGCCGATCTGGTTCTCCAGGCTCCCCAGGTAGCTGCTCGCGGTCTGGTAGAGCTGCAGCTCCAGCTCGTCGATGCGCCGGTCGATGGCGGCGACGTCCGGGTTCGCCTCCGTGCGCCGCACCGACAGCGTGGCGCGCTCGTCCTCCAGCTTGGTGAGCGACTGGAGGATGTCCTGCACCGCCCGGTTGGACAGGAACACGGGGAACGCCGCCAGCTCCCGGTAGAGCGGGTTGCCGCCCGTCCCGGGCGCCCCCGCCTCGGCGCGGTCCAGGAGCTTGCGGAGCGACTGCCTCTCCACCTCCAGCTCGTCGCGCCGGGCCTGCAGGTCGGCCAGGCGGGTCACCTGCTCGGACGCCTCGTCCTCCAGGCTGACGATCTGGCCGCCCTCGCGGAACGCCCGCAGCGACGTCTCGGCCTCGCGCAGCTGCCGCTCGTAGTTGGACACCTGCTCGCGGAGGAACCCCACCGTGCTCTGCGACTCCGTCCGGGACGTCCCGGCGCGGTACTGGATGAAGCTCCGCGCCAGGGTGTTGGGGACCAGCGCCGCCAGCTCCGGGTCGCCGCTGCTGTAGCGGATGCTCACCACCAGCGCCTTGGGGTTGGGCTGGTTGATGTCGAGCCCGGCGCGCAGGTCGCCCACCGCGGTGCGGAAGGGCACCACCGCCACCTGGATGGCGGGCGAAGGGTCGTCTCGGAGCGCCCGGTCCAGCGTCACCTCCGCCGCGCCCAGGCGAAGCGGCTCGCCGGGGGCCGCCCGGGTCTCGGCCCGCTCGCCGCCCTCGCGCCACACCTCGTACGAGCCGTCCGGCTGGCGCCGCAGCTCCCAGCTGCCGGCCGGCGCGCCGCGCGCCACCCGAACCCGGCTGAACACCCGGCTGCGGGGGATCTCCGGCTCCACCACGCGCACCCTCAGCCCCAGCGAATCGGTCACCGCCTCCGCGATGCGGCGGCTCTGCAGGATGGAAAGGTCCGTCTCGATCGCCGCGGAGCCCCCGCCCCCCATCCCGGGGAACGACGGCACCTGCGAGAGCAGGCTCTGGCTGCCCCGGGAGTTGGCGAACTGCAGGGTGGCCTCGCTGCCGTACACCCGCTGCTGGCGCGAGGTGTACAGCGCGGCCGCGGCGAGCGCGACCCCCACGCACAGGGCGAACACCCACAGGTTGCGCCGCAGCGCGCCCCAGATGTCGCGGAGCGTCGTGCGGGGCGGCTCGTCGGCCGGGAGGTAGCGGTCGGGCATGGAAAGCGGCCCCGGCAGGGCAGGGCGGCCGAACGGGTTCTCAGGGCCGCTCATCAGCGCGAAGCGAGGGTTATGAGGAGCGTGGTGACCGAGAGCGCCGTGGAGACGACGTACGGCGCGTTGCGGCTCAGCCAGGAGCGCGAGCCCACGACGATCTGGTCGCCGGAGCGGACGTCGATGGTGTTGAGCGCCACCGCCGCCCCGGGGCGGTTCTGCACCACCTGCCCGCCCCGCAGGATGCGGACGCGCTCCATGCTCCCGGCGGGCGACGTCCCTCCCGCCAGCCCGATGGCTCCCGCCAGCGTGATGGTGGGGTCCGCCAGGTACAGCCCCGGCTGGTTGACCTCGCCGAGCACGTTGATGCGGCGGAGCGGGACGATGGTGATGGACGGGTTGCGGAGCTGCTCCCGGTAGGCCGCGATCAGCTGGTCGCGGAGCTGCCGCATGGGGGTGCCGTTCACCTTGCGCTCGCCCAGGAGCGGCAGGGTCACCGCTCCCGTCTCGTCCACGAGGAACTCGCCGCTCAGGTCCTCCTCGCGCCAGATGAGCACGCGGATCACGTCGCCGGGCTGGAGCGTCACCGCGTCGGACGGGTTGGCCTGGGCGGCGGCCGGCGCCGGGAGCGCGGCGAGCAGCAGGGCGAGGAAGATCAGGCGCAGCATGCGTGTCGCGGGGCCGGTGGATGGGAAGGTGGACACGAGCCGAAACCACAAGAATACCCAAACCCGGGGTCCAGTTCAACCCAACCGCATGGCCTCGCTGATCTTCTGCGCGCGCGGGCGGACGGCCTCCGGGGGTGTTGAAAACCCTGTGCGCAGGTTATCGTACTGCGCGCTGCACTCGCGGTGTGACCCGGGACCGGGGGACACCGTCTCCCCCGCGCGCCGGATCCGCGGCGCGGCCATTCCCTCGAACCGAGAACCGACATGCTGGACGCCCGCCCCGCCGCCGTCTCCGCTCCCAAGATCGTCCCCAAGCCGTGGGGCCGGGAGATCTGGTACGCCCACGAGGAGCGCTACGCCGGCAAGGTGCTGGAGGTGACCAAGGGCCACGCCCTTTCCCTCCAGAAGCACGAGCGGAAGATGGAGACCATGTACCTCCAGTCCGGCCGTCTCCTGTACCACTTCAACGGGGTGGACTTCGAGATGGAGCCCGGCGAGACCATCACCGTGCGCCCCGGCGACGTGCACCGCATCGAGGCGCTGGAGGACGCGGTGATCCTGGAGGTCAGCACCCCCGAGCTGGACGACGTCATCCGCCTGGAAGACCGCTACGGCCGGAGCTGAGCCCCGGCGGAGGCCCCGCCTCCGGCTTGCCCGCATCCGGGAGAGGATCTATCTTCTCCCGGATTTGCCTTTTTACGGAGAGATCATGGCGCAAGAGCTCACCACCGAGCACCTGATCGCACGCGGCAGGGAGGCGTACGCCCGCAACGCCCTCGTGGCCGCGCTCGAGGACTTCCAGGAGGTGGTGCGCCGTGAGCCGCGCTTCGCGGACGTGCACAACCTGGTGGGGCTGTGCCTGAGCCTGCTGGGCCGCCCCGAGGAGGCCGTGGAGGCCTTCGACCGGGCCGTGGGCGTGAACCCGCGCTACGTGGAGGCCCACGTCAACCGCGCCATCACGCTCAACGACCTGGGGCGGCTGGACGAGGCCCGCGAGTCGTTCGAGCGCGCCGCCCAGGCCGACGGCTCCGCGGGCGGGCGCTTCCCGGGCGCGGTCGCGGCGCGCCTGGCAAACAAGCACGCCGAGCTGGGCGACCTGTACGCCGAGGCCAGCGCGCTGGAGGAGGCGGCCGAGCAGTTCCGCCGCGCCTGCGAGATCCGCCCGCGCTTCCTGGACATCCGCAACAAGCTCGGGCGCACGCTGCTCGACCTGGGGCGCGCGGACGAGGGCGTCGCCGAGCTGCGCGCCGTGCTGGATGCCAACCCGTCGTTCACCGGCGCCCGCGCCAACCTGGGGCTGGCGCTGTACCGCGCCGGCGACCTGGACGCCGCCGAGGCCGAGTGGCAGCGCTGCCTGGCCCAGCAGCCGGGGAGCGCCCAGGTGAGCGGGTACCTGGGCATGCTCCGGCGGCAGCGGGAAGGCCGTTCCGCGGAGTGAGACGGCCCCTTCCGGTCCTCCCCTCCGTTCCTGAAACTCCCCCCGCGACCCGGGGTACCAGGCCCGCATGACACCCGTTTCGACAAGACGCCTTCCCTTCGCCCTCGCCTGCGTGCTGCTGCTCGCGGCCTGCGGCGCCAACCAGACTCCCGCTCAGCTCGGGCCCGACGCGCTCTACGAGCGCGGCATGGCCGCGTACCGCTCCGGCAGCTGGGGGCGCGCGGCGGAGCTGCTCGACCTGTTCCTGCAGGGGAGCACGGGCGACCCGCGCACCCACGAGGCGCGCATCAGCCTGGCCCGCGCACGCATGCAGCGGCGCGAGTACGTGCTCGCCGCCGGCGACTTCACGCGCCTGCTCAACGAGTCGCCGCCCGACTCGCTGCAGGTCCCCGCGCGCTTCGGCCTTTGCGAGGCGTACCACAGCCTGTCGCCCAAGCCGCAGCTGGACCAGGAGTACACCGGCGGCGCGCTGGCGTACTGCGAGTCGGTCGCCACCACCTACCCCGGCACCCCGCAGGCCGCGCGGGCCGCGGAGTGGGTGGGCGGGATGAAGGCCAAGCTCGCGCAGAAGTCGTACGAGAACGGGATGTTCTACTTCAAGCGCGGGGCGTTCGACGCGGCGGTCATCTACTTCAACGAGGCGGTCGAGCAGTTCTCCGACACCTCGGTGGCCCCGGCGGCGCTCCTGCGCGTGGTGGAGAGCTACGACCGCATCGGCTACAAGGAGGAGGCGGCGGAGGCCCGCGCCCGGCTGCTCCGCGACTACCCGCAGAGCCTGGAGGCGCGCTCGCTGCAGCCCGCGGCGCCCCCCACCGGCCCGCCCGCGCCGGGTACCGGCACCGGCGGCTGAGGGCCGTGCGCATCGGGGTGTTCGGGGGGACCTTCGACCCTCCCCACCACGGGCACCTGGTCATCGCCGCCGACGTGCACGACGCGCTCGGGCTGGACCGGGTGCTCCTGGTCCCCTCGGCGGTGCCGCCCCACAAGCGGAACACCGTACAGGCCGCCGCCGAGGTCCGGCTGGAGATGCTGCACGCGGCGGTTCGCGGGGACCCGCGCTTCCAGGTGGACGATCTGGAGCTGCGGCGGCCCGGCCCCTCCTACACGGTGGACACGCTGCGCGCCCTGCGGGAACGCTTCCCCGGCGCGGAGCTGTTCTTCCTGATCGGGGCGGACAACGTCCGCGAGCTGTCGTCGTGGCGCGAGCCGGAGGAGATCGTCCGGCTGGCGCGCATCGTCGTGGTGCCCCGGGGTTGTGAGAGCATAGACGCCGAAGCCCCGTTCCCCTTCCTCACGGTCCCGGTGATCCGGACCGAGCTGTCGGCGACGGAAGTTCGCCGGAGGGTGGCGGCGGGGCTCTCCATTCGATATCTGGTGCCCGATGCGGTGCGCGAGATCGTGGCGCGCGAGGGGTTGTATCGGGAGCCCGCACATACGGGGAAGAACCCATGCTGAAGAAAGTCGTCAACGCGCTGTTCGGCACGCGCCACGAGCGGGAGCTGAAGCGCCTCTGGCCCCTGGTGGACCAGATCAACGAGGAGTGGGAGCGGCTGCAAGGCGTCTCGGAGGAGGAGCTGAGGGCGCAGACGGCCAAGTTCCGCGAGCGTATCCAGCAGGCCACCGCCGACGTGTCCGCGGAGCTGGACGAGCTGCGCGCCGCCAAGCGGAGCGCCGAGTCCGCCTCCGACCGCGAGGGGATCGCCCAGCAGATCGGCGACGCCGAGGCGCGGTTCAAGGCGGCCATCGAGGCGGTGCTGGACGACATCCTCCCCGAGGCGTTCGCCACCGTCAAGGAGGCGTGCCGCCGGCTGGTGGGGACCGAGGTCACGGTGACCGGGCAGACGCTCACCTGGGACATGGTCCCGTACGACGTGCAGCTCATCGGCGGCATCGTCCTGCACCAGGGCAAGGTGGCGGAGATGGCGACCGGCGAGGGCAAGACGCTGGTCGCCACCCTGCCGCTGTACCTCAACGCCCTGGCCGGGCGCGGCGCCCACCTGGTGACGGTGAACTCGTACCTGGCGCAGCGCGACTCCGACTGGATGGGGCACCTGTACCGGTACCTGGGCCTCACGGTGGGGTGCATCGACCTGCACGAGCCCAACACCCCCGAGCGGCGCGAGGCGTACGGCGCCGACATCACCTACGGCACCAACAACGAGTTCGGGTTCGACTACCTGCGCGACAACATGGTGCACTCGTCGGAGCAGCGGGTGCAGCGCGTGCACCACTACGCCATCATCGACGAGGTGGACTCCATCCTCATCGACGAGGCGCGCACCCCGCTCATCATCTCCGGCCCCGTCAGCTCCGAGACCAACGCCGCCTACGCGCGCTACAACCCGCTGGTCTCCGACCTGTACCGCCGCCAGACGCGCATCGTCGCCGAGCTGATCGCCGACGCCGAGAAGGCGATCGCCGAGGGCGACACCTACCGCGCCGGCGAGCGGCTGCTGGCCGCGAAGCGCGGGGTGCCGCGCAACAAGCGCCTGCTCAAGATGTTCTCCGACGACCCGGGGCTGCAGAAGCTGGCCTCCAAGGTCGAGGGCGACTACATGCGCGACAAGAAGCTGCACGAGCTGGACGAGCAGCTGCTCTTCGCCATGGACGAGAAGGGGCACAACGCGCACCTGACCGACCAGGGGCTGGACGTGCTCGCCCCCGGCGAGCACGACGCCTTCATCATCCCCGACATCTCGGAGGGGGTGCACCGCGTCGAGATCGACCCGGACCTTTCCATCGACGAGAAGCGCGAGGCCCGGGAGGCGCTGGAGCGGGAGTACGCCGAGAAGAGCGAGAAGATGCAGGTGATCCACCAGCTCCTCAAGGCGTACGCGCTGTTCAACAAGGACGAGCAGTACGTCATCCAGGACGGCGAGATCATGATCGTGGACGAGTTCACCGGCCGGATGATGCCCGGCCGGCGCTGGTCCGACGGTCTGCACCAGGCGGTGGAGGCGAAGGAGGGGGTGGCGGTCAAGGCGGAGACGCAGACGCTGGCGACCATCACCATCCAGAACTACTTCCGGATGTACGACAAGCTGGCGGGGATGACGGGCACGGCCGAGACGGAGGAGGGCGAGTTCCACTCCATCTACGGGCTGGACGTCATGGTGATCCCCACCAACAAGCCCATCCGCCGCGACGACCGCCACGACCTGGTCTACAAGACCAAGCGCGAGAAGTACAACGCGATCATCGAGGAGATCGAGCGGCTCCACAAGCTGGAGCTGCCCGTGCTGGTGGGGACGGTGAGCGTGGACGTGTCCGAGACGCTGTCGCGGATGCTGAAGCGCCGCGGGATCACGCACGAGGTGCTGAACGCCAAGTACCACGCCCGCGAGGCGCAGATCGTCCGCGACGCGGGGCAGCCCGGCGCCGT
This sequence comes from Longimicrobiaceae bacterium, assembly GCA_036389055.1. GTDB lineage: Bacteria > Gemmatimonadota > Gemmatimonadetes > Longimicrobiales > Longimicrobiaceae > JAFAYN01. Next base: position 5,446 of record DASVQR010000212.1, on the reverse strand, counting down.
GACCATCGCCACCAACATGGCCGGGCGCGGCACCGACATCAAGCTGGGCGCCGGCGTGACCGAGTCGCGCACCTACACCGGCGCGGACGGCGAGACCCAGGAGGCCGGCGGCCTGCACATCATCGGCTCCGAGCGCCACGAGTCGCGCCGCATCGACCGGCAGCTCCGCGGGCGCGCCGGCCGCCAGGGCGACCCGGGGGCGTCGCAGTTCTTTCTGTCGCTGGAGGACGACCTGATGCGGCTGTTCGGCTCGGACCGCATCGCCTCCATCATGGACCGGATGGGCGCCGAGGAGGGCGAGGTCATCACCCACGCCTGGATCACCGGCTCCATCGGCAAGGCGCAGCAGCGCGTGGAGATGCAGAACTTCGAGGCGCGCAAGCGGCTGCTGGACTACGACGACGTGATGAACCAGCAGCGCGAGGTGATCTACGACCTGCGCTCGTTCGCGCTGGAGGGCGGGGAGGAGCTCAAGGGCGAGGTGTGGGACATGATCGAGAAGACGGTCCCCACGCTGGTCGCCGAGTACGCCCCGGAGGGCGCGCACGCCGAGGACTGGGACCTGGTGGGGCTGCGCAACCGCCTGCTGATGGACTACGCGGTGCTGGCCGAGCGGCTCCCCGGCGACGCGGAGGGGAGCCACGAGTTCGCCAGCCGCGAGGAGATGGAGGAGTACCTGATGGAGGTGGCCCGCGAGAGCTACCACGCCAAGCTGGAGCAGTTCGGCGAGGCCACGGACGCGGTGCTCCGCTTCATCGTGCTCGCCACGATCGACGAGAAGTGGAAGGACCACCTGTACGACCTGGACCACCTCAAGGCGTCCATCGGCTTCCGCGGCTGGGGGCAGAAGGACCCGCTGGTGGAGTACAAGAAGGAGGCCTACGACATGTTCGTGGACCTCATGCGCGACCTGCAGCTCTCCGTCGCGCGCTTCTTCTACCGGGCGCAGCTCACCCCGGCCACCCCGCCCCCGCCGCTGGAGACGGAGTTCTTCGGGACTCCCAACCGCGTGGAGGAGGACGAGGCGGCCGCCGCGGAGCCCGCGCCGGCGCCCGCCGCCGGCCCGCCCAACCGCGCGGCCGGCCCCGCCCGCCGCTCCGGCGTGGGGGTGAACCCGTTCACCGCGGTGCCGCCGGCGCCGCGCCAGGCGGAGACGGTCACCAACCGCGCCGAGCCGCGCGCGCCGCAGCCCGCCGCCGCCGGCGAGGTGGGCCGCAACGACCCCTGCCCCTGCGGCTCCGGCAAGAAGTACAAGAACTGCCACGGCAAGAGCGCCTGAGCAGTTCCGGCCTCTCAGGCACGGCACGGCGGCCGCCGCTCGCAGGAGCGGCGGCCGCCGTCGTTTCGTTCCCCCGGGAATTCGCCTAGATTATGGTCCGGGCGGCCCGCCCCGCCCGCCCGTCGAACGATCCGCGCAATGCGGGCGGTGTATTCCAATCCCGTAATGGCATCCAACTACACCATCAAGGCGTGGCCCGTCGTGGAGCGGCCGCGGGAGCGGCTGGAGGCGCTGGGCCCCAAGTCGCTGTCGCCCCGCGAGCTGCTGGCGCTACTCATCGAGACGGGGACCCCGGCGCGGCCGGGGCTGGAGGCGCGCTCCGCCCTGGATTTGGCCGGGGACTTGCTGCAAAGCTTCTCTCCCGGTCCGGGGCGCGAGTCGCTGCGCCGCCTGATGACCGCCTCGCTCCCGGAGCTGTGCAGGGTGCCGGGGATCGGGCCGGCGAAGGCGGCCAAGATCCTGGCGGCGCTGGACCTGGGGCGGCGCGCGGCGGAGGAGGCGCGGCCGGACCGCGACCGCATCCGCACCCCGCGCGACGTGTACGAGCGGATGCGGCTGATGCTGCGGGACCTTCCCGCCGAGGAGTTCCACGTCCTCCTTCTCAACACGCAGAACGAGATCCTCCGCGACCTGCAGATCACCCGGGGGACGGTGGACGCGTCGCTGGTGCACCCCCGGGAGGTGTTCCGCGCCGCGGTGATGGAGTCCGCGGCCAGCCTGGTGCTGGTGCACAACCACCCCAGCGGCGACCCCACCCCGTCCGAGGAGGACCTGGCGGTCACCGAGGAATTGCGCAGGGCGGGGCTGACGCTGGGGATCGAGGTGCTCGACCACGTGATCGTGGGGGAGGGGCGGTACGTTTCCTTCGTCGAAGCGGGGTACTGGAATGGCTAGCACCGCACTTTCCACGCTGCCGCCCGAAAGGGCCGAGGAGGCGCTCGCCGTCGCGCGCGCCGTCCTGCCGCCGCGCCTGCTTGCCCGCATCGAGTCGTACATGGAGCGTCTCGACATCGAGATGCTCACCCGGGCGTACGAGTTCAGCCGCATCGCCCACGCGGGGCAGAAGCGCCGCTCGGGGGAGGACTACATCGTCCACTGCGTGGAGGTGTGCGAGATCCTGGCCGACCTGCACCTGGACACGGTGACGCTGGTGAGCGCGCTGATCCACGACGTGGTGGAGGACACCACTGCAACGCTGGACGACGTGCGCGACGCCTTCGGCGGCGAGGTGGCCACGGTGGTGGACGGGCTGACCAAGATCTCCCGCGTGCAGTTCCGCACCAACACCGAGCAGCAGGTCGAGAACTACCGCAAGCTGCTGCTCTCCATGGCGCAGGACGCGCGCGTCATCCTGGTGAAGCTGGCGGACCGCCTGAACAACATGCGGACCCTGCAGCACCTGCGCGAGGAGAAGCGCCGCCGCATCTCGCTGGAGACGCGCGAGATCTACGCGCCGCTGGCCCACCGCCTGGGGATGGCGCACATCAAGTGGGAGCTGGAGGACCTCTGCTTCAAGTTCCTGGAGCCGGAGGCGTACAAGGACCTGGCGCGCAAGATCGCCGAGAAGCGCACCGAGCGGGAGGACCTGATCGACCGGCTGCGGCAGCCGCTGGAGGAGGACCTGCGCGGCGCCGGGATCGACTGCGAGGTGACGGGGCGCCCCAAGCACCTGTGGTCCATCTTCCGCAAGATGCAGCGCCGCGAGAAGTCGTATGACGAGATCTACGACCTGATGGCGATCCGCGTCATCGTGGAGACCATCACCGACTGCTACCACGCGCTGGGGGTGATCCACAACCGCTGGACGCCGCTGCAGGAGCGCTTCCACGACTACATCGCCACGCCCAAGAGCAACATGTACCGCTCGCTCCACACGACCATCTTCGGTCCGGGCGGGCGGCTGTACGAGATCCAGATCCGCACGCGCGAGATGCACCGCACGGCGGAGCTGGGCATCGCGGCGCACTGGAAGTACAAGGAGGGGCGCGGCGGCGACGAGGTGGACGAGACGCTCACCTGGTTCCGCCAGGTGCTGGAGTGGCAGCAGGAGACCAAGGAGCCGGACGAGTTCCTGGAGTTCCTGCGCATCGACCTGTTCCAGGACGAGATCTTCGTCTTCACGCCGCAGGGCGACGTCAAGCAGCTCCCCAAGGGCGCCACCCCCATCGACTTCGCCTTCGGGGTGCACACCCAGGTGGGGCTGCACTGCGCCGGCGCGAAGGTCAACGGCCGCATCGCCCCGCTGGCGCGCGAGCTCAAGAACGGGGACACGGTGGAGATCATCACCGACCCCAAGCAGCGCCCCTCGCGCGACTGGCTGGCGTTCGTGAAGACGGCGCGCGCCCGCAACAAGATCCGCCAGTGGATCAAGCAGGAGGAGTTCGACAGCTCGGTGCGGCTGGGGCGCGAGTTCATCGAGCGGGAGGTCAAGAAGGCGCGCAAGGACCGGGTCTCGGAGGACCGCTTCGACACGGTCGCCAAGGCGCTGGAGCTGCCCGACGCGTCGCACCTGTTCGCCGCGCTGGGTCGCGGCGACGTGGGGCCGCAGGCGGTGTTCCGCGAGCTGTGGGGCGAGACCACGCCCGCCCAGCCGCCCAAGCCGCCCTCGGCCTTCGACCGGCTGGTGGACCGGGTGCGCGGCAAGCCCAAGGGGGTGCGGATCCAGGGGATGGACAACCTGATGGTGCGCTACTCCCAGTGCTGCCAGCCGGTGCCCGGCGACACCGTGACCGGCTACATCACCAACGGCCGCGGCATCTCGGTGCACCGCACCGACTGCCCAAACCTGCTCCAGCTGGCCGACCACCCGGAGCGGCGGGTGGACATCGAGTGGGAGGCGGAGAGCGGCGAGCGCTTCTACGTGCGCATCGTGATGGAGGGCACGGACCGCCGCGGCCTGTTTGCGGACATCGCCAGCACCATCTCGCAGACCAACACCAACATCCGCAGCGCCGACATCCAGGCGGACGACGCGGGGATGAAGGGGCAGTTCGTGGTGGAGGTGGAGAACCTGACCCACCTGAACCGCGTTCTCGCCGCGATCCGCAAGGTCAAGGGCGTGATCTCCGTGGAGCGCCGCGAGCAGGTGGACGCCAGCGACCTGGAGGGGTGAGCTCGCGGTCCCCACCCGGCGGCCCGAGGGCAGCCGAGGACGCCAGCGCGGAGCCGCGTGAGGGATTTCGGCCCGGAGGGGCGAGACCGCGCGGCAGTTTGCGCGGGCTCGACTCCGTTGCGCAGCGTAGTTTGCTGCGCTACGGAGCCGAAGCCCGACCCCGCGTCAGCGGGGGCACGCCCGAACCCGTCTTTTCCGTGAACCGTCCACTTCCTTCGGTGTATTTACGGTGTTGATGCGCCGCCGTCCAAACGCCTCCACCGCCCCGAGCCGACCAACGCCGAAGATGTCCTCCTACAAGCTCGTTTCCCCGTTCGAGCCCAAGGGCGACCAGCCCCGGGCGATCCAGGAGCTCACCGAGGGCCTGACCCGCGGCGACCGCTACCAGACGCTGCTGGGCGCCACCGGCACCGGCAAAACGCTCAGCATGGCGCACGTGATCGCCAACCACGGGCGGCCGGCGCTGGTGATGAGCCACAACAAGACCCTGGCGGCGCAGCTGTACGGCGAGCTGAAGCAGTTCTTCCCGCACAACGCGGTGGAGTACTTCGTCTCGTACTACGACTACTACCAGCCCGAGGCCTACGTCCCGTCGCGGGACCTCTACATCGAGAAGGACTCGGCGATCAACCAGGAGATCGACCGGCTGCGCCACGCCGCCACCGCGGCGCTGTTCGCCCGCCGGGACGTCGTCATCGTCGCGTCCGTGTCGGCGATCTTCGGCCTCGGGTCGCCCGAGACGTACAACGCGAACGTCCAGATCCTCGTCAAGGGCGGGATGCACGACCGCGACGAGCTGCTGCGCAAGCTCGTCTCCCTGCAGTACAACCGCAACGACACCGCCCTCGGGCGGGGGACGTTCCGCGTCCGCGGGGACACGCTGGAGGTCTTTCCCGCTTACGCGGAGACGGCGTTCCGCGCCACGCTGTTCGGCGACGAGATCGAGCGCCTGCAGCACTTCGACCCGCTGACGGGCGAGCTGATCCTGGACGACCTCGAGCACGTCGCGATCTGGCCGGCGACGCACTACAACGTCAAGGAGGGGCGCCTCGAGG
>DASVQR010000211.1:0-32207 GCA_036389055.1 Longimicrobiaceae bacterium | reverse complement strand
GCGTGAGGGATTTCGGCCCGAAGGGGCGAGACCCGGCGGGGCAGTTTCCGCCGGGGCTCGACTCCGTTACGCACGGTTGTATCGTGCGTTACGGAGCCGAAGCCCGACCCCGGCGCCAGCCGGGGGCACGCCCGAACCCGCCGTAAAGTCAGTTCAGTCGGCCTGCTGCATCCGCGCCGACTGGATCAGCCGCTGGCGGGACGTGTTCCCGGGCACGGCGATGTGCGAGGCCGGATCGAACTCCTTGCCCACGGCCGGGCTCCCCTGCGGCACCCACACCTCCACGCGGGTGGAGCTGTAGCCCGAGGGGATGTAGCGGACGTAGTAGCCGTCCGGGTGCAGCGACCAGCGGCCCGAAGGCACCTCGCGGCTCCCCGCGCCCAGCGGCGCCATGCCGCTGAGCACCGCCACCGCCTCCAGCTGCTGGAACGAGGTGGCCGGGTTGATCAGCATCTGGCGGAGCTTGGCCTCGGCCTCCACCACCTGGCGCACCAGCGGCGGCATGCTGGCCATCGCGCGGTCCAGCGCCGGGCCGGGCACCAGGTCCAGCGCGCTGCGGTTCAGGCTGGCCAGCTGGCGCGGGGTCAGCAGGCGGGAGGCGACCGCCTTGTGCTCGGTGGACAGGTCCTCGAACTTGGCGCGGGCGATGATCGCCCACAGCAGCGTCTGGATGTCGTGCTGGTGGATCTCGGGGTGCTGCACCGAGTTCCGCACGATGGTCATGACCGCCTCCTCGGCCGGCCCGATGGGCGGCGCGAACAGGTAGCCGTCGCCGCCGCCGGGGCCGTGCGTGCCGGCCTTGAGGCAGTAGCTCTGCGACTGGTAGGCGTACGCGCCCGGCTGCAGCACGAAGCCGCCGTTGGGGGTGCGCTGGAGCTGCGCGATGTTCCGGAACGACTCGCGCGGCCGGAAGTTGTCCAGCGAGTCCACCGCCCACTTGGCGTCCGAGATGCTGGTGGTGATGGGCGGCTTGCCCTGGAGCACGCCGCTCACGTCGGGGAGCCGCTCGCCCAGGCGCTGGGCGGCCCCGCGCAGCGCGCCGCCGATCTGCGCCTGGAGGGAGGTGGCGCCGAACAGGAGCGCCATGGAAAGGAAGCTCGCCTTCCTCACGGACGGGGAGAGCGTCATGGTGTGCCTCGGGGGGTTGGATGGTGCTTGGGGCAGGTACGACGTTGAACGATAAGGAGTAGAACGGACCCGCGCCAGATTTTGTTTCCGGCCGGAACCCTTATGCCATTCCCTCGCGTTGCGCGCCCCTGCGGCGCGGCCTAGCTTCCCCGCGCACGCCGACCGACACACCGGAACCCGGGCCCACGACGCATGCAGGACGCCGACGACCTCCAGCCGCCGCCCCTGATCCTCGCCTCGCAGTCGCCCCGCCGCGCGGAGCTGATCGGCCGCCTGGGGCTCGCCTTCGAGACGCTCCCCGCCGACATCGACGAGAGCTACCTGGGCGACGAGATGCCCGCCGCCCACGCGGAGCGCCTGGCCCGCGAGAAGGCGGTCACCATCGCCCGCGACCGGCCGGAGGCGCTCGTCGTCGGCTCGGACACCATCGTGGTGCTGGGGAGCGACGTGCTGGGGAAGCCGAAGGACGAAGCCGAGGCGGTGGAGATGCTGCTGCGCCTCTCCGGGCGCGACCACGAGGTGCACACCGGGATCGCCGTCGCGCACGGCGGGCGCATCGAGTCCGGGCTGGAGCGCGTCCGCGTCCGCTTCCGCACCCTGGACCGCCGCGAGTGCGAGGAGTACGTCGCCACGCGCGAGCCCATGGACAAGGCGGGCGCCTACGGCATCCAGGGCTTCGGCTCGTCCATCGTGGAGCGCATCGAGGGCGACTACTTCGCGGTCATGGGGCTCCCCGTGGTGCGGATGCTCTCGCTGGTCGAGCGCTTCGGCTGGCGCTACGCCTTCGGGTCGCTGCAAGCCGTCGAGCGGTAGCCCGCTTCGCCGGGCGAGATGGGGATCCAGCACGTACGCTTCCTCCCCGAGGGGATCGCGTTCGACCGGTATCCCTATGCCGGTGCCCGCGTCCACCCGCGCGGGGTGGTCCGCTGGGAGGACGTGCTGGAGGCGGATCCCGCGGCCTCTCCACCGGAACTGCGCATCGCGGGGGAGACGCTGTTCGTCTCGGCCGAGCTGCGCGAGGAGCTGAGCCGGGCGCTGGAGGCGCACGGCGTCCCCGTCGTGCGGCGGACCGACGTGTGGGGGATGCTGCTGGACCCGTTCCTCGACACCGAGCTCGACGACGACGTGCAGGAGCGCACGCTCGCAGCTCTGGAGGAGAACGGGATCGGCCGGGCGGAGGCGGAGCGGATCCGGAAGCGTGTCGAGTGGGCGATGCTCCACCACAACGCGATGATGTGGGAGTGGGTCCACCTGGGCCTCTGGGACATGCTGGAAGCGCACCGCAACGTGTGGGTGCGGCTGCGCCACGGCCTGACGCCTGGCCGCTGGCGGGCGTTCTACGCCTGGGCCATAGAGATCGCGGGGCGGGGGAGGGTGATCCCGGCGTGGGAGCCCGAGGCCGGCGAGCCGTCGTAGTTCCCTGCCGTTCCCAGAAGATGTTGCGGAGGGAGACCCCGCAGCGTCGGCACAGCAGTTCCGTGCCGACCGAGGAGGCTCCCGCAGCCGGAGCGGCCCCACGGCACGATCCTGAAGCCACATCAACGGAAAGCCCGCCAGACATGATCCTCGCCATCGACCAGGGCACCACCGGCACCACCTGCCTCGTCATCGACGCGGACGGCAGGATCCGCGGGCGCGCGTACAGCGAGTTCACGCAGCACTTTCCGCGGCCCGGCTGGGTGGAGCACGACGCCGAGGAGATCTGGCGCGTGACCCGGAGGGTGGCGACCGAGGCCGCGGAAGCGGCGGGGACGGCGCTGGACCGGCTGGCGGGGATCGGCATCACCAACCAGCGCGAGACCGTCGTGCTGTGGGATCGCGCCACGGGCGAGCCCGTGCACCGGGCGCTGGTGTGGCAGGACGGGCGCACGGCGGAGGTCTGCAGGCGGATGAAGGCGGAGGGGCGCGAGCCGGCGGTGCGCGAGCGGACGGGGCTGGTGATCGACCCGTACTTCAGCGGCACCAAGCTGGCCTGGCTGCTGGACCACGTCCCCGGGGCGCGCCGCCGCGCCGAGGCGGGGGAATTGGCGGCGGGGACCATCGACACGTGGCTGGTGTGGAAGCTCACCGGCGGCCGGCTGCACCTGACCGACCCCACCAACGCCTCACGCACGCTGCTCTACGGCCTGCGCAGCGGCGAGTGGGAGCCGGAACTGCTGGACGAGTTCGGGGTGCCGCGCGCGGTGCTGCCGGAGATCCGCGCCTCGGCGGAGGTGTACGGCGCCACCCACGGCGCGGCGTTCGGCGCGGAGATCCCGGTGGCCGGGATCGCGGGCGACCAGCAGGCGGCGCTGTTCGGGCACGGCTGCTGCACCCCCGGCGAGGGCAAGAACACCTACGGCACCGGCGCCTTCCTGCTGCTGCACACGGGCACGGAGCCCGTACCGTCCCAGCACGGGATGCTCACCACCGCGGCGTGCGGCCCGCGCGGCGAGCGGGCCTTTGCGCTGGAGGGCTCCATCTTCATCGCGGGGGCCGCGGTGCAGTGGCTGCGCGACGGCGTGGGCGTGATCGCCGAGGCCGCGGAGACGGACGGCCTGGCGCGCTCGCTGGACGACAACGACGGCGTGTACTTCGTCCCGGCGTTCACCGGGCTGGGCGCGCCGCACTGGGAGCCGGGCGCCCGCGGCACCGTCGTGGGGCTTACGCGCGGCACCGGCCGCGCGCACCTGGCCCGCGCCGCGCTGGAGGCCATGGCGTACTCCACGCGCGACGTGGTGCAGGCCATGCAGGCGGACGCCGGCGTGACGCTCGGCGCGCTGCGGGTGGACGGCGGCGCCACCGCGAACGACTGGCTGATGCAGTTCCAGGCGGACGTGCTGGGGATCCCGGTGCGCCGCCCGGCCATGGTGGACATGACCGCCTTCGGGGCGGCGGGACTGGCGGGGCTGGCCCTGGGGGTCTGGCGCACGCCGGAGGACTTCCTCGCCGCCCGCCCGGAGGCGGCGGACTTCGCGCCGGCCGCGGACCCCGCGCGCCGCGACGCATGGCTGGCCGGCTGGGATCGCGCCCTGGGCGCCGCCCGCGCCTGGGCCCACGAAGGGGAGACCCGATGAACCTGTGCATGATGGTCCTCTGCCTGTCCCTGCAGCAGGGGACCCCGCAGCGCCCCGCCGACCGCTGGGTCGCCGAGGACAAGTGGAAGCACTTCTTCGCCTCGTTCGTGGTGACCGCCCTCTCCGCCGCCGCCGCGCGCACCGCCGGCGCGGACGCGGAGACCAGCGCCCTGGTGGGCGCCGGCGTGGGGACGAGTGTGGGCGTATGGAAGGAGCTGCGCGACATGCGCTCGCCCGGCGTGACGCCGTCGCTGCGGGACCTCACCTGGGACGTAGCCGGCGTGGGCGCCGCCGCGGCCATCGCGGCGCAGGCGCGCTAGGCACGATGTTCCGCCGACGAATGGGAATGACCGGTCGGCCAGGGCGGCACGCGGCGCCCGCCAAGGCCAGGGGGCCAGGGCTTGGAACGGGTGGGTCGTGGTGGCCTGCTGGGCAGCCCTGCCCTTCGCACTGTGGCTCCTCGCCGTCGAGTGCGATGCCGCCATGACGGGCAACGATGGAGACATAGGGACCATCTTCATCTGCGGTGTCTTCGGCCTGATCGTGCTTCCCTCGATCCTGCTCGGGATCACCCTGCGCTGGTTCTGGGGTCGGAGACACAGATAGTCGGTGTCGGCCTGCGCAGACCTGCAAGCACGGTGCAGGCGAGGTAGGGAGGAACGGCAGTACGGAGTTCGCTGGAACGGCGCCTGCACCCGGGACATCGGGGTGCGGGCGCCGTTCGTTGTTTGCGCATCAGGAAGCGGTCGCCCAGCGGCGCGCCTCGTATGCTTCGATGAGGATGACCAAGTGGTCCAGTCGGTCGCCCTTCGGCGTGCCGTGCTCCGCATCCATGAGGGCATCCAGCTCGGCCAGTGCGGCCTCGTAGTCGTCCTCATCGTGAATCGGCCGCCCGGTGTTTTCCATCAGATTGTCTCCGAGCGGTGCGATCGTGTTCCTCGTGCGTCGCCACTCACCGGACGCAGACGGCCAATAATCGAATATGCGGACCCCATGACTGACAGGGAAGCAGGCCAGGACAACACCGCTCGCGCCATCTGGATACCGGAGTGAGGGCGCCGTTCGCCGTTTCGCTGTATCCACATGATCCGTTTCGGAGGGAGACTCGCCGGCAGTTTGGCGAGTCTCCCTCCGGCGCAGGGAGACCCCGCAGCGTCGGCACAGCCGTTCCGTGCCGACCAAGGAGGCTCCCGGAGCCCGCGGAGGAGACGGACGGCAGTATCGTCCGGCTCCGCAGCGGCCCGCCGGACCCGCCAGACCCGCCGAAGCACCCCGAATCCACACCCGGCTGTGTAGGAATTCTCCCACGGCAAAGTGGGGAAAAACCTTACGGTTGAAGCCTTTCGCGGGCCTTTCACCGTGCGTCGCCCGGGCTTATATTGCTCCCGTGTTGACACCCTCTCGCGGAGACGACTGGCCTTGAAGAGACAGCACAGGTTCGTGGCTGCCGCGCTCGTCCTGTTGGGCGTCGTGGGGTACCTGTTCATCACCGGGATGAAGGACTCCATGGTGTACTACTACACCCCGGACGAGCTGCTCGCGAAGACCGCCGCCGACGCGTCGGTGCACGACGTGGGCGTCAAGGTGGGCGGGCGCGTGGTGCCCGGCACGGTGAAGTTCGACCAGCGCACCCTGGACCTGCGCTTCGACGTGGTGGACATCGCCAGCGGCAAGGGCCGCTTCCCGGTGCACTACCAGGGCCCGCTCCCCGACACCTTCGAGGAGGGGCGCGACGTGGTGGTGGAGGGCCGCTACACGCAGGCCGGCGCCTTCGAGGCGACGACCGTGCTCACCAAGTGCGGCTCCCGCTACGAAGCGGTCGAAGAGGACTACAAGGCGTGACGCAGATCGGCGAGGTCGCGCTCTGGGTCGCCCTCCTCCTGGCGCTCTGGGGGACGGCGACCGCTTTCGTGGGCGGCAGGGCGGGTCGCGGCGACCTGGTCCTTTCGGCCGAGCGCTCCGTGTACGGGGTGTTCGGCCTGCTGCTGGTGTCCTCCGCGGCCATCGTCGCCGCCTTCCTGGGCAACGAGTACCGCTACCAGTACGTGGCGGGCTACTCCAACCGGGAGCTGTCCGTCTTCTACAAGGTCACGGGGCTGTGGGCCGGGCAGACCGGCTCGCTGGTGTTCTGGGCCCTGCTCCTGGCGCTCTTCGCGTCGCTCGCCGTGTTCCAGAACCGCGAGCGCAACCGCGAGTTCATGCCGTACGTGACGGGCACGCTGCTCGTCATCCTGGGTTTCTTCCTGGTCGTCATCCTCTCGGCGTCCAACCCGTTCAAGATGCTGGAGTTCACCCCCGCCGACGGGCGCGGGCTGAACCCCCAGCTCCAGAACTACTGGATGACCATCCACCCCCCCACGCTGTACCTGGGGTTCACCGCCTTCACCGTCCCCTTCGCCTTCGCCATCTCGGCGCTGCTCAGCGGCCGGCTGGACACCCGCTGGATCACGACGACGCGGCGCTGGACGCTGCTCGCGTGGTTCTTTTTGACCAACGGCATCATCTTCGGGATGATGTGGGCGTACGTGGAGCTGGGGTGGGGCGGCTGGTGGTTCTGGGACCCGGTCGAGAACGCCTCGCTTCTCCCCTGGCTCACGGGGACGGCGTTCCTGCATTCGGTGATGATCCAGGAGAAGCGGGGGATGCTCAAGATCTGGAACGTGTTCCTGATCCTGGCCACCTTCCTGCTCAGCATCCTGGCGACCTTTTTGACGCGCTCCGGGCTGATCGAGTCGGTGCACTCGTTCGCCCAGAACCTGACCATCGCCTACATCTTCCTGGGCTTCCTGACCGCGCTGATCCTGGTGAGCGCGGGGCTGGTGTGGTGGCGGCGCGACCGGCTCTCGTCCGACAACCAGCTGGAGTCGTTCCTGTCGCGCGAGGCGGCGTTCCTCACCAACAACCTGGTGTTCGTGGCGGCGATGTTCGCCGTGCTCTGGGGGACGCTCTTCCCGCTGATCTCGGAGGGGTTCACCGGGCAGAAGATCGCCACCGGCCCCCCGTTCTTCGACCGCGTCAACATCCCGCTGGGGCTGCTGCTCCTGGCGCTGATGGGGTTCGGGCCGGTGATCGCCTGGCGCAAGGCCAGCCCGCGCAACCTCCGGCGCAACTTCGTCGCCCCGCTCTCCGTGGGCGTGGTGGTGGGGCTGGGGATGCTGGCCGGCGGCGTCCGCCACACCTACGCCATCCTCACCTTCGCGCTGGGCTCCTTCACCCTGGCGACGGTGGCCATCGAGTTCTGGAAGGGGACCCGCGCCCGCGCCCGCATCGAGGGCGAGGGGGCGGCCACGGCGCTCGCGCACATGGTGGGGCGCAACCGGCGGCGCTACGGCGGCTACATCGTGCACGTGGGGCTGGTGGTCGGCTTCATGGGGATCGCCGGCAAGGCGTTCTACGTGGAGGAGACGCTGGCGCTCCGCCCGGGCGAGAGCATGACCATCGCCTCGCCCTTCGGCCACACCTACCGGCTCACCTACCAGGACATGTCGTGGTACACCGCCACCAACATGACCAAGCTGGTGTCGTCGGTGGTGGTGGAGAAGGACGGCCGCCGCGTGGGGCTGCTGACCGCCGAGAAGCGCACCTACCGGCAGCGCGAGGAGGTGGCGAGCGAGGTGGGGATCCGCCGCGCCTGGAACGAGGACCTGTACCTGATCCTGGCCGGGATCGACGACCCCAACGGGGTGGTGCAGGGGACCAACCCGCGCCCCGTGGCCACCTTCCGGGTGCTGGTGAACGCGCTGGTGCCGTGGATCTGGGCCGGCGGCTTCATCATGGCCGTGGGGACGCTGATCGCGCTCTGGCCCGGCCGCGGCGAGGAGCCGCGGCGGCCGGCGGGCGCCGCCGGCGGCGCCGCCGCCGCGCGTCCGCGGGAGCGCGAAGCCGAGCTGGTGGAGGCGTGATGCGCGTCTCCCTGCTCGCTGCCGCGCTCCTGGCGCTGGCGCTCCCGCTGCGGGCGCAGGACGCCGCCGCCCCGCCCACGCACAGCACGGAGGCGGTGGCGCACGCCGCAATGACCCAGCTGCGCTCGCCGGTGACGCCGTTCCACACGCTGGACATGTGCCCCGACGCGGCGGCCGTGGCCCTGCGCGACACGGTGCGGATGGAGGCCGCCGCCGGGAAGACCACGGACGAGATCATCGAGAGCGTCATCGCCCGCCGCGGCGAGGAATTGCGCATCGTCCCCAAGCACTCCGGCGTGGGATTGTGGGCGTGGATCGCGCCGCCGGCCGTGCTCCTGGGCGGGCTGGTCCTGGTGGGCGCGTGGCTGCGCCGCTCGCGCGCCAACGCCGCGCCCGATCCCGAGCCCGAGTCGCTCTCCGGCGCCGACCGTGAGACCCTCGCCGCCGCCATGGCCGAGATGGACCGCGAGCCCGAGGAGGCCCGGTGACGCTGCTCGCGCTGTCCGTGCTGCTGGCGCTGCTCGCCGCCGCGCTGGTGGTGCACCCGCTGTGGGCGCGCCGCGCCGCGCTCATCGGCGATGTGGCCGCCGGCGACGTGCTGGACGCCGAGGCCCGGCGGCGGGTGGCGCTCGCCTCCCTCAAGGAGGTGGAGTACGACTACGCCGCCGGCAAGCTGGACGACGCCGACTACCGCGCCCTCCGCGACCGCCTGGGCGCCGAGGCGATGCGCGCCATCCGTGCCGCGGACCGGCTGCGCGGCATGGAGACCGCCCGGCTTCCGGACATCGCCCTGGCCCACGGCTGCGGCTTCGTGAACCCGCCCCGCAGCCGCTTCTGCGCGGGGTGCGGCGCGCGGCTGGCTTGACGCCGGCGGCCCCGGCGCCCGCCGCCGCGCCGCCGGTGGAGGCGCGCGGGGTGGAGAAGTGGTACGGTCCGCTCCCGGCGGTGCGCGGGGTGGACTTCGCGCTGGCCGCGGGGGAGTTCCTGGCGCTGTTCGGGCCCAACGGGGCGGGGAAGACCACGCTGCTGCGGATGCTCGCCGGCCTGGCGCGCCCCACCCGCGGCGAGGTCCGCATCGCCGGGGAGTCGGTGACCGGCGGGGAGGGCGCCTGGCGGCGGGAGATCGGCGTGCTGTCGCACCAGACCTACCTGTACGCCGGCCTCAGCGCCGCCGAGAACCTGGAGTTCTACGGGCGGCTGTACGGGCTGGACCGGCTGCGCGAGCGGGTGGGCGAGGCGCTTGAGGGGGTGGGGCTGTGGGAGCGGCGCGGCGACCGCGTGCGCGGCTTCTCCCGGGGGATGCAGCAGCGCCTGGCGCTGGCGCGCACCCTCCTGCACGACCCGCGCGTGGTGCTGCTGGACGAGCCGTACACCGGGCTGGACCCCCACGCTGCCGCCATGCTCAACGGCGTGCTGGAGAGGCTCCGCGACGGGGCGCGCACGGTGGTGCTGGTGACCCACAACCTGTCGCAGGGGCTGGAGCTGGCGAGCCGGGTGGTGGTGCAGGTGGCCGGCCGCTGGGTCTCGGACGAGCCCCGCGCCGCCGTGGACGCCGCCGGCTGGGAGCGCGTCTACACCGAGCGCGTCGCGGGCGCCGCGTAGGTGGGCCGCTTCCTGGGGCAGGTCCTCGTGGTCGCCCGCAAGGACCTGGTGCTGGAGCTGCGCTCGCGGGAGCGCCTGGTGCTCTCCGGCACCTTCGCGGTGCTGGTGGCGCTGGTCTTCAGCTTCTCGCTGGACCCCACGCTCCGCGCCCGCGACTTCGCCGCGGCGATGATCTGGGTCACCGTGCTCTTCGCCGGGATCCTGGGGCTGGGGCGCTCCTTCGCCATGGAGCGCGAGCAGGAAGCGCTCTCCGGGATGCTCCTGGCGCCGGTGGAGCGCGGCGTCCTGTTCCTGGGGAAGTTCCTCGCCAACTTGGCGATCCTGCTGTCGGTGGAGCTGGTGATCTTCCCGGTGTACGCCCTGTTCTTCGGGCTGGCGTTCGCCGGGTCGCTGTGGGGGATCGCGCTGATCGTGTTCCTCGCCTCGGTGGGCTTCATGCTGCTGGGGACGCTGTTCGCGGCGGTCTCGGCGCACACCCGCCTGGGGGAGATGATGCTCCCGGTGCTCCTCATCCCGCTGCTGCTCCCGGTGGTGATCTTCGCCGTCTCGGGGACGCAGCGGCTCATGGCGGGGCGCCCGTTCGAGGAGGTGATGGGAAACCTCCGGATGCTGCTCGCTTTCGACCTGGTCTACCTATTCGTATGCACCGTGATCTTCGGCTCGGTGGTGGAGGAGTGAGGAGGGCCCGGTGGAGTCGCTGAGCGGCACCCGTCGCGGCGCCTACGCCCTGCTCGCGCTCTCCGCCGCCGCGGTCCTGGCGACCTTCTGGATGATCTTCTTCTACGCTCCCACGGAGCGGGAGATGGGGATCGTCCAGCGCATCTACTACGTGCACGTCCCCTCCGCCTGGGTGGCCTTCCTGGCCTTCGGGATCGTGGCCCTGTGCTCCGTGGGCTACCTGTGGCTGCGCGACGACAAGCTGGACGCCGTCGCCGTCTCCGCGGCCGAGCTGGGGATGGTGTTCACCACCATCGTGCTGCTCACCGGCCCGCTCTGGGGCAAGATCGCGTGGGGCGCCTGGTGGGTGTGGGACATGCGGCTCACGCTGACGCTGCTGCTGTGGTTCATCTACCTGGGCTACTTCATGCTCCGCGGCGCCACCGAGAGCCCGGAGCGCGGCAAGCGCTTCGCCGCGGTGCTGGGGATCGTCGGGGCGGTGGACATCCCGCTGATCCACGTCAGCGTCAACTGGTTCCGCTCGCAGCACCCGCAGCCGGTGGTGCTGCGCCCGGACGGCCCCCAGGCCGCCCCGGAGATCGTGCAGACGCTGCTGATGGGCTTCCTCGCCTTCACGCTCCTGTTCTTCGCGCTGCTGCTCTTCCGCTACGGGCTGGAGCGGCTGCGCGCACAGGCCGAGGCGCTGCGCATCCGCGCGGAGCTGGACCGGCCCGTTTCCTCGACCCAGGGAGTGCTTCGCTGATGCGGACCGCGCGTCGTTTCGCCTTTGCCCTGCTGCTCGCGCTGCCGGCCCTCGCCCCCGCGGGGCTGCGCGCGCAGGAGCCGTCGTCCGCGCCCGCCGCCGGGGCGCAGGCCGGCGGGACCGCCGCCGACCCGTCGGCCTCGCTCCAGACGCGGAGCGTGGAGCCCGGCTCCGCCCTCCCGCAGCGCGCCGCGCCGCCGCGCACACTCCGCGAATACACGCACGTGTTCGTGGCCTTCGCGCTGGCGTGGATCCTCCTGTTCGGCTACGTGGTGTCGCTGGGGCGGCGCTGGTCCGCGGTGGAGCGGGAGCTGGCCGCCCGCGCCTGAGGGGGCGGGGCCTCCACTCGAAGGCGGGACAGGTAGGGACCGAGCGGCGCGCCGGGTGGCGAAACATCCGGCGCGCCGTACATTTTCCGGGCCCGTGGAACCGCGCGCGGCCCGGAGATTGCTGGCCGGAACCGCGTGTTTTTCCGCTGGCGATCCGCGCGGCCGCCGGGGCGTACGGCGGCCTCCGCGGATCTTCGTGCAGTGCCGACTTCCCACCCCTCTGGAGGTGCACGATGGCAGGGTTCACGCTCCCCGACCTTCCCTACGACTACGCCGCGCTGGAGCCGCACGTCGACGAGCAGACGATGCGGATCCACCACGACAAGCACCACGCCACCTACGTCACCAACCTCAACGCCGCGCTGGAGAAGCACCCGGAGTTCGACGCCGGGAGCGACATCGACGCGCTGATGCGGCGCATCGACGAGGTGCCCGAGGACATCCGCACCGCGGTGCGCAACAACGGCGGCGGGCACGCCAACCACTCGCTCTTCTGGCAGGTGATGGGGCCGGGCGGCGGCGGCGAGCCCACCGGCGCGCTGGCGGAGGCGATCAACTCGGCCTTCGGCGACTTCGCCTCGTTCAAGACCCGGTTCAACGACGCGGGGAAGACGCGCTTCGGGAGCGGCTGGGCGTGGCTGGTCGCGGGCAGCGGCGGGGTCCAGGTGACCAGCACGCCCAACCAGGACACGCCGCTCATGGAGGGGCAGACGCCCATCCTGGGGTGCGACGTGTGGGAGCACGCCTACTACCTCAAGTACCAGAACCGCCGGCCGGACTACATGGAGGCCTGGTGGAACACGGTGAACTGGCAGGAGGTGTCGCGGCGGTTCGAGGCGGCGCGCGGGTAGTTTTTTTTTGGCTTTGATGTGACAGCGCCCCGGCCGAACGCTTCGGCCGGGGCGCTGGTTTTTACGGACCGGACTGCGGGTTCGGGCGTGCCCCCGGCTGCGCCGGGGTCGGGCTGCGGCTCCGTAGGCGAGCAAACAACGCTCGCCAACGGAGTCGAGCCCCGGCAAACTGCCGCCGGGTCTCGCCCCTTCGGGCCGACATCCCTCACGCGGGGGTGGTGCTGGCGTCCTCCGGGGGAGGGGAGTGCCGTGGCAGGCTGTTCCCTGTTCCCTGTTCCCTGTTCCCTCTCCCTCCTACTGCACCCGGAACGGCACCTCGAACCGCGAGCGGTCCCACTCGATCCGCAGCACGCCCGCGCCGTTCCCGACGCCCGGCTCCGCGCGGATCGTCAGGCGCTCCACGGGCTCGGCGACCGTCGTGCGCCGCATCGCCACGCGGCCCAGGTCGCGGGCGGCGTCGTGGGCGGTGCCGTTCTGGCCGGTCTGGCGGTTGACGATCAGCCAGCCGCCCTCCGCCTCGGGCATGCTGAACAGCGTGTAGTCGCCGGCGGGGACGGCGAGCGTGGCCCCGGTGGCGGGGTCGCCCAGCACCAGCGCGCGGTCCGTGGAGAAGTGCGTGGCGCGGTTGGCGCCGGTGCGCCAGAGCTGGCCCCACTGCACCACCGCGGGGAAGATGTCGCGGCCGCGGCGCACGGGGACGCCGTAGTCCAGCGAGATCTTCGCGCCGGCGACGGTGAACTGCTCCTGCGCGCGGCCGGACAGCTCGCCCATGCCGCGGCCGGCGCGGTCCGCCTCCGCCCAGCGTCGGGCGGGACCCGCCAGCTCCACCCAGGGGGCGCGGGTGACCACCACCTTGCGCGTGGTCTGCGCGGCGTCCAGTCCCAGGAGCCGGCCCGACGCGTCGGTGCGGACCGTGGACGGGCCGCGCATCGGGTGCGTCAGCGTCACCTGGCCCGGAGCGCTGCGCGCCAGCGTGTAGGCGAGCGCGCGGCCGCCGGCCAGGAACGGGCGCGTGGCGGTGCCGGTGGCGGGCACGCCGCGCAGCGCCAGCTCAAAGGGCCAGTGCACCAGGTCCACCCACGGGAGCGCGTCGGCGCCCGCCTGTACGCGGGAGGTGCTCGTGGAGTCGCCCGTCGTCACGCGCCGGGTCCAGCCGCTGTCCGCGGCCTCGACCGTCTCCACCCGCCGCGGCGCGCCGCCGGGGGCGGCGGGGTCGAGCACGCGCTCCTCGAAGCGGCGCATCGCGCCCGAGGGCGTCAGCTCCAGCGTGTAGCGGCGCAGCGAGGTGCTGGGCGAGCGGACCAGGGCCTCCGCCTCGATCCGGTTCCCGGTGCGCACCCAGCGCTCCAGGGCGATGGTGTCGCGCCCCAGCACGGTGACCAGGGCGGCGCTGTCCGGGCGTGCCGCCTGCGCGGCGGCGGGGCCCGCCGCCGCGAGCGAAGCGAGGAGGAGCACGGCGGCGCCGGTGCCGCCGCGAAGGCGTGGAGCAGACGGGAGCATGGATCCTCTTCCGTTCCGGGGTGCGACGTCGTACGGCTTACGCGGAACAAGCTGCGCCCGGGCGCATGCGCCGCACAAGCCCCGCCCCGCGGGCTCGCGCGGGGCGGGGGACGCCGCTAGATTGGCGCACCCCGTCCCGCACCTCCAGAGCGCGCCGATGCCGTCGTCCAGCTCCGTCGTAGACCTCCGCTCCGACACCGTCACCCGACCCTCGCCGGCCATGCGCCGCGCCATCGCCGGGGCCGAGGTGGGCGACGCGGTGCTCGGCGACGACCCCACCGTGGACGAGCTGGAGGCGTACGCCGCCGAGCTGCTGGGCAAGGATCGCGCGCTCTTCTTCCCCAGCGGGATCATGGCCAACCAGACGGCGCTGATCGCCCTGGGCGAGCCGGGCACCGAGGCGCTGATCGACGGCCGCGGCCACATCTTCGACTGGGAGGAGGCCGCGGCCGCCGCGCTGGGCGGCGTCCAGCTGCGCCCCGTCGCCACGCCGGACGGGCTGCTCACCCCCGAGCTGGTGCTGGAGCACGTCCCGCCGCCCACCCGCTTCGCCACCCGCACCTCCGTCGTCTGCCTGGAGAACACCCACAACGCCGCCGGCGGCCGGGTGCTTCCCCCGGCGCAGGCGGAGGCCGTGGCCGCCGCGGCGCGGGAGCGGGGCGCGCGGGTGCACCTGGACGGCGCGCGGCTCCCCAACGCGGCGGTGGCGACCGGCCGCTCCCTCAAGGATCTCGCCGCCCCTGCCGATACCGTGATGGTGGCCCTCTCCAAGGGGCTGGGCGCGCCGGTGGGCTCGCTGCTGGCGGGGCCGGAGGACGTGATGGAGCGCGCCTGGCGGGCCCGCCGGCGGCTGGGGGGAGGGATGCGGCAGGCGGGCATCCTGGCGGCGGCGGCGCTGTACGGCCTGCGCCACAACTTCGCCCTGCTGGCGGAGGACCACCGGCGGGCCCGCGAGCTGGCGGCCGCCGCGGGGGAGGCGCCCGGGCTGGCCGCGGACGCGCCGGACACCAACATCGTCATGGTGAGGCTGGAGGACCCGCGGCTGGCGCCCGAGGCGCTGCTGGCGGCGCTGGAGCGGCGCGGCGTGCGCATGACCCGCTTCGGGGCGCGGCGGCTGCGGGCGGTCACCCACCTGGACGTGGACGACGCCGCGGTCGGCCGGGCGGGCGGGGCGCTGGCGGAGGCCGCGGCGGAGCTGCTCGGCGATGGCGCAACTGCTTGAAAATCGTTAAATTACAGCCGGTTTGTGGACGCCGTCGTGGACGGTCCCGAACGTCCCTCTTTCGCTTTTCTTTCGGGAACCGCATATTGTTGCCGGGGTACAGAACCATGCTCCGGGCGACGAGAGTGAACGCGACAATTTGACGAGGAAAAGCATGGCTACAGTCGAGATCAGCGACAAGAAGAGCGAAGACCGCAAGAAGGCGCTCAGCGTCGCCATCGGGCAGATCGAGAAGTCCTTCGGCAAGGGCGCGATCATGCGCATGGGGATCAACGGCCCGAAGGTGGTGGTCGACGCGATCCCGACGGGCGCCATCAACCTGGACGCCGCCATCGGCATCGGCGGGATCCCGCGCGGGCGGATCACCGAGATCTACGGGCCGGAGTCGTCGGGCAAGACGACGCTCTGTCTGCACGTCATCGCCAACGTCCAGAAGACCGGCGGCGTGGCGGCGTTCGTGGACGCGGAGCACGCCCTGGACATCGAGTACGCCCGCAAGCTGGGCGTGGACGTGGACAACCTCCTCGTCTCGCAGCCCGACACCGGCGAGCAGGCGCTGGAGATCACCGAGGTGCTGGTCCGCTCCAGCGCGGTGGACGTGGTGGTGGTGGACTCGGTGGCGGCGCTGGTGCCGCGCGCGGAGATCGAGGGCGAGATGGGCGACAGCCACGTCGGCCTGCAGGCGCGGCTCATGAGCCAGGCGCTCCGCAAGCTGACCGGCGCCATCAACCGCTCGCAGACCTGCGTCATCTTCACCAACCAGATCCGCGAGAAGATCGGCGTGATGTTCGGGTCGCCCGAGACGACGACCGGCGGGCGCGCCCTGAAGTTCTACGCCTCGCTCCGCATGGACATCCGGCGGATCGGCTCCATCAAGGACAAGGAGGTCCTGGTGGGGAACAAGACCCGGGTCAAGGTCGTCAAGAACAAGGTGGCGCCGCCCTTCAAGCAGGCGGACTTCGACATCATGTTCAACGTAGGGATCGACCACTACGGCATCGTGGTGGACCTGGGCGTGGAGGCCGAGGTCATCAACAAGGCCGGCGCCTGGTTCTCCTACGGCGATGTGCGCCTGGGCCAGGGCCGCGAGAACACCAAGGCCTTCCTCCAGGACAACCCGGAGCTGGCCGCGGAGATCGAGGCCAAGGTCAAGGACGTGCTGGGGATGAAGGGAATCTCCGCCACGGCCGACAGCGAATCGTCGGACGACTGACCTCGTCACGGAACACGAAAAGGGCCCCGGCACAGCGCCGGGGCCCTTTTCGTTCCCTGGCTCCGGCGCGGGTACGCCGGTTGCGTGGTTTGCCGGCTCGGGGCGGGCCGGGTATGATGAGGAAGCGCAGGGCGCCTCCCGACTCCGGGCGGCGCCTCGTCTTTGGAAGCACGACCACGCACGCGAGCCGGAGCCGGGCGCAGATCGGGCTCCGAGCTGGAGGCGAAGAAAGTGGAGCAGACGGGACACCAGGGGGGCCACGCGGCTCCCAGCGGCCGCTACCTGTACGTCCTCGCCCTGGCGGCGCTGGGCGTGGTGTACGGCGACATCGGCACCAGCCCGCTGTACGCCATGCGCGAGGCGTTCCACCAGGGGACGGGGATCGCGCCCACCCCGGACAACGTGCTGGGGATCCTGTCGCTGATCTTCTGGGCGCTGATCCTGGTCATCTCCATCAAGTACCTGTGGTTCGTCATGCAGGCGGACAACCGGGGCGAGGGGGGGATGATCGCGCTCACGGCGCTGGTGGCGCCCATGCGCACCGCCGCCGGCGGGCGCAGCGGCGCGCTGGTGCTGATCGGGCTGTTCGGCGCGTCGCTGCTGTACGGCGACAGCGTGATCACCCCGGCCATCTCGGTGCTCAGCGCGGTGGAGGGGCTGGAAGTGGCGACTCCGCTCTTCCAGCCCTACATCATCCCCATCACCTGCGTGATCCTGGTGGGGATCTTCGCGGTGCAGAGCCGGGGCACGGCGGGGATCGGCAAGGTGTTCGGGCCGGTGACGCTGCTCTGGTTCCTGACGCTGGGAGCGCTGGGGCTGGCGGAGATCCTGCGCCACCCGGACGTGCTGCGGGCGGTGAACCCGCTGTACGGGGCGCAGTTCTTCGGCCGCAACGGGAGCGCCGGGTTCTTCGTGCTGGGCTCGGTGTTCCTGGTGGTGACCGGCGGCGAGGCGCTGTACGCGGACATGGGCCACTTCGGGCGGCGCCCCATCCGCATGACCTGGTTCGGGGTGGTGCTCCCCATGCTGCTGCTCAACTACTTCGGGCAGGGGGCGCTGATCATCAACGAGCCGGAGTCGGTGGAGCACCCGTTCTTCCTGCTGGCGCCGGACTGGGCGCTGTACCCGCTGGTGGTGCTGGCGACGGCGGCCACGGTGATCGCCTCGCAGGCGGTGATCTCGGGCGCCTTCTCGCTGACGCGGCAGGCGGTGCAGCTGGGCTACCTCCCGCGGCTCACCATCGAGCACACCTCGGCCCGGCAGATCGGGCAGATCTACGTGCCCTCGGTGAACTGGGCGCTGATGGTGGGGTGCATCGGGCTGGTGCTGGGCTTCCAGGAGAGCAGCCGGCTGGCGGCGGCGTACGGGGTCGCGGTGACCACGGACATGGTGTTCACCACCATCCTGTTCTCCGCGGTGGCGCGCGCCCGCTGGGGGTGGAGCTGGCTGCGGGTGGGGGCGCTGGCGGCGTTCTTCCTGGTGGTGGACCTCGCCTTCTGGGGCGCCAACATCGTCAAGATCCCGCACGGCGGCTGGTTCCCGCTGGTGATCGCCGGGCTGATCTTCACGCTGATGACCACCTGGAAGAAGGGGCGGCAGATCCTGGCCGGGCGGCTGCACTCGACCACGCTCCCCTTCGACTTCTTCATGAAGGACGTGGAGATGAACCCGCCCACGCGGGTGCCGGGGACCTCGGTCTTCATGTACGGCAACACGGACGGGACGCCCCCCGCGCTCCTCCACAACCTGATCCACAACAAGGTGCTGCACGAGCGGGTGGTGCTGCTCACCGTGGAGACGGCGGAGATCCCGCTGGTGACACCCGCGGAGCGCTCGGAGGTGATCCCGCTGGGCACCGGCTTCTACCGGGTGGTCGTGCGCTACGGCTTCACGGAGGACCCGGACATCCCGTCGGTGCTCTACTCGCTCGGCGACCAGGGGCTGGTGCTGAAGCCGATGGAGACCAGCTACTTCCTGGGCCGCGAGACGCTGATCCCCTCCCGGAACCCGGGGATGGCGATCTGGCGGGAGCACCTGTTCTGGATCATGTCGCGCAACGCCCGCACCGCCACCTCGTACTTCGGGCTCCCGCCCAACCGCGTCGTGGAGCTGGGCGCGCAGATCGAGCTGTAGCGCGCCCGCTCGGCGCCTCCCCCGCCGCGCAGGGATCCCGCGGCGGGGGAGCGCGGTATCAGCATTCCGTCCCGTGCTCGCCGGTTCACCTTCACGCCGGGGTCCACTCCGCTGTTCCAGCACTTCGACGGCCGCCGCACGCGCGACTCGCGCCGGCGGGCCCTGCGCAGCCTGGCCGTCTCGGCCCTGGTGCACGCCGGCATCCTGGCGCTGGCGGTGCTCGCCGGGCGCAAGGCGGGCTATGCGCTGCTGGACGACGGGACGCTCACCGGCATCTCGGCGGGGGCGGCGGGGGGCGGCGGAGGCGGGGGCGGGTTCGGCGGCGAGCAGGTGACGTTCGTGGACATCGCGCCGCCCGCGGCCGCCGACCCCGAGGTGACGCTCACGGTGCCGGAGGTGGCTCCGCCGCCGGAGCCCGAGGTGGAGCCGGAGCCGCAGCCGGAGACGCCGCCTCCGCCCGTGCCGACGCCGCCCGTCCCCGCGCCGCCGGCCGCCCCTCCCGCTCCCGCGCCGGGATCGCAGCCGGGCACGGGCGCCCCGTCGGCGGGGCAGGGCGGGGGGACCGGGGCGGGGCAGGGGGCCGGGCAGGGCGTGGGGGTCGGTCCGGGGACGGGGCCGGGCTCGGGCGGAGGGACCGGCGGCGGCACGGGGGGCGGGATCGGGTCCGGGGTGGGGCCGGGGACGGGCGCGGGGCGGATGGTGGCGCCGGTGCCGGAGTTCGTGCTGATCCCGCCCAGCAACCCGCCGCGCGGGGTGCGCGGGGACTCGCTGGTGGTGCGGCTGAACATCGACGCCACGGGCAAGGTGCGGGACGTGGAGTTCCGCTCCACCGGGGACCGCGGGTACGACCAGAAGCTGCGGCGCACGGCGCTGGAGTGGCGGTTCCGGCCGGCGCGCGACCCGGCCAGCAAGCCGATCGCGGTGGCGTACGACGTGACCTTGCAGTTCTGACGGGCCCGCCGACGGCCAGGAACGCCTCCCTCTTCCACGAGCGGGAGGCGTTCCCCGCTTCCGGGGGGAGCGGCATGGAACGCAATGTGCCCGGCCGGCCCGGGTGCTCCCGACGACTACGCATCTCCGCCGATGGACGTGAACGAGGATCGAGCCGGCCCGGACAGACTGGGACAGGACGGAAGCGCCCCGGGGCCGCCGCAGGGCTGGTTCGGTCCGTCCGCCCGGCGGGCGGCCACGCTCGGGTCCGCGGCGATCATCCTGCTCCTCGCGCTGGTCACGTACGTCTCGATCCAGCGCTCCCGGGCGGTGACCGCGTGGGTGCGCCACACCGACCGCGCCACCCTGCTCATCGGCCGCACCCTGGCCGACCTGACGGACGCGGAGACCGGGCAGCGCGGCTACCTGCTGACCGGAGACCCCGGATACCTGCCGCCCTACCGGCAGGGCGCCTCCCGGTTCGCCCGCGACCTGGCGACGCTCCGGGCCATGACCGCGGACAACCCGCGCCAGCAGCGAAGCCTGGGCGAGCTGGACAGGCTGGGGGCGGCGAAGCTCGGCGAGCTGCGGCGCACCCTGGAGCTGCACCGGGGAGGCGACCCCGCCGCTGCGCTGGCGATCGTCCGCTCCGGCGAGGGCGAGCGGCTCATGGAGCGGATCCGCGGGGTGACCGCGGCGATGTACGCGGAGGAGGCGCGCCTGCTCCGCGCGCGGCAGGCCGCCGAGGGGCGCTACCGCGCGCGGGTGACCTGGGTGCTCCTGGCGAGCGGGGTGGTGGGCGCGGCGCTCTCGCTGCTCATCGGGCTGATCTTTTCCCGGTACGCGGGCGCACAGGAGGCCGCTGCCCGCAGGCTGGGCCGGGCGGCCCACGAGGAGGCGGCGCTCGCCGAGGTGGCGCGGCGGCTCGCCACCGCCCACGAGACCGACGAGCTGCTGCAGCGCGTGGCCGACGGGGCGCTCTACGCCACCCGCGCGCACGGCGCCTTCGTGGAGCGGGTGGATGCCGCCCGCACGTACGTGCGCGTGGCCGCCGGGGCGGGGGAAGGGCTGCCGCCGCTGGGAGCGAGCATCCCGTACCCCGGCTCGCTCGCCGCCGACGTGCTGGAGCGCGACGCGCCCGAGTGGATCCCGGACGTCGCCGCCGAGTCGCGCCCGATCGCGGCGGCGCTGGAGTCCTGCTGCGCGGGGTGCGCCGCGCTCGTGGTCCCGCTGATCTCGGAGGGCGATGCGCTGGGCGCGCTGGTCCTGCTCGGCGAGCCGGAGCGGGTGCCCTTCGAGCCCGGCGCGGTGGGGCGCGTGCGCACGCTCGCGGACCTCGCCGCCGTCGCGCTCCGCCGCTCCATCCTGCTCTCCGACGCCGCGGCGGCCAGCCGGGCGAAGAGCGCCTTCCTGGCCACCATGAGCCACGAGATCCGCACTCCCGTCAACGTGGTGATCGGCTACGCCGACATCCTCGAGATGGGGATCGACGGCCCGCTCACCGACCGGCAGCTCGGCCGCCTGCAGCGCATACGGGCCAGCGGGGAGCAGATGCGGGCGCTGGTGGAAGACATCCTGGACCTGTCCAGGATCGAGGCGGGATCGCTCCAGGTGGCCAGCCGGGCGGCGCCCCTCCGGGCGGTCGCTTTGGCCGCGGCGGAGCTGACGGCGGGGGCGGCCCGGGCCAAGGAGGTCCGCTTCGTCGACGCGTCCGAGTGCGGGGAGGAAGTGCTCTTCTGGGGCGACGAGGACCGCGTCCGGCAGATCCTGGTGAACCTGATCTCCAACGGGATCCGCTTCACGCCGTCGGGCGGCGAGGTCCGGATCCGCTGCCGGGCCCCCGACGCCGCCGACGGGACTCCGCACCCGGGGGCGCCGGGGCCGCTCGCCAGGATCGACGTGGAAGACAACGGGATCGGGATCGCGGCCGAGGACCAGGAGCGGATCTTCGACTCCTTCGTCCAGCTGGAGAGCGGATACACGCGCTCCCACGAGGGACCCGGCCTGGGGCTGGCGATCAGCCGGCACCTGGCCAGGCTGATGGGAGGCGACCTCACGGTGAGGAGCAGCCCCGGCCAGGGCTCGTGCTTCACGCTCTGGCTCCCGTCGGCCGGGTAGGCCCTCGCCGACGGCGCTGCGGAAGCGCTCACCCGCCCGCCGGGACGCGGCCCGCGACCATCTTCGCGATCTCCTCCAGGCTGCCGTGGACGCCGTCCACGTCGTTCACGGGAAAGGCCACCCATTCGGGGCCGGGCCCCGTGGTGCGGATGCTCAGCGTCTGCTCCTCACGGTCGGGCCGGAGGACGGCGTCGGGGTCGGCGCCGCGGGCGCGCAGCTCCGCGCGGGTCGTCTCCACCAGCTCGGCCCAGCGGGCGTCCAGGCGCGGCGCGAAGAAGCGGCCCCAGTGCGGGCGTCGGCCGTCGGCGTCGGTGAAGCCGTACTCGTCGGAAAGGGTCCAGGAGGCGTAGACGCCGCCGGACTTCTTCCACACCTGCGGGTCGGCGGCCAGCGCGGCGACGGCCCGGCCCACGTAGAGCGGGGTCTCGGACTCGGCGAAGAACGGGTCCTTGGCCGCGGCGTCGCGCCAGTTGTCCTCGGTGACGCCGAAGCCCTCCAGCATCGCCTCGGAGCGCAGGAAGCCGGGAGTGACGGCGAGCGCGACCACGCCGTGCGGGCGCAGCTCGTAGGCGAGGGCCGCGGCCAGCCGGTTGGCGGAGGTCTTCGCCAGGTCGTAGAAAAGGCTGCCGCGGTAGCGCAGCGAGTCGCCGTCGGTGATCTCCACCACCAGGCCGCTGCCGCGCTCCACCATCAGCGGGACGCCGTGCCGCGCGGTGATCACGTGCGACCACACGGCGCGCTCCTGCATCAGCAGCCCCTTCCTCACGTCGCTCTCCCAGAACGGCTTTCCCCACTCCATCAGCTCGTCGCCGCCCCACACGTCGTTGACCAGCACGTCCAGCCGGCCCTGCTCGGCGCGGACGCGCTCGAACAGCGCCCGCACCTCGTCCTCCACCGTGTGGTCCGTCCGCACCGGGATGCCGACGCCGCCCGCCGCGGTCACCAGCTCGGCGGTCTCCTCGATGGTCTCCGGGCGGGTGCCGGTGGCTGGCTTCCCCCGCACGCTGCGCCCGGTGCAGTAGACGGTCGCGCCGGCCTCGCCCAGCGCGCGGGCGATCCCGCGCCCCGCGCCCCGGGTGGCGCCCGCGACCACCGCGGTCCTGTCCTGTAGCGGCTTCACCTTTTCACCCTCCGGTGGGGAGATGATACTAAACGGCGATTTAGTTACTTGATTCTAAATTTCCGTTCAGCTATGGTCAAGCCATGTCTCCCCGGCCCCGCTCCGCCTCCGACGAGGAGATCCTCGCCGCGCTCACCCGCGTGATCTCGCGCGTGGGGCTCGCCCGCGTCACGCTGGCCGACGTCGCCGCCGAGGTGGGGCTGACGGCGGGCGCGCTGGTGCAGCGCTTCGGCTCCAAGCGCGGGCTGCTGCTGGCGGCATCGCGCGGCGCCTCGGACGGGGTGCGGCAGCAGGTGGCGGACGCGCGCCGGGCCAGCGCCTCGCCGCTGGGCGCGCTCTTCGACTACGCCGCGTGCGCGTCGCAGTTCGTGCACACGCCGGAGGAGTTCGCCAACCACCTGGCGTTCTTCCAGCTGGACCTGACGGACCCGGAGTTCCACGCGCCGGCGCTGGAGTTCTTCCTCGCGGAGCGCGCGGAATTTCGTGCGCTGCTGGACGACGCGGTGGTGGCGGGGGAGCTGGCGCGCGGGACGGACACGGGGCGCCTCGCGCGCGCCGTGCAGGAGGCGGTCAACGGCGCGCGGGTGGTGTGGGCGGTGGTGCGGGACGGGACGCTGGAGGAGCGGACGCGGGAGGCGCTGGAGATGCTGCTGGGCAGCCCGGGGGGCGGGCGGGCGAGCCGGTAGCGCGGACCGGCTCGCGGTGGCGGGGTCCGCCGGGCTTCACTTCATGCGGATGCCTTCTTTCCCACGACGCTCCCGATCCAGATGGGGAGATAGGGTGAGGTGCACCCCTTGGAGACCTTGTAGTCCCGGTAGAGACCCAGCCTCTCCCCCAGCGCGATGCAGCGGCCGCGCAGGCGCTCGTCCGCGATGCCGATCTGCGCGGCGCACCAGTTCATGTTCCACTGGACCTTCTCGCTCGCCCCGGCCAGCTCCTCCTCGACGTGCTCCAACAGCTGCTCGTTGAGCTCGTGGTTCTCCGCGCGGACGGACCGGGCCTGCACCGACCAGAACACCCGCTGCCTGAGCGTCGAGGGATCGTCGCGCCACTTCTCCGTCGCCTTCTTCAGCGGCGCCTTCTTCATGATCACGTTCGCGATCAGCCAGTCGAGCAGCTGCGACTGCTCCTTCGCGTCGGCGGCTTCTAGATCGGAGACGAGCCGCTCCATGTAGGGGACATCCGCCGCCTTGAGGTCCAGGATGAGCAGGGAGAGCATCCTGGCGTTGAAGCCGCCGCTCTTCCACAGGTGAGCTGCAAGGTCGGGGCTCTTCCCCAGCTCCTTGGCGATCGTCCGGATCTCGGTGTTGAGCAGACTGGTGCCGTCGAGCCGCTCCAGGAGGGCTTGTGCCTGGGTGGGTGAACTCATCGGGTTGTCCTTCCGTGGGCGAAGAGGAGCTGCTCGCGGTTGCGCCACTCCAGGGCCGCTAGCCCTCCGACGAACAGCCCCTCGCCAATCAGGTGCGCCAGCCCGAACGCGGATGCCGTGTCTGCGAGGCGCACGGCCGCCAGCATGCACAGCACGGCCCACGTCGCGTTGGCGGCCACGAGCAGGACGAGCAGGCCACGCGGGCGGCGTGCCCGGCGGGCGAGCGTGCCGGAGTACGTCCCGTACGCGAGGTTGGCCACGCCCATGGATACCAGTAGCGGGCGCGGGAGCGCGTACAACTCGCTCAGCCACCCGGAAAGCACGAGCATGACCGCACCGGCGAGCAGGGCCGCTCCGCTGTCGATCCACAGGAGATGTCGAAGCAGGCGCATCTCAGCCGGAGGTGGCGGAGGCGGCATTCAGGTCGTCCAGAAGCATGCGTCGCGCCTCCTCGTGCGGCACTACGTCACCCTGCTCGGCGGCATCCAGACCACGAGCAACTTTGGCGAGGAAGTACAGCCGATCCATGGCGTCTTCCAGCGTGGCGTCTTCGGGGAGCCGCTCCACTGCTTCGCGGAGCAGCTGCTTGGCAGTTACAGGCATAAAACTTCGGTGAGCAGCGGAAACAAACTAGTAGGTGCTACAAGGGCCACTATCTGCACGTTTCGTGCATGCTCGTTAGCCTAGTATGTTGAGTAGCGCAGCACGCTGCGACCAAGAGCTAACGCGTGCGTGGGCGTGCTGTTACAGCATTCAAAAATGCCCTTCCGAACTTCGATACGCGAATTCTCCGTTCCGTTCTGCCGAGCAACTCCATGTTTCCCTGTCCCGTGTCGCGAAAATCTGACTCAAGCTCCACGAGGCCCAGCGAAATCAGTGTGGTAGCCGAAAAGACCATCTCGTCAGTAGTCACTCCGGCCATAGTATGGAACAGTGAGAGTTGCTCCATCTCGCCCTCCGTCGGTAAAAAGCCAGTTGAAAACTGATGGAGAACCGATGCATCTGATGGAGTAAGCTCGCGTAAAATCGCGGGGAATCTCGGATGCACTGGATGACCATGCGAACCGGCCGCGGCGTTCGCGAGCAGTGTAGCCCAGTGTTCGACAAGGCCCTCGTTATCCTCGAGAGAGGCGGCTTCCAGAAGCGGAATTAGTAGCTTCGGGGACGGTGCCGCCGGCTCGATCTCTAGTTCATCGAGTATCTCCATTCCCCGGGTAAGTACTCGTGCCGCTCGCCGAGCCCTCCACTCACCGACCGGGTTGGCGATGGCCTTTCCGAGTTCGTCGGCAAGAGGGCCGAATAGTTTCTTCGCGAATTCTTGAGCAGCCGGGCTGAGTGCAGAAACACCAGCTGCCACGATCGCTGCTGTCGTGATAGGGTCCGCTGCCATTCTCGTAGCCAGTTAATGATGCATGTGCGTCTCGGATCGCCTCCTGAGCAGGCGCTTTGTATCTGCGACGGGAGGAGGTAGTACGCAAGAGGCTCCGGCATGCGACGGCCGGCGCTCCCCACGCCTGCATCCCGCCCGTGAAGCAAGGGACTTGCGTAACAATCACTCATCCATCGCGAGTGTCGCCAGGATGTAGTTCCGAACGAAGTGCCGACCACTCGCGACAACCGGAAAACACACGGTTTCACTGCATACAGATCCGCCTCGCAACCGAAGCCGCCATTCCCGAGATGCACCGCATCCGGACCAGCGTCAGCGAGAACAGGCTCGCAGATCCCTCGCTGGTGCAGCCGGGCGATTACCGCGCGATGCTTGCCGAGCACGGCCGCGGCTGGGTGGCAGAGTTCGACGGCAGGATCGTCGGCTTTGCGGTGGGCGACCTGGCGCGCCGCAACGTGTGGGCGCTCTTCGTGGACCCCACCTCCGAGGGGCGCGGCGCCGGGCGCAGGCTGCACGACGCGATGATGGACTGGATGTTCGCCGCGGGCGCGGAGGGGGTCTGGCTGGGCACCGATCCCGGCACGCGGGCGGAGCGCTTCTACCGGACAGCGGGATGGCGGTATGCCGGCGCGCAGGAGAATGGCGAGGCGCGCTGCGAGATGTCCGGGGATGACTGGAGCCGCCACACCCACCGCTGACCCTTACCGTGAGTCTTTCGGCACACAAATGACGAAAGCAGATCTCAGGTACTGCGGGCGACTAGTCCCTATGGAAGTGAGTGGTATGTTCCCCCGCTTTCTTCAACGAGCGTGCGCTTGGCAATTCGCTGCACGCATCTTTGACCAGACCTTCCATATATGCCTAGTCGAAGCAGGTCAGCACAGCCAAAGTCAAGAAATACTGGGCACCTCGCCTGAAACCAGACTTGGCGAGGATGCCTCCAACGAAAGAAGTGATGTCCCTGGTAATCAGCGGAGATCTCCTCCGCAATTTCTGCTGAGTGGTGCATTCTAACCAGTTTGGATCCTTCTACTGCCTCGGATCTTTTCCAGTACGCGCTGGCTAGGTTGGGAAAGAATACAACGTCTTGGAGAAGCTTTGATTCCGGGTGGGGGAGAAAGTCCTTGGACACCTCAAAGTGATCCTTAAATGGCCGACCATCGACTATCCAGATCATGTTCCCATAAAACGCTTCCCGGGCGTGAAGCTCCTCAGGAGGCATAGCGGAGTGCTGAAACTCGATGACTAGACCAGCCGATGTCTTCACGTCAGCGATGTGCTTTTCACCAGAATCGGGGTCTATGTGTACGACCTCACGAGTAAGCTCCGGGAACTGTTCTTTCCAGGTTCGGTGCCATTCAGTCTCGTTCTCCCACCAATCGTCACAATGGCGCCTGCCATGGTGTGCCCAATGCCACCGCACTGTCGCCCCGCACTTGGCGACTGCCTCTTGGCCGCATAGCGGACAAACACCGCGGAGTCGCGGTTCCGGACGTCGGCGTTCATCATCAAGAAGCGCGAACTGCATAGCGATAAATTCCCTTTTAAGTGTCTAATCCCTTCAAGGTCGAGGCTGATGTGGAGCGAGCGCAAGTGCTTTCATGAGGATGCGGAAGTCCGGCTGAAGATGTCTGCCGTATCGTCCGGCTCCGGAGCGGCCCCACGGCACGATCCCGCCCCGTCACCAAACCCGAGAAATCCAAGAACACCGCACGCCTTGAGAACGGACGGCACGGCGCGTTATGTTACCCGACTTGGACCGACCCACACCGAAGAGACGCCCGATGCGCGCTGACGAGATCCGCTCCCGATTCCTGGACTACTTCGCCCGGCAGGGGCACACGGTGCGCCCGTCGTTCTCGCTGGTGCCGCAGGACGACCCGACCCTGCTGTTCACCAACGCCGGGATGGTCCCGTTCAAGAAGGTCTTCCTGGGGATGGAGGATCCCGGCTTCCGGCGCGCCACCACGTCGCAGAAGTCGGTGCGCGCCGGGGGCAAGCACAACGACCTGGAGCAGGTGGGGGTGACCGCGCGCCACCACACCTTCTTCGAGATGCTGGGCAACTTCTCGTTCGGCGACTACTTCAAGCGCGACGCCATCCGCTTCGCCTGGGAGCTGCTGACCGAGGAGTTCGGCATCCCGAAGGAGCGGCTGTGGGTGACGGTGCACTACACCGACGACGAGGCGGAACAGCTCTGGCGCGAGCTCACCGGCATCAAGCCCGAGCGCATCTTCCGCCTGGGCGACAAGGACAACTTCTGGCAGATGGCGGACACCGGCCCGTGCGGTCCGTGCTCCGAGATCCACTTCGACCTGCGGCCGGAGGGGCGCCGCGGCACCGAGGTGGGCCAGGAGGAGTTCGAGGAGAGCGGCGAGAGGGGCGAGTTCCTGGAGATCTGGAACCTGGTGTTCATGCAGTACGACCGGGACGCGGACGGCAACCTGGCCCCGCTCCCGGCGCCCTCCATCGACACCGGGATGGGGCTGGAGCGGCTCGCCTCCGTGCTGCAGGGGGTGCCGTCCAACTACCTGACCGACCTGTTCACCGACGTCATCGCCGCGGCGGTGGAGACGGTGGGCGTCCCCTACGAGTACGACACGCCGCAGGGCGTCTCGTACCGGGTGCTTGCCGACCACGCGCGCGCCACGGCGTTCCTGCTGGCGGACGGCATCTTCCCCTCCAACGAGGGGCGCGGCTACGTGCTGCGCCGCATCCTGCGCCGCGCGGTGCGGCACGCGTACCTGCTGGGGAGGCGCGAGCCCACGCTGGTGCACGTGGTGGAGGCGGTGATCGACCGGATGGGCACGGCGTACCCGGAGCTGCTGGCGCGGCGCGAGTACATCGTCCGGAACACGCGGGCGGAGGAGGAGCGCTTCCTGGCCACGGTGGACGCGGGGATGCGCCGCTTCGACGAGATCGCGCCCGCGGGCGGGAGCGGCACGGTGGCGGGGCGCGACGTGTTCCGCCTGTACG
Source organism: Longimicrobiaceae bacterium (assembly GCA_036389055.1). Taxonomy (GTDB): domain Bacteria; phylum Gemmatimonadota; class Gemmatimonadetes; order Longimicrobiales; family Longimicrobiaceae; genus JAFAYN01. Next base: position 3,948 of record DASVQR010000211.1, on the reverse strand, counting down.
ACACCTTCGGCTTCCCGCCCGACCTGACCGAGCTGATGGCCGCGGAGCGCGGCTACGGCGTGGACATGGAGGCGTTCGAGAACGAGCTGGAGGCGCAGCGGCGGCGCTCGCGCGAGGACCGCGCGGCGGCGGGGCTGGGGATGGAGGCGGACGCGCTGGCCGACGGCTGGACCGTGGTGGAGGGCGCCGAGGGCGCGGACCAGGAGTTCGCGGCCTACCGCGCCACGGAGCTGGAGACGGAGGTGCTCGCCTACCGCATCATGGAGGACGGGCGGCTTGCGCTGCAGCTGCGCGAGAACCCGTTCTACGCCGAGAGCGGCGGCCAGGTCTCGGACCAGGGGCACGTGTACGGCGACGGCTGGACCATGAACGTGGGCGAGGTCCGCAAGGTGTCCGGCCGCATCGCGGTGGTGGGGCCCACGGAGGGCGACTTCGCGCCGGGGCGCGTGCGCGCCGTGGTGGAGGAGCCGTCGCGCCGCGACACCGAGAGGAACCACACGGCCACGCACCTGCTGCACGCGGCGCTGCGCTCCACGCTGGGCGAGCACGTGCACCAGATGGGCTCGCTGGTGGCGCCGGACCGCCTGCGCTTCGACTTCTCGCACTCCGGCCCGATGTCGCCGGAGGAGGTGTCGCGGGTGGAGGAGATCGTCAACCGCGAGATCTGGCACAACCACCCGGTGGAGGCGCACCAGATGGGCTACCGCGACGCGCTGGACCGCGGGGCCATGGCGCTCTTCTCGGAAAAGTACGGCGACGTGGTGCGGGTGGTGGAGATCCCCGGCTTCTCCATGGAATTGTGCGGCGGCACCCACGTGCGGACCACGGGGCAGATCGGGCTGTTCAGGATCGTCTCGGAGAGTGGGGTGGCGGCGGGGGTGCGGCGCATCGAGGCGGTGACCGGGCCGCAGGCGTTCGAGCGCGCCCGCCGCGACGAGGCAACGGTGCGCGAGGCGGCGCGGCTGCTGCGGACGCGCGAGGACAACCTGCTGACGCGCATCGCGGGGCTCCAGGAGGAGCTGCGCGACGCGCAGCGGGCGCTGGACCGCGCGCGCTCGCTGGGGAGCGCGGACGTGGTGGGGCAGCTGATCGCCGCGGCGCAGGAGGTGGACGGCGTGCGCGTGGTCGCCGCGACCGTGGGGGTGAGCGACGCGGACGAGCTGCGCAACCTGGGCGACCGGCTGCGCGAGCAGATCGGGAGCGGGATCGCGGTGCTGGCGGCGACGCTGGGCGACCGGGTGTCGCTGCTCGCCGTGGCCACGGACGACGTGATCCAGCGGGGCGCGCGGGCCGACCAGGTGCTCCGCGAGGCGGTGTCGCCGCTGGGCGGGCGCGGCGGCGGCAAGGCGCACATGGCCCAGGGCGGGATGCCGGACCCGTCGCGCGTGGACGAGGCGCTCGCCCGGGTGGTGGAGACCGTCCGCCCGCTGCTGGCCGGCGCCCCCGCGTGACCCCCGCCGAGGGGTGGATCCGGGAGCGCCTGGCGGACGCCCCGCCGGCGCTCCTGGACGCCATGGCGGACGCGCTCCCGGAGGACGCGCCCTCGGTGCCGGACGCGCTGGCGGCCGCGGCCGCCGCGCTGCTGGAGCGCGTCGCGCGGGGGAGCGGCGGCCGCGAGGACGCGCTGCCGCTGCTGGCCGCCGACGCGCTGCTGACGCACGCCTTCCAGGCCCAGGCGGAGGCGGACCCCGCCGGGGTCGCCGCGCTCGCCGCCCGCTGGGGGGGCGCGGGGCGGCTGGGGGAGCTCGCCGCCCGTTCCTGACCCGCTGCCGGGGCTCCCGGCCGCGCCCACCTTTCCACGCCCGTTCCCGTGACCCTGACCGCACGCCTCTGCCTGGGAGCGCTGGCCTCCGGGCTCGCCCTCGCCGGGTGCGCCGAGAAGCCCGCGGGGACCTTCACCGCCGTCCTGGAGGGCCCGCTGGAGGGCCGGATGCAGGGGACGGCCACCTTCTGCCGGCGCCCGGAGCGCGGCGACTTCCTGCTGGTGCTGGAGGCGGACGCCGACTCGTCGGGGCTGGTGCTGGGGCGCGACACGGCGGCGATCCCGGCGCCCGGCCCGTACGCGGTGGTGGACCGGGGCGACACGCTGACGGCGGGGCGCTTCTGGATGCGGGCGGAGCTGGAGAAGATGGAGGCGACCGGCCCCTACACCTTCACGGTGGGCGAGGGGAACGTGCGGGTGGTCTCGGCGGATTCGGCGTGGATGCGCGGGCGCTTCCAGGTGGAGCTGGTCGCGCGCGACACGGCGTTCGCCATCGACACGCTCACCCGCACGGTGCGCCGGCTCCCCACCGAGTGGCAGAAGGTACAGGGCAACTTCACGGCGGCGCGCGCGGAGCCCTGCGCGGGGCGCGCCGCGCTCCAGTAGACCCAGGGTATGACCAACCAGGCGGCACTTTCCCCGGAGATCCTGGGCGCCCTCCAGGCGGCGCGCCGCGCCGAAAAGGAGCAGGCGCTCTTCTACCGCGCGCTCGCCGCGGAGGCGGAGGAGCGCGGCGACGCCGTGCTCAGCGAGCGCTTCAACGAGCTGCACGCCGACGAGCAGCACCACGTGTCCCGCCTCACGGCGCGGCTCCTGGAGCTGGGCGCCTCCCCCGACGACGTGTCGTCGCTGCGGGCGGACCCGGCCGTGATCGAGGGGTGGGAGGTGCAGGCGCGCGCCTGGGAGACGGAGGAGGTGCGCCGCTACGAGGAGCTGCTGGAGATGGGCGCGGACGCCGACACCGAGGCGCTGCTGCGCGAGATCCTGGACACCGAGCGGCACCACGCCGAGGAGCTGGGGGGAAAATGGACGCTGGCGTGATGCTGGGGCTGCGGGGGAAGCGGGCGCTGGTCTCCGGCGGCTCGCGCGGGGTGGGGCGCGCCGCCGCGCTCCTGCTGGCGAAGGCCGGCGCGGACGTGGGGATCGGCTACCTGTCGCGCCAGGACGAGGCGGAGGCCGTGGTGGCCGAGCTGCGCGGCCGCGGGGTGCGCGCCTTCGCGCAGGCCGGCAACCTGGCGACGCCCTGGGGCGCCGAGCTGCTCTTCGAGCGCGGGCTGGTGGAGTTCGGGGGGGTGGACGTGTTCGTGGGGAACGCCGGCATCTGGGTGCCGGAGGACGTGCGCGTGGCGGTGATGACGGACGCGCAGTGGGCGCGCACCCTGGAGGTGAACCTCACCTCCATCTTCAACACGGTGCGCCTGGCCGCCCGCTTCGTCTCGGACGGCGGCCGGATCGTGCTGGTGTCCTCCACCGCCGGCCAGCGCGGCGAGGCCTTCCACGCCGACTACGCCGCCAGCAAGGGCGCGATCATCTCCTTCACCAAGAGCGTGGCCGTGGAGCTGGCTCCCCGCGGCATCACCGTGAACTGCGTGGCGCCCGGCTGGATCGACACGGAGATGGTGGAGCGCCCCATGGCCGACCGCCGCGCCGAGATCGAGCGCGCCATCCCCCTGGGCCGCATCGCCAGCGCCGACGACGTCGCCGGCCCCATCGTGCTGCTCTGCTCGTCGCTGGCGCGGCACGTGACCGGCGAGATCCTGAACGTCAACGGCGGCAGCGTGCTTTGCGGGTGACGGCAGGGAACAGGGAACAGGGAACAGGGAACAGGGAACAGGGAACAGGGAACAGGGAACAGCCGGCAACGGCGACCCCCTCCCCCGGCCCCTCCCCGCAGGGGGGAGGGGAGAACGACGGAGTGCCGGGGCAGGCACCGGCGCGAGGGGCGACCCCTCACCCCCCGGCCCCCTCTCCCACAAGGGGAGAGGGGGAGCACGACAACGGCGAGGCACAGGAAGCCCTCCCCCGGCACGGGGGAGGGTGGCGGCTCTCAGGCCGCCGGGTGGGGGCCTCCCGCGGACGCCAGCGCCACCCCCGCGTGAGGGATTTCGGCCCGGTGGGGCGAGACCCGGCGGGGCAGTTTCCGCCGGGGCTCGTCTCCGTTACGCACTGTTTTATCGTGCGTTACG
>DASVQR010000210.1:0-39476 GCA_036389055.1 Longimicrobiaceae bacterium | reverse complement strand
CGCCGGCGCCCCCGCGATCCCACCGAAGGGGACGATCCCCAGGTGCCGGCGGGCCTCCGCCAGCGCCTCGTCCACGGTGCCGCGCAGGTTGTGCTCCCCCAGCTCGCCCAGCAGCTCCGAGCGGGCCAGCGCCGCCATGGGCTGCGCGTGCACCCCGGCAAGGATCACCCGCGTCCCGTCCTTTCTCGCGCGCCGCACCACGGAGGCGAGCGCCCGCAGCCCGGTGGAGTCCATCGCCGGCACCCGCGTCATCTCCAGGACCAGCACCCGCGGCGGGTTCCCGATGGTGCCCATGGTCTCCTTGAAGCGCTCCGCCGCGCCGAAGAAGAACGGTCCGTCGATGGCGTACACCTCCACCCCCTTCGGCACCGCCGCGCGGCCGCGGACGCCGTCCTCGTCGTCGTCGTCGTTCAGCTCGCGGGTGATGGCGGCGATGCTGGTGACCTCCGCCATGCGCTTCATGAACAGGAAGGCCGCCAGCACCATCCCCACCTGGATCGCCACCGTCAGGTCCACCACCACGGTGAGCACGAAGGTGGCGAGCAGCACCGCCACGTCGCTGCGCGGCGCCGACAGCTCCGAGCGGAAGGTGCGCCACTCGCTCATGTGGTAGGCCACCACCACCAGGATGGCCGCCAGCGTGGCGAGCGGGATGTACGCCGCCCAGCGCCCGAAGAACAGCGTGATCAGCAGCAGCGTGGCGGCGTGCGTGATCCCCGCCACCGGGGTGCGCCCGCCGTTGTTGACGTTGGTCGCCGTGCGGGCGATCGCCCCCGTGGCCGGGATCCCCCCGAACAGGGGCGACGCCACGTTCGCCACCCCCTGCGCCACCAGCTCCATGTCGGAGCGGTGCTTCCCCCCGATCATCCCGTCCGCCACCACCGCCGAGAGCAGCGACTCGATGGCCGCCAGCAGCGCGATGGTGAGCGCCGGCCCCATCAGCTCGCGGACCATGGCCGGGTCCACGTGCGGCAGCGAGGGCGCGGGGAGCGACGAGGGGATCGCGCCGAAGCGGCTGCCGATGGTCTCCACCTCCAGCCCCAGCAGCCGCGCCCCCGCCGTGGTGGCGAGCAGCGCCACGAACGGCCCGGGGACGCGCCGGCTCACCCGCGGCCACCCCAGCAGGATGGCGAGCGCCGCCGCCGACACGGCCAGCGCCGCCGGATCGAAGCTCCCCGCGCTCCGGGCGTAGGCGGCCCACTTCGCGAAGAACTCCGCCGGGACCTCGCCCATCCTCAGCCCCAGCAGGTCCTTGACCTGGCTGGAAAAGATGATGAGGGCGATGCCGCTGGTGAACCCGGTGACCACCGGGAACGGGATGAACTTGATCGCCCCGCCCAGCCGTGCCAGGCCCAGCGCCACCAGGATCAGCCCCGCCATGACGGTCGCCACCGCCAGCCCGTCCAGCCCGTGCTCCTGCACGATGCCGTAGACGATGACCACGAAGGCGCCCGTGGGCCCGCCGATCTGCACGCGGGACCCGCCCAGCGCGGAGATCAGGAAGCCGGCGACGATGGCCGTGTACAGCCCGCGGTCCGGCGAGACCCCGCTGGCGATGGCGAAGGCGATGGAGAGCGGGAGCGCGACGATGCCGACGACGACGCCCGCCGTCAGGTCGGCGGTGAGCTGCGCGCGGTCGTAGGAGCGCAGCGTGGTGAACAGCTTTGGAACCAGCACGGGATTTCCGGGGGTGGGGCGGGTGTTCCTGCGTGTTCGGGAACTGTGTAGAAGCCTGCCGGGCCGTGCAATGGGGGATGGCTCGCGCGCGGTGTGGGGAGAACTACCGGGAACGGCGTCTTGCTGCGGGGTCGGGCGTGCCCCCGCTGGCGCGGGGTCGGGCTTCGGCTCCGTAGCAGACGAAACGACCGTCTGCAACGGAGTCGAGCCCCGGCAAACTGCCGCCGGGTCTCGCCCCTCCGGGCCGAAATCCCTCACGCGGGTTCGCGCTGGCGTCCTCGCGTGGCGTGGGCCCGTGCGCTCCGGCGGGGCGCGGAGCGAGATTTGCTCCCCCGCCGCTCCCCCTGCCCCCACGGGGCGCGGCACACCCCGGGCGACGAGCCATGCGCAGACTGGTCCTGTTCGACATCGACGGCACCCTCCTTTCCGCCGGCGGATCGGGGAAGCGGGCCTTCCGCGACGCGCTGGTGGACGTGTTCGGCGCCACCGGGCCCATCGACGAGTACTCCTTCGCCGGGCGCACCGACCCGCAGATCGCCCGCGAGCTGCTGGCGGCGGACGGGGTGGAGGCGGAGCGGATCGACGCGGGGATGGAGGCGCTCTGGGAGGCGTACCTGCGCCACTTCGCGCGAGAGATCGCCGCGGCCGAGGTGCGCACCCTCCCCGGCGTCCCCGCGCTGGTGGACCGGGTGGAGGCGGCCGGCAACGGCGTGGTGCTGGGGCTGCTCACCGGCAACGTGCGGGAGGGCGCGCGCATGAAGCTGGAGCGCGCGGGGCTGGGCTTCGGCCGCTTCCGCGTGGGCGCCTACGGCTCCGACCACGCCGACCGCCCGGAGCTCCCCGCCGTGGCGGTGGAGCGCGCCCGCGCGCTCACCGGGCACCTGTACCGCGGCAAGGAGATCGTCATCGTGGGCGACACCCCGTTCGACATCGCCTGCGGCGAGCACCTGGGGGTGCGCACCATCGCCGTCGCCACCGGCGGCCACGGCCCGGACGAGCTGGCCGCCTGCGGCCCCGACCACCTGTTCGCCGACCTGGCGGACACGGAGCGGGTGTGGGAGGCGATCGCGGGGGAGTGAGGATCAGGCGGGGGGCGCGCCCTCCGCGGGGTCCACGAGCCCGCGGGCGCGGCGGAGGGCGTCGGGCGACGCGGCGGCGCGCACCAGCGCTTCCCAGTCGTCGGGCGGGTTCCCCGCGTCCAGCATCCGGTGGAACACCGCGTATGCGTCGGTGCGGCTCCCGTAGGTGCGCAGCGACTCGGCGTCGTTAACCCAGGCGAACACCAGCAGCCGCACGTCCCGGCGGTAGCGGAAGAACAGGCGGAAGCGGCCGTTGCCGAACTTGGCGCGGAGCCAGTGCTTCAGGTCGCCGCCCAGGGTGCCGCCGTGCCGGTACCTGGGGCGGGACGGGTCCTCCGGCACCTCGTGCAGCACCAGGTGGCGGATCGCCGCCGCCAGCTTGGTGTTGGGGCCCGCGGGACCGCCCGGGGGCTGCCGGGCGCGCTCGCGCTCCGCCGCGGCGTCCCCGGGGTCCGGCGCGGACCCGCGGGAGCCCCGCCGCCTAGAGCTCAACGGCCCCCTCGATGGGCTCGTCCGGATCGACCTCCACCCCCTCCGTCGCCGCCAGCAGCCGCCGGTACAGCCCCTCCGGCATCCCGCGCAGGCGCTCCGGGTGCGCGGCGACGTCGCGCTCCAGCAATTCCAGGAACGGCGCGAGCGCCGGGTCCTCCCCGCCCGCGGCGTGCGCCCGCCGCACGACCGCCTCGTCCCCCCGGATCTCCCATTCCAGCGAGTCCTCGCCGGGCTGGAGTCCGAGCGCCTTGCGCACGCCGTTGGGCAGCGTGGTCTGCGACCGGTCGGTCACCTTGCTCCGCAGCATGTTCACCTCGCGCGGTCGAAAGCGGTTCCCCGTCTCCAGGCGAACGATAATGCATCTGCATTACGCGCTCAAGCTCCTCCACCGCCCCCGCCGGCCGGACCGATTCTTGAATCCGACACACGCCGCCCGCGCCGCGCAGAGGACCAGAACCCGCCCCGAAACGCCATGCCCGTGAGGGAGATCCGCGCCAGCAGCTGGACCGAGCTGAACGAGCTGCTCTACGAGGGCTCGTTCCGGCGCGAGATCGGCCGCGACCGCTCCCCGTACGTGTTCCGCGGCGTCACCGACGCGGGCACCGACCTCAGCACCACGCTGCACCGGCTGGGCGGCGACTACGCGCAGATGGAGAACCACCTCCTGCGCAACTTCCGCAAGTACGCCCGCCGCACCGCGGTGGAGCACGACTCCCCCTGGAACTGGCTGGCCGTGGCGCAGCACCACGGGCTCCCCACGCGGCTGCTGGACTGGACCTTCTCGCCGCTGGTGGCCATGCACTTCGCCACCCAGGACCTCACCCGCTTCGGGACGGACGGCGCCATCTGGGCCATCGACTTCGTGCGGGTGCACGAGCTGCTCCCCGAGGCCTTAAGCGAGATGCTGGAGGAGGAGGGGAGCCAGGTGTTCACGGTGGAGATGCTGGAGTGCGCCGCCACCTCGCTGGAGGAGTTCGGCGGCCTGGCCCCCGACGACTTCCTGCTCTTCGTGGAGCCGCCCTCGCTGGACGACCGCATCGTCAACCAGTTCGCCCTGTTCTCGGTGATGTCGCGCGCCACCGGCTCGCTGGACGCCTGGCTGGAGGACCACCCCGAGCTGTGCCGCCGCGTGGTGATCCCCGCCGGGCTGAAGCGCGAGGTGCGCGACAAGCTGGACCAGGCCAACGTCACCGAGCGCGTGCTCTTTCCCGGGCTGGACGGGCTCGCCCGCTGGCTCAAGCGCTACTACACGCCGCGCGACTGCTACGCCCCGGAGGAGGAGGACGAGGAGCGCCGCACCCCCGAGGGCGAGGCGATGTCCGGCGGCGAGCCCGCGCGCTGACCCCTGTGCGCCTGGACCGGGACGAGATCGCCGGCTGAGCCCCGCGGCGCCCCGCCGCTGTGATCTGGTGCACGGCGCGGCGCCTGCACCAGTACGGTGCAGGCGCCGCGGGGCCCCGACCGCGGCAGCCCCGCCGTAACCGCCTGCGCCCGGCGCGCTTCGGGCCCCGTCCCCCGCCCGCGCCGGCGTGGCCCCCTCCCTGCTCCCCGTCCCGTACGTCACGCGTTCCCCCCCACGCTCCACCCCGAGGCGTCCCCATGCGTATCCGATCCGCCGCCGCCGTGGGCGCGCTCGCGCTCCTGGCCGCCTGCCGCGACGAGGCCCCCGGCCCCGTCGCCTCCACGCCCGCGCAGCAGTCCCCCACCCGCACGCAGCTGGACGCCGTGTTCGCCCGCGCCGCGGCGGAGTTCGGGGTTCCGGCCGACCTGCTCAAGGCCGTGGCCTACGAGGAGACCCGCTGGTCCGTGGGCGTGCCCGGCCACGAGAGCGACGCCCCCTTCCAGCACGGCATCATGGGGCTGGACGCCGCCCAGGTGGCGCTCGCGGCCCGCCTGGCCGGGGTGGCCCCGGAGAAGATCGACACCGACGTGGAGGCGGGGGTCCGCGCGGGCGCCGCCCTGCTCGCCCACTACGCCGGCGGGGAGAGCCCCGGCGCCGACCTGCCGGCGTGGGCGCCGGCCGTGGCGCGCTACGGCAACCTGGGCGACGCCGGGAGCCAGGCCGCGTACGTGCACGGCCGCGTGTACGCCACGCTGCGCACCGGCGTCGCCGACGCCGCCACCCCCATGCAGGCCACCCTGGTGGGGCAGCGGGTGCCGCAGCCCTCGTTCCTGGCCTCGCGCGCCGCCGCCTCCATGGCGCTGGCCCCGGACTGGCCGGTGTCGGGCACGGTGTGGTGGCCGGCGCTGGACGACGAGGGCACCGGCGGCAACCGCATGCAGCCGCGCCCCTACCCGCTGCACATGGTGGTGGTGCACATCTGCGGCACCTACTCGTACAGCAGCTACACGGCGTGCCGGAGCTGGCTCTCCACCGACCGGGCCAACACCGGCAACAGCAGCGCGCACTACGTGGTGGACGACCAGGTGGGCGCCTCCGGGTTCGTGGAGGTGTCGCAGATGGTGGTGGAGGACTCGGCCGCGCACCACGCGGGGAGCCCCAACTACGACTGCGCCAACAACGCCAGCATCCTCCCCGCCAACGAGGTGCACTGCACCGAGTTCGCCAACCGCTGGGTGAACGGCTTCACCATCGGGATCGAGCAGGCCGGCGACGGGCGGCAGACCCGGCCGGCCGCGCAGCTGGCCCGCACCGCCGCGCTGGTGTGCGACATCACCCGCGACAACCGCCTCCCCCTGGACCGGCAGCACATCATCGGGCACGCCGACGTGTCGGAGAGCCGCCGCGGCAACCTGGACGGCGACCCGGCCACCGGGGTCAACGGCCGCGAGTACCTGGAGGACCCGGGCGCCGGCTTCAGCTGGACGGCCTTCATGGACCAGGTGCGCGCCTGCCGCGCCACGGAGGACGTGATCGTGGTGGACAACAACGCCACCTACAACCTGGACGACCCGGACCGCGACGGCGTCCGCGGCCGCTTCGAGGCCTCCGCCAGCTGGACCGCGGGCACCAGCGCCGCGGACAAGTACAAGACGGACTACCGCTTCGCCTCGGCGTCGCCGGTCACGGACGGGGCCACCTTCTGGTTCTACCTGCCGGCCGCCGCAACCAAGACGGTCTCCTTCTGGTGGACGGCGGGGACCAACCGCTCCGCCTCGGTGCCGGTGATCAGCTACAACGCCGCGGGCACGGAGCTGGGCAGGCTGTCGGTGAACCAGACCGCCAACGGCGGCAAGTGGAACACCGTCGGCACCTACGCCTTCACCGCGGGGTGGAACAAGGTGGTGGTGTCGCGCTGGACCTCGGCCGCCGGCACCATCATCGCCGACGCGGTGCGCGTCCAGTAGCGGCGCGCCGGCCCGACGCACGGCGGGGGCCCCTGACACGCTCCGGGGCCCCCGTTGCCCGTTTCACTCCCCCGCCCCGCTCCATGCCCCGAATCCGCTCCGCGCCGTGGGTCCCGCTCCTGCTCGCCGCCCTGGCCGCGTGCGAGGGCGGCGAGGTGCGCACGCGCCCGGCCGAGCCGGGCGACACGCTCTCGCTGCGTGAGCGCGAGCGGATCCCCGGCGCCCTGGTCTTCATCTCCCGGCGGGACGGCAACGCCGAGCTGTACCGGGTGCGCCCCACCAGCGCGGACCTGCGCCGGCTGACGGACAGCCCCGCGACGGAGGACTTCACCGGCCCGCTGTCGCCGGACGGCCGGGAGATGGCCACGGTCGCCCGGCACGCGTACACCCCGCGGCTGCGGCTCACGCAGGTGGTCGTGCGCCCGCTCCCGGGCGGCGGCGCCCGCGGGGTGGGGCCGCGGGCGCTCCGGCTGCGCGCCCCCGCCTGGTCGCGCGACGGGCGCTGGATCTACTTCGAGAGCGACTCGGCCAGCTTCCGCGACCTGTACCGGGTGAGCCGCGACGGCCGCCACCTCCAGCGCCTCACCGACCATCCGCAGGGCAACTACGCCCCGGAGGTGTCGCCCACCGGGGAGTGGGTGCTCTTCGGGAGCAGCCGGACCATGGACGGGCTCCAGCTCTTCCGCATGCGGCCGGACGGGAGCGCGCAGCAGCGGCTCACCCGGGAGCCCCGCGACCACTGGGGGGCGCGCTGGTCGTCCGACGGACGGCGGATCGCCTTCGTCAGCGACCGCGGGGGCGCGGAGCGCGTGTGGATCATGGACGCGGACGGCGGCAACCCGCGGCGCCTCACCGCCGGGGACACGCTCCCCGCCACGGTGGAGGCGCAGCCGGCCTGGTCCCCGGCCGATCCCGGGCGGATCGCGTACGCGGTGCGGCGCATCGGCGAGCCGGCGCGCATCCGCGTGCAGGACGTGGACGGCCGCCGCGTGCGCGAGGTCCCGGTGGGGCGCGAGGGCGGGGACGACACGCCGGTCTGGTCCCCGGACGGCCGCTACCTGGCCTTCACCTCCACCCGCGACGGCGACGCGGAGCTGTACCTGGCCCGCGCGGACGGGAGCCGCCCCACCCGGCTGACCCGCGCCCGCGGCGCCGACTTCGACCCCGTCTGGGTGCCCTGAGCCCGGGCCGGCGGCGGGTGCGTGCCGTTGTGGAGCCCGCCGCCGCTCCCTACCTTGCCGCGTCCGCACGGCTCGCCCGTGCCAGCAACGGACCCGGAGGCTACCGACGATGAGCGCGCGGATCGGCTGGGTGGTGGACGTGCAGAACGACTTCATGCTCCCGGACGGCCGCCTCTACGTCCGGCACCTGTTCGACGCCTCGGACGCGGGCGCCGTGCAGGCCCGGGAGCGGATCGAGCAGGCGGTGGCGTGGATGCGCGAGCACTGCGACCTGGTCGTGTTCACCGGCGACTGGCACGCCGCGGACGACGCGGAGATCGACGCCGTCTCGCCCGACGCGGCCCGGGGCACGTATCCGCCGCACTGCATGGGGCTCTCGGACGACCCGGAGGAGCGGCGCGGCGCCGAGGTCCTGGCGTCGGTCGCCCCGGAGGATCCCGTCGTCCTCCCCCGCGGCGCCACGCCGGAGCAGGCCCGCGAGGTCGCGCGGACGGCGGTGCGGGAGCGCCGCCCGGTGTTCATCCAGAAGGAGCGGTTCAGCGTGTTCGAGGGGAATCCCGGCGCGGAGGCGCTGCTGGACGAGCTGCGCGCGCTGCTCGGCGAGCCGCTGGAGATCGTGGTGGCGGGGGTCGCCCGCGACGTGTGCGTCACGCAGGCGGTGGACGGGATGCAGCAGCGCGGCTACCGCACCGTGGCGCTCAGCGACGCCACCTGGGGGCTGGGGCTGGAGGACGAGGCGGCCACGCTGGAGCGCTGGGCCGGAGGCGGACGTGTGGTGACGCTGGAGGAGCTGCGGGGCGGGGCGGGGTGAGCCACGCGGTCCGCGGAAGAGCGAAGCGGTGTGCTTCCGCCTCCTTTCCCCTCGGCGATGCACGATCCACGCGGCGTTCGGATGCCCGCCCGTGCGAAGCGCTCAGGTGTCGGTCGAGACGTCGTCCCACTCCTGGTCCATGTATCCGATCAGCCAGTTCAGCGCGTAGTGACGCTCCATGACCACGCCCGGCTCGAGCCCGGCGGGCGGCGGGTTTCCATTGAGACGTGCATCGACCACGGCCCAGTGGTATCGATAGATGAGATCTGCCTGGTCGAGGATCTCTTCGGGAGACCGTAGCGTCGCCTCCGTGATGAACCGTTCCCGCGATCTCTCCAGCAGGGTCGCGATGGCCCGTTCCACGTCGCATATCCCGGTGGGCATCTCGATCCGGTCGACATAGCCGAGCGACCAGAGGAGAGTCCAGGCCGCCTCGAACCGCCAGGTGAACTGGATCCGTTCGTGCTGCGATGGTGTCGGGTTCCCGATGAACTCGGCCTCCCGGGGTGAAAAGTCGGGCTGCGCCCCGTAGTCTTCGACGACCCTGGCAACCAGCTCCTGCCTCAAGCCCTCTCCCTTGGTCGCCACCAGCAGAAGTGCGATCGCTCTCCGCGCAACTTCCTCTTTCGTGCGGCGCTTCATCTCCGATTCGTCTTCGATCACGGGCAGGTGCGGAATGGTCGGCACACCCTCTGCCCTCAGTCGAAGCACGGAGCGCTCCCGGCGGAGGAGAGCCGTCCTGGATGCACTGGGCTCCACGGCAACGATCCTTTTCTCGCGCGCTTCGCGCGATTGCTGTTCCTGACCAACCGCGTTTACCGGGCCGACCATCAGCAGGCCGAGCCAGCAGGGAACGACCACGGACAACACCGGACGCAATCGACGGGGAGGCGGTGGACGGAACACTCCGGAATGCGTCTTCATCAATGAGCCTGGTCCGCGGGTAACTTCCCGGCAAGGCTGGTCCGCTGCGAGCCTGGAGGCCATTCAGGCGGGCGGGGGCGCGGCGGCCATGCCGGCATTGAACTGCCGCGACTGCCCCCGCGGGATGCTGAGCGACTGCCAGCTGTCGGCCTGGAGGTGCTTGGCGAGGAAGACGATCTGCCCCGCGTGATACGCCGCGTGCGTGACCTGGCGGTTGATCGCCTGCACCAGCGAGTGCGGCTCCCCGCGGATGCGGACCGTGCGGTCCAGGTCGGCCGGGGCTAGCGTCTCCAACGTGCCGAGCGCGACGCTCCAGCCGGCCTCCCACCGCCGCATCAGGCTCTCGCGCGTGTCGTTGGGCGCGGTCTCGAACTCCGAGTCGCGGTCGCGGTCCGGCTTCTCCCCGTCCGCGGTGAGCAGGTCGGTCCAGCGTGAGAGCAGGTTGCCGGCCATGTGCTTCACCAGCAGCGCCAGGCTGTTCGACTCCGCGTCCAGCGCGGCGAAGAACTGCTCGTCGGTGACCCGGGCGAGGGCCTGGTCCGCCAGATCCTTGTACTTCCGGAACGTCGCGGCGGAGTCCCGCAGGTACTCCGCTCGGATGGGATCCTCCATTCACCACCTGCGGACAGGGTGGATCGACGGGCCTGGAGCCCCAATCTCAGGCGTGGAGGGCGGGGTGAGCAAGTGCCCAGTACACGAGGCACCTGTCGTTGCTGCTCGGTTTCCCCACTGGCGGACCCGCAGCTGCGGGGCATCCGCATTGCAGAGGCGAGCGACGAGGCCCGGCCCATCGCAAAGACCGGGAGCTTCGGTTTCTCCAGCGCGACGAAACTCGGCGAGTGAGCTGCTATGCGACAGAACGAAGATCTTCCGCCCGGCCGCCCCTGGACCGCGCCGAATGGCACCGAGTACGTCGTGGCCGTGATGCCCGAGGCCGTTCCCGGCAGGGGGGGGATGTGCTGTTCTACCGGGATGGAGTCGTCGAGCTGGCGGAGACTCTGCCCGGGCACAGCCTGGGAGCGGACCTGAGCCATGGAACGGACCTGACGGACGAGCAGCTCCTGAAGATCTATGAGGCGGCCCGGTCGGCCTGACTCGCACGCTTCCGCTCCTCGCCGGGTAGAGGCGGACAGCAGCGCTACGTATGGCATCAGCTCTACCGGTGATCAGCCAACTCCCCGCTTGAACTTCCCAGTCTCTACGATCCACTTAAGGTACTCACGCCCCAATAAAGTAATCGCTAGCATACCATCGTCTTCGCGAATTAGAACCTTCTCGAACAGCCATGCGAGGTAGGTATCAAAATCGATTGTCTTGTAGAAGAGCTTCTTGGCCTGAAACTCCTCGACGTAAACGCGCTCTACCAAGGCGCGCTCCATACCACTAGTTGCGGTGTTCAGTATTTCAAGCAGTTGCACTTGGCCGTCCCATATCACTCCATGGATCTGCTCGAAATTCAATGCAACCTGAGTAGCTGCAAGAGAGCGAATAAGAACCTTCTCGAGTTCTGGATGCCCAATCATCTGGCGACGAGTCAAGTCCTCCCGGATCGTGGTCTCCTGAATTCGAACGATTTCGGCACTAAACGAATCGAGAAACTCACCCACCACGTCTGGCGTCGCTGGTGTCAGGGCCTGCTGCTCCACAGGTGACGCAACCAACCATCCTTTTCCGACGCTCTGCGTGCGGCCGAGGAACGCCCGCACTTGGGCCCGAAACATCACAAGCCCGAATGAGCCTAGGAACGTGACCACCGCTGGCCACGCAAGTATCTCCACGATCTTCACATCGATAGCCATGGGCGCACGATCTCTGAGGGATTTGCTGGGTCGGCTCTAACATCGCGTTCACCATAGCAAGCGGCAAGGCACTCTACACCATCCCTCACAAGTGTTGCCTGACGCACACGTTCAGTTGCACGGCTATCGGGCTGGAGCGATAAGTGCGGGTGGGCGGAAAGGTGACCATGTTAGCGACCACAAGGCATCAGACGCCAGACGAACGAATGAATGTGCTTCGACGCAACCGGCTGCTGCAGAGCAGGCTACGTGTACCATTGCCGCATTGACATGGTCGGTTGCACGCGAGAGTCATGATCGGCACAACTCCTGACAATCTCGTCGGGTTCGCTCGCAGTCGCTGAGGCCCCTAGTTACAGTTCCTCAATACTTCCACCTCGAACTCTGCCGCCGACTGTAACGTAATGGCAATGCGGAACTCGCATTCTATTACACAACACGCGGTGCTTGTAGCCTTCCAGAAAACCACCCGCCAGACGCCCAAGCATGTGATCGAGACCTGCCGGCGCCGGCTGCGCCGCTACGACGATCTGACGCAAGGAGGATAGGATGGACGAGAGCAAGCGCAAGCGCCTGGAGGATG
Source organism: Longimicrobiaceae bacterium (assembly GCA_036389055.1). Classification (GTDB taxonomy): domain Bacteria; phylum Gemmatimonadota; class Gemmatimonadetes; order Longimicrobiales; family Longimicrobiaceae; genus JAFAYN01. The sequence goes on along the minus strand of DASVQR010000210.1, from coordinate 27,621 downwards.
CGGGCTGGAGTGTCGGCTCCGCGCAGGACTTCCTGGGCCTCTCGGATGAAGAGGCCGTCTTCGTGGAGTTGAAGCTGGCCCTCGGTGAAAGTCTACGCGAACGGCGAACCGAGCAGGGGATGACCCAGACCGAGTTGGCACACCGGATCGGATCGAGTCAGTCGCGGGTGGCCAAGATGGAGGCGAGTGACCCGTCCGTGTCTCTGGACCTGCTCGTGCGCGGGCTGCTTGCCACCGGCGCTACCCCTCGGGACATCGCAGCTGCCATCGCGGCGCGAGAGCGGCCCCACGCCGCCTGACGTCCCCAGGCGGGCCCACACGACCACGCCCCGGCCGGGATCTCCCGGCGGGGGCGTTGTTCACATACTCCGTACCGCCGTTCAGAACTCCCGCCGGATCCGCTCCCGCCAGAGCGACCCGGCGCCGTCCAGCTTCCTCCCGGCTAGCCGGGTTGCCGAGCGCCGCGAATGGGCCGGACTACAGCTTCTTCAGGCAGAAGTTGATCGCGATCTCCTCCGAGCTGCCCACCTTGCGCCGCCACACCCGCGGGCCGCGCTTCGAAACGTCCGCCAGGTTGTACGCTGCCATGAGCTCCTTGTCCGTGAACTCGTGGACGAAGACCTCGCCGTCCGCCCCGGCTTCCGCGTCGTGGTTGAGCTTCTTGTTCTTGGGCGGCGTGATGTGCAGGAAGGCCACGGATTGCGCCGGCAGATAATCGACCGCCGCGAACGCCCATCGGCCCTTTCCCGGGCAGACGTGGTCGATCTTGACGTTCGAAACGTGCCGGAAGCTCTTGATCTCGTCGGCGAGACCCGACACGTCCTGGGCCGACAGCAGCGACCACTTGTTCCCATCCGGGCCGAGCTTCATGTTCGCGACCTGACGGCTGGCGCCCGTCAGGGTGCAGACCTGAGTGCCGAAACCGACCAGATCCAGCGGACCGTCCAGGATTTGCTTTGGCATGAATCTACAGTTGAGAGTGGTTGATGGGTGATACGGTCGACGAGAAGTGATCCCAAAGAAGCCCCGGGGGCGGGGCGGCGAACCGCACCACGGAGTTTCGGCACGAGCCCGGCGGCCCCGCACAGCAGCGCCCCCGCCGGGACCTCCCGGCGGGGGCGCCGTTGCGTCGTTGCAGGCTGTCCCCTGTAACCTGTCCCCTGTAACCTGTCCCCTGTAACCTGTCCCCTGTAACCTGCCGTTCGTTCAGAATTCCCGCCGGATCCGCTCCCGCCAGAACGACGCGGTGCTGTCCAGCGTCCCCTCCGTGAGCCGGATGCCGAGCGCCGCGAACGGCCCGCTCCCGCCGAAGGCGAAGAAGTCCGGATCGCGCAGGTCCCCCAGCCGCCACCCGCCCTCCAGCTCCAGCTGCGCGCCCAGGCGCATCACCAGCGACGGCGTGGCGCTCCAGCGCGCCGTGCCCGTGGTCCCCTCCAGCAGCACCCGGCTGTCCAGCCGCGCCGAGAGCGGCCCGCGCAGCGCCTGCCCGAAGCGCCCGCCCAGGTAATGCGCCATCGCCCGCACGTCGCTCGCGCCCGGCAGCGTGTCGCCGGTCATGCTCCAGCGGACCGCGTAGCGCCCCGCCAGCTCCGTGCTCGCGGACGGAGCCCAGATCGCGTCCGCCGAGCCGATCAGGCGCGCCTCGTCGCGGGCCTGCGTCAGCACGTCGCCGCCGAAGAGCGGGTCCGCGCTGCGCCGCCACTCCAGCTTCGCCAGCGCGTTCACCGCGTCCGAGCCCACGGGGCGGAGCGCGAAGCCCACCAGCGAGCGGTCGCGGCGCGTCTGCCGGTCGCCCTCCATGCCCGGCCACGAATCCGACGACCAGTCGTGACGGGTGAGCAGCGACATGGACGGGCCCAGCGGCAGGTCGCCGGCCACGTCGAAGCGGTAGCCGCTGCGCTCCTCGCCGTCGTGCACCTCGCCGCGGGCGCTGAAGCGCGCCGCGCTGTCGGCGGGGAGCCACTCCAGCCCCAGCCCGGCGGACCAGCGGTCGCGCTCCGGCCGGGCGAAGGGGAGGGCGCGCAGCGGGTCGGCCAGCGGCGCGTTGCTGAGCCCGAAGCGCCGCTCGAACAGCGAGGTGAGCGCCCAGCCGCCGGTCACGCTCATCCGCTGGTTCCACCCCAGCGCCAGCGAGTTGGCGCCGCGCCCGCCGTCCGTGGTCTCCACGTCGCCCCACACCTGCCCGCCCAGCACCGACTCCATTCTCAGCCCCAGCGAGGTGAAGGAGTACGAGGCCGAGTCGGGGCCGGTGCGGACGAAGCGGTGCGCGCCCTCCACCCGCACGCCGGGGAGCACCCGGTACGAGGCCCCGGCGCCCACGTGGTCCGGCCGCCCGGGCGCCCCGGCCGAGGCGCGCAGCAGGTGGCTCCCCTCCAGCCACACGCTGAAGTCGGGGGTCAGGCCCAGCGTCGCCTTGCCCATGGCCGAGGACGAGGACGCGTCGGTGGCGTCCTGGAGGTCGCTGGTCACCCCGCCCTCGGCGGTGAGCCGGCGCCCGCCCATCTCCTGCGTGGCCGTGGCCAGCGTGGAGCTGCGCTCCACCCCGAACTCGTGGAAGGCCTGCCGCTCGTGCCGCACCGTCACCGTGGAGCCGGTGGGGAACTTCACCGAGCCCGCCACCCGTACCTCGTCCATCTCCGACACCAGCCGGGGGTTCGCCGACGCCGCGAAGCCGTCGCCCACCCGCAGCCACCCCGCCTCCAGGCGGAAGCGGTCGCCGGGGAGGCTCCAGGCAAGCTCGGCCTGGCCGGCGGTCGCCGCGGAGTCGCCCGTGGCGTGCAGCAGCTCGGCGCCCGCCTCCAGCCGGCCGCTCCGCACCCGGAAGTCGCCGCCGAACAGGTCGTACGAGGAGAGCGCGGCGCCGGGGAAGCCGCCGGCCAGCGAGCCGGTGCCCGCCGCGTCGCGCACCCCGAAGAAGCCCACGCCCAGCGAGTCCACCCCGCGTAAAGCCATCAGCCGCGCCGCGTTCAGCTCCATGCGCAGCCCGCCCACGAAGCGGGCCTCGCCGCCGGAGCGCCGCTCCACCGTCGCCACCACGTACACCGGGTTCCCCTGGGGATCGGTGGAGGGGACGGGGCGCTGGAGGAGGACCACGCCGGTGAGGTAGTCCACCTGGTAGTCGGTGTAGCGCGCCAGCTCCTGCCGGGCGACCACGCGCGCCGCGTTCTCGGCGGCGCGCACCTCGATCGCCACCCGCTCGGTGCCGGGGCGGATCCCGCCGCCCAGCCGGTACGGGCCCGAGCTGCCGTCGCCGCGCAGCTGGCGCTGCTCCAGCGCCTGGTCGGTGACGCTGCCGAAGCCGCTCCACGCCAGCGCCCCGCCGGACACCCGCCCGGCCACGCCGGTGAGCGCGCGGCGGTAGGCGCCCAGCGAGCCGTCCGCGCCGAAGCCGCGGGTCAGCACGTCGCCCATCTCCAGCCAGTCGAAGCCGCGCTCCACCTTGGCCGAGAGCGTCTGCGTGGTGCCGGCCAGCACCCGCCGCTCGCTGGCGTCGCCGAAGGTGGGGTAGCGCGACTCGTCCAGCGGGTCGTAGCCGTGGGCGAAGAAGTCGCCCTCCGGGTCGCTCCGGCGCGAGTCGTAGCTGACGCTCACCGACGTCTGCGAGTCGAGCGCGCCCTGCACCGTCACCGCGCCGAAGGCGTCGGGCGCGGCGCCCACCCCCACCTGCGCGGCGCCGGTGGCGATCAGCGGCCGGACGAAGGGGAGCACCCGGAAGGGGACGGCGCCGCGGATGGTGTCGGAGGCGAGCCGCAGCTCGCCGGTCCCCACCTCGCGGGCCCGGAGCACCAGCTCCAGCCAGCCGTCGGCGCCGGTGCGCAGCTGCGTCCCCACCGAGCTGGCGTCCACGTCGGCGCCGTCGATCGCGGCGCCCTTGATCTCCACCGTCACGTTGGGCGTGTCGGCCACCAGCACGCCCCAGCGGTCCAGCACCCGCAGCCGCAGCCGCTCCGCGGCGCGCACGTCGGCGCGCAGGGTGACGGCCTTCTCGGGCGTCTCGATGCGGGCGGCGCTCCCGGAACGGTGCACCGCCACGCTGTCCCAGCGCTCGCGCTTCCACGAGTTCAGCGTCCACACGCGGAAGCGGTGCGGGCCCGGCGCCACCTCCACGCCGATGAAGTCGTAGCTGCCGTCGGGGCGCAGCACGTCCTCCATGACCAGCCGGTCGCCATCGTACAGGCGCACCGGGGCGCCGGCCTCGCCGCGCACCCCCAGGTACAGGCGGTTGGTGCCGATGACGCTGCCGTCGGCGGGGGCGGTGATCGCCACGCCGGGGCCTTCCAGGAAGCCGGCGCGGTCCCCGGCGCGCTCCTCCTCGGAGCGGAGCGGGGCGATGCGCGGCGGCAGCTTGCGGGCGGCCTCGCCGGGGGCGCCGGGCGCGGGCGCGCCGTCGTCGCCGCCGCTGGGGCCCGCGGCGCGCGCGGTCGCCGCCGCGCCGGGGAGCATCTTCACCAGCCGGAAGGCGGCGCGCGGCGCGGTCCACCCGTCCATGCGGATGGTGAGCATGTCCTCGCCGCGGCGGGCCACGGTGTAGCCGGCGGGGAGGCCCAGGGTGTCCAGCCGCAGCACGTGCGTCCCCGGCCGCAGGTCGCGGAAGGAGAAGCGCCCCTCGCGGTCGGTGGTCACCACCTCGCCGTCCTCGCTCCACACGCCGGCGCCGGGGATCCCCCGCTCGCCGGGGCCCTGCCGCCCGTCGCCGTCCTCGTCCAGCCACACCTTGCCCACCAGCGTGCGCCCCTGCATGGCGTGGCCGCGGCGCAGGCGCACCCAGGCGGTCGCTGTGTCGCTGCGGACGCGGCCGTCGGCCGCCGTGGCCCAGGCGCGGTTCCCCAACTGCGAGCCGCCGCCCGGCGACACCAGCGCCAGCGCGTACCGCACGGTGCGCTCCGCCCCCGGGGCGAGGGCCCCGGCGAGCGCCAGGCGCAGCTCGCGCCCGGTCACCCGCGACGAGTCGGCGCCCCACACGCTCCCGTCCACCAGGCGCGTCCCCTCGGGGAGGAGGTCGCTCACGACGACGCCCTCCAGCGGCGCGTCGCCGGGGTTCCTGACCACCAGGGTGTAGACGACGGTCTCGCCCACCCCGGCCTCCAGCGACCCCGCGGTCTTGCGCAGCTCCAGCCCGGCCGGGTCCAGCCCGGCCACCGGCACCGGCGCGGCCGACGCCGTTGCGGCCGAGGCGCCGGAGCCCTGCACGACGGCGCGGTTGACCACCGTCCGCCCACCCGCGGAGGCGGCCACCCGCGCCGTCAGTGCAAAGGCCCCGGACGCGCCCGGCTGCAGCGTCCCCAGCTTCCACCTCACCACCTGCCCCTGCACCTCGGGCGAGCCCTCGGCCGAGAGCAGCGCCAGCTCGGCCGGCAGGGTGTCCGTCAGCACCACGTCGCGCACCGCGGCCGGGGAGCGGTTCGCCCACCCCACCCGGTACGTCAGCTCGCCGCCCACGCGGACGACCCCGGTCCCCACGCGCTCCTTGCTCACCTCCAGGCGGCCGGTCCCCACCTGCGTCCCCGCGGGGGTGGAGGCCACCTGGTGGTCGCCCAGCGTCAGCATCGCCACGTTGGCGAGCGTCCCCTCGGGCGCGTCCTCCTCCACCACGGCGCGGAAGGCCACGCTCCCGCTCGCGCCGGGGGCGAGCGCCCCCAGCTTCACGGCGACGGTCTGCCGGCCGGAGGGGTCGCGCTCCACGCTCCCCGCATCCGCGTCCGCCGCGTCGCTGAGCGCCGCGCCGTTCAGGCGCAGGCTCCCCGGGACGAAGCGCAGCCCGCGCGGGAGCGGGTCGTGCAGCCGCGCGTCCGGGAACACCGCGACCCCGCGGTTGGCGAAGGTCAGCGTGTAGGCCAGGGTGTCGCCGCGGCCGGCGTCCGTGCGGTCCACCGCCTTGTCCAGCGAGGCCGCGGTCCGCCCGCGCGCCACGGTGATGCGGTCCGTGGCCGCGGCGGTCGCGGCCGGGTCCGTCTCGGACGTCGCCCGCAGCACCGCCTCGGCCTCGCCGCCGAACTCCTGCGGCACCTCCGCCAGCAGCAGCAGCGCGGCGGAGGCGCCCCCGTCCAGCGCGACGGGGCCGGAGAGCGCGGCGTCGCGCGCCCCCAGCTCCCCGTCGCCGTCCACGTCCAGGAACAGCGACACGCGCCATCCCGCCGGCGCCGTCGCTTCCAGGCGGAAGCGGCCCGCGGCCGTCCCGCCGTTGATCACCCGGTGGGCGAACGCGCGCCGCCCCCCAGGCTCCATCGTCGCCTCGTACGACGGCACCACCTCCACCGCCGGACGCTGCACCTTCACCGACACCGCCGCGGACGACGTCCACTGCCCGCCGTCCATCGAGTACGACAGGTACGCCCGGTTCTCCACCGTCGCCGTGTCGGCGGCCGTGGAGGGATGCGCCCCCGCCCCGGCGGAGCGAGCCGCCGACGGGACCAGCCCGAGCAGCGCGCACGCCGCCGCCGCCGACAGGACCGTTCCGGTCCTGCCGGGGCCGCGCCGGCCCGTGCCCGTGGAGAGCGGGAAGCGCATCGTCGTCCTCTTACTTGACGCGGACGCGGATCCAGAAGAACCGGCTCGCCGACGGCGCCAGCGTGGCCAGCCCGGCGGTCACCGTCCCCGACGACTCGCTGATCGTCCACCCCGCGGCGTCACCCGACGCCGACTGGTAGGTCACCTGCGCCGGGAGCGGGTCGCTGACGCTGACGGTGCTCGCCGCCGAGGCGCCGGTGTTGGTCACCGTGATCCGGTACTGGATGTACTCGCCCGGGAGCACCCGGTCGCCCGCGCCGATCGCGGTCGTCTGGTTGTCGCGGAACGCCTCCTTGCTCATGGAGACCGAGGCGCCGATCACCGTCACCGTGTAGCTGCCGGTGTCCGTGGTGGACGGGTCGGTGCTGGAGGTGGCCGCGAGCGTCAGCCCCGCCGTGGAGCCGGCCGCCGCGCCCGTGGCGATGGTGTAGACCACGTCCACCGTCTGGGTGCCGCCCGCGCCCACGGCGATGGAGCCGCTCGCGCCCGCCGTGCCGTTCACCGACACGATGGTGAGCACCGCGCCGTTGGCCGTGCTGGCCGCCAGGTTGAAGGTGCCGCCCACGCCGCCCGGGTTGGTGAGCGTGTAGGTGGCGGTGTACTGCGTGCCGTTGCTCGGCAGGCGGCTCACCGTGCCCGCGTCCGGCGTCACCGAGATCCCCGCGACCGCGATGGGCGACAGGGTGGTCGTGGAGGTGTCGCTGTTGGCCGGCGTGCGGCGCGAGGTGGCCGTCAGCCCCAGCGGGATGGACTGCCCGGACTGGCCGGAGGCCACGGTGTAGACCACCGTCACGGTCACCGTGCCGCCCGCGGAGATGGGCGTGCCGGCCAGCGCCGCGTTGAGGGCGGCCAGCGTGGGGTAGGTGGTGGAGCCGATCTTGTAGCCGGTGACGGTGACGCCGGCGCCCGCGGTGGTGGACACGCTCACCGAGTCCAGGCCGTTGCCGCCGTTGGTGATGGTGAACGGCTGCTCGTTGGCGGTGCTGGGGCTGAGCGGGGTCGCCGTCGTCGGCGAGGCCACGTCCACGCCGGCGGCGAAGCCCACGGTGATGCTCACGCTGGCGGTGGCCGGCGTGTAGGTGTTGCCGTTGGCGTCGGACCAGGTTGCCGTCGCCGTGTTGGTGATGGTGGTGCCCTCGGCCGTCGGGGTCTGGGCCGCGGCGGGGGATGCCGCCAGCGGCGCCAGGAGCAGGCCGGCGAGCGCGAGCCCGCGGAGGATCGGTGTCATCGGGTGTTGTCGGGTGACTGGGAAGGATCAGGCTGGGGGGTCAGCGTGCGCCGGGAGAGGTCCCGGCCGGGCCCGCGAGGCGGGCGTCGAACTCCGCGGTGACGGTGGCTCCCGGAGCCACCCATCCGTCCACGGTCCAGCGGACGTGCGTGTACCGCTCCGGCGCCACGGCGCGGCGGACCCTGCGGCCCTCCACCACCACCTCCTCCATCGGCTGCGCCGAGAAGGTGCGGCCGCCGTCGGCGGAGTACTCCGCGCGGGCGTCGTCGCGGCTCGCCCGGGTGGAGCCGCCCACGAAGCGGAAGCTCTGCGGGAGCGGGTTGGCGAGGTTCACCCCGCGCACCGGCCGCCCCGCGGTGTTGGTGAACGTCAGGCGGTAGCGGAGCACGTCGCCCGGGCGGGCGCGCTCGTCCTTGCGGGGGGCGCCGGCGGCCGTCTCGGCGGCCAGCGTGCGGTTGGTCGCGGTCACCGCCAGCGGCGAGGGCGCGGCCTGCTGGGCGCGCGCCGGAAGCGCGCACATCACCAGCAGCGGCAGGAGCAGGGTCCAGGTTCTCTTCATCGGGGTGCTCTGGGCGTGGGAAGGGGGCGGCGCCCCCGGGGGTCAGCGGATTCGGGCGACGAACTTGAAGCTGCCGGCGGACTGCGCCGCGTCGGCGGGGAGGCTCCCGGAGAGCGTCCAGCGGATGCGGTTCACGCAGGCGTCGTAGCCGGCGGGCACCGTTACCGGGACGGCGGGGGTACACGGGGTGGTGCCGGGGACGTACGTCCAGGTGGCGCCCTTGTCGGCCGAGTAGGCCACGGCGGCCGTGATCCCGGCGGGGAGCGTCTGCTGCACGCTCCCCACCTTGAACAGCACCTGCGCGGGGAGGCTGTCCACCACCACCACCGCGGCCGCCATCCCCTCCCCCGCGTTGCCGAACTGGAGCGTGTAGGTGAGGTCCGTCCCCGGGGTCGAGCTGGCCGCCGGGAGCACCGTCTTGGCGAGCGTCACCGCGGGGAAGACCCGCCGCACGGTCATCGTCCCCTCCTCGTAGGCCGCGAGCTGGGTGCTGGAGCGCGCGCGCAGCGACAGCGTGTTGTCCGCGACGGGGCCGACGGCCACCCGGAACCAGACCACGAAGCTCCCGGTGGAGGACGCGGCCAGGGGGATGCGCACGCTGTCCGGGCGCACCCGGGTGGTGATCCCCGGCCCGGTCACCGAGTCGATGGCGGCGAAGGTGGTCCCCACCGGGGCGGCCGCCGCAAGCAGGTCGGCGATCACGGGCGAGGCGGAGGTGTTCGTGACCGTGAAGGTGTCCGCAGCGATCCCCGGGACGCGGCGGTCCGTGGGCCGCAGCGGCGCCACCGTCACCACGTAGGCCACGGTCACGGTGGCGGTGGCGCTCCCCAGCGGGGTGGTGCCCGCCACGGCGCCCGCCGTGTTCACGTACGTCCCCACCCTGGACGGGAGCGTCGCCGTGTACACCAGCGTCAGCGTCCCCCCCGCGGCGATGCTCCACGGTCCGCGGAACTTGAGCATCCCGGTGGCGTTTGCCGCGGGAACGGAGCCCGAGTTCGCGGCGGTCACGCCGCTCCCGCCCGCGATCGCCAGGAACTTCACGCTGTCGGGGAGCTGGTCGGCGATGGAGTCGATCTCCGCCGCGAAGCTCGACGGGTTGGTGACGGTGACCGTGTAGGTGGCCGTGCCGCCGCCGCGCAGCATGGTGGGGGTCGCGCTCTTCGCCACCGTGAACGGGTTGGTCGCGCCGGGGAGCGTGGGCCCCACGAAGGTCTCGTAGTTGGACGAGTACTTGAGCTGCGTGCCGCTGAGCTGGTTGGAGTAGGGCCGGGCGGTGGAGGTCACGCCCGCGCACAGGTACTTGAAGTAGTAGCGGATGGTCGCCTGCTGCCCGTTCCCCGTCTGCTTCGCCGTGGCGGTGAAGTACTGCTTGTTGGGCGTGCCCACGGGAATGGCCAGGATGTTGGAGCTGGTGACCGTGGACCCCACCATCTGGAAGCAGTCCGCCCGGAAGGTGGTGTTCCCCACGGCCTGGAGGTCGTAGGTGGTCCCCACGTCCGCCCCGCCGAAGTCGTAGGTGACGTCCAGGTGGATGGTCTGCCCCACCACGGCGCCCGGCCCCAGGAGCCCGGTCACCAGCACCCCGCCGGCCTGCGCGCTGATCATGCTCTTGGTGGCCACCGTCCCCGAGGCCGTCACGCTCCCCGGCGTCCCGTCCGTCACCGACATGGTGAGCGTCGCGGTGTTGCCGAAGGTGCAGGGGTAGGTGACGAACCAGTAGACGTTGCGCGTCGCCCCGGCGGCCAGCGTGCCGATGTACTGGCTGGCCGCCTGCCCGCCCGCCAGCGTGATCCCGCTCGCGAAGCCGGCGATGCTCGCACGCAGGTTGGTCTGCGCGACGCCCGAGCTGTTGGTGACGCGATAGGCGACGTAGGTGGCCTGCGGCCCCGTGCAGGGCTGGTTGCTGTCCAGCGTCAGGTCCGGCGCGCTCACCATCGCCACCGTCACCGTGGGGGCCCGCCGCAGGGTCGTGGGGGCGGCCTCCGTCCCCGCCGGAGCGGGGGCGGACGCGCCGCGGCCCGCGGGCATGCCGTGCGCGCCGTTTCCGGCCCACATCGACATCGCCAGCGCGACCCATACCGCCAGGAAGCGGGGTACGCGTGCGGGCATCAGCCGTTCGGAGTTGAAATGTTCAGGGGGTACTGCGGACGAACTTTACCGGCCGTGCGGGGAGGTACCGTGGTGCGGCAGGAGTTCCGTCTGAGTTGCGGGTGGAAAATACCTGTACACGTGTCCGGAAACCAAACAAACCGCAATCTCTTTGCTCCGCAGACCGTTGTGAAGCTTTGCCCCGAAAGGAGTCCATATTCGGTTCCCAAACGGGAACATCACAGCGCGACAATCGGCCGGCCGTCGCTGTAACGCTTTTCGACACCTCGCCCAAGACACTGCACCGCAACCGCTTGCACCCAGGCAATCTCTCCGGGTGTCCAATTCCCTTGCAGGCAACACCCTTCCCTCCGCAACGGCAAAACCATACAGGGTAACAGGATGAGCCGACGTCCGGACATGGCCCGGCACTCGCCTTTACGGCGCGTCTCGACGCACACGCGCCCGAACCGAGCCCGCCATGCACCGCCACGCCCTGCTCGCCTCGCTCCTCGCCGCCGCCGCCTGCGGCGCCGCGCCCACCGCCCCGGAGGCCGGCCGCTCCCCCGCGGGCGCGGCGGTCACGCTGCTCCGCCTGGGCGACACCGCCGCCGTCACGGGCGGCGCGCTCGCCCTGGCGTCCGAGTCGCGCTGGCTGGACGAGCTCCCCGTGCTGGACCCGGAGGCGCTGGCGGCGGGCCGGGTCCGCGCCGCCGCGCCGGGGACGGCGCAGGTGCGCACCGTCGCGGGCGAAGTGCTGACGGTGCGCGTGGCCCCCGCCCGCCCGCTGGTGCTCGCCGCGTCCGTGGCGCCCGGCGACGGGGCGGACACCCTGCTGCTGCGCGGCTTCCGCCTGCGCGAGCTGGGCGCGGTGCGCGTGGGCGGCGAGGCCGCGCGCGTGCTGGGCGGCGACAGCGCCACGCTGCGCCTTGCCGTGGCCCCGCTCGCCGACGCCGGTTGCGCCACCGGCGGCGTCCGCCAGGCCGTGGACGCCGAGGGCGCGGACGTGGCCCCCGGGCTCGCCGTGGTCCGCCCGCGCCGCGGCGACCTGCGGCTCGCCGTGGGCCAGGCGGTGCGCCTGTCCGCCGAGGCCGCCGCCTGCCTGCGCTTCGCCCCCGCGCCGGGCGCCCGCTACGCGCTGGCCTTCCTGGACACCCGCAAGCTCCGCGACGCGGAGGGCGGCTTCGAGGGGTACGCCCCCTCGCCGCTCGCCTACACGGTCGGCGTGGCCGAGGCGGGGAGCGCGGCGCCCGCCGCCCCCGCGGCGCTCCGCTCCCCCGCTTCCCCCGCGCTGGACCGCGCGGCCGCCGCGGACGCGGGCGCACCCGCGAGCCTGGTGCGCCGCGCCGCGCCCTGGCGCGAGGGCGAGCGCTTCGCCGTGGGCGACGTGCCGGGCGGCGCGAGCGCGACCGCGCGGGTGGTGCGGGTGTACGGCGGCCACCTGGTGCTGGCCCTGGCCGAGGGCGAGGAGCCCGCGGGCGGCGCCGCCGCCTGGCTGGCGCGCGCGGACAGCGCCTTCGCCCGGGCGGCGGAGAGCGCGTACCCGCTGCTGCGCGCCGCGCTCACCCCCACGCTCCCCGCCACCAGCGCAGGCTCCGGGCAGCTGCTGGTGCTGGCGCGCCGCGGCTCCGGCGCGCTCCTGGGCGCCAGCGCCACCCACACCGTGGACGGGCGCAAGCACTCGTACGCCCTGCTGAACACCGCCTACGAGACCACCGCCGCCGGGCTGCTCAAGACGCTGGCCCACGAGCTGGCGCACGCCTGGCAGGAGCAGTACGCCTGGGAGACGCGCCCCGCCGGCATCGCCGCCTCGGGCGCGACCGCGGCCTGGGCCGCGGAGGGGAACGCGGAGCTGCTCGCCTCGGTGGCGGCGGCCCGGGTGGAGGGGATCGGGCTGACGGGGAACTGGGACTGGGCCGCCGGGCTGGGCGACGGCCGCCGCGCCGCCTACGCGCTGCTCGCGGCAAACGCCCGCGGCGAGTTCACGCAGGGGTACGAGAGCGGCGCCAGCTTCCAGATGGACCTGGCGATCCGCATGGTGCGCGCGGGCCGGTCCGAGGACGAGGCGCTGGCCGCGGTGTCCCGCGGCGCGCTGGACGGGTGGCACGGCTGGGACGCCCACGGCGCGCGCCGCACCGGCCTGGTCGCCCGCATGCGCTCCGCCCTGGACGCCGGCTGGGACCCCGCCGACGCGCTGCTCCGCTGGACGCTGAGCCAGGCCGTGGACGACCTCACCGCAAACCCCGACCTCCAGAACCACGCCTTCCGCCGCGTGAGCACCGCCGGCCCCGCCATGGGGTGGCTCGCCCCCGCCCAGCTCCGCACCGGCGACCGCGCCGTCCGCGTGGACCCGGGGAGCCCCGCCACGGTCGCCGGCAACGCCGCCACGCTCACCTGGCGCTACGGCAGCCCCAACTACTTCCTGGTGGACGACCGCGGCCTGGGCGGCGCCTACCGTCTTTCCGCCACCGCCGGCGGGAGTGCGCTTCCCGGCGTGGCCTGGATGGTGGTGCGCTACCAGTAGGTTTTCATGGCGGATTCGGGCGTGCCCCCGCTGGCGCGGGGTCGGGCTTCGGCTCCGTAGCAGACGAAACGACCGTCTGCAACGGAGTCGAGCCCCGGCGGAAACTGCCCCGCCGGGTCTCGCCCCTTCGGGCCGAAATCCCTCACGCGGGTTTGCGCTGGCGTCCGCGAGGACGGACGTGCGGCGGGCGCGGGGCTGCTCGCCTGCCACCGCTCCCGGCGCGGCCGCTTCCTACACAGGCGGCAGGAACTCCGTCCTGTAGCGGGGGGCGAGCGCTTCGGCCAGGGCCCTGCGCTCCGCCTTTTCGGCGTCGCCGAGCCGCGGCGCGGGCGCCGTCGCGCCGGCGACGGGGACGCCGACCGCCAGGAACAGCTCTTCCTGGCCGGCCGGGGAGCAGATGCACAGCAGCCGCGCCGGGGCGCCGGAGGCGTTGCGGAAGGAGTGCGGCGCGTTGGCGGGCACGTTGACGGTCTCGCCCGTGCGCGCGACCACCTGCTCCCCGCGGAAGCTGAACTCCACCTGGCCCTCCAGCACGCGGAACGTCTCCTCGAAGTCGTGGCGGTGCGGGGGCGGCCCGCCGCCGGGCGGAACGCGCATCTCCACCAGGCAGAAGCGGCCGGCGGTGTCCGCGCCCGTCAGCAGGACGGTGTAGACGCCGCCCGCCACCGCGACGTGCCGCAGGCCGGGGTCGTCCGCCGGGCGCAGGACGGCGAGGGCGCGCCCCGGGTCGTCCGCCGGGATCGGGTCCGGGTGCGGCTGGGCGTTCGGTGCACCCTCCATGGTCGAGCTCCTGTTGGCGGGGAAGGCCGGCCGGGTCCACGGGGCGAGGACGGTCCCGGTCCGGGCAGCCGGGGTCCGCCGCATTTCCGGCGCCAGCGGCAGGGAGCGGACGCCACCAAAACAGACGCGCCGTCCGGGGTCCGGGCGGCGCGTCTCGATCTATGTCCTTCAGGGCCGCGGTCGGCGGCCACGCTCGGAGGGTCCGTTCGTCCGCCCGTGCGGGCCGGCGGACGCGGTGCAGCCGTGTGTCAGGAGCGGACCGCCACCGCCGCGTCGGCGCTGCGCTCCGCGGACACCACGATGGCGTCCAGCTGGCAGGGCCGCGCCGCGTCGCCGCAGAGGACCGCGGGGGCTTCCTGTGCCGCGCTGCGCGCCGGGAGCGGAGCGATCCGATCCGCGGGGCGGTCGGCGCAGGCGGAGATCACGAAGCCAACGACCAGGGCGGCGGCATAAGAAGCAAGGCGAGACATGGTTTCCTCTCGGGGTTGGGTGAAACGTCTCCTACGTGCGGCACTACGCTTCCTTCACCCGATTGGATTCAGCAAAACTCGAAAAGGTTGGCGGTCGTGGACACCCGTTCCGCCAGGGCCGCGCCTCCCAATCCCGCAATTATCTGCGTTTGCAGTCGCTTGCGAAAATTTCAGGAAACAGGTGAAGTCGCACGACAACACCTCCGAAGGCGGGTGACGGAGCGCCGCGGACGGCTCCGGTGTAGGTGGTCGGCCGGGGGATGCTGCTCCGGGGGAGCCGCACCCGAAGGGACTCGCAGAGCACTCGCCGGCGCTCCGCCTGTGCCCGCCAGATCACGCTGGCTTCGAACATGACGTTCCCCCTGCGCAGCCTCCCCCGACCTCCCTGCGCAGATCGCAGGAACGGCAACAGCCCGGCAGTTGCCGTGCTCCCCCTCTCCCGCTTGCGGGGGAGGGGGCCGGGGGGAGGGGGCCTGCCACGGCGCACCGATCTCGCCCTCCGGACAGCCCTCCCCCGGCACGGGGGAGGGTGGCGAGCCTCAAGCGAGCCGGGTGGGGGCCCCCGCGGACGCCAGCGCGAACCCCGCGTGAGGGATTTCGGCCCGAAGGGGCGAGACCCCAACAGCAGTACCGTTGGGGGCTCGACTCCGTTGCAGACGGTCGTTTCGTCTGCTACGGAGCCGAAGCCCGACCCCGGCGCCAGCCGGGGGCACGCCCGAACCCGCCGTTCACGCCGTTCGATCCCGACAAACATGCTCCAACAGAAACGGGGGCGCGTCGCCAGAAAGCGACGCACCCCCGTCCGTCCCGCAAAGAAACCCCGATCCGGGAACTACCCGCCGATGCTGCGGATCACCCGGTTGGCCGCCGCGATCAGCTGCTGCGCGGTGGCGGCGGAGATCCGGCCGGACCCCTGGAGCGCCTGCACCTGGTTGATGAAGGCGTTCAGCTGGTTGGCCGCCGAGGGCCGGTCGCGCTCGATGGAGACGCGGGCCGCCTCCAGCGTGGCGTTCAGCGCGTTCCCCTCGCCGCTGGTGAGGGTGCCGCTGCCCACCAGGGCGGCCACCATGGCCTGGACGCCCTGCGCGCCCTGCGCCGCGGTCTGCACCACCACCGTGGCGGTGCGGGTGCCGGTGTCGCCGTCGTCGTCCTTGACGCGGACGGTCACCGTGAAGGTGCCGGCCGCGGTGTAGGCGTGGCTCAGCGAGAAGCCGTTGCCGGCCAGCGCCAGCGGCTTGACCCCGGAGCCGTCGCCGTAGTCCACCGTGGCCGTCCAGGTGTCGGACGTGCCCGCGTCGGCGAAGGTGCCGGCCGAGGCGAAGGTCTCGCCGCGGAGCAGCGTCTCGCCGGCGAAGGCCGCCACCGTGGGCGCCACGTTCACCACCATCACCGAGGTGGTGGCCGTGCTCTCCGCGCCGTACGGGTCGGTCACCGTCACCTTGACCACGTAGTTGCCGTTGTCGGCGTAGGTGTGGGCGGGCGCAGCGCCCGTCCCGGTGCTGCCGTCGCCGAAGTCCCAGGCGTAGGTCAGGGCGTCGCCGTCGGGGTCGGTGGAGCCGGCGGCGCTCATGTGCACCGCCGTCCCTTCCGTGCCCGTGTACGGCCCGTCCACCGCGGCCACCGGCGGGCGGTCGTTGCTCTCCACGATCCGCTCCACCGCGTCCGGCAGCTTGTGCAGGACGTCGTAGCCGCTGAGCGCCTCCACCGCGTCCACCGTCGTCTGGTACGTCCGCCAGTCGACGTTGCGGACGCCGGGCTCGTTGGGCATGATCACCGCGATCACCTGGACGTCGTCGTAGCTGTCCACGTCGGCGAGCCCCCGGTCGCGCGGCATGACCAGGGCCACCTTCCAGACCTGCGCCGGGATGGTGATCCGCCCCTCGTTCTTGAGCGTCCCGCGGCTCCCCGCCACGCCGGCGATGACGAACACTTCCTTGTTCTGGACGCGCGCCAGGTCGCCCAGGTAGTTCTCCATCATCGCCCACGGGCCCTGGTTGTTGTCGGCCGCCTGGGGGATGATGTTGGAGAAGTAGTACGTGTGCGCGTTGTCCAGGCTCCCCGCCGTCCGGTCGAACGAGCGGGCGAGGTGGCCGCGGTCGATCCCGTAGCCGTGGAAGGTGCCCGCGCCGGTGTACGCGGCGGTGGTGTAGCGGGTGAACCCGGCCGGCAGCTCCGGGTCGAAGGTGAAGCAGTCGCAGCGGTCCTCGCCGCCGAAGTGCGTGGCGTCGATGTTGTAGGCGACCCAGTTGGGCGTGCCGCGGGTGTGGTTGAACGACGAGGTGAACTGCGTGTAGCGCAGGATCTGGTCGTCGCTCGCGTCGGCGTCCGTGGGCTCGCCGAACTCGGTGTTGTGGCCGTACTGCGTGCCCCCACCGGCCGTGGCGACCGCCATCGGCAGCGAGTAGGTGCTCGTGGTCCCGTCGATCGCCGTGGCACGGATGACGGCCGTGCCGGCGGCGAGGGCGGTGATCACGCCGTCCTGGTCGACGCTGGCGATCGTCGGCGTCTCCGAGCTCCACGCGAAGGTCGTCGGGATGGTCGCGCCGGTGGCGGCGTCGCGGAGCGTCGCGAAGAGCTGGTCCTGGAAGCCGATCGGCAGCGCCGGGTCGGTGGTCGGGTGGCGGCCGCTGAAGCTGATCCCGGTCTGCGGCTGCGGGGGCGTGGCCGGGTTGCAGGCGCCGAAGGTGTTCGCGTTCGGCCCGAACCAGACCCCGTTCCCGGCGCGCTGCAGCGAGCGGCCGACCGGCGTGGAGGTGGACTCCGCGACACCCACGTCGGTCGCGGTCATCCCCGCGGCAGGCCCATTGACGGCGGCGAAGCTCCCCTCGTAGGACAGGAACTCGACCACCTGGCCGTCGGCGTTCACGAGCGCGAAGCCGTCCTTGTCCCCGTTCTGCATCCCCGGGGCGTTGAACACGAGCACGCCGCGCGTGCCGCCGCAGACCGCGCCCAGCGTCCCGGCCAGGTCGATCGTCGCGTAGGACTGCCCCTGCGTGGCGGAGCCGGTGGAGCCGCTGTAGAGCACCAGCTTCCAGCCGGCGAGCGACCCGTTGGCGTCGCCCTCGATCTCCACGGCCTCGCCGGAATCGGTGCCGTCGTTGTCGTAGTGGAACTCCGAGACGCGCACGTTGGTGGCCGAGCCTCCCCCGGCGGGCGTGACCAGCAGCGACGCCGTGCCGCTCACCCCGTTGGGCGTGGTGGCGGTGATGGTGGTGGTGCCGCCCGTGAGGGCCGTGGCGACGCCGCTGCCGCTCACCGTGGCGACCCCGGGGTTGCTGCTGGTCCAGGTGAAGGCGACGCCGGCGATCTCCTGGCCGCTGGCGTCGAACGCCTTCGCCGTGAACGCCTGGGTCGATCCGACCATGGCGGTGTCACTGACCGGCGCGACGGTCACCGAGGCGGGCACGCGCTGGTCGACGACGGGGCAGGTGTAGGTGGGGCTGGCGCTGTTGCGCGGGCTGGGCGCGCCCGTGCCGAAGTCGGCCGTCAGGCTCCCGGTGTACGCGCACCCCTGCGCGTTGCGGAGCGCGGCGGTCGTGTTGCTCAGGGTGGGCGTGGTGCCCGCGCCGCAGTTGGTCGAGGCGGTGCCGAAGCTGACCAGGTCGACCACCCCCGCGGGGCACGTGCCGCTCAGGGCGGTGGCCGTCTGCGACAGCGCCACCTTGCCCGCGGTCCCGCTCATGGGGATGGTGCCGGTCGCGTCGGGGGTCGGCAGGCTCACGGTCCCCGCGGTGCCCGCCGCCTGCTGCACGAGGTAGTACCCTCCCGGCTGGATCGTGCCGGACAGGGCGGTGACCTGCCAGGTGCTCCCCGTGGAGGAGGCGTACTGCACGCTCCACCCCGCGAGGCTCACCGGCGCCGTGCCCGGGTTGAACAGCTCGATGAAGTCGTTCCGGAGCGTCGCGCCGGAGTTGCCGCCGCCGCCGTAGACCTGGCTGATCACCACCTGCGGGACCGCCACGGCGGTCGCGTACTGCGCGCCTTCCGCGGGCAGGGAGGGCCCGAGCGGGGCTTCCGAACATGCGAACAGGGCGAACACGAGCGCCAGCGGGCCGGTGGCCCGGAGCAACGTTCTGCGCATGGATTGGACGGGAGTGTGAGGGGCTGACGGGCACGCCGAAGACCACGCCGGTCGGGTGGGGGCGCGCGGTAAAGATATGTTAGGTATTGCTTTAAGTCAATTCGGATCCTGTAACGGGTCGGTAATTGGAAGCGGGGCTTCAGTTAGGCGGAGCGGCCGTCCCGGCCGCGCCAATCCGCTGGCGCCCCTTTCGCTGCGCGGCGCCCGCAACTGTGGGACCGGGAACACACGTGCGCTCCGCGGCTACCGTACGCCCCACTCCCACAGCCCGTAGGCGGTCTTCCGGTCCAGCGGGTGGCCGGCCTGCTTGAGCGTGAGGGCGATCTGGCCGCGGTGGTGCGACTCGTGGGACACCAGGTAGCCCAGGAACGCGGCCGCGTGCGGCCGGAAGCCGCGCACCTTGCCGCCGGCCGCGAGCGCCTTCCGGAGCAAGGCCGAGACCGCGGCGGCGGACGCCTCCAGCGAGGCGCGCAGCAGGGCGTGGTCGAGCTGCGCGTCCTTTTCCAGCTTGGCGAGCCCTTCCAGCAATTCCGGGGCGGCCTCCTTGATCCACATCAGCCGCACGTTGTGCACGTGCGCGAGCTGCTCGCCCACGGTCCTGCCCTTCGACGCCGAGCGGTCGCCCAGCGCCTCGGGGGGGACGGCGTCCAGCAGGTACAGGTTGATGCGGGCGTGGATCTCCCACGCTTCGACGAGCTGCTCTCCCAGGAACCCGTTTTCCATGGCAAACCATTGTGACTGAGGGCGATCACTTCCAAACTAATGATGGAGCAGGGCGTCAGCCGACTGGGACACGTCAGGATGGTCCGCGAACCGCATGGAAGCGACTACGACGCAGCGGACTACGCCACTCCAGCCATTGCACCATCGTTTGTTCGTGGCAAATCTCGAGACCGCTGCCGACTACACACTCCGCCAGCCGCGTCGGCAGCACGGGATCGTCTACGCGGTGTCGCGATTCGGTTCGGCTCGTGGAGAAGCATCGGCAGGCTCAGTCAAACAAGGACGATGGCCGGCGCCGGATCGGGCTTCCCCGTACCGGCCTGCTGGAAAGCATCGTTCCAGGCCGCAGACCCTTGACCACACTTTTTGCGCCATATGGCTTTCACCTCCCCCGCGCCTTTCCTTCCAGCTGCCCTCACGAATCCCGGTGACCCCATGACGAAGAGAACGCTGCTGATTTCCTATTCGATCGCCACGATCGTGGCTGGTGTTGCGCTGCTGGGTTCCCCGGCAAGGGCCGACGCATCCGGTTGCGTCGCCAAGACTTTCTGCAGAGTCCAGGAGAAATGCTACAGCGGGTGGTCGAGCACGGGTGAGCCGGTGACGTGGTGCGAGTGCTTGTACACCTGCGGATAACCGCGAATCTTTGGGTCGTTTCGGCACATGATCCCATGTAGACGAACGCACCGCGGGGGACGTTCAGGAGTGCGGCATCATGCAGGGGTGCACGTCCCATCCGAGTGGACGTGCACCTTGATCCGTTCTCGATGCCTCCGATCCGGCCGGAGACCCCCGGTGGCCGGAGGTCCGGACCACCGCCTCGTCGCGCCACCACCACCCGGCAGCAGATAGGATCCAGATCGCATGACCCGATTTCTCGTTCTCCTCCTGGTCCTGGCCGCGGCGCTGTCCGGCCGGGCGCATCCCGCCCGGGCGCAGGTCGACGGCCGGGTCCAGGACCCGGAGGGCCGCCCTCTACCCGCCGTGCCCGTCGAGCTCTGGACGGGTGACCGGCGCATAGCGGTCCGGCCCACGGCGGCCGACGGCCGCTTCCGGTTCACCCCGGAAGAGGCGGCCGGAGCCGTCCGACTTTCGGCCCGGATGCTCGGCTACTCCCCAGCGCAGCGGGAGGTGTCCGCGCCCGCGACGGACGTCGTCCTGGTGCTGGCTCCGGCGGTGGTCCAGCTCGAAGGGCTGACCGTCGCGGCGGCGCCGCAGCTCCGGTGTCCCCGCCGCGAAGAGCGCGCGGCCCGCGACCTGTGGGCGTCGCTCCGCACGCGGTACGACCGTGCACGGGACACTCTCGGGATCTCGTTCTACGCACGGCGCTACGATTCCACCGGACCGATGGACGACGTCGGCCTGGTCGACGAGAGCCGCCTGGTGCGCGCCTGGTACGGCGTGCCGGGGCGGGCGCGCACCCGGAGCTCCTACCGGACTTCGCCGTACCCCTACGGGTTTCCGATCCTCTCGTCCTTCGATCCGGCGTACGCCGGGTGGAGGTACCGCGACCTCCAGGCCACGGACGTGGCCCACTTCCTGGAAGAGGAGTTCGGAGCCCGGCACACGTTAAGCGTCCTCTCCCGGCGCAGCGACGCAGTCGTGGTGGGATTCTGTCCCGCGCGGGCGTCGTGGAAAGGGCCGTCCATCGAGGGAATGCTGACGATCGGCCGGGACACCAGCCTGGTGAAGGCCGAGTGGAAGTTCCGCGTGCCCCGCGCGGACGAGGAGGCCGGTGGCGAGGTCGTGTTCGTGCCTCGCGGCCGGGACCCGATCCCGCTCCTCCCCGCCCAGACCCTTTACTGGCGCAGGATCATCGGGCAGCGGAACCGGTACTTCCAGCGCTCCGAGCGCTTCGCGACCTACGAGTTCCTCCCCCCCGACACGCAGCCCGTGCAGCCCGGCAGGTGGCTTTCCGCGCCATAGGGCGCCGGCACCGCTGAAGGGCGGCGCCGCCTTCCGAGCCCGCTCCGCCGGGCCCGCGCCTACTGCGCACCCGCGGCGGTGGCGGGAGCGCCGCCCAGCCCCGCGACCTGGGGCAGGGTCTCCACGGACACGATCCGGAACCGCCGCTTCCCCTGCGGCGTGTCGACCGCGACCCGGTCGCCGGCCCTGCGGCCGAGCACCGCCTGGCCGATCGGCGAAGCGAGCGTGACCTGGTCCTCGTCCAGGTCGATCATCTCCCCCGTCACCAGGGTGTACGCGACTCGCTCCCGGGTGTCCAGGTTCTGGAGCACCACGGAGGAGCCGAAGCCGGCACGGTCGTACCAGAGCGTGCTGGGGTCGAGCTTCGCCAGCCCCGCCACGAACTGCCCCAGGCGCCGCACGCGCATCCGGACCTCGCGCTCGCGCTCCCCGGCGGGCGGGCTCACCCGCACCTCTACGTCCCCGGCCCCACCCGCGGGCACCGCGACGGTCAACTCCCGGGCGAGCCTTTCCAGCTCCGATCCCAGCCTCTCTCTCAGTTCCAGCAGCATCGTCTCCTCCATGCCACGAGGCTCCTTGATCGCCCCCTCCGGGGAGGGGGATTCGTCCCCCGCGGGTCGGCCCTGCGGCTCGTCACCCGTGCCTCCCTTCCGGTCTCCCGGGGCGGGGTTCCGTTACGGGGCCGCCGGGCGCCCCGGGCCTCCCGGCGGCCCGTTGGGGCGCCGCGTCGGCGCGTGCATCGAGGCGCAGCTCATCCGCGCGGAGGGCGTGTGCCGGGTGGCCTGACCGGCTCCCGGCACCCTGTAACGTCCGCCGGGCCGGGGAGACCGGAGGGGAGGAAGCGCTTCCACCGCGATCCCACGGGAGAGGTTCCCGTGGACCCGCGGGCGGAGCTGCCGGGCAAGACGGTCCCGATGATCGCGGCGCCGTAGCCGCTGCCGTCATGCATCGCACATCACCCTGCCCACCCCCATGACCTGGCTCCTGGCCGTCCTCGCGATCCTCGCCGCGGTCGCCGTCTACGACGTCGTCCAGCGGCGGCACGCGATCCTGCGGAACTTCCCCGTGATCGGGCACCTCCGCTACCTGCTCGAGTCCATCGGGCCCGAGCTGCGCCAGTACATCGTCACCGGCAACGACGAGGAGCGTCCCTTCAGCCGCGACCAGCGGCGCTGGGTCTACGCCTCGTCCAAGCGCGAGAACAGCTACTTCAGCTTCGGGACGGACCTGGACCTGGAGCAGACGCCCAACCACGTGATCTTCAAGCAGGCGACGTTTCCGCTGCCGGAGACCGCGCCCGCGGACCCCCTGCACCCCCTCCCCTGCGCAAAGGTGCTCGGCGGCGCCCGGGGACGGCGGCACGCCTTCCGCCCCGGATCGATCGTCAACGTCTCCGGGATGAGCTACGGCTCGCTCTCGCCCGCGGCGGTCGAGGCGCTCGCCCGCGGGGCCGCGCTGGCGGGCTGCTGGATGAACACCGGGGAGGGGGGGATCAGCCGGCACCACCTGCACGGCTGCGACCTGGTCTGGCAGATCGGCACCGGGTACTTCGGCTGCCGGGACGAGCGGGGCCGCTTCAGCCTGGAGCGGCTCAAGGAGACGCTCGCCCGCGCCCCAACCGTGCGCGCCCTGGAGATCAAGCTGTCGCAGGGCGCGAAGCCCGGGATGGGCGGGGTGCTCCCGGCCGCAAAGGTGAGCCCGGAGATCGCCGCGGCGCGCGGCGTCCCCGTCGGGCGGGACTGCATCAGCCCGCCGCACCACACCGCGTTCGGCGACGTGGACGGCCTGCTGGACTTCGTGGAGATGCTGGCCGGGGAGACGGGGCTCCCCGTCGGGATCAAGTCCGCCGTCGGCCAGATGGAGTTCTGGGAGGAGCTGGTGCGGCTGATGGAGTGGGGCGG
The DNA here is from genome assembly GCA_036389055.1 of Longimicrobiaceae bacterium. GTDB lineage: Bacteria > Gemmatimonadota > Gemmatimonadetes > Longimicrobiales > Longimicrobiaceae > JAFAYN01. The sequence goes on along the minus strand of DASVQR010000210.1, from coordinate 4,834 downwards.
GCGGGGGGTGGACTTCGTCACCGTCGACGGCGGGGAGGGCGGGACCGGCGCGGCCCCGCTCGCCTTCACCGACCACATGTCGCTCCCGTTCCGGCTGGGGATGAGCCAGGTCTACCGGGTCTTCGCGGAGGCCGGGCTGCACGAGCGGGTGGTGTTCAACGGCTCGGGGAAGCTGGGCTTCCCCCACTCGGCCGTGGTGGCGTTCGCGCTGGGCTGCGACATGGTCGGCGTCGCGCGCGAGGCGATGCTCTCCATCGGCTGCATCCAGGCGCAGCGCTGCCACACGGGGCACTGTCCCGCCGGGGTGGCGACGCAGAGCCGCTGGCTCATGCGCGGCCTGGACCCGACGCTCAAGTCGGCGCGGGCCGCCAACTACCTCACGGCGCTGCGCCAGGAGATCGGCTGGCTCTGCCGCGCCTGCGGCGTCGCTCACCCGGCGCGGATCCAGGCGGACCACGTCTCCATCGTGAGCGGCCAGTTTCATCAGCAGGCGCTGTCGGAGGTCTTCGGCTACCGCAGGGAGTGGGGCCTCCCCTCCGGCTCCGACCTGGAGATCCTGGCGCTGCCGGGCCAGGGCCGCGAGCCGGCCGGGGTCCGCTGACGGGCGGGCGGCGAGCTTATTCCCGCCCGGGGGGTACCACCGGGAAGGCGCCCTCCCGGGCGCCGCGAGACGGAGTGTAACGGAACCGGCGCCGCGGAGACCGAGAAGGGAGAGCCCCTACCCGTACCGTCCCGTCCGGACGGGACCGGGGGGATGAAACGCCAGGCCGGTCGAGTCGATCTCGACCGGCCTCTGCGCATACCGGGGGGTGGCGCCGTGACGACGACCTGGAACGGAGAGAGAACGATGAAGCAGACGGAATGGGATGGGTTCCGCAGCCCCAAGGAGCGGGCGGGCACGCTGCCGAACAGCAGCCTCCCGCCCCCGGAGCCGAGCGCGGAGGAGCTGCTGCTGGCCCGGGCGCTCCGCCACCGCGACGAGGCCGCGTTCGACGGGGCCCTCGACCGCCTGCACTCGCCCATGCTCCGCCTGGCCCAGGTGTTCGTGCGGAGCCGGGAGGACGCGGAAGAGGTGGTGCAGGACACCTGGCTGGCCGCGCTCTCCGGGATCGAGCGCTTCCAGGGCCGCTCGTCGCTGAAGACCTGGCTGTTCCGGATCCTGGTGAACCGCGCCCGGACGCGGGGGAAGCGGGAGGCGCGCACGGTCGCCTTTTCGGCGCTGGCGGCATCCGGCGAGGGCGGCACCGGCGAGCCCCGGGACGACGCGCAGCTCGGGGAGATCCCGCGGGCCGGGACGGAATTGTTCCTGTCGGAGGACGCGCACCGCACCCGCAACGGGCCCGAGGACGAGCTCCTGGCGGCGGAGCTCCGCGCGCAGATCGAGAGCGCGGTCGGGGGGCTGCCGACCCGCCAGCGGGAGGTCGTCACCCTGCGCGACCTGGAGGGCTGGTCCGCGGAAGAGGTCTGCGAGCTGCTCGGCCTGTCCGAGGCGAACCAGCGGGTGCTCCTGCACCGCGCCAGGGTCCGGGTGCGGGACGCGATCGTGCCCTACATGAGGCCCGACGAGGCCGCGGACGCCGTCCGGCCGACGTGCTGCGTGCGCGTGTCGGACCGTCCCCCGCAGCGACCCCCCGCCGCCGGGAGGCGCCGCGGCCGGCCGGCGGGCGCCGGCTACGCCGTGCGGCGGCGGTGCAGGGCGGCGAGCAGCCGCTTCTTCATCCCGGGCGGGATGCGCTCCTGGGGGATCGCCGCCAGGCGGCCGATGGTCCAGCGCATCCGGCGGAGGTGCCGCCGGCACCGCGCGCACGCGCGGAAGTGATCGTCGAACCCGGCCTCGATCTCGGCCGGGAGCGCCCCTTCCAGGTACTCGGTGGTCCCCGCCGCCACCTGCCCGCACCCGAATGAATCGTACATGCGCCACGTCGCCCCGTCGAGGTTCCGGGTGGCCGCACCACGCACCCGGACCCGGCCGTGGTGATGCGTTCGTCCGCTGGTCGGTCTCGCCGATCCCCCCGGACGTTACACGGCCCCTCCCGCCCCGCCGCGGCGTAACGGACGCCCGGACGGTCTGAAACGTGCGAGGCTCGCGCCGGTTCTCGTGGTTCCATGGGAGCATGCGCCGCAGGAGAACCCATGTGGCTCCTCACCCTCAGGTCCATCCTGGTCGCCACGGACCTCGGCGAAGCGTCGCTGCCCGCGCTTCGCACCGCCGCCCGCCTGGCGCCGCTCGCCGGGGCCAGGCTCCACCTGCTGCACGTCGCGGACGACCCGCCGCCCGGGGGGGAGGCGCGGCTGCGGGAGCACTTCCGCCTCGCCGTGCCGGAGGCGCCCGGGCCCGACGCCGTCGCGGTGATCCCCGGCTCCCCGGCCGCCGTGATCGTGGAGCACGCGCGCCGGGTGGGCGCGGACGCCGTGATCCTGGGGCCGCACCGGAGGGCGGGCGGGACGGGGGCGATGGGGAGCACGGCGGCGGCCGTGGTGGCCGCCGCCCCGTGCCCGTGCCTGGTGGCGGCGGCCGAGCTCCGCCTGCCGCTGGAGCGGGTCGTCGTCCCCGTCGACCTGTCGGAGACCGCGGGCGGCGCGCTTTCCGTGGCGCTCTCCTGGGCGTCGGCGCTGCGCCCGCCGGGCGGCGAGGCGCGCCTGACCGCGATGCACGTGGCGCCGGGCCCCGCCGGCCCGGCCGCCGCCGGGGCCGTGCGCGACGAGGTCCGGCGGGCGCGCGAGCGGGCCGGAGGAGCGGCCCACGTCCGGATCGGCGAGACCGTCGCGCCCGGCTCCGACCCGGTGGATCCGACCCGGTGGAGGAGATCCTGCGCGCGGCGGCCTCGGAGCCGGCCGACCTGCTGGTGATGGGAACGAGCGGGACGGCCGGCGCGGCTGCGGGCCTCGGCAGCGTTGCGGACGGGGTGGCGCGCCGGACGCCCTGCCCGCTGCTGCTGGTGCCGCCGGCGGCCCGGGTGGAGCCGGGCGCCTGACACCTCCCACGGAGCGCGGATGATCTCCACGCTGCTCGCGCTTTCCCTGGCCGGCGGCTGCGCGGCGTGGCCGCTCGGCCGGCGTGCCGGACGCCGGGCGGGCTGGCTGCTGGCGCTGCTGCCGGCGGGGCTCTTCGCCGCGTTCCTGCGCTTCGCGCCGGCGATCGAGGCGGGCCGCGTGATCACCGAGCGGCGGGCCTGGGCGCCCTCGCTGGGGGTGGAGCTGGCGCTCCGCCTGGACGGGTTCTCCTTTCTCTTCTGCCTGCTGATCACGGGCGTCGGCGCGCTGGTCGTGGTCTACGCCGGCGCCTACCTCACCGAGGAGACGGACGCGGACCGCGCCCGCTTCCTCGCGCTGGTCCTGCTCTTCATGACGGCGATGCTGGGCGCCGTCCTCGCGGACGACCTGCTCGTCCTGTTCCTGTTCTGGGAAGCGACCAGCGTCCTTTCCTTCCTGCTCATCGGCTTCGACGCCGGCAGCGCGTCCGCGCGGCGCTCCGCCCTGATGGCGCTGCGCGTGACCGCGGGCGGTGGGCTCGCGCTGCTCGCCGCCATCCTGCTCATTGGCGCGACGCTCGGCACCTACTCCCTGTCGGAGGCGGTGGCGCGCGCCCCCGAGCTGGCGCGGAGCCCGTGGATCGTGCCGATCATGGCGGGGCTCCTGGCCGGCGCCTTCACCAAGTCGGCACAGTTCCCGTTCCACTTCTGGCTGCCGAACGCAATGCAGGCGCCCACGCCCGCCTCGGCGTACCTGCACTCGGCCACCATGGTGAAGCTGGGCGTGTACCTGCTGGCGCGCTTCGAGCCGGTGGTCGGCGCCGTCCCCGGGGGGCGCGACACCCTCATCGGGTTCGCCCTCGCCACCATGCTGGTGGGGGCGTTCCAGGCGCTGCGCGCCGAGAACTTCAAGGCGGTGCTCGCCTACTCGACGGTGGCGTCGCTGGGGATCCTGGTGATGCTCGTCGGGCTCGACGGGCCCATGGCGAGCGTCGCCACGGTCGGCTTCATCCTGGCCCACGCGCTCTACAAGGCGACGCTGTTCTTCTGCGCGGGCACCGTGCTGCACGCCACCGGGCTGAGCAAGCTGCGCCAGATGGGCGGGCTGCGGCGCTTCCTGCCGGTCACGGCGCTGGCGGCCGCGCTCGCCAGCCTGTCCATGGCGGGGCTGCCGCCGTTCCTGGGCTTCATCTCCAAGGAGTTCCTGTTCGAGGCGCAGATCGAGAGCTCGTGGGACGCGGTCCCGGTGGCGGTGGCGGTGCTCGTCAACGCCGTCATCGTGGGGGTGGCCGGCGTCGTCACCCTGCGCCCGTTCTTTTTGGGGGCCGGGACGGTGCGGGAGGTCCGGCACCGCGAGGTGCCGGCGCTGCTCGTGGGACCGGGGGTGCTGGCGCTGCTCGGACTGGTCATCAGCCTGGAGCCGGACTGGATCAGCCGCTCGGTGCTGAACCCGGCGGTGGCCGCCATCTACGGCCGGCCGGTGGAGGTGGAGGTGGCGCTGTGGCACGGCCTGACGCCGATGCTGGCGCTGAGCGTGGTGGTGGTGGGGATCGGCGCGCTGCTCTTCGTCTACTGGGTGCCCATCCACCGGCGGCTGCGCTCCCGCTCCCGCCTGGACCGGTACGAGGCGGAGCACGCCTACGAGGCCCTGCTCCGGGGCGTGGAGGCGGCCGCGGCGGGGACGGCCGCGCGCGTCCAGCACGGCGGCCTGCGCGGCTACCTGTGGACGGTGCTCGCCGGCGCGCTGGCCTTCGTGGCGTGGGGCCTGTTCGCGGCGGGAGCGCCGCCGCGCCTGCCCGCGGAGTGGGGCGCGCTGCGCCCCGGGCCCGCGGCGGCGGCGCTGGTCGGCCTTGCCGGCGGCG
>DASVQR010000209.1:0-41974 GCA_036389055.1 Longimicrobiaceae bacterium | reverse complement strand
GGGCTGTCCGAGGTTCGCCGTTGTCGTGCTCCCCCTCTCCCAGGATTGGGAGAGGGGGCCGGGGGGGGAGGGCCCGCAGTTGCAGGCTGTTCCCTGTTCCCTGTTCCCTGTTCCCTGTTCCCTGTTCCCTGTTCCACTATTCCCTGTTCCCTGCCGTTCAGATCAGGCTCATCGCCTCCTCGTCGCTCATGGACTCCAGCTCCATGATGATCGCCTCCTCGATCACCTCGGCCAGGCGGGCGATGGTGGGCGCCTCGAAGATGGCGCGTAGCGGCAGCTCCACCTGGAAGGTGTCGCGCACGCGGGAGATGAGCTGCGTCGCCAGGAGCGAGTGGCCGCCCAGGTGGAAGAAGTCGTCGTGGACCCCGATCTCCCCGATCCCCAGCAGCTCCTGCCACACGCCCACCAGGATCTCCTCGGCCTCGCTGGTGGGGGCGGAGTACTCGTTCCCCAGCTCCGGGCGGGAGTGGAGCGTGGCGTCGCCCGGCTCCGCGTGGCGCGCGTGGGCGCCGCGGGGGGCCAGGAACTGCTCGATGCGGGCCTCCAGGTCGTGCGTGGACACCACCACGCGCGGCTCCGTCGCCAGGGCGACGATGCGCTCGAAGGCGCGCCCTCCCTCGTCGCGCAGGATGGCGCGCTCGTCGAACGGGGTGCCGGCGATGGCGTCCTCGCCCGCATCCAGGTGCCAGCGGTCCCAGTCCACCCCGGTCCAGCGGCCGCCGCGCTCCGCGGCGTGGCGCTGCGCCCAGGCGTCCACCAGCACGCTCGCCCCCGTGGCCGCGGCGAGCCCCGCCCCGCCGAACACCGAGAGCAGCGAGTTCTGGAGCACGCAGAAGTCCAGCGGCACGCCGTCCAGCGCCTCCTCCAGCGCCGTCAGCTCCCGCGCCACCCGCGCGAAGTCGGCGGCGGCGTCCTCGGCGCGGGCGTCGGCCAGGGCCACGCGCTCCGCCGCGGCGCCCAGCCCGAAGGCGTGCACCACGCCGTGCAGCGCCCCGAAGTGGCGGCGCGCCTCCTCCACCGCCCTGCGGAGGGCGGCGGCGTCCTCCGCCCCGGCCCGCACCAGCAGCACCTCGGCGCCGCGGTGCTCGGCGGCGCGGACGCCGCGGATGGTGAGCGCGGTGGGGTCGTCCGCGGGGGCCGCGGCGAGCCGCGCGTCCCAGCGGTCGCGCTCCGGGAAGGCCGGGTCCACCACCACGGCGAGCCGCGCGTGGTACCCGGCGGCCAGGTGCTCGGCCAGCACCTCGCTCCCGCCGGCGAGCGCGCCCGAGAACAGGTACGCGCCGCCCCGGCGGATCCCCGCCTCGCCGTCGGCGGGGCGCACGGCCTCGTAGCCGCGGGCCCAGCGGCGCGGGCCGCGGTACGCCACCACCGCTTCGCCCGCCTCCGACGTCGCCTCGGCCAGCAGCTGGTCCACCAGCCGCTCCGCGCCGCCCGCCTGCAGCAGCACGTCCACGGCGCGGCAGACCACGTGGGTGTGCTCCTGCGGCAGCGCCACGCACGCGCCCAGGGTCGTGGCGCGCTCGGGGAGCACCGCCTCGCCGCCGGCCACGTCCTGCACCCCCTCCGTCACCACCACCACGCGCAGCGGCCCCTCGGAGCGGTCGCGGGCGAAGCTCCCCGCCAGCGCCGCCACCGTGGCGTAGCCGCGCGCCTGCGCCCGCCCGAAGGCGTCCGCCGCGCCGGCGCCGTCGGGGTCGATCCCCCACAGATGGACGACATTCCGCGGGTTGGCGCCGGCCGCGCGGAGCGCGTCCCGCAGGGCCGCCATGTCCTCCGCCGAGCCGGGGCGCGCGGTGTAGCCGCGGTCGCCCACCCGGGCGAAGCCGTCGCCCGCCTCCACCACGACGACCGCGTGGCCCAGCGTCTCCAGGCGGCCCGCCAGCCGGGCGCCGATCCCCGCGTCGTCCGCGAGCACCAGCCACTCGCCGGGCTCGGCCGGGGCGGCCGCCGGGAGCGGGGCGCGCTTCCACGACGGCAGGTAGAGCCAGTCCGCCGGGTCGGGCTTCTTGGCGAGGGGGTCGCCCCCGCGCGCGGCGCCCGGGAGCCCCCCGGCGCGCGGCTCGATCCAGAAGCGCTTGCGCTCGAAGGGGTACGTGGGCAGCGGGACGCGGCGCAGCCGCTCGTGCTCGTGCACGGCCCGCCAGTCCACCGGCACGCCGGCCAGCCAGAGCCGCCCGGCCGCGCCCAGCAGGAAGGCCACGTCGGAGTGGCGCTCGTAGCCGTGCCGCAGCGACGCGACCACGACGGGCTCCGCCTCGTCCCCGCGGGGAAGCTGCCGCACAAAGGTGCCCAGCGTCTGCCCCGGGCCCACCTCCAGCAGCACGCGGCGGCCGTCGCCGGCCAGCGCCTCGATCCCCTCCGCGAAGCGGACCGTCCCCACCAGGTGCCGCGTCCAGTACGCCGGGTCCGTCGCCTCGCCGGCGCGGATCCAGGTGCCGGTCACGTTGGACACGAAGGGGATCTCCGGGGCGCTCAGCCTCACCCGGCGCATCAGCTCCGCCAGGCGCTCCGCCACCGGCGCCATCATCGGCGAGTGGAAGGCGTGGCGCGTGGGGAGGCGGCGGCAGGCGACGCCGCGCCCCGCCAGCTCCGCCTCCAGCGCGGCCACCGCGTCCACGGGGCCGGAGACCACGGTCATCGCCGGGCCGTTCACCGTCCCCACGGCCAGCCCGTCGCGCAGCAGCGGCCGGACCTCCAGCTCCGACATCGGGAGGCCCAGCATGGCGCCCTCCGGCATCTCCTCGATCAGTCGGGAGCGCTCGGCCACCAGCATCAGCGCGTCCTCCAGCGAGAACACCCCCGCCACCGTGGCCGCCACGTACTCGCCCAGCGAGTGGCCGATCAGCGCCTCCGGCTTCACCCCCCACGCCATCCACTGCTTCGCCAGCGCGTACTCCGTCACGAACAGCGCCGCCTGGGCCATGCGCGTGCCGTTGAGCCGCTCCGCCGCCTCGTCCGGCGCCGCGGCGGCGCGCCCCAGCATCGCCCGCAGGTCCACCCTGGCGGTCGCGTCGCCCTCGCCGTCGGCCGGGGCGTCGCCGGGGAAGAGGACCTCGCGCAGGTCCACGCCCAGGTGCGGGCGCAGGATCTCGGCGCAGCGGTCCACCTCGGCGCGGAATACGGGCTCCGCCTCGTACAGCCCGCGCCCCATCTGCGGGTAGTGGTCGCCCACGCCGCTGAACAGGAAGGCCACGGGGCGCGGCTCCGGGGCGGAGCCGCTCACCACGCGCTGCGGCGTGCGCCCCTCCAGCGCCGCGGCGGCGTCCGCGCCGTCGCGGGCCACCAGCACGCGCCGGTGCTCCCAGGCGCGGCGCCCCGTCTGGAGCGTCCACGCCACGTCGGCCAGCGCCTGCTCCGGGCGGGCGCGCAGGTGCGCCGCCAGCCGGTCCGTCGCCGCCTCCAGCGCGGTGGTCGTCTTGGCCGAGAGCACGAGCAGGTGCCAGGGGCGCGCGGGCTCCGAGGGCTCCGGCGCCGGGGCCTCCTCCAGCACCACGTGCGCGTTGGTCCCGCCGATCCCGAACGACGACACCCCGGCGCGCCGCGGGTGCCCGTCCGTCTTCCACGGGCGCAGCTCGGTGTTGACGAAGAACGGCGACGACGCGAAGTCGATCTTTGGGTTGGGCGCCGAGTAGTGCAGCGTCGGCGGGATCTCGCCGTGCTCCAGGGCGAGGATCGCCTTGATCATCCCCGCGGTCCCGGCGGCCGTGTCCAGGTGGCCGATGTTGGTCTTCACCGAGCCCAGCGCGCAGAACTGGCTGCGCCCCGTGTCGCCGAAGGCCTGCGTCAGCGCCGCCACCTCGATGGGGTCGCCCAGGTCGGTGCCGGTGCCGTGGGCCTCCACGAACCCGATGGTCGCCGGGTCCACGTCGCCCACCGCCAGCGCCTCCTCGATCACCGCCGCCTGGCCGTCCACGCTGGGGGCGGTGAAGCCCACCTTCTGCGCGCCGTCGTTGTTGATCGCCGAGCCGCGCACCACCGCGTGGATGGTGTCGCCGTCCGCCAGCGCGTCGTCCAGCCGCTTCAGCACCACCAGGCCGATGCCGCTGCCGCTGAGGGCGCCGCCCGCGCGCGCGTCGAAGGCGCGGCAGTGCCCGTCCGGCGCCAGCACCCCGCCCGGCGAGTACAAGTAGCCCTGCTTCTGCCCCAGGTTCACGGTGACGCCGCCGGCCACCGCCACGTCGCACTCGCCGTTCAGCAGCGCCTGGCAGGCCACGTGCACCGACACCAGCCCGGTGGAGCACCCGGTCTGCACGTTCAGGGCGGGGCCGCGCAGGTTCAGCTTGTACGAGGCGCGGGTGGCCAGGAAGTCCTTGCCGTTGCCGATGTGCACCTGGAACGCCCCCACCGCGTCCACGATCTCCGGGCGGCTGAGGACGTGGTAGGTCAGGTAGTGGCTGGTGGACGACCCGGCGTAGATCCCCACCGCCTGCTGCGACGTCTCGGGGTCGATGCCGGCGTTCTCCAGCGCCTCCCACGCCGTCTCCATGAAGATGCGGTGCTGCGGGTCCAGCACCTCCGCCTCGCGCGGGTTGAAGCCGAAGAAGCCGGCGTCGAACAGCTCGATCCCCTCCAGCACGCCGCCGGCCCGCACGTAGTCCGGGTTCTTGATGAGCGACGGGTCCACGCCGGCGGCCGCCAGCTCCTCGTCGCTGAAGAACGAGATGGAGTGCACCCCCTCGCGCAGGTTGCTCCAGAACTGCTCCACGTCCTGCGCGCCGGGAAAGCGCCCCGCCATCCCGACCACCGCGACCGCGGGACCCCGCTCCTCCATATCACTCATTTTCTTTCCTGCTCCTGTGGTGTCGGTTGCGTTTTGTCCGGATCCGCGATCAACGGCTTTTGAACGACTTGAACGACTCCGATCTGGGCGTGCCCCCGGCTGCGCCGGGGTCGGGCTGCGGCTCCGTAACGCACGATAAAACTGTGCGTAACGGAGGCGAGCCCCGCCAAACTGCCGGCGGGTCTCGCCGCTTCGCGCTCGCATCCCTCACGCGGGGGTGGCGCTGGCGTCCGCTGGGGCCCCCTCCCCCGGCCCCTCCCCCGCAAGCGGGAGAGGGGAGAACTGCTTGCCATGCCCGTAGTTGCTCCCCTCTCCCAGAATTGGGAGAGGGTGGCGAGCCTCAAGCGAGCCGGGTGAGGGCCGCCGTTGCAGGCTGTCCCCTGTTCCCTGTTCCCTGTTCCCTAGCCGTTCCTCCCCCGTCCCCGCCCCCGGGCCAGCGCCCGCCGGGCGGCGGCGCGCTCGCCGCCGCGGCCGGGGCCGCTCCGCGGGGCGACCGCGTCGGCGCCCAGGTGCTCCGCCAGGGCGGCGATGGTGGGGAAGCGGAACAGGTCCACGATGGGGATCTCCAGCCCCAGCGTCTCCTTGAGGCGGGCGTGGACCTGCGCCAGCAGCAGGGAGTGGCCGCCCAGCTCGAAGAAGTTGTCGTGCACCCCCACCCTCTCCAGCCCCAGCACCTCGCGCCAGATGGCGGCGACGGCGTCCTCCACCGCGTTGCGCGGCTCGGCGTGGTCCTCGGCGTCGCGGGTGGGCTCGGGGAGCGCGGCGCGGTCCGTCTTGCCGTTGGGTGTCACCGGCAGTGCCTCCAGGAAGACGAAGGCGGAGGGGACCATGTAGTCCGGGAGCCTCTCGCCCAGGTGCCGCCGCAGCTCGGCCGCGTCCAGTGCGGCCTCCGGCGCGGCGACCACGTACCCCACCAGCCGGCGCTCGCGCGCCTCGCCGCGCACCTCCACCACCGCCTCGCGCACGGCCGGGTGCTCGGCCATCACGGCCTCCACCTCGCCCGTCTCGATGCGGAAGCCGCGCACCTTGACCTGGCGGTCGGTCCGCTCCATGAACTCCAGCTCGCCGTCGGCGCGCCAGCGCACCCGGTCGGCGGTGCGGTACATGCGCGCGCCGGGCGCGTCCGAGAACGGGTCCGGCAGCCACTTCTCGGCGGTCAGCCCGGGGCGGCCGTGGTAGCCGCGGGCCAGCGAGGCGCCGGACAGGAACAGCTCGCCGGGCACCCCCGGCGGCACCGGCAGCAGCGCCGCGTCCAGGACGTACGCCGCCAGGTTGTCCACCGGCCGGCCGATCCCCGGCACCCGCGCGCTCCCCTCCGCGGGCTCCACCGGCCCCGCGGCGGCGATCACCGTGCACTCGGTGGGGCCGTAGTCGTTGAACAGCCGGAAGGGGAGCCCCGGGCGCGGCCGAAGGTGCAGCGTGTCGCCGCCGGTGTGCAGCGTCCGCAGCGGCGCGTCCGCCGGCCACTCCAGCGCCAGCGCCGCCTCCGCCAGCGGCGTGGGGAGGAAGGTCACGGTGATGCGGCTCGCCAGCAGCCAGTCGCGGAGCGCGGCGGGCGCGGCGCGGACCTCCTCGGGCACCACGTGCAGCTCGGCGCCCGCCGCCAGGAAGGGCCAGGTCTCCCACACCGTGGCGTCGAAGCCCGGCCCGGCCAGCTGCGTCATCCGGTCGCCCGGCCCGTCGCCGAACTCCCGGGCGTGCCAGCCGGTCAGGTTGAGCAGGCCGGCGTGGCTCACCAGCACCCCCTTGGGACGCCCGGTGGAGCCGGAGGTGTAGATCACGTACGCCAGGTTGTCGGCCGAGACGCCGGGGTCCGGCAGTTCCGCGCTCTCCTCCGCCGCGATGCGCGGCCACGCCTCGTCCAGCGCCAGCGTCTCCACCGGCAGCTCCGGGAGCCGGCCGCGCAGCCGCGCCTGGGTGAGCAGGAGCGGTGCGCCCGCGTCGCCCACCACGTAGGCGATGCGCTCCGCCGGGTAGGCCGGGTCCAGCGGCACGTACGCCCCGCCCGCCGCCAGCACGCCCAGCTGCGCCACCACCGCCTCCGCGCCCCGCTCCATGCAGATGGCCACGCGCGACTCCGGCCCCACGCCGCGGCGGCGCAGGTGGTTGGCGAGCCGGCCGGCGCGCTCCGCCAGCTCCGCCCAGGTGAGCACGACGGCGCCGTCCACCAGCGCCGCGGCGTCCGGGCGCTCCGCGGCGTGCGCCAGCACCCGCTGGTGCGCCAGCCGGTCGCGCGACACCGGGGCGCGGGCGCCCGCCCAGCCGCGCAGCACCTGCTCGCGCTCGTGCTCCGCCAGCATGGAGATGCCCGACACCGGGCGCGCCGGGTCCGCGGTCATCCCCTCCAGCAGCAGCCGGAAGCGCTCCCCCATCCGCGCGGCGCTGGCCCCGTCGAACAGGTCGGTGGCGTACTCCAGCTCCGCCACCAGCCCGTGCTCCGCGTTCATCACCCCCAGCGTCAGGTCGAACTTGGCGGTGCCGGTCTGCCCCTCCATCGCCCGCATCGCGATCCCCGGCAGCTCGGGCACCGTCAGCGGCGCGTCCATCAGCGTGAACATCACCTGGAAGATGGGCGAGTGGGCAAGGCTGCGCTCCACGCGCAGCTCCTCCACCAGCTTCTCGAAGGGGACGTCCTGGTGCGCGTACCCCGCCAGCACCGCCTCGCGGGTGCGGGCCAGCAGCTCGCCCGTGGTGGGGTCGCCGGCCAGCTCGGCCCGCAGCGGGAGCGCGTTGACGAAGAAGCCGATCAGCTCCTCCAGCTCGCGCCGGGTGCGGCCGGCGGTGGGGACGCCCACCACCAGATCCTCCGCGCCGGAGTAGCGCGACAGCAGCAGCGCCCAGGCGGAGACCAGCGTCATGAACAGCGTCACGCCCTCGCGCCGGCCCAGCGCGCGCGCCGCGTCCGCCTCCCCGCGCGGGATGGTGAAGGAGTGCACGGCGCCGCGGGAGCCCTGCACCGCCGGACGCGGGTGGTCCGTGGGCACCTCCAGCACGGCGGGCGCGCCGGCCAGCCGCTCGCGCCAGAACGCCACCTGCCGCTCCAGCGCCTCGCCGCGGAGCCACGCCCGCTGCCAGGCCGCGAAGTCCGCGTACTGCACCGGGAGCGGCGCCAGCGGCGACGGCCCGCCGTCCACGAACGCCGCGTACAGCGCCGCCAGCTCCCGCAGCAGCACCCCCATGCTCCACCCGTCGCTGACGATGTGGTGCATGCTGAGGAGCAGCGCGTGCTCGTCGGCCCCCAGCCGCAGCAGCGCCACCCGGAAGAGCGGCCCCTCCTCCAGGTCGAAGAGCCGCTGCGCGTCCTCCCGCATCCGCGCCCGCAGCGCCGCGTCGGCGTCGCCGCCCGCGGCCAGCTCCTCCACCGGCAATTCCAGGCGCCCGGCGGGGCGGACCACCTGCACGGGGCGCCCGCCGGAGCGCGCGAACACGGTGCGCAGCGCCTCGTGCCGGCGGACGATCTCCTCCAGCGCGCGGCGCAGCGCCTCCACCTCCAGCGGGCCCGTCATCCGGAGCGCCGCGGGGATGGCGTAGGTGGCCTCGCCCGGGCGCATCTGCTCCAGGAACCAGAGCCGCTCCTGCGCGAACGACGCCGGGATCGGCGCCGAGCGGTCCGCGGGGCGCAGCGGGACCGCGTCGGCGCTCTCCCCTTCCCCGCGCGCCCGCTCGATCCGCGCCGCCAGCCGCTCCACCGTGGGCGCCTCGAAGAGCGCCCGCAGCGGCAGCTCCACCCCGAACAGCTGCCGCACCCGGGAGATCACCTGCGTGGCGAGCAGCGAGTGGCCGCCCAGCGCGAAGAAGTTGTCGCGCGCGCCCACCCGCTCCCGCCCCAGCAGCGCGCCCCACACGTCCGCCAGCACCTCCTCGGCCGGGTTGCGCGGCGCGGCGAACCCGCCCTCCGCGGCCATCTCCGGCGCCGGCAGCGCGGCGCGGTCGGTCTTGCCGCTGGGGGTCAGCGGCAGCGCGTCCAGGAACACCAGCGTGGAGGGGACCATGTACTCCGGGAGACGCGCCGCCAGGTGGGCCCGCAGCGCCTCCCCAGCCACGCCGCCCGCCGGGGCCACGTAGCCCACCAGCCGCCCCGCCCCCGCCGCGTCCGCCCGCACGGTCACGGCGGCCTCGCGCACGCCGGGGTGCGCCAGCAGGGCGGACTCCACCTCGCCGGGCTCGATGCGGAAGCCGCGCACCTTGACCTGCCGGTCCATGCGCCCCAGGAACTCCAGCTCCCCGCCCGCGAGCCAGCGCACCCGGTCCCCCGTGCGGTACATCCGCGCGCCCGCTTCGCCGGAGAGCGGGTCCGGCACGAACGCCGCCGCGGTGAGCCCCGGCCGCCCCAGGTAGCCGCGCGCCACGGACGCGCCGCCCAGGCACAGCTCGCCCGGCACCCCCGCCGGCACGGGGCGCAGCCCCGCGTCCAGCACGTACGCCCGCACCCCGCGGATCGGCCGCCCGATCGACGGCGCCCGCCCGCTCCCGTCCGGCGCGACGGCGCCCGAGGTGGCGACCACGGTGTTCTCGGTGGGCCCGTAGTTGTTGACCAGCGCGAACGGCGCGTCCGCCGCCGGCCGGGCGCGCAGCGCGTCGCCCCCGGTGAGCACCGCGCGCAGCGCCGCGTCCCGCGGCCACTCCAGCCCCAGCATCCCCTCCGCGAGCGGCGTCGGCAGGAAGGCGAGCGTGATCCCGCGGTCCAGCAGCAGGTCGCGCAGCGCCTCCGGCGACGCGCGGGTTTCCTCGTCGTCCACCAGGTGCAGCGTCGCGCCCGCCGCCAGGTACGGCCAGCTCTCCCACACCGAGGCGTCGAAGCCGAGCCCCGCCAGCTGCGTCGCCCGGTCCGCCGCCGTGACGCCGAACGCGTCCAGGTGCCAGTCCACCAGGCTCGCCAGCCCGCCGTGCGTGACGACCACGCCCTTTGGGGTGCCGGTGGAGCCGGAGGTGTAGATGACGTAGGCGGACGACAGGGAACAGGGAACAGGGAACAGGGAACAGCCAGCAACAGCCGGCTCGCTCTCCGCGCCGTCGTGCTCCCCCTCTCCCCTTGTGGGAGAGGGGGCCGGGGGGTGAGGGGTGTCGATCGCGACGACCTCGCCCCCGAACCCCTCCAGCCGCTCCGCGCCCTCCGCGTCCGCCAGCACCACGGGCACCGCCGCGTCCGCCAGGATGGTCGCGACGCGCTCCCGCGGCGTGGCCGGGTCGACGGGCAGGTACGCGGCGCCGGCGCGCAGCACGGCGAGCATCCCCGCGACCAGCTCGGGCGAGCGCGCGGCGAGCAGCGCCACCCGCGTCTCCGGGCCGGCGCCCAGGGCGCGCAGCCGCTCCGCGAGCCCGGCCGAGCGGGCGGCCAGCTCGGCGTAGGTGACGCCCCGGCCGTCCGAGACGACGGCGACGGCGTCCGGCGTCGCCGCGGCGCGCGCGAGCACCCGCTCGTGCACCGGCGCCCACGCTTCCGCGCCGCCGCCGACGTCGCCGGCGCCGCTCCACTCCTCCAGCACCTGACGCCGCTCGGCGTCGTCCAGCAGGGTGAGGTCGGAGACGCGCGCATCGGGGGCCGCCACGATCCCGGCGAGGAGGACCGTCAGGTGCCGCGCCATCCGCTCCGCCGTGGCGGCCTCGAACAGGTCGGTGGCGTACTCCAGCGAGCCGGAGATCCCTTCGGCCGAGTCCGTCAGCGCAAGCGTCAGGTCGAACTTGGCGGTGTGCGTCTCCTCCTCCGCCACCCGCATGCGCAGGCCGGGGAGCTCCGGCGTCCCCCGCTCCGCCGACTGGAGCGAGAACACCACCTGGAAGAGCGGGTTGCGGGCCAGGTCACGCTCCGGGGCCAGCTCCTCCACCAGCCGCTCGAAGGGAAGGTCCTGGTGGGCGAAGGCGCCCAGCGTCTCGTCGCGGGTGCGGGCCAGGAGCGCGCGGAAGGAGGGCTCGCCGTCCAGGCGGCCGCGAAGCGCAAGCGTGTTGACGAAGAAGCCGATCAGCCGCTCCAGCTCCGGGCGCGTCCGCCCCGCCACCGGCGTCCCCACCAGCACGTCGTCCTGCCCGGCCCAGCGCCCCAGCAGCGCCTGCCAGCCGGCCAGCAGCGCCATGAACAGCGTGGCGCCCTCGCGGCGGGCCAGCGCGTGCAGCCCGTCCGACAGACCCGCGGGGAGGGCGAAGAAGTGCAGCGCGCCGCTCCCGCTCTGCACCGGCGGACGCGGGCGGTCGGCGGGGAGCTCCAGCACGCGGGGCGCCCCCGCCAGCCGCTCGCGCCACCACCCCAGCTGCCGCTCCAGCGGCTCCCCCGCCAGCCAGGCGCGCTGCCAGGCGGCGTAGTCCGCGTACTGCACCGGCAGCGGCGGGAGCGGCGACTCCTCGCCGCGCGCGAACGCCCCGTACAGCGCGGCCAGCTCGCCGAACAGCACCCCCAGGCTCCACCCGTCGGAGACCACGTGGTGCATCCCCACGAAGAGCAGGTGCTCGTCCTCGGCCAGCCGGAGCAGGCGCACGCGGAAGAGCGGCCCGTTCTCCAGGTCGTACGGCCGGAGCGCCGTCTCGCGGACGCGGGCGTCCAGCTCCGCCCCGCGCTCCGGCTCCGGCAGGCCCGACAGGTCCTCCGGCTCCAGCTCCAGCGCGGCGGCGGGGAGCACCACCTGCTCGGGCCGCCCGTCGGTCGCGGCGAACAGGGTGCGCAGCGCCTCGTGGCGCCTGACGATCTCCTCCAGGGCGCGGCGCAGCGCCTCCGCGTCCAGCGCGCCCGAGAGCCGCACGCGCGACGCCATGGCGTACGTGCTCCCGCCGGGCCGCAGCTGCTCCACGAACCAGAGCCGCTCCTGCGCGAACGACAGCGGCAGCGCGCCCTCGCGCGCCACGGGGGCGAGCGCCCGCGCGTCCGGCGCCGCGGCGGACGCGGCCGGCGCGGCGGGAACTGCCCCCGCGGCGCCCCTGCGGGTGCGCGACGCCGAGCCGCGGGCCACCCGGACGATCTCCGGCAGGTCGCCCCCGGTGTCGTGGACGCGCTCGGCCGACACGCGCGACGCGAAGCCCTCCAGCGTCGGAGCCTCGAAGAGCGCGCGGAGCTGCACCTCCACGCCCAGCGTCCGGGCCACGCGCGACAGCACGCGGGTGGCCGCAAGCGAGTGCCCGCCCAGCGAGAAGAAGTCGTCGTGCAGCCCCACGCGCTCCACGCCCAGCACTTCCGCCCAGATCCCGGCCAGGATCTCCTCGTCCGGGGTGCGCGGCGCCACGAAGCGGCCCTGCGCCTCCCAGGCCGGGGCCGGGAGCGCGCGGCGGTCCAGCTTGCCGTTGCGGGTGAGCGGCAGCACGTCCAGCACCACCACCGCGGAGGGCACCATGTACTCCGGGAGCGCCGCGCGCGCGTGCTCCCGCACCGCGTCGGGCGAGAGCGACGCGTCGGCCGCCACGTAGGCGACCAGCCGCTTGACCGCGGCCGCGTCGTCGCGCGCGACCACCGCGGCCTCGCGCACCGCCGGGTGCCGGGCGAGCACCGCCTCCACCTCGGCCGTCTCCACGCGGAAGCCGCGCACCTTGACCTGCCGGTCCACGCGGCCCATGAACTCCAGCGCGCCGTCCGGCCGCCAGCGCGCCCGGTCGCCGGTGCGGTACAGCCGCGCGCCCGGCTCCCCCGCGAACGGGTCCGGGACGAACTTCTCGGCGGTCATAGCCGGGCGGTTCAGGTACCCCCGCGCCACCGCGGGGCCGCCCACGTACAGCTCGCCGGGGACGCCCGCGGGCGCCGGCTCCAGCGCCGCGTCCAGCACGTACACGCGCCGGTCGCCCACGGGCCGCCCCACGGGGAGCCCGTGCCCCGCGAAGCCCGCGGGGACGGGCCAGCAGGTGGAGAACACGGTGCACTCGCTGGGGCCGTAGCCGTTCACCAGCCGCAGCTCCGGGTACGCCTCCAGCGCGCGCCGCGCGTGCGCCGGCGACACCGCCTCGCCGCCCACCAGCAGCTGCCGCACGCCCTCCAGCAGCTCCGGCATCCCGTCCACCACCACGTTGAACAGCCCCGCCGGGAGCCACAGCGTGGTGACGCCGTGCCGCCGGATCGTCGCCGCAAGGCGCGGCAGCTCGGGCGTGCTCCCGTCGTACAGCACGCACCGGCCGCCCGTGAGCAGCGCCGGCCACAGCTCAAGCGTCAGCGCGTCCCACGACACCGACGAGTGCTGGAGCAGCGTCTCGCCCTCGTCGAAACGAGCGTAGCCCACCCCGTCGAAGAAGCCGGGGACCGCCCGGTGCGGAACCTCGCTCCCCTTGGGCTCCCCCGTCGTCCCCGACGTGTAGATCACGTACGCCAGCCCCTCCGGCGACACCTCCACGTCGAGCCGCGCGTCGTCCCCCGACGCCGCGTCTTGCGGCGTACCGCGTACTTCGTACTCCGTGCTTCCGTCCACCCGCACGACCTCCCCGTCGAACCCGCCGAACCGCCCCGCCAGCTCCTCGCTCGCCACCAGCACCCGCGCGTCGGAGTCGCGCAGCAGGAAGTCCAGGCGCTCGGCCGGGTAGCCGGGGTCCAGCGGCACGTACGCGCCGCCCGCCTTGAGGATGGCCAGCAGGGCGACGACCATCTCCGGCGAGCGCCGCACGCACAGCCCCACCCGCGCGTCCGGCCCCACGCCGCGCGAGCGGAGCACGCGCGCCAGCCGGCCGGCGCGCCGGTCCAGCTCGGCGTACGTCACCCGCTCGTCGCCCATCTCCACGGCGACGGCGTCCGGGACGCGGTCGGCCTGCGCCTCGAAGCGGCGGTGCAGCGGGGCGTAGCACGACTCCGGGTCGCCCGAGCGGCTCCACGCCTCCACCGTCTCGCGCCGCTCGCCCTCCCCGGTCAGCGGGAGCGACCGGGCGCGCGCGTCCGGGTCCGCCGCGGCGGACTCCAGCAGCGTCCGGAAGTGCTCCGCCAGGCGCGCGGCGGTCTCCGCGTCGAACAGGTCCGCGGCGTACTCGATGGAGCCGCCGATCCCGTCCGCCGACTCCCACGCCTCCAGCGTCAGGTCGAACTTGGCGGTGCCGCCCTCCTGCCCCACGAACTCCAGCTCCACGCCCCGCATCGCCAGCCCGTCCGCGGGCGCGTTCTGGAGCACCAGCGCGGCCTGGAAGAGCGGGTTGCGCGCGGGGTCGCGCTCCACGCGCAGCGCGTCCAGCACCGCCTCCAGCGGGAGGTCCTGGTGCGCGTAGGCGCCCAGCGTGCTGCGGCGCGCGCGGCGCAGCAGCTCGCGGAAGCTGGGGTCGCCGTCCAGCCGCCCGCGGAAGACCAGCGTGTTGACGAAGAAGCCCACCAGCCCCTCCGTCTCCGCGCGGTGCCGGTTCGCCACGGGCGACCCCACCACCAGGTCGTCCTGCCCGGACCAGCGCGCCAGCAGGAGCTGCCACCCGGCCAGCAGCACCATGAACAGCGTGGCCTCCTCGCCGCGGGCCAGCGTCCGCAGCCGCTCCGCCAGCCCGCCCGGGAGGGTGAAGGCGTGCCGCGCGCCGCGGAAGCTCTGCACGGCCGGGCGGGGGCGGTCCGTGGGCATCTCCAGCGTAGTGGGCGCGCCCTCCAGCTCGTCGCGCCACCAGGCCAGGTCGCGCTCCATCCCCGCCCCGGCCAGCTGCTCGCGCTGCCACGCCGCGTAGTCCGCGTAGCGGATGGGGAGCGGCGCGAAGCGCGGCTCCTCCCCGGCGGCCAGCGCGTCGTAGGCGGCGCACAGCTCGCGGAAGAACACGCCCATGCTCCACCCGTCGCTGGCGGCGTGGTGCATGGTGAGCAGCAGCACGTGCTCCCGCTCGCCCAGCCGCAGCAGGGCGGCGCGCAGCAGCGGCCCGCGCCGCAGGCCGAAGGGGCGCGCGGCGTCCTCGCGCATGCGCCGCTCCGCTTCCGCCTCGCGCTCCTCCGGCGACCCGGCCAGCCTCTCCAGCGGGAGCGGCACCGGGGCCGGCGGGAGGATGCGCTGCACCGGCCCGCCCTCCGCGTCCTCGAACACGGTGCGCAGCGGCTCGTGCCGGGCGACCACGGCGGTGAGCGCGCCCTGCAGCGCCTCCACGTCCAGCGCGCCGCGCAGCCGCACCGCGTGCGGCATGTTGTACACGCCGGTCCCGGCGCCCAGCTGGTCCGCCAGCCAGAGCCGCTCCTGCGCGAACGACAGCGGCGCGGTGTCCCCCGGCTGCGGGCGCGGGGGGATGGGCGCGGCGGCCTGCGCGCCCTGGCTCAACTTCAGCCGGAGCTCCAGTAGCTTCCGCTTCTCCGGCGACAGGCCGGCCAGGCGCTGCGACAGCTCGCTCAATTCTGCTCCCCTTCCGTGGCGAGGAGCAGGCGCGCCTCGTCGTCCGTGATCCCGTCAAGCTCGGCCAGCATCGCGGCCAGCGCGGCCTCGCGCTCGCCGTCCACGGTCGCCGCCATCCCCGCCAGGGTGGGCGCGTCGAACACCCGGTGCAGCGGCACCTCCACCCCGAAGCTCTCCCACACCGCCGCCAGCACCCGCGTCGCCAGCAGCGAGTGGCCGCCCAGCCGGAAGAAGTGGTCGTCCGCGCCCACCCGCTCCACCCCCAGCGCCTCCGCCCAGATGCGCGCCAGCTCGATTTCCGTCTCCGTGCGCGGCGCGGTCCACTCGGCCGCGGGCGCCGCGGCGGGCGCCGGGAGCGCCGCCCGGTCGGTCTTGCCGTTGGGCGTCTTGGGGAGCGCGGCGAGCACCACGAAGTCGACGGGGACCATGTGCGCGGGGAGGAGCCCGGCCAGGTGCGCGCGCAGCTCCTCCGCGGCGGCCGCGGCGCCGCCCGTCCCCGCGTAGGCGACCAGCCGCGGACCGCCGGCCTCCTCGCGCACCACCACCACGGCCTCGCGGACCGCGGGGTGGCGGAGGAGGGCGACCTCGATCTCCCCCGGCTCGATGCGGAAGCCGCGCAGCTTGACCTGGTGGTCCAGCCGCCCCAGGAACTCCAGCTCGCCCGCGGGGAGCCAGCGCGCGCGGTCCCCCGTGCGGTACAGCCGCCCCCCGCCGCCCCCGAACGGGTCCGGGACGAAGCGCTCGGCCGTCATCCCCGCCCGGCCCAGGTAGCCGCGCGCCAGCCCGGCGCCGGCCAGGTACAGCTCGCCGGGAACGCCCACGGGCGCGGGCTCCAGCCCCGCGTCCAGCACGTAGGCCCGGGTGTTCGCCAGCGGCCGCCCGATCGTCGGCTCGCGGCCGGCGCCGCGCGGCACCGCGGTCCAGGTGGAGTAGGTGGTGTCCTCGCTGGGTCCGTACAGGTTGCGGACGATGCCCACTCCGGCCGCGTACAGCGCCTCCACGAGCGCCCCCTTGAGCGGCTCGCCCGCCAGGTTGACGGAGCGCACCCCGGCCGGGATCGCGCCCGCGCGCGCCAGCTCCGCCGCCGCCGAGGGGACGGTGTTCACCAGCGTCACCCGGTCGCGCGCCGGGAGCCGCGGCAGCTCCAGCGCGTTCTCCGCCAGCACCACCGTCGTCCCGGCCGCGAGCGGGACGAAGATCTCGAACACGGACAGGTCGAAGCACACGGAGGTGGAGGCGAGCACGCCGGCCAGCTCCGCCGCCGCGAACTCGCCGCGGGCCCACTCCAGGAACGCCGCCGCGCTGCGGTGCTCGATCACCACGCCCTTGGGCGTCCCCGTCGAGCCCGACGTGTAGATCAGGTACGCCGCGTTCTCCGCCGCGGCCCCGCCCTCCGGGTCGCCGCCGTCCTCCATCGGCAGCTCCTCCACGAGCAGCAGCTCCGCGCCCTGCCCCGCGAGGCCGCCGGCCAGCGAGCCCTGCGTCACCACCAGCGGCACCGCCGCGTCGCGGACGATGAAGTCGATCCGCTCCCGCGGGTACGCCGGGTCCAGCGGCACGTACGCCGCCCCGGCGCGGAGCACCCCCAGCAGCGCTGCCACCAGCTCCGGGGTGCGCTCCAGCATCACCCCCACCCGCGACTCCGGCCCGATCCCCCGCGCCCGCAGGCCGCGCGCGATCCGGGCGGAGGCGGCGTCCAGCTCCGCGTAGGCGACGCGCCGCTCCCCGTGCACCAGCGCCGCCGCGCCCGGCGTCCGCGACGCGCTCGCCACGAACCCGTCGTGCAGGCGGGCGCCGCGCGGCCCGGGCGCGTCCGTGGCGTTCCACGCCCGCACCACCCGCTCGCGCTCCGCGGGCGGGAGGAGCGGGAGCGCGGACGCGGGCCGGTCCGGCTCCGCGGCGGCGCCCTCCAGCAGCGTCCCGAAGCGCTCCGCCATGCGCTCGACCGTGCTCGCGTCGAACAGGTCGGCGGCGTACTCCAGCGCGGCCTCCACGCCGTCCGGCCCCTCCGTCAATTCCAGGAACAGGTCGAACTTGGCGGTCCCGGTCTCGCCCTCCCGCATCGCCATCCGCACCCCGCCCGCCTCGATCCCGGGGAGGCGGTCGCGGACGGCGAACATCACCTGGAAGACCGGGGTGCGGCCGGGGTCGCGCTCCCCGCCGATCGCCTCCACCAGCGCCTCGAACGGCAGGTCGCCGTGCGCGTACGCGCCCAGCGTCGTCGCCCGCACCCGCCGCAGCGCCTCGCGGAACGGCACGTCCGCCCCCAGCTCCGTGCGCAGCGCCAGCGTGTTCGCGAAGAAGCCGACCACGCCCTCCGTCTCGCGCTGCGTCCGCCCGGCGATCGGCGAGCCCACGACGACGTCCCACTCGCCCGCGTGCCGCGCCAGGAACAGCTTGAAGGCGGCCAGCATCGCCATGAACGGCGTCGCTCCCTCCGTCCTCCCCAGCGCCGCGATCCGGGCCGCGGTCTCCGCGGGGACGGCGAAGCGGTGGGTCGCGCCGGCGAGGCCGCGGCGCGCGGGGCGGGGCCGGTCCGCCGGCAGGTCGAGCGGCGGCGCGCCCCGCAGCCGCGGCACCCAGTAGGCGAGGAGACTCGCCAGCGCCTGACCCGTAATGCGCTCCCGCTGGACGCGGGCAAGGTCGGCGAAGCGGAGCGGCGGCGCGGACAGCGGCGACGCCCTCCCGGCGGCGAAGGCGGCGTACAGCGCCGCCAGCTCGCGGAAGAGCACCTCCAGCGACCAGCCGTCGGAGACCACGTGGTGCATGGTGAGCAGCAGCGCGTGCTCGTCGTCCGCGACCCTCGCCAGCCGCGCGCGGAACAGCGGCCCCCGCGCCAGGTCGAACGAGCGCCGCGCCTCCTCGCGCTCCAGCTCCGCCAGCCGGCCGCCCCGCTCGTCCGGGTGGGCGGCGGCAAGGTCGTCCACCGGGAGCAGGAGCGGCGCCGCGGCGGGCCCGACGAGCTGCACCGGCTCTCCGTCCCGCACCTGGATCGTCGTCCGCAGCGCATCGTGTCGCAGAACGATCTCTTCCAGCGCGCGCCGGAGCGCGTCCCGGTCCAGGGCGCCCGACAGCCGCACCACGGCGGGGACGTTGTAGACCGGGCTTCCCGGGTCCAGGCGGTCCAGCAGCCAGAGGCGCTGCTGCGAGAACGAGAGCGGCGCCGGCTCCCCGTCGGCCCCGCGGCGCGGCGCCGGGACCTCGGCCGGGGGCGCGGCGGCGTCCACCCGCTCGGCCAGCGCCGCCAGGGTGCGCGCCTCCAGCACGGCGCCGAGCGGCAGCTCCGCGCCTAGGCTATCCCGCACGCGCGCCACGACCCGCATGGCGAGCAGCGAGTGGCCGCCCAGCTCCAGGAAGTCGTCCGCCGCGCCGGGCGAATCGACGCCGAGCACCTCCGCCCAGATCCCCGCGAGCGCCCGCTCGGTCGGCGTCCGCGGCGCCACGTGCTCCGACGTGGAGCCGGACCCGGCGGGAGCGGGGAGCGCGGCGCGGTCCGTCTTGCCGTTCGGCGTCAGCGGCAGCGCGTCCAGCACGACCCAGGCGCCCGGCACCATCGGCTCGGGGAGGCGCGCGCGGACGAAGTCGCGCGCCTGCTCCACCGACAGCGCCCCGGGCTCGCGGGGGACCAGGTAGGCGGCCAGCCGCGGGTCGCCCGGCGTGTCCTCGCGCAGCAGCACGACGGCGTCGCGTACGCCGGGCGCCTCCGCCAGCACGGCCTCTATCTCGCCCAGCTCGATGCGGAAGCCGCGCAGCTTGACCTGGTGGTCCAGCCGTCCCAGGAACTCCAGCTCGCCGTCGGCCCTTGCCCGCACCGAGTCGCCGGTGCGGTACAGCCTGGCCCCCGGCTCCCCGCCGAAGGGGTCCGGGACGAAGCGCTCCGCCGTCGCGTCCGGCCGCCCCAGGTAGCCGCGCGCCAGCCCGGCCCCGCCCAGGTACAGCTCCCCGGACTCGCCGTCCCGGACCGGCTCCATCCCCGCGTCCAGCACGCAGGCCGCCGTCCCCGCGACCGGCCGGCCGATGGCGGGCGCCCGCTCCTCGTGCCGGGGAACCAGGGACCACGTCGAGTACGTGGTGTCCTCGCTGGGTCCGTACAGGTTGTAGACCGCCTCCACGTGCGGCAGCGCGTACAGCTCGTCCGCCAGCCCGCGCTTCAGCGCCTCCCCCGCAAGGCACACGGTCCGCACCGACGGCGGGATCGCCCCGGCGCGCGCCAGCGCCGCGGCGGCCGAGGGGACGGTGTTCAGCAGGGTGACCGCGTCTCGCGCGGGGAGGGTGGCGAGCGCCAGCGCGTCGTCGGCGAGGACCACCGTGCCGCCGCGGCCGAGCGGCAGGAACAGCTCGAAGACGGACAGGTCGAAGGCCAGCGAGGTCGCCGCCAGCACGCCGCCGAGCAGGCCGTCGGCGAACACGCCGGCGGCCCAGTCCAGCAGCGCGACGGCGCTCCGGTGCTCGACCTGCACCCCCTTGGGCCGGCCCGTGGAGCCGGAGGTGTAGATCAGGTAGGCCAGGTTTTCGGGGAGGACGGCACCGGCCTTGCCATGAAGCGCGTCGGATCCCTCCCCAACATGGTCGACGAGCACGGCCTCGCCGCCGAATTCCGGCAGCCGGTCCCGCAGCCGCGACTCCGTCACCAGCACCCGCACGTCCGCGTCGCGGAGGACGAAGTCCAGGCGCTCGCGGGGATACTTCGGGTCCAGCGGCACGTAGGCTCCGCCCGCCGCGAGCACGCCGAGCACCGCCGCGACCATCTCCGGCCCGCGCCCCGTGCAGACGCCCACGCACACCTCGGGGCCCACGCCCAGCGCGCGGAGGCGCGCGGCGAGCCGCGCGGACCGGGCGTGCAGTTCCCCGTAGGTGACGCGCTCGGTCCCGTGCACCAGCGCGACCCGCTCCGGGGCGCGCGCCGCCCACCCCTGGAAGGCGTGGTGCAGGCACGACGCACCGGCGCCGGAAGCGGGTCCGGTGTCGCGGGGCGGTGGCGGGGCGGAGCTGCGCGGCACGGCGATCCTTGGACGGCGGCGACGGTCGGTGCCGCGTGGTTCGGCCCCGCGGCGAGCGGTCTCGCCGGAGGGCCGGGGCGGCCCCGCCGCGGGGGCGGGACACGTGGGAGCGGGGCTGCCGGGCGGACCCTCGCCTGCGCCCGTCGTCGGCGCGGAAAGCAGCGTTTGAGAATACAGCAAACCGGGACGATACTCAAGACGTGCCGCTAACTATGTGGGCCTCCCCCCACCCCCGCCCGCCCGGCTCCCGCGCCGCCTCCGGACCCCTTTCCCGGAGGCCCCGCTCCCCCGCTGCCGGAGCCCTCTCCCTCCATCCGGGCCCGGCGCTGGACAGCCCCGGGACGCAGACGTAAGATGACCCATTCCTCCGACAGGACCTCCCCGCCGCACCCGCCGACCCCATTGCATCCAGGGCCGCAGGCCACGCGTCCGCTGTTCTTCCTCCACTCCGACCCGGTGCTGCGCGAGCGCGTCCTCCGCGCCGCCGGCGAGCGCTTCGAGTGCATCACCGTCCCCGGCTGGGACTCGCTGGTCCGCTTCCTGGCCGAGGCGCCGCTCACCGCCATCGCCGTGGTCGATCCGTACGCCGAGACGCCGGGGCGCAGGGAGCTCTCGGACAAGCTGAAGACCCTCCTCGCCCGCTTCCCGTCGGCCACCGTCCTGGCCGCGCTGGAGATCCGCCCGGGGCGCTTCCACGACCTGCGGACGCTGGGCGAGTGGGGCGTCGCCGAGGTGATCGCCCTGGACCGCGACGAGACCGCCGAGAGCATCGCCCGCAAGATCAGGTCGTCCCAGGGGCGCCTGCTGCGCAGCTTCCTGGCGAACTCGCTCCCCTCCTTCGTGTCCAGCCGCGGGCGCGCCGTGCTGGTGGCCGCCGCGGAGGTGGCCGCCCGCGTCGGCCAGGGGAGCGACCTGGCCGAGTCGCTGCACCTCAGCGACCGGGCGCTCCTGCGCTGGTGCGAGCGGTCGCACCTCCCGCCGCCGCGGCGCCTGCTGGCCTGGGTGCGCGTCCTGCTCGCCGCCGAGCTCCTGGACTACCCCGAGCAGACGGTGCTCAGCGTGGCGCACACCTGCGGCTACGCCACCGACAGCAGCCTGCGCCGCGCCGTGCAGGAGTTCACCGGCTCCACCCCCACGGAGCTGCGCCGCATGGGGGCCTTCGCCACCGCCGCCGACGCCTTCCTGGCCGAGCTGCTGCGCATCCGCGCGGCGGCCGCCCCCGCCGGTCCCACCGACGACGACGAGCCGGACGACGCGTAGCCCGCGGCCGTTGCGGAATGCAACGTCCGCCGCGTTTCGCGGCGCCGGGCACCCGTCCCCGGTGCGCGACGAGGGGCCCGGGATCGCTCCCGGGCCCCTCGTCCTCGCGCCGCCGCGGGCTACTGCTTGCGGACGGTCTCCAGCTCCAGAACCACCTGCACGTCGTTCCCCACCACCAGCCCGCCCGCCTCGGTCATGCGGCTCCAGGTGAGCCCGTACTGGGTGCGGTCCAGCGTGGTGGTGGCGTTGAAGGCCATGCGGTCGCGCCCGTCGGGACCCTTCACCGGCCCCACCTTCTCCACGTCCAGCACGATGGGCCGGGTCACGCCGCGCATGGTGAGCGTCCCGTCCAGCTTGAACGCGTCGCCCCGCGCCTCCCGCAGCCGCCCGGCCGTGAAGGTGATCTCCGGGTACTTCTCCGCCTCGAAGAAGTCCGCGCTGCGCAGGTGGTTGTCGCGGCGGTCGTTGTCCGTGTCGATGCTGGCCGTCTTGATGGCCGCGCGGGCGCGCGAGGCGGCCGGGTTCTGCGGGTCGTACGAGATCGTCCCCGAGAAGTCGCGGAAGCGCCCGGTCACCGTACTGATCCCCAGGTGCTTGACCTTGAAGAGCACCTGCGAGTGGGACGGGTCGATCTCGTACTCCGCGGCGGCCGCGGGGCGGAGCTGCGCGGAGCCCGCGCGGGCGGTCCCGCTCCACGCGGGGAGGGCGCCCATGCCCAGGGCGAGGGCGGCGAGCAGCAGCGTACGGCGGGTCCTCATGCGGTGGTGTCCTGGTCTCGGTGATTTCCTGGTCCGGCGGACAGGAGCACGCTGATACCGCGCCCCGCCCGTGGAGATCCGCGCTCGCTATCCGGCCGCGGCGTCGTCCCACCGCCAGCAGGCCACGTCCCATCCTTCCCCCTCCACCACCAGGGCGGCGCGGTAGCCGGCGGCGGGATCGGGGAGCCCGCGCAGCGACCAGCGCTCCGCCTGCTGCGGGTCGCGCGAGGCCAGCAGCCGGGCGGGCTCCCCGGGCGCCAGCGACACGTCGAAGACGTGCAGCGGAAAGGAGAGCCCCTCGCCCACCGCCTTGATGTAGGCCTCCTTGCGCGTCCAGCAGTTGAAGAACGCGTCGTCGCGGATCTCCTCGGGGAGCGAGCGGAACGCCGCCACCTCCGCCTGCGAGAAGAAGCGCTCGGCGATGTCCAGCCCGTCCTCCATGCGGCGCACCTCCTCCACGTCCACCCCCAGCTCCCTCCCCCGCGCGAAGGCGAAGAGCCCCATCTCGCCCGAGTGGGACACGTTGAAGCGGATCCCGTGCGCCGCGAAGGCGTCGGCGAGCACCGGCTTGCCGTGCGACTCGTAGCGGAAGGCGACGGCGCGCGGGTCCGTCCCCAGGTAGCGCCCCAGGAGGGTGCGCAGCACCCCGCGCGCGACGGTGAAGCGCCTGCGGTCGCGCTCGAAGCGGAAGCGCTCCGCGCGCGTCCTCTCGTCGGGCGCCAGGAGCGAGCCGTGGCGCCCGACCGCGGCGGCCGGCGGGTCGAGCGGCGCCGCCCACACGTGCACCGTGTCGGCCCCCAGCACCAGGGGGCGCGGCGGGCTAGCCCAGTCCCGTGGCGAGCTCATGTCCGCTGCGGCTCCCGCAGCCGCCCGAGCACGCCGTGGAGGTCCTGCGCCAGGTCGCGGAGGAGCAGCGCCTGCGCCGTGTGGATGAAGAAGTGGTCGCCCGGCAGCATCCGCACCTTGAACTCCGCGCGCGTGTGCCGGCTCCAGGCCTCCATGTCCTCGCGGGTCGCCTTGGGGTCGCCCACACCGCCCGTCGCGGTGATCGGCACGTCCAGCGGCTCCTCCTCCCGGTGCACGTACGTCTCGTGGATCGCCGCGTCCGCCCGCATCAGCGGGATCAGCAGGTGCATCAGCTCCTCGTTGCGGAGGATCTCGTCGGGGGTGCCGTTCAGGCGGCGCATCTCCGCGATCAGCTCCTCGTCCGGCAGGGCGTGGATCGGCGGGTCGCGGTCGGGGAGGTGGGGAGCCGGGCACGCCGCTGCGAAGATGTGCGCCGCCTGGCGGGCGCCGCGGCGCCGCAGCTCCCGCGCGAGCTCGAAGCTCACCAGCGCGCCGTTGCTGTAGCCGTAGAAGGCGAACGGCAGGTCCGTGTAAGGCTCCAGCGCCCCGGCCAGCGTGCTCACCAGCGGCTCCAGCCGGTCGAACGCGGGCTCGCGCAGGCGGCTCTCCCGCCCGGGGAGCTGCACCGGGCACACGTCCACCTCGCGGGGCAGGCTCTGCTGCCAGGTGCGGAAGACGGACGCGCCGCCCGCCGCGTACGGAAAGCAGAACAGGCGCAGGCGCGCGTCCGGGTTGGGCGGGCGCCGGAGGATCCAGGGATCGGCCGCGGGTGGACGGGTCATGGGTGGTGCCGGAGTCCGGGGGGAGCGTGAAGACCCCGGCGGAGGAGCGAGTCCCCCGCCGGGGTTGTCTGCATGGCGCAGGTCCGGGGTCGGTCGGGGATCAGCCCAGGCCGGCCGCCTGCATCTTCTCGCGGAGGCTCTTGGGACGCATGTCGGTCCAGACCTCCTTGATGTGGGCCAGGCACACGTCCTTGAGGCCCTGCACGCCGACCTCGTTCCAGCCCAGCGGCAGCTCCTTGTGCGCCGGCCAGATCGAGTACTGCTCCTCGTGGTTGACGACCACCTTGTAGATCGTGGTGTCTTCCTTTTCGTCCCTGCTGCTCATGCTGACTCCTCTGGTGTGTTGAGTGGACCGGACGAGAACGATCCCTGGCGGAGACGACCCTCCGCCTCGATCCCGGATCTCGCTCCCGCGCAGAGGCGGCCGGGTCCGGGAACCCCTTGCGGATGTCCGCCGGAGCGGGCTCCGCGACCAGCGACATCCTCGAAGACCTTGATCTGCGGTAACGGGCACGTTAATACTGCTGTTGCGGTCTCCCGCGCAGCCGTGAACCGAACCTGCCCTGACCCGTCCTGAGCTGTCGCCCACCCGTTCCTTTTCGGGAACAAGCAAGATGCCCGCATTCCTGCATTCGGCAGTCGTGCCGCGAACCAGAATAGGCAATCAGAACCCCGAGCGCAACCCCTGACGGGAAAGATACGGAGGGTGTCTGGACACGATCCGTTTGGCCGTCCTTCGACCCGGCCGGAGCTCCCCCAGTGTGCAAACCCGAGCGCGCAACGTCTTGAAAACGAACGCCTTGCACCCCCGTCCAGAAACACGCGCTCGACGCGGCACGGAGCCGACCAGCCGCGAAGGGACCCCACATCACCCGTGTCCGCGTCCGCTCGGGGGAAATCCCGGCCCGGTATTTGCCGACAGCAAGGAAAAATCAGTCGCGGCAAGTATTTGCGGACTGAGCTGTCTTCATCTGGAAGTTTCCGGAGTGAACAATCTGATACATCCGGTGGTAACACTCCCCAGCCGGTGGCACCAAAGTCATGCTCAACTTATGGCGTCCACCACCGAAGACCATTACTATATCTGAGCGATACGGAACAGAGACGTTGTCCACGAACCCTCAGACTCCGCGATTTCGGAAAGAAATCAAACGAGGAGCCGACATGAAGAGTACCCAGTCCAAGGCCGTTTCCCGCCGTGCCCCCCGCCCCGTGCGGGTCCCGCCCCCGCTGACGCGCGGGGACGAGAAGTTCGAGGGCTCCAGCGTCCTGACGGAGTTCGAGGGCGATTTCGGGATCCTGCTCTGGCAGTCGCTCCGCAACGTGCTCCTCTGGAGCGCGACGGACCCGGCGCGCCGCAAGGGGCTCTTCTCCTCGGGCGCAGAGGAGCGCCGCCGGGTGAAGCTGCTGTCCGCCGACATGGACGACGCGCTGCGTGCGCCGCTCGCCGTGCTCGCGCGGCTCCTGGCCGACCCCGCGGGCGCCGATCGCCGCCGGGTCTCCTCGTCCTGCCTCAAGATCGCCGACTGGGCCGAGAAGAAAGAAGCTCTGGCCACGGCGCTCGCCTTCACGCAGGCGGCTGCCCTCAGCGGCTCCAACGACGCGCGGATCTCCTACGCGGTCGGCCGCATCGCCCGCCAGCGGGCCGAGTATCCCCGCGCCGAGACCTGGTTCCGCCGCGCGATCCTGCTCGGCCGCCAGGGCGGCGACTGGGAGTCGTACGCCATGGCGTTCGGTGGCTTGGGCAACTTGTACATGCAGCGCGGAAGTTTACCGGCCGCGCAGAAGGCGCTCCTACGCTCGTACCGTGCTGCAAAGCGCAAGGGACTCCGCAACGTTCAGGGAATGGCTCTACACGACCTGTTCGTCATTGCCCTCAAGCGCCTGCAGTTCCGTGAAGCTGAAGAACTCGCCGGTGCCGCCCTGAAGGCGTATGGTCCTGGACACCCTCGTCTTCCGGCTCTCGGCCACGACGTCACGGTTTTCTGGATCAACCAGGGGTGCTATGCGCCGGCGCTGACGGTGCTCACCGCTCTGCGACCGCATCTCCAGGGACCTGTAGACCAGGCACTTGTGCTTGCTCACATGGCCGAGGCCGCAGCCGGCATTGGCGATCGCAAGACATACGAGGAGTCGTGGAAAGCCTCGTCTGAGTTGATCGCTGGCGCTGGTAGCGTTAGGTCCGCCGGCGTTTACCTAGCGTTGGCCGACAGCGCTGCCATGATGCATGACTGGGAGCTTGCTGCGGGCGTAGCAAAGCAAGCTATCATGTTGGCGGACGCGAGAGAGGAAGTGGAAATCAAGGAAGAGGCGGAGGCGCGCCTCGCTGAAGTTCAGCATGGCCAATCCGTGCTCACGGCCGGAAAAGAAGCCGCAGAGCCGTGGATAGTCGGGCATGCTGATGGACTTGCGGACAGTTTTGCCAAGTCCCTTCAAGTGAGTGTGGCCGCACGCTGAAGCGTGCGGCCACTTAGGTAGTGGCGACTGGAATCGCCACTACCTAACTAGGAGCCAGATCAGATCACGCCCGCTGCGCCAGTAGAGATGCTGGTAGCAGTGTTGTTTATGCTGGTTACAACCGAGTCTGCCCCACTCTTCATCCCCGAGCCGATGGTCTGGGTGTTCAGGTTCGGCCTGGAAGGGCTGTGCAGATCCGGTGCAGTCGCATCATTGCTGCATGCTGCTACAGTGGCAAGGGCGAAGGCGGCGAGGCACAGGCGAGCCAGTCTCATCTGGATTCCTTGAAGCGGGGGAACGGGCACTGTGAGTTGTCAGGCGGGAGTTGCGATACAATCTGGTGAGTTTCCGCGCGGCAGCCAACACGTGTCCGTATAATAATCAGATAGATCCCGACAACGCCATGCAATCCGTATCCCGAGTCCTGCTGGTTCTCCACCCGGACGAGGCGTTTCGCGACCGTGTCCACAAGGTGGGGACGGCGCGCTTCCGCTGCTGGTCGGTGGCGAACTGGGACGCGCTGCGCGACGCAGTGCGCGACGCCCCTCCCGCCGCCATCGTGGTGGTGGACCCTTACATGGAGATGCCGAGCCGGCGCGAGCTGTCGCCGAAGCTGCGGAGCCTCCTGTGGGAGTTCCCGTCGGTGACGGTGCTCGCCGCCATGTCGCTCCGCCCGGACCGCTTCCGCGACTTCCACATCCTGGGGGAGTGGGGCGTGACGGAAGTGATCGACATGGAGGAGGAGAACACCACAGAGGCCGTGGAGAAGCGGCTCCGCGCGGCGTACGGGAGCCCGATCCAGCGGCTTCTGGACCGCTCGCTGCCCCCGTACGTGTCGGGGCGCGCCCGCTCCATCCTGGCGGCGGCGGCGGAGGTCGCGGCCGCCGGCGGGCAGGGCCGTGACCTGGCGCGCTCGCTCCACCTGTCGGAGCGGACGCTGCTGCGCTGGTGCGAGCGCACGGACCTGCCGCCGCCCCGGCGGGTGATGGCCTGGATGCGCATCCTGTTCGCGGCGGACCTGCTGGACGACCCGGGCCGCACCGTGCTCAGCGTGGCCCACGCCTGCGGGTACGTGTCCGACAGCAGCCTGCGGCGCGCCATGCAGGACTTCCTGGGGATCCCGCCCACGGCGCTGCGCGAGCAGGGCGCCTTCGCCACCGCGTCGCGGATGATGGTGAACGAGCTGTTCGAGCTGCGCCGCCGCGGTCGCGAGGCCCGCGCGGAGAAGGCGGTGCGGGCGGGCTGAGCGCCGCAGCGGCCCCGTCCCGGAAGAAAGCGTGCCCCCGTCCCTCGCGCAGGGACGGGGGCATGTCGCGTCGTGCAGCCCGGCGTCAGTCGGCGGCCCCGGCCACCGCCGGCTCCGGCTCGGCCGGGGGGGCGGGGGCCGCGTCGATCGCGTCGGGAAGCTCCTCCTCCAGGTTGCGGATGCGGGGGTCGAGAATCCCCGCGAGGGTGGAGAGCACCATCACCACCCCCGCGGCGATCATCATCAGCCCCATCCCCCGCCCCGCTCCCACCCCGATCAGGCTCCCCACGCTCCCGGCGAGCGCTCCGCCGGGGCGGAGGAGCGGCTCGAACACCCGGTCGGCGAGCGGGCCGGCCGCGAGGTACCCCACCGGCGCGCTGGACATCGCGACCATCTGGATGGTCGCGAAGACTCGGCCCTGCACCTCCGGGGCGACCTTGCGCATCATCACGGCGGTGACGGAGCCGCTGACGAAGGGCATGGCGAACATCACCCCGAAGAGCGCCACCGCCCACACCGGCACCGCCGCGCGGACCCCGAAGAGCACGTGGCTCAGCCCGACGAGGCCGGCGGCGCCCAGTACGCCGTGCATCTTCCGGCGGGGGCCGCCCCAGGTGCTGAGCAGGAGGCTCCCGGCGAGCATCCCCAGCCCGCCGATGGAGGAGATGGTCCCCAGCGCCGCGCTCGACGCCGTGCTGAGCACCATGGGCTGGT
Source organism: Longimicrobiaceae bacterium (assembly GCA_036389055.1). GTDB lineage: Bacteria > Gemmatimonadota > Gemmatimonadetes > Longimicrobiales > Longimicrobiaceae > JAFAYN01. Next base: position 13,890 of record DASVQR010000209.1, on the reverse strand, counting down.
ACACCCCCTGGGCGATCGCCATCGCCAGGTTGATCACCGTGAACACCGCCACCAGGCCGGCCAGCCCCCGCCGCTCCAGCAGGTAGCGCCAGCCGTACGCGGCCTCACGCCAGATGGGCGGCCTCTTTCCGCCCCCCGCGGCGCGCGCCGGGTTCGGGATGGGGACGAGCAGCAGGGTGCCCGCGGCGAACAGGAAGCTGGCGAAGTCGATCAGCAGGATGCCGCGGAACCCGATGATCCCCATCAGCGCGGCGGCCAGGACGGGCGCGGCGATGCGGGTCCCGGCCTGCCCGAACTGCACCAGCCCGATGGCACGCGTGAACTGCTCCTTGGGGACCAGCAGCGACGTGGTGGCCCCGTGGGCGGGCCCCTGGAAGGCGCCGAGCGCCCCGCCGACCGCCACCACGGTGTAGATGTGCCACATCTCCAGGCGGCCGGCGAACAGGAGCAGCGCGACGGCGAGCGTCCCCAGCGCGGCCCCGGCGTCCGTCGCGATCATCACCCGCTTGCGGTCCAAGCGGTCCACGTACGCGCCTGCGACGGGCGAGAGCAGGACGCCGGGGAGCACGGCGAAGAACAGGACCAGCGCGAAGCTGGTGGCGGACCCGGTCTTCTCGAACACCCACACCCCCAGCCCGAAGCGGCTGAGCCCGGAGCCGAGCGAGGAGACCATCTGCCCGATCCAGATCAGGAAGAAGGTGCGCATCCCGGGCGGGCGGGTGCTGTCGGGCGGGGTGGCGGTTCGCGACATCCTGGTGCTCTGCGCGTGGGGCGGCTGATGGAACGGCTTTGAACTGCTGTGTCGGGCGTGCCCCTCGCTGACGCTCGGGTCGGGCTGCGCGCGGAGTAACGCACGAAACTACCGTGCGTAACTCCGCCGAGACCCCGCGGAAACTGCCCCGCGGGGTCTCGGCCCTGCCGGGCGCGCATCCCTCACGCGGGTGCCCGCGCGTGCCCGGAGATCGGCAGACGGCAGCCGCTACGGGCGGCCCTGACCCGGATCCAGGTCAGGTCGGGGCGACGGCGGCCAGGACGCTCCGCAGCGCGGCCGCCAGGCCGTCCACGTCGTCGCCGACCACGATGGAGTGGTGGGTGCCGGCGACCTGGCGGACGTCCGGCTCCCCGGCCGTCAGCTCGCGCCAGCGGAGGCGCGGGTCGCGCTCCCACGCTTCGGGCGACAGGTCGCCGGAGGGCCAGGCGGCGCTGCGGGTGGCGCGGAAAAGGGTGACGGGGACGGCGCCGGGCCGGGCGTGGTAATAGGCGGCGGCGCGGGCGGTGGCGCGGTACACGTCCAGGCGGCGACCCAGCTCGTCGGCGCCCACCTCCGGGAGGCCGGCATCCAGGGCCCGAAGCCATTCGCGGAAGCGGGGGAGGCGCGCGTCGGACCGGAGCGCGCGGAGCTCGTCGCGAAGCAGGGTGAGCGTCGCCGGCTCCGTGCTCGCGCCGAGGTCCGCGGCCAGGAGCGCGAACAGGTCGGCGTCGTCGGCGAGCGGGCGGGCTTCGCCGACCGGGGCCCAGCTGTCGATCAGCGCCAGGAGCGCCACCTCCTCGCCCGCGTCGCTCAGCCGCCGCGCCACCTCCCAGGCGACGGTTCCACCCACCGACCATCCTCCCAGCAGGTAGGGCCCGCGGGGCTGCACCGCGCGGATCGCCTCCAGGTAGCGGGCGGCCATCTCCTCCACGCCGGCGTCGGGCGACTCGCCGGGGGCGAGCCCGCGCGCCTGCAGCCCGTAGAAGGGCCGGTCGTCCAGGCCGCGGGCGAGGCGCAGGTAGGCCGCGGCCATCCCCCCGGCCGCGTGGACGCAGAAGAAGGGCGTCTCCCGCCCCTCGCGGAGGCGGACCAGCGACGGGGGGAGCTCCGGCCCGGCGCCGCCCTGGAGGGAGCGCGCCAGCCGCTCCACGGTGGCGCCGCGGAACAGGTCGGCCAGGGAAACCTCCCGCCCGAGCCGCTCCCGGATGCGCGCCACCAGCCGCGCCGCCGACAGCGAGTGCCCGCCCAGCTCGAAGAAGTCGTCGCGGACGCCGACCCTCTCCACCCCCAGCGCTTCCGCCCAGGCGGCCGCGAGCGCTTCCTCCACGGCGTCGCGGGGGGCGACGTAGTCCGCGGCGTCGGGCTCCGCCGGAGGAAGGGCGCGGCGGTCCGTCTTGCCGTTGGAGGTGAGGGGGAGCGCGTCCAGGCGCACCAGGGCGGCCGGCACCATGTACTCGGGGAGGCGGTCGCGCAGGTGCTCGCGCAGCGCGGCCGCGTCGAAGCCGCCGGAAGCGACGAAGTACCCGGCGAGCCGCGTCTCCCCGCCCGGCCCCCGGCCCGCCACCACGGCGGCCTCCCGCACCTCCGGGTGCGCCAGCAGCGCGGCCTCCACCTCGCCCGGCTCCACGCGGAAGCCGCGGACCTTGACCTGGTCGTCGATCCGCCCCAGGAACTCCAGCGCGCCGTCCGCGAGCCGGCGCACGCGGTCGCCGGTGCCGTACATCCGCGCGCCCGGCCGGCCGGAGTACGGGTCGGGGAGGAACCTCGCCGCCGTGAGCGCCGGCCGCCCCAGGTAGCCGCGCGCCACCTGCACGCCGCCCACCCACAGCTCCCCCGCCCCGCCGGCGGGGACAGGACGGAGCCGGCGGTCCAGCACGTACGCCCCGGTGCCGGGAAGCGGGCGGCCGATGGGGACGGAGCCGGACACGGTGTCGGCTTGGTCCGCGGCGGCCTCGTGCGCGGTGACGATGACGGTGGTCTCGGTGGGGCCGTAGTAGTTGACTACCCGCGCCCGCCCGCCGCCCAGCCGCCGCCACGCCCGCGCCCTTTCCAGCGGCATGCTCTCGCCGCCGGCGCGGGTCACCGCGGGGAGCGGCAGGGGCCCGCCGTCCCAGGCGGCCTCCAGCTGCTCCAGCCAGTGGCTCCACAGCGCCACCGGGATCCCGGCGGCGTCGGCGCGGTGGCGCCGGACGAAGGCGAGCATCTCCGCGGCGGACAGCTCGCCCGGCGCGGGGTGCAGCACCAGCGCGCCGCCGCACAGGAGCGCGGGGAAGATGTCGCCGATCGAGGCGTCGAAGCTCACCGGGAGCGTGCTGAACACCCGCGTGTCCGGCCCGAAGCCGTGCATCTCCACCACGGCCTGCACCAGGCTGGCGAGGGCGCGGTGAGACACCATCACGCCCTTGGGGGTGCCGGTGGAGCCCGAGGTGTAGATCACGTACGCCAGGGCGTCGGCCGGCACCTCCGCGTCGGCGTCGGGGCCGTCGTCCACGGGCGGAGCTTCGCCGCCGAGCGGGAGCACGACGCCGTCGAAGCCCGCGGCGCGGTCCAGCAGCCCCGGCTCGGCGACCAGGACGCGCGCGCCGCTGTCGCGCAGCACGAAGGCCAGGCGCTCGGCCGGCGCGGCGGGGTCGAGCGGGACGTAGGCGCCCCCGGCGCGCAGGATCCCCAGCACGCCCACCAGCATCTCCGGCGAGCGGCCGGCGAGCAGCGCCACGCGCGTCTCCGGCCCCACCCCCTCCGCCCGCAGCCGCCGCGCAACCGCGGCGGAGCGCCGCTCCAGCTCCCCGCGGCCGAGCTCCGCGTCCGGGAACAGCGCCGCCGGGGTGTGGGGCTCGCGGAGGGCCCGCTCCACGACCCGCCGGTGCACCGGCGAGTACGGGGGCTCCTCCCGCGCGGCGCTCCACTCCGCCAGCAGCCGGCGCTCCTCGTCCGGGGGGAGGAGCGGGAGGGCTGAAAGTGGCGAATGCGGATCGGCGGCGACGGCGTCCAGCAGCGCGAGGAGGTGCCGCCCCATCCGCTCCACGGTCGGCTCGTCGAACAGGTCGGCGTCGTAGTCCAGGACGGCGGCGATCCCGCGGGCGTGCTCCACGAAGCTGACGACGAGGTCGAACTTGGCGGTCCCGGTTCCCGCCGGCTCCGTGGCCCACGCCGGCCCGTCCGCGCCCGGCGCCTCCGCCCTCGTCTCCGGCGCCGCCTGGTGCACGAACATCACCTGGAACACCGGGGTGCGCCCCGGGTCGCGCGGCACCCGCAGCTCCTCCACCACCTTCTCGAAGGGGAGGTCCTGGTGCGCGTAGGCGCCCAGCAGGCGGGCGCGCACGCGGGCGACCAGCCGCGCGAAGCCGGGGTCGCCGGACAGCTCCACGCGAATCGCCAGGGTGTTGACGAAGAAGCCGATCAGCCCTTCCAGCTCCTCCTGCGTCCGCCCGGCGATCGGGGTGCCCAGCACCACGTCGTCGGCGTCGGCGTAGCGGCCCAGCCAGGCGGCGGACGCCGCGAGCAGCACCATGAACGGGGTCGCCCCCTCGGCGCGGGCGAGCGCGGCCAGGCGCAGCGCGGTCTCCGGGGACACGGCGAGCGCCAGCTTCCCCGCCCGCCCGCCGCGCGCCGGCGGGTGGGGCCGGTCCAGGGGGAGCTCCGTGGCGGGCGGCGCCCCCTCCAGCTCGGCGCGCCAGAAGGCGACCTGCTCGTCGAGCGCCTCCCCCGCCAGCTCCTCCCGCTGCCACACGGCGTAGTCGCCGTACTGGATGGGGAGCTCGGGGAGCGGCGACGGCTCGCCGGCCGTGAACGCCCCGTAGAGGAGGGCGAGCTCGCGCAGCAGAACCCCGCTGCTCCAGCCGTCGGACACGATGTGGTGCGTGGTGAGGAGCAGGAGGTGCTCCTCCGGGGCGAGGCGCAGCAGCCGGGCGCGGAACAGCGGCCCGCGCCCCAGGTCGAAGAGGGCGCGCCCCTCGGCCGCGGCGATGCGGTCGGCCGCCGCCTTGCGCGCGGCGGGCGGGAGAGCCGCGAGGTCGGCGACGGGGAGGACGAACCGGCCCGGCGGGTCGACGAGCTGGGAGGGCTCGCCGTCCACCAGGCCGAAGCGCGTCCTGAGCGATTCGTGTCGCGAGACGATCTCCGCGAGGACGCGCTCCAGCGTCGCCGGGTCGAGCGCCCCGCGGACGCGCAGGGTGCTGGGGAGGTTGTACGCCGGGCTCCCCGGCTCCACCTGGTCCAGGAGCCAGAGCCGCTGCTGGGGAAACGAGAGCGGAAAGACGACCGTCTCGCCGCCCCCCTGCTCCGGGGCGGCGGCGGCGTGGACGTCGCCCCCGGAGGTGCTCAGCATGTGCTCACCCGCGCGTCGCCCGGCTCAGAGCTCGCCGAGGAGGCGGAGCGCTTCCTCTTCGGAGAGCGACTCCAGCCACTCCAGCCGGTCCTCGATCGCTTCCGCGGACGCCGGCGGCCGGCGGGCCTCCACGCGGGCCGCGAACTCGGCCACGGTGGGGGCGTCGAACAGGTCGCGCAGCGAGAGCTCCGCGCCCAGGGCGCCGCGGACGCGGGACACCACCTGGGTGGCCCGCAGCGAGTGCCCGCCGTGCTCGAAGAAGTTGTCGTGCACCCCCACCGTCTCGAGCCCCAGCACCTCCGCCCAGATGGCGGCGACCTCCTCCTCCACCGGGGTGCGCGGGGCCACGTGCGGCGCGGCCGGCCCGGACTGCTCCGGGGCCGGGAGGGCGCGGCGGTCCGTCTTGCCGTTCGGCGTCAGCGGGATGGAGTCCAGCGCCACGTAGGCGGCGGGGACCATGTACTCCGGGAGCCGCTCGCGCAGCCAGGCGCGCAGCTCCGCCGCCGAGGGGGCGGCGTCCCCGGCCGGCGTCACGTACGCCACCAGCATCCGGTCGGCGGCGGTGGCGCCGCGCGCCGTCACCACGGCCTCGCCCACCCGCGGGTGCGTGGCGAGCACGGCCTCCACCTCGCCGGGCTCCACGCGGAAGCCGCGGACCTTGAGCTGCTGGTCGACCCGGCCCAGGAACTCCAGCGTCCCGTCGTCCAGGCGGCGGACGCGGTCCCCGGTCCGGTACATCCGCGCCCCGGGCTCCCCGTGCGGGTCGGGGAGGAAGCGCCCGGCCGTGAGCCCCGGGCGGTCCAGGTAGCCGCGGGCCACCGCGGGGCCGCCCACGAACAGCTCGCCCGGGACGCCGGCGGGAACCGGGTTCAGCGCCTCGTCCAGCAGGTACGCCCGCCGGTCGCCGATCGGCCGCCCGATGGGCACGCTCGCCCCGGCGAAGTCAGGCGCGACCACGTGGCAGGTGGTGAACACCATGCACTCGCTGGGGCCGTAGCCGTTGACCAGGCGCAGCCCCGGGTGCTCCTCCAGAGCCCGCCGCGCGTGCGGCGCGGAAAGCGCCTCGCCGCCGACCACCAGCTGCCGGACGCCGGCCAGCGCCCCGGGGCGCGACTCCACCACCAGGTTGAACAGCGCGGACGGGAGCCAAAGGGTGGTCACGCCGTGCCGCTTCACCTGCTCCTCGATGCCCTCCGGCTCGGGGGTGCGGCCGGGGTACAGCACGCAGCGGCCCCCGTTCAGGAGCGCGCCCCACAGCTCCAGGATCGCCGCGTCCCACGAGTGCGACGAGTGCTGCAGGAGCGTCTCCTCCGGGTCCAGGCGCACGTAGTCCACCCCCAGGAGCACGCCGGGAACGCTCCGGTGCGGGAGCATGCTCCCCTTGGGGGTCCCGGTGGAGCCGGAGGTGTAGACGACGTACGCCAGGTGCTCGGGCCCGACCTCCACCGCGGGACGCCCGGCGGGCTCCCCGGCGGGGACGTCGCGGTCGAGGAAGAGGACGAGCACCCCGGCCTCCGGCAGCGCGGCGTCGAGGTCGGCCCGCGTCACCAGCACGGCGGGAGCGGCGTCGCCCAGGATGAAGGCGAGGCGCTCCGCCGGGTAGGCGGGGTCCAGCGGGACGCAGGCGCCGCCCGCCTTGAACACGGCCAGCAGCGCGACCACCAGCTCCGGCGTACGCTCCAGGCACACGGCCACGCGGCTGTCCGGGACGACGCCCAGCTCGATCAGGCGCCGGGCGAGCCGGTCGGCCCGGCAGTCCAGCTCGCCGTAGGTGAGGGACTCCTCGCCCTGCACCAGCGCGACGGCGTCGGGGGCGCGGTCCGCCCGGGCCTCGAACAGCCGGTGGATGCAGAGACCGGGCGCCGCCGGCGCCGGGGCGCTCCACCCGGCCGCCGCGCCGGCGATCTCCGCGGCGTCCGCCAGCGGCAGCTCCCGCAGGGGGCGGTCCGGCTCGGCGAGGAGCGCGCCGAGCAGGTGGTGGTAGTGGGCGGCCATGCGCTCGACGGTGGACGCGTCGAACAGGTCGGTGGCGTACTCCCACACCTCCTCCACCAGGTCCTCCGGGGCCCCGGCGCGCATCTCGGCGCGGGGCATCATGATCACCTGGAAGTCGAACTTGGCGGAGCCGTTGCTGAGCGCCTCCGTCAGCTCCACCTCCACGCCGGGGAGCCGGAGGTCCGGGTACGGCGAGTCGTGGAAGTTGAAGGTGACCTGGTAGATGGGGAGCCGGCTCAGCGACCGCTCGGGGGCGACCGCCTCCACCACCTGCCCGAAGTGGACGTCCTTGTGGGCGTACGCCTCGCGGGCGGTGTCGCGCACCTGCTCCACCAGCTCGCGGAAGGTGCGGACGCGGTCCAGCCGGACGCGGTGGGCGATCGTGTTGACGATCATCCCAATCAGCCCCTCGGTCTCCTTCCAGCTGCGGTTGGCGACGCCGCCCCCCAGGCAGAAGTCCTCCTGCCCGCTGTAGCGCCCCATCAGCGCCTCGAAGGCGGCCAGCAGCGTCATGTACAGCGTCGCGCCCGTCTCCCGGCAGAACGCCCGCGCCGCGCGCGCCGTGGCGGCGGGCATCCGCGCGCGCAGCGAGGCGCCGCGGAAGCTGATCGTCGCGGGACGCGGCCGGTCCGTGGGGAGCTCCAGCACGGGGTCGGCGCCGGAGAGCGCCTCCTTCCAGTACGCCACGTCGGCGCGGGCGCGCTCGCCCTCCATCAGCCGGCGGTGCCACACGGCGAAGTCGGCGAACTGCACCGGCAGCTCGGGGAGCGGCGACGGGCGCCCCTCCGCGAAGGCGGTGTACAGCGTCACCAGCTCGCGCAGGAACACGGCGAACGACCAGCCGTCGTGGACGAAGTGGTGCTCCACCTGCAGGAGGACGTGCTCGTCGTCCGCGAGGCGCAGCAGGCGCCAGCGGATCAGCGGCAGCTGCCCCAGCTCGAACGGGGCGCCGAACTCCTCGGCCATGTGGCGCCGCACCGCCTCGTCGCGCTCCGCCTCCGGCAGGCCGCGCAGGTCGAAGCGGGGAAGGTGCAGCGGCCCGTCCTCGTGCACGGTCTGCACGGCGGCGCCGCCCACGTCGTGGAAGGTGGTGCGGAAGATCTCGTGGCGGCGGATGATCTCGGCCAGGGCCGTCTCAAGCACGTCCGGGTCGAAGTCGCCGCGGAGGCGGAACGACGCCTGGAAGTTGTACGACTTCATCCCCGGCGCCAGCTCCTGGAAGAACCAGATGGCCTCCTGGGAGAAGGAGAGCGGGAGGGGCCGGTCGCGCGGCACGGGGACCAGCGGCGGCACCTCCTCCCCCGCCCCGCCGGCCGCCTCCACCAGCGCCGCCAGCTCCGCCACGGTGGGCGCGTCGAACAGGGCGCCCATGGGGAGGTCCACGCGGAACGCGCTGCGCAGCCGGGCCACGATCTGCGCGGCGCGCAGGGAATGGCCCCCCAGGTCGAAGAAGTGCTCGTGGACGCCCACCCTTTCCGCGCCCAGCACCTCCGCCCAGATCGCGGCGACCGCCTCTTCCGTGGGGGTGCGCGGGGCCGCGTAGGCGGTGCCCTCGCCGGAGTGCGCCGGGCCGGGCGCGGGGAGCGCCAGCCGGTCGGTCTTGCCGCTGGGCGTGCGCGGGAACTCGTCCAGCGCCACGAAGGCGGCGGGGACCATGTACTCCGGGAGCCGCTCGCGCAGCCAGGCCCGCAGCTCCGCGGGCGCCGGCGCCCCTCCCACCGGGACGAAGTACGCGGCCAGCGCCTTGCCGCCGGCCTCGTCGTCGCGCGCGGTCACGGCGGCCTCCCGCACGCCGGGGTGCGCCCCCAGGGCCGTCTCGATCTCGCCCAGCTCCACGCGGAAGCCGCGGACCTTGACCTGGTGGTCCACCCGGCCCAGGTACTCCAGCTCCCCGTCCGGGAGGATGCGGCCCAGGTCGCCCACGCGGTACATGCGCGCGCCGGGCTCGGCGGAGAACGGGTCGGGGAGGAACTTCTCGGCGGTCAGCTCCGGGCGGCCCAGGTAGCCGCGGGTCAGCCCGTCGCCCGCCAGGTACACCTCGCCCACGCCCCCCTCCGCGACGGCGTCCAGCCCCGCGTCCAGCACGTGGATGCGGGTGCCGGTGACCGCCCGCCCCACGGTGGGCTCGCGCTCCGCCCCGCGCTCCACCCGCAGCCAGGTGGAGTAGGTGGTGTCCTCGGTGGGGCCGTACAGGTTGTAGACCGCCTGCACGTGCGGCAGCGCGTACAGCCCCTGCGCAAGCGAGCCGCGCAGCGCCTCGCCGCCCAGGTTCACCGTGCGCACCGAGGCGGGGATCCCGCCCTCGCGCAGCAGCTCGGCCGCGGCGGAGGGGACGGTGTTGATCAGCGTCACCCGGTCGCGCGCGGCGAGGCGCGGCAGCTCCAGGGCGTTCTCGGCCATGAACAGCGTCCCCCCCACCCCCAGGGTGTGGAAGACCTCGAACACCGACATGTCGAAGCACACCGAGGTGGAGCCCAGCACGCCGGCGCACTCGGCGGGGGTGTACACCTCGCGGCACCAGTGCAGCAGCGCCACCGCGCTCCGGTGCTCGATCTGCACTCCCTTGGGCGTGCCGGTGGAGCCGGAGGTGTAGATCAGGTACGCCAGGTTGTCGGGCCCGGCCCCGCTCTCCGGCGCCTCCGCCGGCTCCCGGTCGATCTCCTCCCGGTCGGCGTCCAGCAGGAGCAGCCCGCCGGCGTGCCCCTGCAGCAGCGGCACCAGCTCCCGCTGGGTGACGGCCAGCGGGGCGCGGGCGTCGCGCAGCGTCAGGGCGATGCGCTCGCGCGGGTACGCCGGGTCCAGCGGGACGTAGGCCGCGCCGGACTTGACGATCCCCAGCAGCCCGACCACCAGGTCGACCGAGCGCCGCGCGCAGATCCCCACGCGGGTCTCGAGCCCGGCGCCGCGGCGGCGGAGGGCGTGCGCCAGCCGGTTGGCGCGCCGGTCCAGCTCGCGGTAGCTGAGCGACTCGGTGCCGTGCACCAGCGCGGTCGCGTCCGGGGTGCGCGCCGCCTGCTCCTCGAAGAAGTGGTGCACGCAGCGGGGGCGCCCGCCCGCGGGCGGGGGAGCGAAGATCGCCTGCGGGAGGCTCACCGCGCCGGGGGAGGTGCTGGTCGTCTCCATCGCCATCTCGGGTCCGTGGCCGGGTCGGAGGGGTGCATCCGGGATCGGGTCCGCGCGGGGGCGCGCGAACCTTTCAAGACAGCAAAAGTCACCCCCGGGAGGGGCATCGTCAAGGGAGCGGGCGGGCCGCCGGACGCCGAAACGCGCTCGCCCGCGGTCCGGCGGGGGACCGCGGGCGAGCGCGCGGGCGGCGGGGGCGGCTCAGCCGTGGGGGGGCTCCAGCTGGCGGCGGAAGTCGGAGTCCTCCACCAGCCGGTCCAGGTTCCCCTCGATGCTGTGCAGCTGCTGCTCCAGCAGGGCGACCCGCTTCTCCAGGATCGCCGTCTCGCGGTTGCCGCCCTGCGCCTCGCGCACGCGGGTGATCGCCTCCACGATCGGCTTCAGGGCGAAGCGGGCGGTCAGCCCCGCCACGGGGATCAGGACGATCAGGATGCCGCCGATGGTGCCGATGAGGCCGGTCAGCTCGATGGGCATGACTTCCATTGGATTCTCCGGGGAGGTGGGACGGTGGGCGGACGGGCCGTGCGGAGGTGCCGCGGGACGGGTGTGCACCTGTACGGTACGGCGGCGGCGAGGGTTTCGCCAGGAAAAGCGCGCAGCGGGGAGCACGGCCCGGAGCCGGGCGGACGCGGAGGGAACGGGCCGGGCGACCCGCGCCGATGGGCATTGCCCGTTTCGGAGCGCATGGATGCCGCGGATGCGTTGCCGGGAGTGCAAGAAGGTGGTACCTTCGTGCACAAACTTCCCAGCCACCATTCCCCGCCATGATCCGATCCACAGCCTCCCTCCCGATCCCCGTGGCTCCCGACTCCTCCGACGTGCTGGACTGGCTCCGCGAGCTGCTGGACGAGCTCCCCGTGGGCGTGCTGGCGCTCGACGCGCACGGCGTGGTGCGCCACGTCAACGCCGCCGAGGTGCTGCTCTCCGGGCGCGGCGCGGCGGACACGGTGGGCCGCGACTTCTTCCGCGAGCTGGCGCCCGTGCTGGAGGGCGAGGGCGTGGGCGAGCACTTCCGCTCGCTCGTGGCGACGGCGGAAGGGGTGGAGGTGGAGACCGAGGTGCGGATCGCCGGACCGCGCGGGCAGCGCTTCGCCCGGCTGGTGATCCGCTCGCGCCGGTGGGCGGGCGAGCACTGGGGGCTGGTGGTGGTGGAGGACCGCACCGAGCTGGTGGGGGAGCGCGAGCGGCGCCGCCAGGCGGAGCGGCTCGCCTCCGTGGGCGAGCTGGCGGCGGGGGTGGCGCACGAGGTCAACAACCCGCTGGCCTCGATCAAGAGCTTCGCCCAGCTGCTCGCGCGCGAGGCCGCGGGCCCCGCGCAGCGCGAGGCGCTGGAGATCATCATCGAGGAGAGCACGCGCATCGCCGGGATCGTGGGCGACCTGCTCAGCTTCGCGCGGCAGCAGGGCGCGGGCGGGCGCGAGCCGGTGAACCTGAGCTCCGTCGCGGAGCGGGTGCTCAGCATCCACCGCTACGCCCTGGAGACGGCGGGGATCCAGGTGAGGCGCGACTTCGACACGGCCCTGTCGCCGGTGATGGGCGAGACCGGCGCGCTGCACCAGGTGGTCCTCAACCTGGTGGTCAACGCGGAGCAGGCGCTGGCCTCCTCCACCGGCCCGCGCCTGCTGATCGTCCGCACCCGCGAGTCGTCGGAGGGGGTGGTGCTGTCGGTGGTGGACAACGGCCCCGGAATCTCGCGCGACCGCCTCAAGCACATCTTCGACCCGTACCACACCACCAAGCCGGCGGGGACGGGCCTCGGGCTGGGGATCTCGGCCGGGATCGTACGCGACCACGGCGGCCAGCTCTGGGCCGAGAGCGACGAGGGGCGCGGCACCGCTTTCTTCCTCCAGCTCCCCCGCGCGGGCGCGCTCCCCTCGCCGCGTCCCCGGGCGGTGCGCCGCCCGGCCGCGGAGGCGGGCCGCCGCCTGCGCGTGCTGGTGGCCGACGACGAGCCCAACCTGCGCATGGCGATCGCCCTGTTCCTGGCGCGCCGCGGGCACGAGGTGACGCAGGCCGGCGACGCCTACGAGGCGGTGCGCCTGGCCGCGGAGGCCACCTTCGACGTGGCGCTGGTGGACGCCCGCATGCCCGGGGACGGGCTGGACCTGCTGGAAAAGCTGGAGGCGATGCCGGCGCTGGCCGGACGCACCGCGCTGATGACGGGCGACATCGGCCGGGCGCGCACCAGCCAGGGGATCACCACCGGCCGGCCCTGCCTGACCAAGCCGTTCGACCTGGACGAGATGGCCAGGCTGGTGGAGAAGCTGGGCGCCTGACGAGCTCGACCCGAGGCGACGCGGCGCCGCAGGACGACTCAGGGACGGGAAATCTGGATGCGGCACGGCTCCTGACGTAGCTTTCCGCGTGACTTCTACGCTCAGGAGGTGAGCCGTGGCGGAGAGAGCGAACAGCGTGATCCACAGCGACCCGGAGATCCTCGGCGGCACCCCGGTCTTCGTCGGCACCCGTGTGCCGCTGAAGAACCTGATCGACTACTTCGAGGGTGGGCACTCCCTGGACGAGTTCCTCGACGACTTTCCGAGCGTCAGCCGGGAAAAAGCGGTCGCTGCGCTGGAGGAAGCGAAGGAGGCGCTGATTCAACGTGCGAGTGCTGCTTGACGAATGCGTGCCCCGGAAGCTCCGCAGCGAGCTCCCGGGGCACGAAGTACGTACGGCAGCGGAGATGGGCTGGGACGGAACGAAGAACGGAGCCCTGCTGCGGCGGGCCTCGGGCGACTCCGACGTGCTCCCGACCGTGGATTCGAACCTCGAGTTTCAGCAGGACACCAGGTCCCTGCCCATCGCCGTCGTCGTGCTCGCCGCGCTCAGCAACGACGTCAACGTGCTGCGGCCGATGATGCCGGCCGTTCGCGAGGCTCTCGCCGCGATCGAGCCCGGCAGGCTCTACCGCTTCGGCCCTCCCTGAACCGGCTCCCGCTCCCCCCGTCCCCTCCTCGACTCGTACACGACGCGCCGATGCGGGACCACGACCGCGTGGCATCCCCGTGGAGCGGCCGATACTCTCCCGGCGCGAGTATCGGAAGGCGCGCCGGGCAGCTGCACCGGCCGTGGGCACGTCCTGAAACCGGAGAAGCGCGGATGAGCGGAGCGGAAGCGGCGGGCGAGGCCTGGCTGGCGGTCTCGGACGGGCTGGTGGCGGGAGTGCACCACGCGCTCAACAACCGGCTGGGCACCGTGAGCGCCCTGGTGCAGCTCGCCGCGCTGGGCGGCGGCGGCGGCATGGACCCCGCGCGCGCCCTCCGCGACGAGATGGAGCGCCTGGGCGACACGCTGCGGCTGCTCTCGCTGATCCCCCGCCGCCCGGGCGAGGAGCCCATCCCGCTCCAGCTGGGCGACGTGCTCGCGGACGCGCTCGCGCTGGTGGCGCAGCACCGCGAGGCGCGCGACGTGGAGTTCGCGGTGGAGACGGCGCCCGACCTGCTCCCCGTGCTCTGCCCGGAGACGGCCCTGGCGCACGCGCTGCTCGCGCTGCTGGTGGGCGCCGGGACCGCGGCCCGGGAAACGGGAGCGGCGCGCGTGGCCGTGCGCTGCACGGGCGACGAGCGCCGGGTGACGGTGGAGGTGGAGCCGGAGGGAGGCGCCGCCGGCGGGGCGGTGGACGGCGCGGGGCTGGCGGCGCTGTTCGCGGCCGCCGGCGGATCGGTGGAGGCGACGGGGAGCAGGACAGCCGCGC
>DASVQR010000208.1:0-3663 GCA_036389055.1 Longimicrobiaceae bacterium | reverse complement strand
CTCCGAGTGCGCCCCGCGGGGGCGCCGGCCGGCGCCCCCGCCGCCGGCCGGCCGCCGTCCCCGCCGGAGGGCGGCCGGGCCCGGACCGGCGATCCCCCGCCCCCCGCTCCGCCCCTTCTTCCGCGTTGCGGCGCACCAGGTTAGGCCGCCGCGGCCCGCCCCCACGCCGCGGCAGGGCTTTTGCGTTGCCACGCAAGCACATGCGACACGCGGGGGCCGCTCCCGCACCCACTACCCGGCAGTCCCGGAACCGATGAAACCGACCCGTTCGTTCGCGGCGCGCACGCTGGCCGCTCTCTGTCTCGCCGGCGCGGCGCTGGCCGCCCCGGCCGCCGAAGCGCTGGCGCAGGCGCCCTACCCGGTGCGCGCTTCGTCCACCCCCCGCTCCGTCCGCGCCTCCTCGCCGGGGCTGTCCGCCGGCAAGTACGTGGTGGTGATCGACCTGGACGCCAACCTGCTCCACTTCACCCGCGACCGGCGGGTGCTCTGGTCCGCGCCGGTGGGCACCGGGACGGGGCTGCGGCTGGAGGGCCCCGACGGCGAGTGGGACTTCTCCACGCCCAACGGGATCTTCCACGTGCAGTACAAGGAGGAGAGCCCCGTGTGGATGGCGCCGGACTGGTACTTCGTGGAGAACAAGCTCCCCGTACCGCCGCCGGGCGACCCCAAGCGCCGCTTCCCGGGCGGGCTGGGCGCCGCCGCGGTGTACATCGGCGAGGGGCTGGCGATCCACGGCACCGACAAGCCGGACCTGCTGGGCCAGCGGGTCTCGCACGGGTGCATCCGCCTGCACAACCGCGACGCGGTGCGGCTGTTCAACAACGTGCAGGTGGGTACGGAGATCGTGATCGTGGGCCGCGGGCACTCCGCGGAGGAAGCGGAGGCGCAGGCCGAGTCCACGCCGGCCCGCCGGGTGGTGTGGGACCGCCGCCCCGCGGCGCCGCAGAAGGACCAGTTCGTGGAGTACCTGAAGGGGCTGTCCACGGACGACCTGCTGTACGAGCTGGACGGCGCGCTGCGCGGCCCCGGCTCGGGGGAGACGCGCTGGCCGGCGGTGGCGGCGGCGCTGCTGACGCGCGGGGTCGGGGAGGACGACTCCGACCCGCTGCGCGGGCTGCTCCTGCAGCTGGAGTCGGTGCGGGGGACGCGGCTGGGCCAGGAGTACGCCACCTTCCTCGCCGAGGCCTTCGCCCGCGGCCCGCGCCAGACGCTGGACGCCCTGGGCCGCCTGGACCGCGCCGAACGCATGGACGTGGCCGCCGCCATCGTGGACGCGACCATGACGCTGTATCCGGGCAAGCTCTCCGACCAGGTGGCCCCCTGGCCCACGCGCCGCATCCCCCGCGACGCGGTGAGCTACACCGGCGAGCGCGGCTGGGACGCGATCCACGACGCCGAGCTGGCGTTCCGCGAGAGTCACGGCGTGGACTCGTACCGTATGGCCCGGTAACGGCATTGAACTGCTTGTTTGGGCGTGTCCCCGGCTGGCGCCGGGGTCGGGCTTCGGCTCCGTAACGCACGATACAACTGTGCGTAACGGAGTCGAGCCCCGGCAAACTGCCGCCGGGTCTCGCCCCTTCGGGCCGTAATCCCTCACGCGACGGCAGGCCCCCTCCCCCCGGCCCCCTCCCCCGCAAGCGGGAGAGGGGGAGAACGGCGACCGTGACGCTCCCGACGGCCGACGAGCCCTCCCCCACCCGGGGAGGGCTTCGTGTTTTCCGCCGTTGCCGTCCGCAGTTCCGCAGTACCCCCATGATCCGTTGCGGAGGGAGACAGGCCGGCAGTTTGGCCTGGCTCACTCCGGCGCAGGGAAACCCGCCGGCAGTTTGGCGGGGTTCCCGGAGCCCGCGGAGGAGACCGGCGGGGCAGTTTCCGCCGGGCTCCGTAGCGGTCCGTCGCCGACCCCGCCTCCACGCACCGACCCGGAAAACCCCGCCCAAGATCGAAACGCTGTAGGGAATCCCACCACGGCACGCGTGTGCCCGACTCTCTCAGCGCCTTCCACCGCGCCCCGACAGAACCGCCCCTCGCCAGCCGGTAGCTTGTATCCCGTGAGCCGGGGCCGACGCCCCGGGCACCTGAACGGAAAGCCTATACAACGGATGAAGGAGGCGGCAATGCGTACTCGACTGTTCGGCCGGCTGGCGCTCCTGGCGATCGTCGCCCCGGCGGGAATCGCATGGACCGCGGCCCCCGCGGGGCTGGCCCTCCAGCCGGAGAGCAAGCTGTGGGTGGAAGGCACCTCCAGCGTTCGCAGCTACACCTGCCGCGCCGCCCGCGTGGACGGCTCGGTGGCGACCCAGCCGGGGAGCACCTCGCTGGCGATCGCCGACCTGGAGAACACGGTCAAGAGCGCGGAGGTCTCGGTGTCGGTGGCGGGGCTGGAGTGCGGCAACGGGACCATGAACGGGCACCTGCGCAAGGCGCTCAAGGCGGAGACCAGCCCCAGGATCAGCTACCGCATCACGTCGTACGACGTGACGGCGGCCGGGGCGGTGAAGCTGAACGGCACGCTCAGCATCGCGGGGACCGAGAAGCCGGTGAGCATCGACGCCACGGCGACCAGCGAGGGCGGCAGGCTGCGGGTGAAGGGGAGCAAGCAGCTCAAGATGACGGACTTCGGCGTCCGCCCCCCCACGCTGATGATGGGGACCATGAAGGTGCACGACCCGGTCAAGGTCGGCTTCGACGTGCTGCTGAAGCCCTGAAGATAGCCAGGCGACCCGGCCCCGCGGCGACGCGGGGCCGGCAGGGAAGAACCCGCGGGCGCGGGAAGGCGCCCACCACAACCCACCCCACCTCGGGGAGACGGAACCATGATCACCACTCGTTCGCTCCCGGTCTCGGCGCTCTTCGGCGCGCTGATCGCGGTGCCCGCCCTCGCCCAGCAGAGCGAGCCCCAGACCCTCCAGGTCGCCGTCGCCGGTTCGGCCCGGGCCGAGGCTCCCGCGCCCGCCGACACCACCGCCCGTCCCGCCCCGGCCGCCGAGGCCGCCATGGCGCCGCCCATCACCATCCAGCACCTGCGCCCGCAGGACCAGCGCGGCGCCCACGTCTTCGAGGAGCCCAAGAGCGACGCTGTCGCCTTCACCGGCTTCAAGCTCGACTGGAGCGCCGCCTTCACCCAGCAGTTCCAGGCCCTCGACCACAGCAACTCCGCCGTGGCCGTCACCAAAAAGGACGCCGCCGGCAAGGACTACGACGCCAACCAGCTCCTGGACCTCGGCGCCGGCTTCAACCTGGCCACCGCAAACCTGGGCCTCAACGCACAGCTCGCCCCCGGCATCCGTGTCAGCCTGGAGACCTACCTCTCCTCGCGCCACCACCAGGAGGCCTGGGTCAAGGGCGGATACCTGCTCATCGACCAGTCGCCCATCGACCACCCGCTGCTCAACGCCATCATGGACGTGGCCACCCTCAAGGTGGGCATGTTCCCCCTCAACTACGGCGACGCCCACTTCCGCCGCACCGACAACGGGCACGCCATGCACAACCCGTTCGTCGGCAACCTGATCCTGGACAGCTGGACCTTCGAGCCCGGCGCCGAGATCTACCTGCGCAAGAACGGCTTCCTGGCCATGGGCGGCGTCACCTCGGGCATCAACAAGGGCGACGTGACCAACCCCGAGGCGCGCAGCTTCGCCTACCTGGGCAAGCTGGGCT
>DASVQR010000207.1:0-22617 GCA_036389055.1 Longimicrobiaceae bacterium | reverse complement strand
GCATGCAGGTGGTGCGCGTCACCGACCGCACCGCCACGGCCCGGATCACCGGGCTGGAGCACCCGGCGCTGGAAGCCGGCCTCCCCGTCAGGCGGGTGTCGGAAATGCCGTGAGGCGGCCGGGGGCGCGTGTCACGCTCTCCGCCGGTCGCGACGCCCCCCCGCAAGGAGGGGCGTCGCCGCTATTTGTACCCTGGGGGGAAACCGCGGGATGATCGAAGCGCTCCACCTCGTCGCGCTGGCGCTGTACCTGGTCGCCGCCACCCTGCTGGGGGTGGCGCTCGCCCGCAACGAGCTCCGCCTCACCGGCATCGCCACCTCCGTCGCCGGGGTGGGGGTGCTGTCCCACCTGCTCGCGCTGGTGGCGTACACCACCCGCCGGGGCGAGCTGCCGCTGGTGGGGCTGGGCCCGTCGCTCTCCGTGCTCGCCTTCCTGGTGGGGCTGGGCTCGCTCGCCGTCGCGACGCTGGGGCGCACCGGCCCCCTGGGGCTGGTGCTGGTGCCGGCGGCCGCGCTGCTGGTGGGGGTGGCCGCCGCCGTGGGCGTGGTCCCCTCCGAGGCGGTGCTCAGCTTCCAGGGGCCGTGGTTCGTGCTGCACGTGGTGCTGGCGCTGGTGGGATACGCCGGCCTCACGGTGGCCTTCGCCTGCGGGCTGATGTACCTGATTCAGTTCAGGGAGTTGAGAAACAAGAACTTCGGTGCCATCTTCCGGTTCTTCCCCCCGCTCGACACGCTCGACCGGATGGGGAAGTGGGCGCTGATCGTGGGCTTCCCCTTCCTGACCCTGGCGCTGGCGGTGGGGTGGGCGTGGACGGAGCGCTTCGGGCGCCCGCTGGGGCCCGGAAACCCCAAAGTCGTGTGGGGGGTACTGAGCTGGGTCCTGATCCTGGCGGCGCTGGGCGCGCGGGCGGGCGGGGGACGGCGGGGAGTGCGCGCCGCGGCGGCGAGCGTGGTGGTGTTCGCCATCGTGGTGGTCGCCTACATCGTGCTCCGCGTGGGCGAGCCGCAGACCGGCGGCTTCCTGTGAGCGCGCTGTACCCGGTGCTCCTGGACCTGCGCCGCGTCCGCGTGCTGGTGGTGGGCGGCGGCGCCGTGGCCACCCGCAAGGTGGAGGGGGTGGTGGAGGCCGGCGGCAGGCCGGACGTGGTCGCGCCGGAGCTGACCGCCGAACTGCGCGCCCTGGCGGAGCGCGAGGGGCTCGACTGCCGGCTCCGCCCCTACGCCGCGGGCGACGCGGTCGGTTACACTCTCGTGTTCGCCGCCACCAGTCGCCCGGAGGTCAACGCCCGGGTCGCCCGCGAGGCCGCGGAGGCCGGGGCGCTGGCGAGCGTGGCGGACGCGGGCGCGGAGTCCGACTTCCACGTCCCCGCCACGGTCCGCCGGGGCGACGTGGTGGTCGCCCTCGCCACGGGGGGCGCTTCGCCGCTGCTTTCGCGGCGGCTGCGCGAGCGGCTGGAGGCCGTGGTCACCCCCGGGGTGGGGCGCGCCGCGGCCAGGCTGGAAGCGGTGCGCGAGGAGGTGCGCGCGCGCTGGCCGGAGGACGAATCGCGGCGGCGGGCGTTCTGGTTCGATCTGATCACTCCCGACTTCCTCGACAGCGCCGTCGAGGGGCGGGACGAGGAAGTGGAAGCGCGCATCTCCAGATGCCTCTCGCAGTCGTAGGAGCCAGCCACCGGACCGCGTCCATCGAGGTCCGGGAGCGGCTCGCCCTCCCCCGGGGAGAGATCCCGGGCGTGCTGGCCGGCCTGGTTGAATCGGGCGCGGCCGACGAGGCCGTGGTCCTTTCCACCTGCAACCGGACCGAGCTGTACCTCGCCCTCCCCGACGAGCGGCGCGGCGTCGAGGCCGCGCACGCCCTGCTCGCCGCGCGCATCGGCGAGAGCCCGTCCGGCATCGCGAAGCACCTGTACCTGCACCGCGACCGCTACGCCGCCGAGCACCTGTTCCGGGTGACCGCCGGGCTGGACTCCATGGTGCTGGGCGAGCCGCAGATCCAGGGCCAGGTCAAGGAGGCGTACGCCCTTGCCCGCGAGGCGGTGAGCCCCGCCGGTGCGCTGGTGGGCTCCGCGCTCAACCGCCTCTTCCAGAGCGCCTTCGCCGTGGGCGGCCAGGTGAGGAGCGAGACCGAGGTGGGGCTGGGCGCCGCCTCCATCTCCTCCGCCGCCGTGGAGCTCGCAAAGAAGATCTTCGGCTCGCTGCGCGGGCGGCGCGCCCTGGTGCTCGGCGCCGGGGAGATGAGCGAGGTGACGCTGGAGTGCCTGCGGGGCGAGGGGGTGCGCGCCGCGCTGGTCGCCAACCGCACCTTCGACCGCGCGCAGGAGCTGGCCGCGAAGTGGGGCGGCGAGGCGATCCGCTGGGAGGAGTTCGGCCGCGCGCTCGCCGGGGTGGACATCGTCATCTGCTCCACCGCGGCGCCGCACCCGGTGCTCACCCGCGAGCGCTTCCGCCAGGCCGTCCCGGGCGAGCGGCGCAACCCGCTCTGCGTCATCGACATCGCCATCCCGCGCGACGTGGACCCGGAGCTGGCGCGCGAGCCCAACGTCTTCCTGTACAACATCGACGACCTCACCCAGATCGTCGACGACAACCTGGAGCGGCGGCGGGCGCAGCTCCCCGCCGCCGACGCCATCGTCGCGGCCGGGGTGGAGGAGTTCTGGGGCTGGTACTCCGGGCTTGCGGTGGTTCCCACCATCCGCGACCTGCGCGACCACGGCGAGCAGGTGAGGCAGGCCGAGCTGGAGCGCGCGCTACGCCGCCTGGCCCACCTGGCCCCCGAGGACCGGGACGCGGTGGACGCGCTGAGCCGCGCCCTGCTCAACAAGCTCCTGCACGCCCCCACGGTGCGCCTCCGCGAGGCCGCCGGCAACGGCCGCGGGACCGCGGTGCTGGACACCGCCCGCTACCTGTTCCAGCTCGACCGCGACGCCGCCGCCCCGGACCGTGATCCGCCGGCGCCCTCCGCTCCCAACCCGAAGCCCGTTTCGTGACCGCAGCCGCAATCCTGCTCCAGGCCGTGCCCCGCGCGGCTCCCGTCAACGAGTTCGCCGCGTCCTGGGACATGATCGTCCACGGGACGCCTTCCACCCAGATCATCATCGGCCTGCTGGCGATCATGTCGCTGGCGTCGTGGGCGCTGATCGCCCTGAAGATGGTGCAGTTCCGGCGCGTCCGCCGCGACGCCGACCGCTTCACCGGCGAGCTGGAGCGCGCCGAGCGGCTGGACGACGCCTACAAGAGCGTGCTCGCCCTCCCCGAGTCGCCCTTCAGCCGGGTCTTCCGCCGCGGCGTCAACTTCTTTTCCGAGCTGCGCCCGGCCGCGGCGCGCGCCGGGAGCGAGGTGCGGGGGCTGAGCCCCGCGCAGCTGGAGGTGCTCAAGCTGGTGCTGGAAAAGGAGGAGGGCGAGGAGCGCGACCAGCTTTCCCACGGCGTCTACTGGCTGGCGATCATCGCCACCGTGTCGCCGCTCTTCGGGCTGCTGGGCACCGTGCTGGGGGTGATGCACTCGTTCGTGGCCGTGGCGCAGGCGGGCTCGTCCAGCATCAGCGCCGTGGCCCCCGGCGTGGCCGAGGCGCTGATCACCACCGCGGCCGGGCTGGTGGTGGCGATCCCCGCGGCCATGGCGTACAACTACTTCACCGCCCGGCTCAACCTGGTGATGAGCGAGCTGGAGGGCTTCTCCAGCGAGTTCATCGGCACGCTGGCGCGCGAAGGGCGGGTCTGATGCCGAGGCGGCGCTCCAGCGGGCGCGACATGGGGGTGTCGGCGGAGATCAACGTCACCTCGCTGGTGGACGTGGCGCTCACGCTGCTGGTCATCTTCATCATCACCGCGCCCATGATGCAGGGCGGGGTGGAGGTGAGCGTGCCGCAGGCCCAGGCCGCGCCGCTCGACTCGCCCGAGGGGGTGATCGTGTCCGTGGACCGCGCCGGCGACGTGTTCATCGGCGAGACGCAGGTCCCCTGGAGCGAGTTCGAGACGCGCTTCCCCGAGGCGGTGCGCGCGGCCGGCGCCCGGAGCGTGTACCTGCGCGCCGACGAGGCGGTGCCGTACGGGCGGGTGATGCAGGTGATCGGCGCGATGAAGGCGGCGGACGTCGCCACCGTGGGGCTGGTGGCCGAGCCGGAGCCGGCGGGGCCGCGGGGGCGCTGATGCGCAGGCGGGCTCGCTCCGGGCGCTTCCCCCTGGCGGTCGCGGCCTCCGCCGGGCTGCACGCGCTGGCGCTGGGGCTGATGTGGTTCTCCGTGTCGTCCGCGGAGCCGCCGCCGCGCGGCCAGGTGTTCCGGGTGGACATCGTCTCCCCGCCGCCGAACCAGCTCGGCGAGCCCGCCCCCGCGCCCCCCGCCGCGGGGAGCACCACGCCGGAGCCCGAGCCGGAGGCCGCGTCCCCGCCGCCCGCCGCGGAGCCCGAGCCGGCGGCGAGCGAGCCGGAGCCCGCCCCCGCGCCCGCGGCCGTTCCCGCGCCCCCCAAGCGGGCCGAGCCGAAGCGGCCGGCGCCGGAGTCGCCCCGCACCCCGGCGCCGAAGGCGGAGCGGACCGCGGAGCAGCCCCGGTCCTCGGCCGCCAACCCGTCGCCGCGGCGCTCCGACCGCCCGCAGGAGACGGCGCAGAAGGCGGGGGCAAAGAAGGGCGAGGGTCCCGCCTCCCGGAACCCGACCCCGGCCACCGGCCGCAACCCCGACCCGAACTCGCCGGGCGGCGAGGGGCTGGCCGTGCGGACGGAGGGCGCCGAGTTCGTGGACCCCGCGTACCTGGCGAACATCATCCGCCAATTGAAGCGCTACTTCCGCCCGCCCGCGGGCGCCCAGACCGACGTGGCCGAGGTGCGCTTCTGGATCAATCGGGACGGAACGGTGTCCGACATCGCCGTCGGCCGCAACCGGGGCAGCTTCCAGTTCCGCGCCGCCGCCATGGAGGCCGTCGAGCAGGCCGGCCTCGCCAAGGCGTTCGGCCCGCTCCCCCGCGCCTACCGCGGCAACCGCCTCCCGGTGTCGTTCACCTTCGAGCCCGAAAGCTGACCTCCTCCGCGATGACACGCAGCACCCGCTACACGACGGCGCTCCTCGGCCTTCTCCTCCTGGCGATCGGATGCCCCGGCGCCCTGCGCGCGCAGGACACGGTGATGGTGCAGCTGGGCCTCACCTACCGCCCGGGCTCCGAGCCGGGGTTCCTGGTCCTCCCCTTCGCCGCCGCCGCGGGCTCCGAGGGCGCCGCCTCCGCCGTGCGCGCCATCGTGAGGCAGGACCTGGACTTCAGCGACCGTTTCCGGGTGCAGGACGCCCCCGCGAACACCCGCCCCGTGGCCCCCACGGCGGTGGGCGAGTGGGCCGGGCGCGGCGCCGACTGGGTGCTTGCCGGCGACGTCCGCCCGCAGGGGAGCGGGCTGGCGCTGCGCCTGGCGCTGCTGGACGCGGTGTACGGCACCGTCAAGGGCGAGCGGACGTTCCAGGTCCCCCGCGCCGCCGACCGCGGCTTCCGCATGGCCGTGCACGCCGCCGCCGACGAGGTGGTGCGCTGGGCCACGGGCGAGCCGGGGATGGCCGCGTCGCGCATCGCCTACGTGCTCCAGGGGCGCGGCTCCAAGGAGATCTACCTGGTGGACTGGGACGGCGAGAACGTGCAGCGGGTGACCGGCGACGGCTCCATCGCGCTGTCGCCCGCCTGGTCGCCGGACGGGGCGCGCATCGCCTACACCTCGTTCCGCAGCGGCGTCCCCGCGCTGTACGAGCGCAGCCTGGGCACCGGGCAGGACCGCGTGGTGTCGCAGCGCGACGGGCTCAACATCACCCCCGCGTACTCCCCGGACGGCCGCACCCTCGCCTTCGCCGCCACCGTGGGCGGCAACACCGAGG
Organism: Longimicrobiaceae bacterium; assembly: GCA_036389055.1. Lineage (GTDB taxonomy): Bacteria > Gemmatimonadota > Gemmatimonadetes > Longimicrobiales > Longimicrobiaceae > JAFAYN01. The sequence goes on along the minus strand of DASVQR010000207.1, from coordinate 16,769 downwards.
TCGCCGTGTCCACGGGGGGCGGCTTCGAGGCGCTCACCCGCGGGCGCCGCTCCGACTCGCTCTCGCCCACCTTCTCGCCGGACGGCTCGCGCATCGCCTTCGTGTCCAACCGGCTGGGCGAGCCGCACGTGTACGTGATGCAGCGGGGCGGGGAGCCGCGCCTGCTCTCCGAGTACCGCTACGGCACGCAGGGCTACAACACCTCGCCCGACTGGTCGCCGCGCGGCAGCGCCATCGCCTACCACACCCGCGTGGGCGGCTCGCCGCAGCTCGCCGTGGTGGACGCCGCCGGCGGGCGCCCGCGCGTGCTCACCAACCGGGGGTCCAACGAGGACCCCAGCTGGGCCCCGGACGGGCGGCACCTGGTGTTCGCCTCCGACCGCGACGGCGGCGGCCTGTTCGTCATCGACGTGGTGAGCGGCCGCACCCGCCAGCTCCTCCGCGGGCGCGGCTACGGCCTCCCGGACTGGTCGCCCGTGCTGTACCGCGCTCCGTCCACCCCATCCGCCGGCCAGTGACAGGCCGACCGCGCGCCTCCCGGCGCGCCGCACCCGCCAGCCAGAGACAGAGGATCCGCCCGATGAAGCTCCGCCACGCCGCCGTGCTCGCCCTCGCCGCCCTGACCCTGGTCGGCTGCAAGAAGAAGCGCCCGACGGACGGCCCCGAGAACAACCCCGTGGCCGCCGACTCCGCAGCCCGCGCCGACTCCCTCGCCCGCGAGGAGCAGATCCGCCGCGAGCGGGACCGCGCCCGCGCCGACTCCGTCGCCCGGGTGGAGGCCGAGGCCCAGCGGGTGCGCGCCGCGCTCTCGGAGATGGTGTTCTTCGAGTACGACAGCTTCGAGCTGACCTCCGAGGCGCAGGACCGGCTGCGCGCCAAGGCCGACGTCCTGCGCGAGAACCCGTCGGTGACGCTGCGCATCGAGGGGCACGCCGACCAGCGCGGCTCCACCGAGTACAACCTGGCGCTGGGCCAGCGCCGCGCCGAGGCGGTGCGCACCTTCCTGGAGGGGTACGGGCTGGACGCGGGCCGCTTCTCCACGCTCAGCTACGGCAAGGAGCGCCCGCTGACCGAGGGCGAGGGCGAGGACACCTTCGCGCGCAACCGCCGCGCCGAGTTCGTGGTGACCGGGGGCGACTTCGCCCCGCGCGCGCGATGAGCGCGCGCCGCCTGCTGACGCTGGGGCTGGTGCCGCTCCTGGGGGCGTGCGCCACCAAGCGCGACGTGCGCGACCTGCGCGACGAGATGGCGGCCATGCGCGCCGCCCAGGACAGCTCGTTCCGCGAGATGCAGCGGCAGAACCGGGCCCTGCTGGACTCCCTCGCCGACCACAACGCCCGCCTGCGCGGCGACCTGAACAACCGCTTCCTCCAGGTGGACCGGCAGCTGGTGCAGATCCAGGAGCTGACCGGCCAGGGCCAGCAGCGCCTGCAGGAGCTGCGCGAGCAGATCGACGCCCGCGCCCGGCAGGAGGCCGCCCGCCAGGCCGAGGCCGCCGCGGCCGGCTCCGACACCGCTTCGTCCGGCGGCGGGAGCACCGCCGGCGCCGACGAGCTGTACAACACCTCCATGGCAAGCCTGCGCCGCGGCTCCCTCCAGACCGCCCGCGCCGGCTTCCAGGAGTTCCTGCGCGCCTATCCCAACCACCGCCAGGCGCCCGACGCGCTCTTCTACGTGGGCGAGACGTACAACGAGGGCAAGGACCTGCAGAACGCCCTGCAGACGTACGCCCAGGTGGTGCAGCGCTACCCGGCCTCGCCCCGCGCCGCCACCGCCCTCTACCGCGCCGGCACCATCGAGGCCGGCCGCGGCAACCGCACCGAGGCGCGGGCGCTGTTCAACCGCGTGGTGCAGTCGTACGCGCGCTCCCCGGAAGCGACGCTGGCCCGCGACCAGCTGGCGAAGCTGCCGCGCTCGTAGGCGCTTTCCCGAAGTCCTGGCGGGCCCCTCCGGAGCCCCGCGGCACCGCCGCGGGGCTCCTTCCGTATTCGTGGACGGCATTCGCCGGACGCTTCAACGCCCGGGTCCGCCCGCCATCCGCGAGAAGCTGGGGTAGACGGCGTCGTTGCCGTGGCCGCTGAGGTGGTCCTGGTCGAGGAACAGCGGCTTGCCGTCGCGATGGGCGGAGCACGGGTTCCCGGGACACAGGTCGGGGAACGCGTCCCACACGGCGACGTTCGGCACCTCCCTGGCCAGGCGCTCCATGGCGTCCATGGCCGGGGCGCGCAGCGCCAGCAGCTCGCCGCGATCCGTTTCGTAGCCGCCGCCGCACACCGGGTTGCTGCGGTTGAACCAGTCCGAGCACCGGTAGGGCTGGGCCCGGTGGACGGGAAGGGGCGCCCCGAACACCAGCTCCGCGCCGGTCGACGACAGCGTCGTGAGCACCCCCGCCGCGTCCCGGTACGCGGCGGCACGCTCGGCGGGAGTCGCCGCCGGAGACGAGAGCGGGCTCCCCGTCCAGTAGTTCCTGAACCTGGGAACGCGCAGCGAGGGCATGAAGAGCAGGTCGCCGCTGCGGAGGCTCCGTGCGAGCTCCCGGATCACTTCCCGGTCGTAGCGGGTGCACCCGGACCGTTCCGGCACGGGTCGGGACAGGCCCAGAAACTCGCACCCGGCCTTGAAGTAGATGGTGACGGGGGTGCCGGTGTCGGCGGCGTAGCGCGTCAGCATCCGGTGGTACATCAGCGCGTGCGAGTCCCCCGCGACGAACAGGTGCCGCCGGGGACCACGGCGCGGACACCCCGGGGTGACGGTGAGCTTCGTCCCGTCGTGGAACCGCTCCGTGCGATCGCGGATCGCGCAGCGGATCGCGGGAGCGTCGTATCCCCAGTAGGCGGGGCTCGCGGTGGCGGAGGCCAGGCGCGGCTGCGCCGCGAAGAGCAGCACCGACACCATCCCCGCGGCGGCGACGGAGCCCGCGCCCATCGCGAGCACCGTGCGCCGCCGGAGCCGCTTCGCCGCGGCGGACCGGCGGAGCGGCTGCTCCACGAGGAAGTACGAGCCGGCGGCCAGGAGGAACGAGAGGGCCACGGCCCACAGCGCGCTCCCCCGTCCATCGAGCCCCGCCGTCCAGCGGAACAGGACGAAGACCGGCCAGTGCCAGAGGTAGAGCGAATACGAGATCCGGCCCACCGACACGGGGACCGGGTGGGCGAGGCCACGGGCGAGGAGCGACCCGGGGCGGGCGCTGACGAGCGCGATCAGTCCCATCCCCGCGCCCACCGGCAGGAGCGCCGCCGGGAAAGGGAACCAGGAACCCGGCGCGACGAGGAAGCAGGCCGCCAGTCCGGCCAGGCAGACGACGCCGAGCGCGCTCGAGGCCGCGCCGGCGCGCGCGAGGAGGGGGCGCCAGCGCGGCATCGTCAGCCAGAGCGCCACCCCCGCCCCGAGCTCCCACAGGCGCGAGGGCATCAGGTAGAAGGCGAAGCGCCGTCCCCCGGGCGACAGGGCGAGGAGACCGCAGAGCGCGAACGAGAGAAGCGAGACGACCAGGACGGTCCGCAGCGCGTGCGCGCCTCCACCCGGCGCAGCCGTCGCGCGCCGGTACAGGAGAAAGGGGAAGACCAGGTAGAACTGCTCTTCGACCCCGAGCGTCCAGGTGTGGAGAAAGGGGGTGAAGTCCGCCTCCTGCGTGAAGTAGCCCGTCGTGTACAGGGCGAGGTGGATGTTGGCGACCCCCAGCAGCGCCGGCAGCGCCCCACCCCTGGCGATGTCGATGCCGTTGAGCCGGAGGAAGTACGTCGCCAGCAGCGAGGTTGCCAGCACCATCGCCAGGAGCGCCGGCAGGATGCGGATCATCCGGCGCGCGTAGAAGTGCGCGAGCAGCTCCGGCAGCCGGGTGAAGGTGTGCCGCGCCAGCGAGCCGGTCACCACGAACCCGGAGATGACGAAGAAGAGGTCCACGCCCGCGAAGCCGCCGGGCAGGCGGTTCGGGCGCAGGTGGAAGACCAGGACGGCGAGCACCGCGATCCCGCGCAGCCCGTCGATGCCGGGAAAGTACTCTGCCGCCCCGGATCCGCCGTGAGAGAGGTCCGCGGAAGCGGACGGACCGTCGGAACGCCCGGGAAGCGCCGCGGACGACGAGCGGGGCAGCGGATCCGTCATGCAGGGAGGGGGCGGGGAAGGGGCGGGACCGGATGGGGGGCGGACGGGGGAAGCGGCCCCGTCCCTCCACGCGAGGCCGGAGACCTCGCCGCCGGGGCCGACGTCCGGCGCCCCAACCTACCGCGCCGGCGCGGCTCCGGTCAATCCGGGGAGCGTAGGGCCGTGGCCGGACCGCCGCCCGACGATCCGCCGCAACCCCGGCCGGACCCCGGTGTACAACGCCTCTCGCGCTGTCGGAGAAGCCCGCGAGCCGTTAGCTTACTTGCCATGCGGTGCCCTTTCTGCCATCACAGCGAAGACCGCGTCGTCGACTCCCGCAGCAGCCGGGAGGGACGCGCCGTGCGCCGCCGCCGGGAGTGCATCCGGTGCGGGCGCCGCTTCACCACGTACGAGTACATCGAGGAGCGCCCGCTGCAGGTGCGCAAGCGCGACGGCGAGGTGGAGCCGTACGACCGGCGCAAGCTGCTCCGGAGCGTCCAGCTGGCCTGCGTCAAGCGCCCGGTGAGCGCCACCGACATCGACTCCATCCTGGAGGACATCGAGCGGATCCTGGACCGCTCGGACGAGGGGGAGGTGCCCAGCGGCCGGCTCGGGGAGATGGTGATGGAGCGCCTCAAGACGCGCGACCACATCGCATACGTCCGATTCGCCTCGGTGTACCGTAACTTCCAGGACCTCACCGAGTTCTACGACGAGCTGAAGGACCTGGACGCCCGCAAGGCCGAGATGGAGGTGCGGCGCTACCAGCTCCCCCTCCCCTCGCTGGAGGACTCGCTGCCCTGAGGGGGGACGGCGCCGGCGCCGTCCCCTCTTCGCCCATACGACGGGACGTGCCCGCGAGCGGTTGAAGCATGGCAATGTTCAAGCACGGATCGGCCGAGATGCCGTTCCTGGACCACCTGGAGGAGCTGCGCTGGCGGCTGCTCTGGAGCGTGCTCGCGGTGGCGGTGGGCACGGGCGTGGCCTTCTTCCTGGTCATGCACTTCGACGTGCTGGGGCTTCTCATCAAGCCCATCGAGCCGTTCCTGAAGGGGAGCAAGCTCAAGTACCTGAGCCCCACCGAGCCCTTCTTCATCACCATCAAGCTGGCGGTGACCTGCGGGTTCCTGCTGGCGCTGCCCGTGGTCGCGTACCAGGTGTGGGCCTTTTTGTCCCCGGCGCTCCTCCCCTCGGAGCGGCGGGTGATCGTGCCCTCGCTGTACCTGGGGCTGGTGCTGTTCGGGGTGGGCGTCGCCATGGCGTACGAGATCGTGCTCCCCATGACGCTCAGCTTCACCATGGGCTTCCAGACCGAGAGCCTGGAGCAGGCCATCGTGGTGGGCGAGTACCTGAGCGTGGTCACCCGGCTGCTGCTTTCCTTCGGGGTGGTGTTCGAGCTTCCCATCGTGGTGATGGTGCTCTCCGCCCTGGGGCTGGTCACCCCCGAGTTCCTGGCGTCCAAGCGGCGCCACGCCATCGTCGCCATCACCGTGCTGGCCGCCCTCCTCACCCCGGGCGACGTGATCACCGTCACCCTGATGATGATGGTGCCCCTGATCATCCTGTACGAGTTCAGCATCGTCCTTTCGCGCATGGTGTATCGCCGACGGCTCGCCGAAGCTGCCGCGGAGGCCTGAGTGCAGCGTCCGCCCCTCCTCCCCGCCGCCTGCGTCCTCGCCCTGGGCGCGCTGGCGACCTTCGCCGCCGCGCAGCAGGCCGCCCGCGCCCCGCGCCCGGCGCGCGCCGCCGCGGCGGACACCGTCCCCGGCGCGAAGGCCCCCGCGCCCGCGCGCCCGGGCGCGCAACCCGGCGCCCCGGCGCGCGACACCGCCCGCACGCGCGGCACCCCGGGCGCCCCCGGCGCCGGGCGCGACACCACGCCCGCGGCCGCGCAGGAGCCCGATCCCGTCTTCGACCAGCTGCTCAAGCTGGAGGGCTACACCCCCGTGCAGTACAAGGGCACCGACGCGCAGTTCACCGCCGACTCCGCGGTGCTGGTGCTGCGCGGCGAGGCCGAGGTGACGCGCGCCGGGCAGACGCTGAACGCGGACACCATCTTCTACAACGACCGGACCAACGTCGCCACGGCGCTGGGCGATCCCAAGGTGAGCGGCGAGGGGCAGAACCTGGAGGGTGAGGTCCTGGTCTACGACCTGGAGCGCCGCGTGGCGCTGGTGGAGGGCGGGCGCACCCAGTACACCTCCGGGGCCACCTGGTACGTGCGCGGCCAAAAGGTGGCCGCCGAGCAGGAGACCAACCGAATCTACGCCCAGGGGAGCACCTTCACCTCGGACGAGCGCGAGGAGCCGCAGTACCACTTCGAGGCCGGCCGGACCATGGTGATCAAGGACCGCCTGCTGGTGGGGCGGCCCGCGGTGCTGTACTTCCGCAACGTCCCCGTGGCCTGGCTCCCCTTCATCGTCCAGGACATGGAGCGCGGCCGGCGCAGCGGGATCCTGACCCCGCGCTTCGGGATCAACGACATCGTCCGCACCTCGTCGGGCTACCAGCGGCAGATCTCCAACGTCGGCTACTACTGGGCCATCAACCAGTACATGGGCGGCCAGGTGGCGGGCGAGTGGCGGAGCAACTCGTACACCTCGCTCACCGGCACGCTGGACTTCAACGTCCGCCGCCGCTTCCTGGGCGGCAGCGCCAGCTGGCGGCAGTACTTCCCCGACGACGGCCCGCGTCAGCGCACCCTGGCGGGGAACGCCAGCTGGAAGCCGGACGAGCGCACCAACCTGGCCTTCCAGGGGAGCTACGCCTCGTCGTCCGACTACGTGCGGCGGCGCAGCATCGACCCGCTGGAGGCCACGCAGGACCTCAACTCCAGCTTCTCGCTGGACCGGCGCTTCGACTGGGGCCAGGCCAACCTGGGCGCGCAGCGCCGCCAGTCGCTGGGCAACGACCGGGTGGAGTGGACCTTTCCCAGCTTCGGGATCACGCCCAACACCGTCACGCTCTTCCGCTCGGGCTCGCCGGAGCTGGCGAGCTGGTACAACGACGTCACGGTGACGCTTGCGGCCACCGGGTCGCTGAGCGGCGTCCGGCTTCCCTTCGAGGAGCAGTCGCTCTCGCGCACCTTCCTGAGCACCGAGGAGAAGCGGGGGCAGTTCCAGCTCAGCAACTCCATCCGGGTGGGGAACCTGAGCCTGAGCAACAGCGCGTCGCTGAACCGCAACGCGCAGTCGGGCTTCCAGCAGCGCTCGCTGCTCGTCTCCCCCGGCACGGACACGCTCGACCTGAACACCGACGTGGGGCAGTGGAGCTCCGCCATCAGCTACCAGCAGAACCTGATCGGCTCCACCTTCATCGCGCCCAACCTGTCGCTCTCGCAGGAGATCCGGCAGGACTCGGCGAGCCAGCGGCTGCTGGGCGACGGGTACGTGGCCGGGCCCCTGCGCACCAACTTCGGCGCGCAGCTCAACACCGACCTGTTCGGCTTCTTCCCGGGCGTCGGCGGCATCGAGCGCATCCGGCACCACATCCGGCCGGGGCTTTCGTACACGTACTCGCCGCGGGTGGTGGCGGACACGGCCCAGAAGCTGATCTTCGGGACGCAGGTGGGCGAGACGCAGAACCGCCTTTCCCTGACGCTGGACCAGACGTTCGAGGCGCGCATGCGCTCCCCCTCGCGCCCGCAGCAGCCCGACACCGCCTCGGACAGCACCCGCGCCGCCGGCGCCGCGCCGCCCACGCCGCAGGACGCGCGCAAGGTCACGCTGCTGGCGGTCAACATGAGCGCGCTGGAGTACGACTTCGCGCGGGCGTCGCGGGGGCTGAACGGATTCACCACGGACCAGGTGTCCGGGAGCTTCCGCTCCGACTTCCTGCAGGGGCTCACCATCCAGTTCGGGGTGGACCTGTTCGGCGATCCCACGCGGCGCGACTCGCTGGAGAACCAGATCACCAAGGACCCGTTCGCGCGGGGCGGGTTCGCGCCCCAGCTCTCCACGCTGAGCACCGGGTTCACGCTGGGGCAGAACTCGGCCATCTTCCGCTTTCTGGGCTTCGGGCGGCGCCGCGACGGCGCCGGCGAGTCCATGACGCCGCGCGACCAGATGGTGCCGGGCGACTCCGCGGAGGCGCCGGGAGTGCGGCCCTCCACCACCACCTCCACCGCCAATCCGCAGCAGGCGGGGGGCGGGCCGTGGAGCATGAACGTCAACTACCAGCTGGTGCGGCCGCGGCAGACCGCGTTCAGCGGCTTCGGCGGCGGCGAGAACCAGACGCTCAACGGGACGCTGTCGTTCTCGCCCACGGCCAACTGGGCGGTGAACTGGGCCACCAGCTACAACGTCACCGACGCGGAGTTCGGGGCGCACTCGCTGACCCTGGTGCGCGACCTGTACCGGTGGCAGGCCAACTTCAGCTTCTACCGGACGCCGGTGGGGAACACGTCGTTCCAGTTCTCGGTGCACCTCAAGGACCTGCCGGACCTCAAGGTGGACTACAACGAGCGGGACATCGGCGTGGATCGTCGCCAGTAGTCGGATTTCTGGGTTCGGAAAAAGCGAAGGCCGCTCCGGGTGTCGGGGCGGCTTTCTGCGTAGGGGCCGCTCCGGAACCAGGCCAAACTGCCGGCCTGTTTCCTACGCGGGTCGCGGAGCCCCGCCAAACCGCCGGCGGGTCTCCGCTCCGGCTCCGGGAGCCAGCCGAAACTGCCCGGCTGTCTCCCTACGCAGAAGACTTGGGGGGTACTGCTGAAAGTGCGGACGGCTGAACGGCTCGCGCGCGGCTTGTCTCACGGGAGCGACACCGTTTTTCCTCCGGCGCGGACACCGCCGGGGCTTCGCCCCGGCCGCGCTCGTCCTGGCATCCGCGCCTAATCGATTGCCGTGCATCGTCTTGCTCTTCGCGGCGCGGGGCGGTGTCCACCCGGAATGACAGTTGCCCTTTCCGCGGCCGCGGATGCCGCGCCGGCTTCCGCGACCGCACCGGACCTCCGAGGAACCACACCATGCTCACGCGCGCCCGCTTTCCGCTGCTCCTCGCCGCCCTGGTCCTGGCCGGGTGCGACGACGACGACTTCTTCAACCCCGACATCGACCGGCCCGAGGAGCTCGATGCCAGGTACGAGTGGATCTTCACCGGGTGGAACCAGCAGACGGCGCGCCCGGCGGGGCACCCGTCCGTGCTGGTGACCTGGGAGCTTCCCGGGGGCTGGAACGGCGAGCCGTTCCGGGTCTACGGGCGGCGCTCGGGAGGGGGGAGCTTCGCGCTGGTGGGCACCACCACCAGCTGCGAGAACTCGGAGTGCCGCTTCGTGGACATCAACGTGGTGGGCGGGCGCACGTACGAGTACTTCGTGTCCACGGCGGACGAGCGGACCGGCGGGGAGGCCCCCTCCGGCTACCGGGTGGAGGTGGACGTCCCCGCCTTCGCCCCGCCGCCGGCGCCGCGGGCGGACAGCGTGTTCGGGCTGGACAACTCGCTGTACGTGCGCTGGCGCGACGGCGGCTCCGGCGACGACTTCTGGAAGTACCAGGTGGTGCTGGTGAGCCTCAACGGGCAGCCGGTGGACCCCTTCTACCACGTGGGCGAGACGGACGCCACCGGCTTCCTGGACCTGCGGGCCCGCAACGGCAACGTGTACGGCTACCGCATCGCCGCGCTGGACACGCTGGGGCAGGTGAGCGACCTGAGCCCGGTGATCACCGGGGTGCCGCGGCCGGACTACCACGGCGAGCTGGTGTACGCCTACGGCGACAGCACGCAGCGCAGCGGCTTCCGCTTCCCCGCGGCCGACGACCAGGACCCCATCCTCTCCGGCGACTCGCCCCAGGCGCAGTGGCGGCTGGAGGTCGCGGGCGGGCGCTGGCAGATCCGCCCGCTGGGCGACACCGAGGTGGTGAGCGCGGGGCGGACCACGGCGCTGGTCTGCGGCCCGGGGCGCGACGCGGGGTGCCGCGCGACCTTCCAGGCTCCCACGACCGGGTACTCGCGCAACCCGGTGGCGGTGGACCCGGAGTTCAGCTACGTGTTCCGGGTGCGGGGGAGCGACGGGCGCACGCACTACGCGGTGATCCGCGCGAGCATCCTGGGGAGCAGCGGCGGCAACGCGCTGATGATCTTCGACTGGGCGTACCAGGCGCGCCCGGACGAGCCGCGCCTGAGCCGGAACCCCGCCTGACGGGCTCCGCCCGGCGCGCGAGGAACGCGGGCCGCCCCCACCCGGGGGCGGCCCGCTCCTTTTCCGGCTCCCTCCGTTGTTCGCTACACAGCGGGCTGGTATCTTTTCGCGGCCCTTTACGTGGAGCGACGATGCAAGCAGCGGAGCGGATCGGGATCGACGGGGACGGCCTCGCCCTGGAGGACGTGGAGCGCGTGGCGCGGCACGGCGCGCCCGTGGCATTGACGGCGGACGCGGTGGAGCGGATGCGCCGCTCGCGCGCCGTGGTGGAGCGCGCCGTGGCCGAGGCGCGGGTGGTGTACGGCCTCACCACCGGCTTCGGCCGGCTCTCGGAGGTCGCCATCCCGCTGGACCGGCTGGAGGAGCTGCAGGTCAACCTGATCCGCAGCCACGCCTGCGGCGTGGGCGCGCCGCTCCCGCGCGAGGAGGCGCGCGCGGTCACCCTGCTGCGCGCCAACGTGCTGGCAAAGGGCTTCTCCGGCATCCGCCCGGAGGTGGTGGAGCTGCTGCTGGAGCTGCTGAACCGGGGCGTCACCCCGGTGATCCCGGAGCAGGGCTCCGTGGGCGCCTCCGGCGACCTGGCGCCGCTCTCGCACGTGGCGCTGGTGCTGATCGGCGAGGGCGAGGCGGAGATGGGGGGCGAGCGCCTCCCCGCCGCCGAGGCGCTGCGCCGGGTGGGGCTGGAGCCGGTGACGCTCAAGGCCAAGGAAGGGCTGGCGCTCAACAACGGCACGCAGTTCATGACGGGGATCGGCGCCCTGGCCCTGCTGCGCGCCGAGCGGCTGATGGACACGGCGGACGTGATCGGCGCCATGACGCTGGAGGGGCTGCGGGGGACGCCGGACGCCTTCCACCCCGCCATCCAGCGCGCCCGCCCGCACCCGGGGCAGGACGTGAGCGCGCGCCGCCTGCGCGCCCTCCTGGCGGACAGCGAGATCCGCGAGTCGCACCGCGAGAACGACCCGCGCGTGCAGGACGCGTACTCGCTTCGCTGCATGCCGCAGGTGCACGGGGCCGCCCGCAACGCGCTGGCGTACGTCCGCTCGGTGCTGGCAGTCGAGTCCAACAGCGCCACCGACAACCCGCTCATCTTTCCGGACGAGGGGGAGGAGGGGCTGGTGATCTCCGGGGGGAACTTCCACGGCCAGCCGGTGGCCCAGGTGCTGGACCTCCTCGCCATCGCCATGGCGGACGTGGCGTCGGTGTCGGAGCGGCGCATCGAGCGCCTGGTGAACCCCGACCTTTCCGACCACCTCCCGGCCTTTTTAACCGACGAGCCGGGGGTCCACTCGGGGATGATGATCCCGCAGATCACCGCGGCGGCGCTGGTGAGCGAGAACAAGGTGCTGGCGCACCCGGCGAGCGTGGACTCCATCACCACCGGCGCCAGCAAGGAGGACCACGTCTCCATGGGCGCGCACGCCGCGGTCAAGGCGCGCCGGGTGGTGAGGAACGTGGAGGCGGTGCTCGCCGTGGAGCTGCTCTGCGCGGCGCAGGCGCTGGAGTTCCTGAAGCCGCTGCGCCCGGGGCGCGGCGTGGAGAAGGCGTACGACCTGCTGCGCGAGCGGGTTCCCCGCCTCACCCGGGACCGCATCCTGGCCCCCGACATCGAAGCCGCGACCGAGCTGGTGCGCAGCGGCGCCCTCGCCGAGATCTGCACCGGCCTGACGGAGCCCGTGCTGGTGATGCGGGCAAACCACCTCGTGCTCCACGAAGCCGATCGCGACTCTTGATCCCCCGCCCGCACCCTCCGCGCGCATTCGGCCGCTGGTCGGTGGCCGGGTCGGCGCCGGACAGCGAGAACGCCACCGCACCTGTGCGGGAGGGGACTCCGGCGGAGCTCCGGCGGGAGTAGGAGACTGGGCGGCGTAGCCCGTGGCCCGGCCGCGGCGTCGCGTTATCTTGCAGCAGGAGCCGTCGCGCGCGACGGCCGGCCGGAGGCAACGAACCGGAGGCCCCGATGGAAGCGTCCCGATCCTTTGCGCAGAGGTGGACCTATGCCGAGTTCGCCCGGCTCCCCGACGACGGGAACCGCTACGAGGTCATCGCCGGAGAGCTTCACGTGACTCCCGCGCCGCGCCCCTTGCACCAGCGTACCATAGCGCGACTCGGCTTCCTCCTGGAGAGCTTCACCCGGGAGAACGGCCTCGGCTGGATCCTCCCCGGCCCGGTGGACGTCCTGTTCGCCGAGGGAGACTTCCTGGAGCCCGACCTGGTCTTCGTCCGGCGCGAGCGGCTCCAGGTCGTCACGGAGCGCGGAATCGAGGGTGCGCCGGACCTGGTGGTGGAGGTCGCTTCCCCGTCGACCGCACGCATGGACCGCGGTGTCAAGCGGGAGCGGTACGCCCGGTTCGGGGTGCCGGAGTACTGGGTGGTGGATGCCGATGCACGCTCGGTGGAGGTGTACCGCATGCTCGTCGATCCCACTCACCCCGAGGTCGTGCGCGACGTCCTCACCTGGAGCCCGGTTCCGGGCGGGCCCGCGCTCCGCATCGACGTGCAGGACACGCTGAAGGGCTTCTCCTGAGATAGATGCCGGCCGTTCGCAGTTCCGCAGTATCCAAATGATCTTTGACGGAGGGAGACAGCCGGGCAGTTTCGGCTGGCTCCCTCCGGCGAGGTGAGACCCGGGGCGGTTTCCGGGGCTCGCCGAGCCCGCGGAGGAGACCGGCAGCAGTACCGCCGGGCTCCGTAGCGGCCCGACCTCACGCCAGCCATCAACCGTCCCGACATCATGAGCACCACCATCGCCGAGCCCCGCACCGTCCGCGCGCCCCGCGGGAGCGAGATCTCCTGCCGCGGGTGGCAGCAGGAGGCCGCCCTGCGGATGCTGATGAACAACCTGGACCCGGAGGTGGCGGAGCGCCCCGAGGACCTGGTGGTCTACGGCGGCACCGGCCGGGCCGCGCGCTCGTGGGAGGCGTTCGAGGCGATCGTGGCGACGCTGCGCACGCTGGCCGACGACGAGACGCTGATCGTCCAGTCCGGGAAGCCGGTGGCGGTGTTCAGGACGCACCGGCACTCGCCGCGGGTGCTGATCGCCAACAGCAACCTGGTGCCGCGCTGGGCCGACTGGGACACGTTCCGCGAGCTGGAGCGGCAGGGGCTCACCATGTACGGCCAGATGACGGCCGGCTCGTGGATCTACATCGGCACGCAGGGGATCCTTCAGGGGACGTACGAGACCTTCGCGGCGGTGGCGCGGCAGCACTTCGGGGGGACGCTGCGGGGCACCTGGACGCTGACCGGCGGGATGGGCGGGATGGGTGGCGCGCAGCCGCTGGCGGTGACCATGAACGGCGGCGCGGTGCTGTGCGTGGACGTGGACCCCACCCGCATCCAGCGGCGGCTGGACACGCGCTACTGCGACCGCATGACGCACGACCTGGACGAGGCGCTGCGCTGGACGCTGGACGCGCGCGGCCGGGGCGAGGCGCTCTCCGTGGGGCTGGTGGGGAACTGCGCGGAGGTGCTCCCGGAGCTGCTGCGCCGCGGCGTGGTGCCGGACGCGCTCACCGACCAGACCAGCGCCCACGACGCCCTGGTGGGCTACGTCCCCGCGGGGCTGTCGCTGGCCGAGGCGGCCGAGCTGCGGGAGCGCGACCCCCGGGAGTACGTGCGCCGCTCCACGGAGTCCATGCGGGTGCACTGCGAGGCCATGGTGGAGATGATGCGGCGCGGGGCCGTCACCTTCGACTACGGCAACAACCTGCGCACGCAGGCGCTGGACGCCGGCTTCGCCGACGCCTTCGCGTTCCCCGGCTTCGTCCCGGCGTACGTCCGCCCGCTCTTCTGCGAGGGCAAGGGCCCCTTCCGCTGGGTGGCGCTCTCCGGCGACCCCGCCGACATCCACCGCACGGACGACCTGGTGCTGGAGCTGTTCCCGGAGGACGAGCACCTGCGCCGCTGGATCGCCCACGCGCGCGAGAAAGTGGCGTTCCAGGGGCTCCCGGCGCGCATCTGCTGGCTGGGGCAGGGGGAGCGCGCCCGGTTCGGGGTGGCGCTCAACGACCTGGTGGCGAGCGGCGAGCTCAAGGCGCCCATCGTGATCGGGCGCGACCACCTGGACACCGGCTCGGTGGCCTCGCCCTTCCGCGAGACGGAGGCGATGAAGGACGGCAGCGACGCCATCGCCGACTGGGCGATCCTGAACGCGCTGGTCAACGTGGCGAGCGGCGCGTCGTGGGTGTCGTTCCACCACGGCGGCGGGGTGGGGATCGGCAACTCGCTGCACGCGGGGCAGGTGATCGTGGCCGACGGCACGCCGGAGATGCGCGAGCGGCTGGAGCGCGTGCTCACCAACGATCCCGGCATGGGGGTGGCGCGCCACGCCGACGCCGGCTACGACATCGCCGTGGAGACCGCCCGCGCGAAGGGGGTCCGCGTTCCCATGCTGGAGCAGGGCTTCGGCGGGTGAGCCCGGCCGGAGCCCCCGCGCCCCGCCCCCGGCCGTGATTCGCATCCGCTGCCGCTGCGGCGAGCTGTACCACGCGGACGAGGCGCACGTCGGGCGGGTGCTGAGCTGCCCATGCGGCCGCAAGCTCGAGGTGCGCCTCCCGCCCCCGCGGCGGGAGGCGGCTGGCGGCTCCGCAGACCGGTCCGCCGGTGGGGCGGCGATGGCCGGAGCGCCGCGCGCGCTCCGCGACCGCCTCCGGGCCCTGCGCGGGGCCGTCCCCGCGGCTCCTCCCGTCGTGGTCCGCGCGCTCGCGTGGGCTGCCTGGGGCTACGCCGCGCTGGTCGCCGTCGTCTGCGTCGTGCTGTGGACGCTGGGCGACCGCTGGTGGCCGGCGACGGTGTACCTGTTCGGCCCGCGCTGGGTGGTGCTGCTCCCGCTCGCCCTCCTCGTCCCCGCCGCCGCCCTCCTCCGCCCCCGGCTCCTCCTCCCCCTCCTTGCCGCCGCGCTGGTGATGCTCTTCCCGGTGATGGGGCTGCGCACCGGCTGGCGCGCGCTGCTCTCCGGCGGGGGAGGGGAGGGCGCGATGCGGGTGGTCAGCTTCAACGCGGCGGGCGAGGCGTGGGCGGCGGAGCGGCTGATCGCCCGGGTGGCGGAGTGGCGTCCCCAGGTGGTGGCCGTGCAGGAGTGCACCGACCGCGTGGCGGAGGCGCTGGGCCGCGTGGGCGGGTGGACGCAGCGCCGGGACGGGCAGCTCTGCCTGCTGAGCCGCTACCCGCTGCGGAGCGCGGAGGCGATGGACCGCAGCCGCTTCGACCTGGTGCGCGACGCCGGGATCGGCGGCACCAGCGCGGCGGTGCGCTACACGCTGGACGCGCCGGGTGGCCCGGTGCAGCTGGTGAACCTGCACCTGGAGACGCCCCGCAAGGGGCTGGAGGGCGTCCTCCGCGGCGGGGTGGAGGGGATGGCGGCGAACACGACCTCGCGGGAGATCGAATCGCGCGTCGTCGCGCGCTGGGCCGTGCAGGAGCAGCTCCCGCTGCTGGTGGCGGGCGACTTCAACATGCCGGTGGAGAGCCGCATCTACCGCGAGGCGTGGGGCGGCTTCGCCAACGCCTTTTCCCGCGCCGGCCGCGGCTTCGGCTTCACCCGCTTCAACGGCTGGATCCGCGTGAGGATCGACCACGTGCTGGCCGGCCCCGGCTGGCGGGTGCGTCGCGCCTTCGTGGGACCCGACGTCGGGTCCGACCACCGCCCGGTGGTCGCCGACCTGGCGTGGACCGGGGATCGCTGACCCCGCGAGCCGCGCCCGCGCCTCCATCTCCCCCTGGCGGGCCCGGTCCCGTCCCCCCGCCGCAGCCGCGAGCTCCGCCCGATCCCGGGGCGCGCGATCCGGACCCGGTTTTCCGGCGTGTCCGGAAATGGTTGATTCTGCACGTCTTGCCCCCCCGGTCCGGGTGTTGAGCGGTCTGCCTCCGTGCGTTAAGATCAACTACCCCCCCGCCGATACTATCTCCCCGTCCGACCGCCGTCGCGTCGCCCGTGCCGCGACTCCGGCCGGCTCGGGCGCCGCTCCGCGACCCGTCCTCCTCAACCCACTCCGGGAGAGCCCCGTGAACGAGCAGAGAGCCCCGCGCGGAAGCCGCCTCTGGTGGCTGGCGGTCGGCGCCTGGTTCGTGTACGACCTTCTGGACACCCTGGAGGGGGTGCCGCCGGGCGCTCCCGCATGGCTGGTGGCGGCCGGCGTGCTCGGGTCCGCGCTGGTGTCCGCGTCGTTCCTGGTTGTGCCCGTGCTGCTGGCCCGGCGCTGGGGGGGCGAGCGCTTCTCGCGCGGGGTGGGGGTGCACCTGGCCGCCGGCCTGGCGCTCGCCGGCGCCGACGCGCTCCGCATGCGGCTGCTCGCCGGGGGGCTCGGGGTGGAGGCGGAGCCGCACCCGTTCGCCCGGTTCTTCCTGGTGCTCCTGGGGTACGGGCTCTTCACCGGGGTGGCGCACGCGGTGGAGTACGCGCGGCGGCTCCGCCAGAAGGAGGTGTCGGAGCTGCGGCTGCGGGCGGAGCTGAGCGAGGTGGAGCTGCGGCGCACGCAGGCGGAGCTGCGGGCGCTGAAGATGGAGCTGAACCCGCACTTCCTGTTCAACTCGCTGCACGCCATCGGGG
>DASVQR010000206.1:0-15771 GCA_036389055.1 Longimicrobiaceae bacterium | reverse complement strand
TCGGCGGGGGCTCGCGTGCTTCCCGGCCCTGGGGGGCGCCCGCCGGCTACCTGATCGGGTTGGTGCCGCCGCCGGCTCCAGCGGCATCCTGCCCGGCACCTCCACGGCGCCGGCCTGGTAGCCGCTTCGCTTTCAGGCGGGGGCCGCCCCGGCAGCGTGTCGCGTCGAGGCCGCAGCACCGCCGGGGACGATCGCGTGCGAGCTGCGCCTTGTGACAATCGAGACGTCTGTTTATAGTAAAACCAGTCGTATTTTATGTGCCAGGGTTGGTGCTGAAGCACGGCGCGGTGCAAGAGAGGGCGAGCCCTCGTGCCCCGGCGGATCTGCCGGGCCGCCGCACAACAGTTTTACGATGGGAAAAGCATGGAACGCAGGTCTCTCAGGACGGCACGGTGGCTCCTTCCGCTTCCGGCGCTCGCGGTTCTCGCCGCGTGCGCGGACAAACCCTCCCCCTCCGAGGCGACGGCGCCCGGGGCCGCCGCGGCGGCCAGCGCGGCGCCGCAGGTCCGGCGGTTCTCGCGGGGCATCGAGGACGAGTTCCTGCAGATGCAGTCGAGCGAGGTTCCCGGCTTCGGCGGCTTCTACGTGGACGAGGCCGGCGACATCGTGGCGTACGTGACCGACTCGGCCGACGAGCCGCGCGCCCGCGGCGCGATCCAGCGCCTGCTGGCCCGTGACGCCCGCCGCTTCGCCCGCGAGGACGGCTCGCGGCCCTCGGTGCACGTGCGCAGGGGCGAGTACGGCTTCTCGCAGCTGGTGCAGTGGAGCGACGCCCTGCAGCGCGGCGCGCGCCCCGCGCACGGGATCTCGCTGTTCGACGCGGACGAGATGAAGAACCGCGTGCGCATCGGCATCGCGGACCGAAGCCAGGTCGCGGGGATCCAGGCGCTCGCCGAGAGCCTGGGCGTACCGCGCGGCGCGCTGCACTTCGAGCTGCGGCGCGGAACCAACGCGCTGGTGGCCAGCCTGCGCGACGTGATCCGGCCCACCGGCGCGGGGACCCAGGTCAACATCAACGTCGGGACCGAGGCCGGCGCCTGCACCATGGGCTTCAACGTGACCGACCCCAACGGGCAGCGCTACTTCCTGACGGCGGGGCACTGCACGCAGAACTACGCCGGCCCCACCGGCCGGGTCTTCTACCAGCCCGGCAACAGCTTCTCCGACAGGGTGGGCGTGGAGGCGCTCAACCCGGCGTGGAGCACCACCGGCTGCGGCGTGGGCGCCAGCTACTGCCGCGCGACCGACGCGGCGCTGATCCAGTACGACAGCAACATCCTGTCGGACAAGCGGGTGGCGCAGTCGTCCACCGTCGGCTCCGGGAACAGCGCGGGCAACCTGACCATCGGCACGTGGTACGGCGTGGCCACGTACGGCGGCGCGTCGGTGGGGCAGGAGGTCCACAAGACGGGCCGCACCACCGGCAGCACGCGCGGGCCGGTGACGGGCACCTGCGTGAACGCCGGCGTGTTCGCGGGCGCGAACACCGAGGTGCCGTGCGCCTACGAGGCGCAGGCCCGGGCGAACGGCGGCGACAGCGGCTCGCCGGTGTACCGCTTCCCGCTCTTCCTCCAGCCGTCGTACCGCGCGGCGATCGGGATCCTGTGGGGGACGTACATCCCCGCGGCGGGCGAGACGTACAAGATCTACTACAGCGGGCTCGACCAGATCGAGGCGGACCTGGGGATCACCCTGTATCCCATCTGACCGGTCCGGCCGCTCCCGCCCCGGCGGGAGCGGCCGGCGTTCACCCCCGAGGCCCGATGGCACCCGACGGCGGCGCGCTCACGCTCATCCTGCTGTGCGACGCGGAGGTCCGCTCCGGCGGGAGCGCCGCGCTCACGCTGCGGGCGGGCAACCCCACGGCGGGGGAGGTGAGGATCCCCCTCTTCGCCAGCGGGGGCTGGGCATTCGAACCCGTGGTGCGGGATGCCGGCGGGCGGGAGGTCTGGCGGCGGGCACCCGGCCGGTTGGCGGGAACGGCGGACGAGCTGGTGCTGGCCCCGGGGGAGCACGCGGACTTTGCCGCCGCGTGGGACCTGCGCGATCGCGAGGGGCGGCCGGTGCCGGCCGGCGAGTACCGTTTGTCGGGCCGCCTCCTCGGCGAGGACGGCGGCGTCGTGGGACAAGCCGAAGCAGCCTGCCCGGTGCGCGTCCTGCCCTGAGCTGCACCCCGGCGCGCGACAAAAGAGAGCGAGCCCCTGCCGATCGTCGGCGGGGGCTCGCGTGTTTTCATGCCGCGGTGACGGCCCGCCGGCTACCTGATCGAGTTGGGCGCGTTGCCCGCTCCCGCCAGCTCGTCCCGGGTGAGCCCCGGCGCGCCTTCCAGCTTGACCCGCATCCCGCCCAGCACCTCCTCCGCGCTGGCCTGGTAGTTGGTCACCGAGCTGGTCCAGGTGCCCCAGACGGTGGGGTCGATGACGTCGCCGTTGTTCCCCAGGTTCTGCAGGCGCCGCTGGTCCTCCTCGGTGAGCACCTGGCCGGGGAGCGGCTCCAGGTGGCGGACGTCGTCCGCGGTCATCCCGAGCGCCCGGCCCACGCGGGTGCCGTAGTCGTCGTGCACCAGCAGCAGGTGCCAGAGCATCCGCTCCTGCACGTCGCGCTGGCACTGCCCCAGCAGGTCGCCCAGGTTCCTGACCAGGTCGTCGCGCTCCCAGTCCATCATGGTGTTGTAGCGCCCGCGCGCCTGCACGTAGTCGTTGCGGCGCTCCAGCACGCTCTGCGTCAGCCGGCCGTGGATCTCCGGCGCGTTGTTGGGCTTCCGCTCTGCCTCGCGCAGCCCGTTGTGGATGGACGGCTCGTAGTTGACGTGCGGGTTCTGGCCGGGGGCCAGGTCCACCCCGTACGACATCTGCCCGCCGCGCTGGTTGGTGTGCACCCGCCCGTCCACCCCCTGCGGCTGGTTGACCGGGAGCTGGAGGTAGTTGGGGCCCACGCGGTAGCGCTGCGTGTCCGAGTACGAGAAGGTGCGCCCCACCAGCATCTTGTCGTCGGAGAAGTCCATCCCGTCCACGAGCACGCCGGTGCCCATGGCGATCTGCTCGTTCTCGTTGTGGTGGTCGCTCACGTTGCGGTTGAGCGTCATCACGCCCACGTGCCGCAGCGGGAACTGGTGCTCGGGCCAGATCTTGGTGTCGTCCAGCGGGTCCCAGTCCAGCTCCGGGTGGTCGTGGTCCTCCATGATCTGCACGTACATGTCCCACTGCGGGTGCTCGCCCCGCTCGATGGCGTCGTACAGGTCCTTGCTGGCGGAGCCCAGGTCCTGCCCCTGCACCTTGGCCGCCTCCTCGGCGGTGAGCGACGCCAGGCCGCAGCGCGGGTGGAAGTGGTACTTCACCAGCACGGTGTCGCCCGCGGCGTTCACCAGCTTGTAGGTGTTGACGCCGAAGCCCTCCATGTGCCGGTAGCTGGCCGGGATCCCGCGCGGGCTGAACAGGTGCGTCAGCATGTGCATGGACTCGGGCGTCTGGCTCATGAAGTCGAAGATGCGGTTCGGCTCCTGGCGGAACGTCACCGGGTCCGGCTTCAGGGAGTGGATGACGTCCGGGAACTTGATGGCGTCGCGGATGAAGAACACCGCCAGGTTGTTCCCCACCAGGTCCCAGTTGCCGTCCTCCGTGTAGAACTTCACCGCGAAGCCGCGGGGGTCGCGCGCGGTCTCGCTGGAGTCGCGCCCGCCGATCACCGTGGAGAAGCGGATGGCGAGCGGGGTCTTCTTGCCGGCCTCCTGGAACAGCTTCGCCCGGGTGTACGTGGACGCCGGCTCGTCGCCGATCCTGCCGGTCGCCTCGAACTCGCCGTAGCACACGAAGCCGCGCGCGTGCACCACCCGCTCGGGGATGCGCTCGCGGTCGAAGTGGCTGATCTTCTCCAGGAAGTGGTAGTTCTCCAGCGTCGCCGGCCCGCGGCTCCCCACCGTGCGCTGCGACTGGTTGTTGCCGACCGGGTGCCCCTGCCGGGTGGTCAGGGTCCGGTCCTGCCGCTGGGCGTCCTGCTTGTCGTCCATCGCTCCGCTCTCCGTCTGTCTGTGGTGCACGCGGGCCGGCGCCGGCCGGTCGGCGCCGGGCCCCGTGGGACGACGCGAGAATAGCGCCGCGGGAGCGCATAAGGGAAATAGAACGTGTTTACCGCCACATCAGGAACCGTTATCATGCAGGCATGACCCTCACCCAGCTCTCCTACGTCGTCGCGGTGGACACCTACGGCCACTTCGGCCGGGCCGCGGACGCGTGCTACGTGACGCAGCCCGCCCTTTCCATGCAGGTCCGCAAGCTGGAGAGCGAGCTGGGCGTGGTGCTCTTCGACCGGTCGCGGACGCCGGTGGTGCCCACCGACCTGGGGCGCCGGGTGGTGGAGCAGGCGCGGGTGGTGCTGCGCGAGGCGGCGCGCATCCCGGAGCTGCGCGACGAGGCGTGGGGGGAGACGGCGGGGGAGCTGCGGGTGGGGGTGCTGCCGACGCTGGGGCCGTACCTGCTCCCCCGCTTCGTGCACGAGCTGGCGCGGCTGCACCCCCGGCTGGAGCTGGTGCTGGAGGAGGGGCTCACGGACGCGCTGCTGGAGCGGATCCGCAACGAGACGCTGGACGCGGCGCTGATCGCCACGGCGGACGCGGCGGACCTGGACCACCAGCCGCTCTTCGACGAGCCGCTGGTGGCGTACGTGAGCCGCGCGCACCCGCTGGCCGCCCGCCCGCGGGTGACGCCGCGCGACCTGCCGCGCGAGGACTTCTGGCTGCTCTCGGAGGCGCACTGCCTGCGCGCGCAGACGCTGCAGCTGTGCGAGGGGAGCGAGGGGGAGCACGGCCGCTGCACGCACGGCATCCGCATGGAGAGCGGCAACCTGGAGACGCTGAAGCGGCTGGTGGAGAACGGGCAGGGCTTCACCCTTCTCCCGGCGCTCGCGGTGGACGACCTGCGCGGCGACCACCCCGGCGCCTGCATCATCCCCTTCGCGGACCCGGTGCCCACCCGGCAGGTGGTGCTGGTGCGGCGCCGCATCCACCTGAAGCGCCACCTGGTGGACGCGTTCCTGGAATCGCTGCGCGAGTGCCTGCCGCCGGCGGTGCGGACGATCCGGCCGCCGGGCGCATCGGTGGAGGGCGGCCGGAAGCAGTACTTCGCGAACCTGGGGCTGGAGGGCGCCACGGAGCCCGCCGGTCCGCGCTGAGCGGGAGCCCCGGCGCCTCCGCGGGCTCCGGGTCCTCTCCGTCGGACTCCGTCAGACGCGGCGGAGGAAGTCCAGCACCCGGCCGAACATCAGGTCGGCGCTGGCGGCGTCGTACTCGGAGAGGTCCGGGTCGGCGAAGAGGTGGCCGGAGCCGGGGTAGTCCCACGCCTCGAAGGGCGCGCCGGAGGCCCGCGCCTGGGCCGCGAGCGCGTCCAGCGCCTCCTGCTCGCGGAACGGGTCGTGCTCGGCGTAGTGCACCTGCACGGGCACGCCCGCGGGCCACGCCTCCGCGCCGAACGCCTCCACGGGGAGGGCGGCGTGCATCAGCACCAGCCCGCGCGCACCCGGCCGGGCGAGCGCCAGCAGCTGGGCCGAGGCGCCGCCGTTGGAGAAGCCGGCGTACACCACGCGCTCGGGCAGTCCGGCCACCGCCGCGTTGGTGCGCTCGATGAGCGCCCCGATGCCGCCGATCGCCTCCACCTTGGCGAAGCCGGCCTCGTAGTCGTCGAACACCTCGCCGTCGTACAGGTCCGGGGTGTGCACGACGTACCCCTCCGCGCGCAGCCGCTCGGCCCAGCGGAGCACGCCGGGGCGCAGGCCCAGCACGGAGTGGAAGAGGACGATCTCGCGGGCGTCTGGCTGCATCCTGGGCTCCTTGAGGACGGACGGAAGCTCTTGTATTGTACACTGTACAATAATGAACCCGCACCCTGTGGTCAATGGCTTCGGAAGGGAGGGCAGGGAAGACGCCGCGGGCCGGGGGATCGTCGCGCACGCCGGGGCAGCGCGCCGGGCTGACGCGCGGCGACGTGCTGGCGTGCGCGCTGGGGCTGGCGGAGCGCGAGGGATTGGAGCAGGTGACGATGCGGCGGCTGGCGGCGGAGCTGGGGGTGTCGCCCAACGCGCTCTACACCTACTTCGCGGACAAGACGGCGATCCTGGACGCGCTCTTCGACGCGGTGCTGGGGGAGCTGGAGCCGCCGGACCCGGAGGCGGGGCCGTGGCAGGACGCGCTGGCGGAGCTGATGCGCGCCTCGCGCCGGCTGCTGCTGGCGCACCCGCGGCTGGCGGCGCTCTTCCTGTCGCGGCCGGGCGGAGCCAACGCAATGCGGCTGGGCGAGGCCACGTTCCGGATCCTGGCGCGGGGCGGCATCCAGGGGAAGCGGGCGGTGGACGCCACGCGCGCGCTGCTCACGTACACCCTGGGCTTCGCGGCGATGGAGGTGCCCCGGGCGCCGGAGCCGGAGAGCGCGGAGCGGCTGGAGCGCGCCGCGGCGCTGATCGGGGCGCTGGACCCGGAGGAGTTCGCGGCGACGCGGTCGCTCGCTCGGGAGCTTGCGGCGCACCCGGGCGACGCGGAGTTCGACACCGGGCTGCGGTGGCTGATCGGCGGGATCGCGGCGGAGGGGGAGGTTTGCGGGGAGCGGTTCGCGGGTGAGTGCCTGACCAAGAGCTGACCGTCCGCCACGACGCGGGGAGCAGCGCGCGTCCGTACGTGGACGGGGCGCTGCTCGCCATCCGGAGGGTGCACACGCTTGTCGGCGTCCACCGGGGGCTGGACACCGTGCTCGACCTGTGAGCCGGGCGGAACGGCGGGGAGGACCGTTCGGCCGCGTCCGATTCGAACAGCCTGGGAGCGTGCAGCGGCCTCACGGCCCCCGGTGCGAGTTGCTCGCTACATGGCCTCACGGTAGCTTTCGATACCACCCTTGCAGGAACAGGCAGGAGCCCGATCACGGCTGCCGACTCGCTCGCGCTCGCGAAGAAACACCTTGCCCGGGTTCTCGCGTCCTGGGATCCGCCTGAATGGCTGGATCTTGCAGCATACGGATTGTATGCTCTGGAAGCGGCTACGGTCGCTGCCGGTCTGCACCTGGGAGTTGCCACCAAGAGGACGCACTGGAACAAGGCCGAGCTGGCTCGCGACCTGGCAAAAAACCAAGGCTTGCCCGACGTCGCGGGCCTGATGAGCGACCTGAACGAGATGCGTAAGTCCGAGGCATACGGCGATATCGCCTCTCCGCCCACTCTCGACCCGCAGGAGGTCGCGCGGGAGGTGGAAGAGTACGTGGATGCCGTCGATGAGCTCCTCAAGCGCTGACGGAGGCCCCTTGAGACACTCGCGCGGAGCCTCGCTGATCGATCCGGTGGTGTCGACATGGCCCGGCACGGCCGCACGCCGGTGGGCTGAAGAGGCCCTCGCGGAGCTGTGCGCGAGCCCGGACGTGCTGGCGGTGGTCCTTTTCGGCTCCGCGATTCGTCCTGCGGGCTCCAGCTTCGACCTGGACTGCCTGTACATCTACCGGGAGGATCGGCCGACGTTCACGCCGGCTCCGATGCAGGTCGACATCCGGGCGTATCCCGCCGATCAGGTCGATGAGCTGGTGGCGCGGGGGCACGATCTACTGGTTTGGTGTCTCCGGCTTGGAAAGCTCGTCTGCGAGCGGGATGCATACTGGACGAAGCTGAAGGAGAAGTGGCATTCGCGCCTGCCGTTCCCGTCTCCTGAGGTCGCCGACTCCAGGGCGGAGGCTGCCGAGCGCCTGCTGGCCGACCTCCGGGAGATGGGCGACGAGGATGCAGCCGTCGAGCAGCTCGTCGCTGCGGCGACTCACAGGGCACGAGCAGCTTTGCTGCGCGCCGGGATCTTCCCGGCATCACGTCCCGAGCTCCCCGGGCAACTCCGCCAGGTCGGGGCGATGCGGCTCGCGGATGCGCTCGCCCGAGCGATGGAAGAACGGGAAGCCCTCGCGAACTCACATGCCGGATCGTCCGTGCAGAAACGGGGTGATGCAGCCTGAACGGCCGGCCCTGGGGGATGTGAGCGGGGCTGTCGGAACCACCGGACGACGAGACGATGAAGCACGAGACCCCGGCCGCCGCCTGGCAGCCGGGGTCTCGTGCTTCAGACTTCGGATCTATCCTCGCCGCACGAGCGGCCGCGTCGTCAGCACCGCTACACGCCCCTCGCACTCGTCCTGCACGCGCGTGAGCGTCAGCCGGTCGTCGCTCATCTGCCAGGTGTACCGGCCCTCCGACTTGCAGGCGTACGGCCCCGTGTCGTCCGCGGTGAGCGTGAACTGGCTGCCGGAGACCACGTAGGGCGCCTGCACCACCTCGCGCCCGTTCTGGGTGATGGCGGCATGCCCGCCGTCGTGGAGCGCAATGACCCACGTCCCCGCGATCTGCCGCTTCAGCGTGTCCGGCATCGTGGCCGGCATGTCGGCGGCCGCGAGCGTCACCGTGTACTCGCCGGTCACCACCGGGGGCGCGGCGGGTGCGTCGGGTGCCGCTGGGGCGGCCGGCGCGGAAGCGGCGGCGGGCGCAGCGGGCGCGGGGGCGGCTTCCGGCGGGGGAGGCGGGGCGCAGGCGGCGAGGAGGAGGACGACCAGCGCGAGTCTGGACATGGGATCTCCGGAGCGGGGGGGAGGAAGGACGATCCTGCGCGCCCCAATGTACGTAGCCTTCCGTCGGCATCAATACGGTTGCGAGCCGCCCGTCACGTCCGTTCCGCCACGGGCCGACCTCCCTCAGCCGCGCCGGTCCTCCACGAACGGGTAGCGCGACCGCACCCGCGTCACCTCCGCCGGGTCGATGCGGGCGACGAGAAGCCCGCCGTCCGCCGCCTCCGCCACGGGATCGCCCCACGGGTCGTACGCCACCGAGCCCCCGTCGTACTCCAGCCCGCCGCCCTCGCCGACCCGGTTGACCGCGACCACGTAGCACTGGTTCTCGATGGCGCGGGCGCGCACCAGCACGTCCCAGTGCGCGCGGCGGGCCGCCGGCCAGTTCGCCACCAGCACCAGCGCGTCCACCCGCGGCGCCACCGCGCGGAACAGCTCCGGGAAGCGCAGGTCGAAGCAGATGAACGGCGCGATCCGCACCCCGCCCACCCGCACGACCGTCGGCCCGTCGCCCGCGGCGTACCGCTCGTGCTCCCCCGCGAAGGCGAACAGCCGCTGCTTGCGGTACTCCGCCGCCGGCGCACCGTCCGGCCCGAAGAGCAGCGCCGAGTTGTAGAACCGCTCCCCGCCGCCGCCGGAGGCGTCGCGCGTCGCCACGCCCGCCAGCAGGTGCACCCCGTGGCGGCGCGCCAGCTCCGCCAGCCCCGCCGCCGACGGGCCCGTCCGCGGCTCCGCGTGCGCCGCCGGCTCCATGGTGAAGCCGGTGGTGCACGTCTCCGGGAGCACCACCAGCTCCGCCCCCGCGGCCGCCGCGCGCCCCACCACCCCGGCGGCCCGGGCGAGCGACCCCGCCGGGTCGTGCCAGCCGGTGTCGTACTCCCCCAGCGCCACCCGGAGCGGGGACCTCTCCCTGCCGTGCTCTCCATCGGTCGCCATCACGCCCCCCGAGCTGGACACCGCACCCTGCCGAAGCCGGTTCTCGCGGTGCAGACCCGGTGCCGGGCCCCGCGGCGGCAGGCGGGCGCTGCGCGGGAACAGAGGGCGCGCCGCTCCTGCTCTGCGCATATCCGCTTGGAGGGATTCGACTTGGGCCCGGTGATTGCGTTCGGTCGCTCCTCCGCGCGCCGCCGGGCGCGAGTGGACGAATCGCATCCGAATGCCGGAGCTGCATGCTGGAATACCTTGGATACGCCGCGGGCGTGCTGACCGTCCTCTCCTTTCTCCCCCAGGTGATCCGCGCCTGGAAGACCAAAAAGGTGAACGACCTGTCCTTCGGGATGTTCGCCCTGCTGATCACCGCGGGAGTGCTCTGGATCGCCTACGGCGTGGGGAGCACCGACTGGCCGGTGATCGCCACCAACGCGGGGATGGTGACGCTGAACTGCGCCATCCTGGCCGCCAAGATCCGCTTCCGCGGCTCCGCCCCCGAACGCTGAGAGCGCCCGTGCCCGACCTCCGCCATCTCCCGTTCGACAACAGCTACGCCCGGCTGGGGGAGCCGTTCGGGCGGCGCGTGGAGCCCACGCCGCTGCTGAACCCGCGCGCCGTGGCGTGGAACCCGGACGCGGCGGAGCTGCTGGGCATCGACCCTGGCGAGGCGGAGCGCCCGTTCTGGGTGGAAGCGTTCAGCGGCAACGCGCCGCTCCCCGGGGCGGAGCCGCTCGCCATGCTGTACGCCGGGCACCAGTTCGGCGCGTGGGTGCCGCAGCTGGGCGACGGGCGCGCCATCCTGCTGGGCGAGGTGCGCGCGCCCTCCGGGAAGTGGGACCTGCACCTCAAGGGCGGCGGCCCCACCCCGTTCTCGCGCGGCTTCGACGGGCGCGCCGTGCTCCGCTCCACCATCCGCGAGTACCTGGGGAGCGAGGCCATGCACGGGCTGGGGATCCCCACCTCGCGGGCCCTCTGCATCGTGGGGAGCGAAGAGCCGGTGCGCCGCGAAACGGTGGAGACCGCCGCCACGCTGGTGCGGCTGGCCCCGTCGCACGTCAGGTTCGGGTCGTTCGAGGTGCTCGCCGCGCGCGGGCAGCACGACCACCTCCGCACGCTGGCCGACCACGTGATCGGCGGGCACTTCCCCCACCTGGCCGGCGAGCCCGACCGCCACGCCCGCTTCCTGGACGAGGCCGTGCTCCGCACCGCCCGGCTGGTGGCGCGCTGGCAGATGGTGGGGTGGGCGCACGGCGTGCTCAACACCGACAACATGAGCGTGCTGGGGCTGACGCTGGACTACGGCCCCTTCGGCTTCATGGACGACTACGACCCCGGCTTCATCCCCAACCACACCGACCACGGCGGGCGCTACGCCTTCAGCCGGCAGCCGGCGATCGGGCTGTGGAACCTGAGCGCGCTGGCGCAGGCGCTCCTGCCGCTGCTGGAGCGCGACCGCGCCGTGGCCGCGCTGGACGGCTACGAGCCCGCGTTCGCGGAGGCGTACATGGCGGGGCTCCGGGCCAAGCTGGGGCTGCGCGAGGCGCGCGACGAGGACGGCGAGCTGGCCGGCGGCCTGCTGGAGCTGCTCGCGGCCAGCCGGGTGGACTTCACCCGCTTCTGGCGCCTGCTGGGCACCTTTTCGGGGGAGGAGGGGAACCCCGAGCCGGCGATCCGCGACCTGTTCCTGGACTGGGCCGGGTGGGAGGCGTGGGCGGAGCGCTACCGGGCGCGCCTCCGCGCCGAGGGGAGCGTGGCGGCGGAGCGCCGCGCCCGGATGGACGCCGTGAACCCCGCCTACGTGCTGCGCAACTACCTGGCGGAGCGCGCCATCCGCCTGGCCGAGGACGAGCGCGACTTCGGCGAGATCGAGCGCCTGCGCGAGCTGCTGCGCGACCCGTTCACGGAGCGTCCCGGGATGGAGGCGTACGCCGGGCCGCCGCCGGACTGGGGGCGCCGCCTGGTGGTGAGCTGCTCGTCCTGACGGGGCGGGGGAGGGCGGCGGTTGGACGGACGGCCGCCGCGCGCCTATTCTGAGGGACGCCCGCGGCCGCCGCCGCGACTCACGCCCCCCGCACCCCACCCACAATGGACGCCACCCGACCGCCCGGCGCGGACGAGCCCGTGCCCGCCCGCCGCGAGCCCGGCCTGGCCGCGGCGCTGACGCGGGCCGTGCTGCTGGCCTTCGCGCTGGTCGTGCTTCTCTGGCTGCTGCTGCGCATCCGGAGCGTGGTGATCTTCTTCGCGCTGGCGCTGGTGCTGGCCATCTCGCTGAACGCGCCGGTCACCTGGCTGGAGCGGCGCGGCTGGCGGCGCGGCCTGGCGACCGCCGTGGCGACGCTGGCGGTGCTGGGCGCGCTGGGGCTGGTGGGGTGGCTGGTGGCGCCGGCCATGGCGCGCCAGGCGTCGGCGCTGGCCCGCAGCGTCCCGCAGATCGTCGCCGGGCTCCAGGCGCGCGGCTACGAGGCGCTCGCCGACTACCCGGAGCTGGAGGCCCGCATCCGCGCCGAGGGCGGGGGGCAGCTGGCGGAGTGGGCGATCGGGCTGCTGGGGCGCGTGTGGACGTACGGCTTCTCGCTGCTGGGCGCCCTGCTGCTGGGTCTGCTGCTGCTCAGCATCGTCGTGTACCTGGTGAGCGACCCGCGGCCGCTGCTGGAGGGGTACGTCCGCGCCATGCCGCCGCACCTGCGCGGCCCCGCGGCGCGCGCCTTCGCGCGGAGCTCGGACGCCACGGTGGGGTGGATGCAGGCCAACGTGGTCCTGGGGACGCTCAAGGCCGTGCCCGCCTTCCTGTTCCTGTACTTCATGGCGATCCCGGGCGCGCTGGTGTGGAGCGTGCTCGCCTTCTTCAGCACCCTGGTGCCGCGCATCGGCTTCTACGTCATGGCGGTGCCGCCGGTGCTGGTGGCGCTCTCCATCTCCCCCGGCAAGGCGGGGTGGACGGCGCTCTTCTTCTGGGCGTGGAGCGAGATCCTGGGGTCGCTGATCGCGCCGCGCGTGCAGGGCGGCACCATGGACGTGCACCCCGTGTTCCTGCTCTTCGTCACCATGGCCATGGCGGTGGCGTTCGGGCTGGTGGGGGTGCTGATCGCCGCGCCCGCGGCCGGGTTCCTCAAGGCGTACTACGAGGAGTTCTTCCTGGCCGGGCGCCCCGCGGACCCCCGCCTGCGGGAGCGGGTGGAGGCCATGCTGCGGCGGGACGAGGCGGCGGCCGGGTAGCTCCGCGGCGGCGCGGGGTGTACGCTTCTTGCAGCGGGAAGCGGACGCCGCCGGCCCGGGAGGCCGGAAACATACAGGTGCTGCTCAGAGCAAACCCCGCGAAAGCCGGGGGCGCAGAGCCACGGGGCTACCGCGACGCCGTCGCCACGCCAGCCGGGCCGCCAGCAATCTCGATCCCGCACGGGTCGAGCGCTGGCGGCATTTTGGTTTTCCGGCACCCGGAGCACCCGGCGCGGCGTCCCGGACCCACTTCCCGCTCGCGAGGTGACCATGGCGCAGAAGACCGTGCTCGTCGTGGAGGACGATCCCCAGCAGCGGGACATCGTCGTGACCTTTCTCCGCCACCACGGCTACGCCGTGCTGGAGGCGGCGGACGGGGCCGCGGGGGTGCAGGCCGCGTCGCACCACCGGCCGGACCTGGTGCTGATGGACGCCCGCCTCCCGGTGATGGACGGCTGGGCGGCCACCGCGCGCCTCAAGTCCGACCCCGGCGTGGCCTCCATCCCGGTGGTGATCCTCACCGCCGCCGCGCTGGAGGAGGACCGGGAGCGCTCCGACCGCGCGGGGTGCGACGCCTACCTGGCGAAGCCCTGCGACCCGCACACGGTGCTCGCCACGGTGCGGCAGCGGATCGGGGCGCCCTGAGCGGCCCCCTCCGCCGCGCCCGCGGTGGACGGGAGGGCGCGCGGGCCGTATTCTAGCGGGGTCCATCCCGCCCCCGGAGCACAGGCCTGCCCCCGTGAACCCGTTCGACCAGACGCTGACGGCCGCGCCCGTCCACCCCGCCCCCCTCCCCGTGGAGCCCCGCCGCGCCGAGCGGCTCGCGCTCCGGGTCCTCCAGCTCGGCGCGCTCGCCGTGGTCCTGGCGGCATCGACCCACCGGGTCTTCGAGCTGGACCGCTTCTTCGTCCCCAAGGAGCTGGTGCTGCACCTGGTCGCCTTCCTGGCGGGGATGCTGGCGCTGGGCGCCGCGCGGCGCGGGAGCGCCACCCGTGTGGACGCGCTGCTGCTGGGCTTCCTGGCGCTCGGCGCCGTCTCGGCCGCGTTCGCAACCAACCCCTGGGCGGCCATGCGGGCGCTGGCGGTGAGCGTCTCGGCGGCGGGAGCGTTCTGGGCGGCGCGGGCCGTGGCGCGGGCGAGGCTCGCGCGGCCGCTGCTGGCGGCGCTCGCCGCGGCGGTGGTGCTGGGGGCCGCGACGGCGCTGCTGCAGGCGTACGGGGTGAGGACCGACTTCTTCTCGCTGAACCGCGCGCCGGGCGGGACGCTGGGGAACCGCAACTTCGTCGCGCACCTGGCGGCGTTCGGGCTCCCGGTGGTGCTGCTGGCCGCGCTGCGGGCGTACCGGCCGGCGGGGTTCCTGCTGGGCGGCGCGGGGCTCGCGCTGGCGTCCGGGGCGCTGTTCCTCACCCGCTCGCGCGCGGCGTGGCTGGCGGTGGCCGCGGTCGCCGTGGTGCTGGTGGTGGGGCTGCCGCTGGTGCCGCCGCTGCGGCGGCACGGGCGCACGCTGGGGCGGCTGCTGGCGCTGCTGCTGCTGGCCGGGGCGGGCGTCGGCGCGGCGCTGCTGCTCCCCAACCGGCTGCGCTGGAACAGCGAGAACCCGTACCTGGAGTCGGCGCGCGGGCTGGTGAACTACCAGGAGGGGAGCGGGCGCGGGCGGCTGATCCAGTACCGCAACAGCGCCCTGATGGCGCTCCGGAACCCGCTGCTCGGGGTGGGGCCGGGGAACTGGCCGGTGGAGTACCCGGAGCACGCCGGGCGGCGCGACCCGTCGCTCTCGCGCGACGAGCCGGGGACCACCTCCAACCCGTGGCCCAGCAGCGACTGGGTGGCGTTCCTGGCGGAGCGCGGGCTGCCGGCGTTCGTGCTGCTGGTGGGGGCGTTCGCGGCGCTGGGGCTGGGCGCGTGGCGGCGGATGCGGACCGCGCGCGACGCGGACGAGGGGCTGGTGGCGCTCACGCTGCTCGCCACGCTGGCGGCCGTGGCGGTGGTAGGGGCGTTCGACGCGGTGCTGCTGCTGGGGCTCCCGGCGCTGCTGGTGTGGACGGCGCTGGGCGCGCTGTCGCGGCCGGAGGACCTGCGCCCGGCTGCGTCGGCTCCCGGCGTGCGCGTGGCGGCGACCCTGCTGGTGGCGCTGGCGGCCGGCGCGGGGGCAGCGAAGAGCGCGGCGCAGCTGGTGGCCATGTCCGTCTACGCGGAGGGCGGCGGGCGCGCGTCGCTGGAGCGGGCGGCGCGGCTGGACCCGGGGAGCTACCGCATCCACCTGCGGCTGGCGCGGGGCGGAGGGCGGGGAGCCCGGGCGTCGCGGTGCGAGCACGCGCGGGCGGCGCACGAGCTGTATCCGAATGCCGTCGCGGCGAAGCGATTGGCGGAGGCGTGCGACTGATTCTAACTGATTACGGCTGATTCGGGCGTGCCCCGGCTGGCGCCGGGTCGGGCTGCGGCTCCGTAACGCAGCAAACAACGCTGCGTAACGGAGGCGAGCCCCGCCAAACTGCCGGCGGGTCTCGCCGCTTCGCGCTCGCATCCCTCACGCGGGTTCCGCGCTGGCGTCGTCGGCGGGCCCTTCCTCCGGCTTCTTCCCCGTTCAGGCCGCCGTCGGCTCGCGGGTCAGGCACGGCACCAGGCCGTCGTCACCGTCACCTGCTCGCCGTGCTTCACCGTGCCGGCGGCGCCGGCCCGCCGCGGGGCCGGGGATCGAGCGGAACCCCGCCGCCGCTTCTCGGTACGGGCACGCATGCCGATCCCGTCCGCACGCACCCCGTCGCTCGCCGCCGCGCTCCTGGCGCGGCTCCGTGCGTGGGCGTGGGTGCTGGCGATGGTGCTGGCGGGGGCGGGCACCCTCCCGTCCCCCACCGCCGCGGACGCCGCGCCCACGGGCGTGGGCGCGATCGCGCGCGGGGCGCCGCCCGCGCCGCGCGGCGGGGTGTCGCGGCTGGCGGAGCGCGACGCGCGCGCCCTGCTCGCGGCGGACGGCCTCTCGCTGCGCCTCGCCCTGCGGCGCGGCGACGGCGCCGCCCGCGGGCTGCGCGGGCCCGATCCCTCGGCGCGCCCGGCG
>DASVQR010000205.1:0-16622 GCA_036389055.1 Longimicrobiaceae bacterium | reverse complement strand
GTCGTGCTCCCCCTCTCCCCTTGTGGGAGAGGGGGCCGGGGGGTGAGGGGTAGACCCTCGCGCCGGAGCCGTCGGCGTGCTCCGCACCGCTTTTCACTTTCGCACTCACGCACTTCGCACTTTCGCACTTCCGTCCGCCGTCCCGAACAGCCCCCGCAGCACGCCCGCGGCACCGTCCAGGGGGTCGCCGCGGCCGGCGGCCGTCCGCAAGGCGGACATGGGGCGGGCGAGCACCTTGGCGACGATGCGCTCGGCGGCGCGGCCGGCGGCGTCCGGGCCCGCCGCGTAGGACAGCTCGCGGCGGCAGATCTCCTCCAGGGCGGCGCGCAGCGGCTCCACGGCGTCGCGGGCGGCGGCCTCGCTGCGCCACCCCACGAAGCGGGCGAGCTCCTCCTCCACCACGGCCTCGGCGGCGGGGACGGAGCCGTGGCGGGCGTGCTCCGCGGCGGCCAGGGGGAGGCGGAGGGCGTCCAGGTCCAGCAGCGACACGCCGGGGAGGGCGCCGGCCTCCGGCTCCACGTTGCGCGGCATGGACAGGTCGAGCAGCAGCAGCGGAGGCGCGTGGGCGGGGCGCAACTCCGCCAGCGGCGCGGCGTGGAGGACGGCGCCGCCGGCCGCGGTGGCCACCAGCACGGCGTCGGCGCGGGCGGCCTCGCGGTGGAGGTCGCTCCAGGGGGCGGCGCGGCCGCCGGTCTCGCGGGCCAGCTCCACGGCGCGGGCGGGGGTGCGGTTCACCAGCACGGTCTCGCCCGCCTCCAGCTTCGCCAGGCGCCGCGCGGCCTGCTCCCCGGTCTTGCCGCAGCCGATCATCACCACCCGCCTGCCGGCGAGCCCGCCCAGGCGGCGCGCGGCAAGCGTCGCGGCCTCGGCGCCCACGGTGCTGCGCGCCGCGGTCAGCGAGGTCTCGGCGGCGACGCGCTTGCCGGTGCGCAGCGCGGTCTCGAACAGGCGGTGCAGCACGGGGCCGGCGGCACCCGCGGCCGCGGCGGCGCGGTAGGAGCGGCGCACCTGCCCCAGCACCTGCGCGTCGCCCAGCACCTGCGACTCCAGCCCGGCGGCCACGCGCAGCAGGTGGCGCACGGCCTCCGGCCCGGAGCGCACCGTCCCCAGGCGCAGCAGCTCCGCCGCGCGGTCGTGGTCGCCGGCCCAGCGCGCGGCGAGCGAGGCGGCGGCGCTCCGCGCGGCGGCCGGGGTGCAGGCCTCGCCCGCGCCGTACAGCTCCACCCGGTTGCAGGTGGTCAGCAGCACCAGTTCGCTCACACGGTCGGCCGGCGGCGCGGCGTAGATGCGGGCGGGGTGGTCGCCGCCGGGGTGGAGGCGCTCCCGGGTCCGCAGGTCCGCCGCGTGGAAGTCCAGCACGAGGGAGAAGGGCATGCTCAGCGCTCGGAGAGGGGGCGGTTGAGCCGGACGATCGCGCGGTTCAGGATCGCCGCGAAGGTCACCCAGGCGAGGTACGGCACCAGCAGCAGCGACCAGCCGGGCGCGGTGCGCGACACCACCACCATCATCGCCGCCACCGACAGCCAGAGCGGGAGGATCTCCACCAGCGCGGCGTCCGGCCGCTTCCGCCCGAAGAAGAGCAGGCTCCACAGGAAGTTGAGCCCGCCGTTGACCACGTACGCGGCGGCGAGCACGGCCTGCTCCGCCCCGCTCTCCGCCCCGCGCCACGCGGCCACCAGCGCCGCCGACGCGCACAAGAAGATCAGCGTCCAGGCCGGCGCGAAGGCCCAGTCGGGGGGCTGCCACGGCGGCTTGTGGAGCAGCCGGTACCAGCTCCCGTCGGGGCGGGTCACCGCCCCGCCCGCGCCCAGCACGGCCAGGGTCCAGGCGACGGCGAACAGCAGCGGCGCGTCGGGGAGCATGGCGGTCACCCCGCCGCGGGGACGACCGCGCGCGCCAGCGACGCCAGCAGCTCCGTCCCCTCGGACGACAGCCCCGGGGTGCGGCGCAGCCGCGCCTCCGACAGCCGCAGCAGCCGGGCGGCCTGCTTCAGCGGCGCCCGCCCGGCCGCCGCGCGCCCCGCGGCGGCGTCCGCGCGCGCGTCCTCGGCGTCGTCGGCGAGCTGGTACGCCCACCCCACCCCCCGCCCGAATGCGGCCAGCGAGTCGCGCACCTCCGCGTCCGCCCCGGCCACGCGCGCCCCCGCCGCCGGCGCGAAGCCCGAGAGCGCCGTGGTCTTTTCGCGCAGGAGCCGCCGCGCCGCCCCGCGCCTCAGCCCCGCCAGGTCCGCCGCCTGGCCGCCGGACATCCCCCGCAGCCCGAAGCAGCGCCCCCACTCCGCGCACAGGCCGGCGGCGCCCCGCGGCGCCGCCGCCAGCAATTCCGCCGAGCGCCCCAGCAGCCCCACCGCCACCAGGATCGCCCCGGCCGAGCCCACCAGCCGGTGCGTGCTGGGGAGGCCGCGCCGGGTGGCGTCGTCGTCCATGCAGGGGAGGTCGTCCAGCGCCAGCGAGGCCGCGTGCGTCAGCTCGGCCGCGGCGGCGGCGCCCGCCGCCTCCGCCGGGTCGGCGCCGCAGGCCCCCGCCGCCGCCAGCACCAGCAGCGGACGCCAGCGCCGCCCCCCGGCGCCGCGGGTCCCCACCGCCCGGTCCACCGCCGCCTGCAGCCCGCCCAGCTCGTCGCCCAGCCCGGCCGTGGCGCGCTCCAGCTCCGCCTCCAGCGGGGGGAGCCAGCGCGCCGCGAAGTCGGCCACCCGCTCCGCGCCCCGGCGGCGGCGGACCGCCTCGATCGTCCGCAGCTCGTCCTGCATCTCGGTGATGGGCATCATGCGCGCACCAGTCCGGTGAGGTGGCCCACGTTCTTGAAGAAGATGCGCGCGTGGGCCAGGGGGCGGGCGCGCACCAGCCGCTTGCGGAGGTAGCCCTCGAAGGTCAGGTACTGCACGTCGGGGTCGCGGCAGATGGCGACGAAGCGCTCGCGCCGCCCGTCCGTGGCGTACCAGAAGCGCTGCATCACGTCCAGCGCGAAGAACACCTGCCCGTGCGCCCGCATGAAGCGCCGCCGCGCCGCCGCCAGCTCCCTGCCCCGCCCCGAGCTCAGCGCCGCGTCCGCGGCCTCGGCCGCCAGCCGCCCGCCGGTCATCGCGTAGAAGATCCCCTCGCCCGAAGCCGGGGCCACCACTCCCGCCGCGTCTCCCGCCAGCACCACGTCGCGCCCGTTGTCCCAGCGCCGCAGCGGGCGCAGCGGGATGGGCGCCCCCTCGCGCCGCACCGTCTCCACCGCGTCCAGCCCGGTGGCCCGGCGCAGCTCGCCCACCGCCTGGCGCAGCGCGAAGCCCTTCTGCATGCTCCCCGTGCCCACGCTGGTGGTGTCGCCGTGCGGGAAGACCCAGGCGTAGAAGTCCGGCGAGAGCGCCCCCTGGTAGTACACGTCGCAGCGCGCCGGCCCGAACCCCCCGTCGTCCGCCGCGGCCGGCGAGCGCACCACCTCGTGGTAGGCGAACACGTGCCGCGCCCGGTCCGCGCCCGGCACCTCCTGCCGCGCCACCGCCGAGAGCGCCCCGTCCGCCCCCACCACCATGCGCGCCCGCACCCGCGCCTCCTCCCCGCCCCGCGACCGGCCGCGCGTGTACACCACGACGGCCGTGCCGTCCGCGTCGCGCTCCAGCCGCACGAAGGCGCCCGCCTCCCGCTCCGCCCCCGCCGCGGCGGCCCGGGCCCGCAGCCACTCGTCGAACACGTCGCGGTCCACCATCCCCACGAAGCCGCTCCCCACGGGGATGTCCACCGTCCTCCCCCGCGGCGAGACGATGCGCGCCGTGTCCACCCGGTTCACCAGCAGCGACTCCGGCACGTCGAAGTCCTCCAGTAATTGCGGCGGCACGGCGCCCCCGCAGGGCTTGATGCGCCCGTCGCGGTCCAGCAGCAGGACGGAGCGCCCGGCGCGCGCCAGCTCGTGGGCCGCGGTCGCTCCCGCCGGCCCTCCGCCCACGATCACCGCATCGAACGTCTGGCGCGTCATCGGGTGCCTCCGCTCTGGTTTCGTTCGAACTGCTTTGAACTGCAGGGAACTGCGGTGTTGGGCGTGCCCCCGGCTGTCGCCGGGGTCGGGCTTCGCGCGGAGTAAGGCGGCAAACAACGCCGCCTAACTCCGCCGAGCCCCGACGGTACTGCTGTCGGGTCTCGGCCCTCCGGGCGCGAATCCCTCACGCGGGATCTGCGCTGGCGCCCGCCGGGACCCCCTCCCCCGGCCCCTCCCCCGCAAGCGGGAGAGGGGAGCACCGCAACCCACCGCCGTGATGTGTAGCGTACTTCGTACTCCGTACTGCTTTTCACTTTCGCACTCACGCACTCTCGCACTTTCGCACTTCCGTCTCCCCCGCCCCCGGCACGATCCCGTACTCCCCCGCCACCTCCCAGGCGTACCACGGCACCACCCGCAGCAGCCGGCGGGGGCGGAAGCGGCGCAGCGTCAGGATCCCCTCCACGTGCTTCATCTCCACCCGCGTCCGCGCGAACTCCAGCCCCTTCGGCCCGAAGCGCCGCATGGCCCAGCCGATCAGGGGGCGCAGCGGCTTCGGCGCGCGGCGCAGGGGGAGGCCGCCGGCGGCGCGCTCCGTGGCGCGGGCGAAGGCGCGGACGGGGCCGCGGCGGCTGCCGGACGATTCCAGCGGCCGGGTCTCGATCTCCTCCGCGACCAGGTCGAGCAGTTCGGCGCCGCGCCGGTTGCGGACCAGGAGCCACTGGTCGCCGGCGGCGGCCATGTAGCCCACGGTCAGGTCCGCCAGGGAGTTGGTGTAGTCGAAGCAGGAGCGGCAGGTCAGCGGGATGAAGTCGGGCGGGAGCTGGGCGATGGGGAGCTGGAGGAAGGGGACGTGCCGGGTCTCCCCGTCCGCGAAGCGCAGCTCCACCCGGAAGTCAGGCATGAACTCCAGGTAGGTCACCTCGCCGGGGCGGTCGGTGAGCAGGGCCAGGAAGCGGTGGAAGTTGGCGGTGCTGGTGTTGTCGCTGCACGGCGTCCCCAGCACGTACAGCCGCTCCAGCCCAAGCTCCGCCTCCAG
Organism: Longimicrobiaceae bacterium; assembly: GCA_036389055.1. Classification (GTDB taxonomy): domain Bacteria; phylum Gemmatimonadota; class Gemmatimonadetes; order Longimicrobiales; family Longimicrobiaceae; genus JAFAYN01. The sequence continues at coordinate 11,623 of DASVQR010000205.1, read as the reverse complement.
CGCCCGCAGCGCGTGCACCTGGCAGGCGACGCCCACCACCGCCAGGCGGCGCAGGCCGCGCGCGGCGGCCTCGTCCAGCAGCGCCAGCACCGGCGAGAAGCCCATCTTCATCCCGCGGCACGCCCGCATCCCCGCCGCCTCCGTGACGATCACTGGGCGCGGCTTCCAGCGGTCGTCCGGGTCGGAGGCGGTGGCGAGCACCGCGTCCACCCGCCCGGTCTCCAGCAGCCGCTCCGCCACGCGGGTGGTGATCCCCGTCCACTGCGCGCCGGGGAGCGGGCGGCGCAGGCGGGCGCGCAGCATCCGCAGGTACGGCCCGAAGTGCAGCTCGTCGCCGCGGGCGGGGTCGCGCTCCCGGCCGTGCGCCCGCCGCTCCAGCTCCGCGTGGCGCGGGTGCACGAACTGGCAGGCGCGCCCGCAGCGCCCCGGGTCCGAGCTGCGCGAGATGCCGCAGTCGGTGCACAGGTCGCGCGGGCGCGGCTCCGCCAGCGCGGGCGGCGCCAGGACCGGCAGCGGCAGGGCGGCGGTGGGCACGGGCTACCTCGCGGCGGCCAGGGCGGCGGCGCCGTCGCGCCCCCAGTGGACGTCGGCGGCGCGGACCCGCGCGCCGCCGCGCGCCACCATCGCCGCGGCGGCAAGGAAGAGCGCCGCCTCCACCCCGAACACCGCGGCGTACCCGGCCGCCGGCGAGCCCAGCGCCCAGCGCGCCACGTCGCTCCCGGCCGCCCCCGCGAAGCCGCCCATCCCGTAGGCGAGCGCCTGGGCCGCGCCCCAGAACCCCATCCGCAGCCCCTCGCGCCCGGCGGCGCCCGCGTGCATCAGCCCCATCATCGCGCCGATGGCGCCCACCGCGAAGGCGCCGTTGGCCGCGCCCAGCACGAACACGGCGGCGCGCATCGCGTCGGCGGAGCCGGCGAACGCCGTGGCGGCGAGGACGAGGAAGGCAGCCGCGGAGGCCGCGCACCCCCACGCCGCCCACCCGGAAAGCGTCCCCCACCGCCGCGCGCCCAGGGCGCCCGCGACCATCCCCAGCAGCACGCCGCCGTGCTGCATCCCGGCCACCTGCGTGGACTCCCCCGGCGTCAGCCCGAACACCGCCCCGGCGAAGGGCTCCAGGATCAGGTCCTGGGCGCTGTACGCCAGCATGGACACGAAGATGAACACCGCGAAGCGGCGCGCCTCGTCCTCGCCCCACACCTCGCGGAACGCCTCGCGGAAGGACCCCTGGGGACTCTCCGCCGGCGCGGCGGCCGTCCGCCGCGCCGGCTCGGCCCCGGCGAGCCCCACGGCGGTGAGCAGCAGCGCCACGGCGCCGACGCCCGCGGTGACGGCGACCAGCCGCGGGTACGAGAAGGGGTCCAGCAGCGCCCCGCCCACGCCGGCGGTGGCGATGATCCCCACGATCATCAGGATCCAGGTCATCGCCGCCGCGCCCGACCGCCGCTCCGGCGCCACGCGCTCGGCCAGCAGCGCCAGGAACGGGGTGCTCGACGCCGCGATCCCCACCCCGATCAGCGCGAAGGCGGCCACGGCGGCGAGGAGGCCGGCGACCCGGTCCGTCGCCAGGAGCGCCGTCGCGGCGGAGGCGCCCACGGAGGCGAGCACCAGCAGCAGCATCCCGCCCGCGATCCACGGCGTGCGCCGGCCGCCGGCGTCCGAGCCGTGGCCCATCCGCGGGCGGAGCGCCTGCACCGCGAAGTGGAGCCCGACCAGCAGCCCGGGCACCGTGGCCGCGAGCCCCACCTCCACCGTCATCACCCGGTTCAGCGTGGAGGTCATCAGCACCACCACCATGCCGATGGCCGCCTGCACCAGCCCCAGCCGGGCGATCCCCGGCCAGGAGAGCGTGCTCCCGTTCATGGCTGCACCCCCCGGAGCGCGAAGGCGGACACCATCATCCCCGCCACGAAGAGCGGGACCCCGAAGGCGCTGTACCAGAGCGCCCGCTCCACGGGCGCCGCGGCGAAGCGCCGCATCATCGCCAGCTGCACCAGCACCAGCGCGCCCACCGCGGCCGCGTGCAGGGGGCGGCCGTACCCGGCCAGGAGCGCCACGGCCAGGAGCTGCGGCACGGTCATCACCGCGCACGCCACCAGGGAGGCGGCCTCCGGCCCCAGGCGCGCCGGGAGGGAGCCGATCCCCATGCGGCGGTCGCCCGCGATGGACTTGAAGTCGTTGAGCGTCATGATGCCGTGCGCCCCCAGGGAGTAGAGCCCGGCGAAGAGGAGGATCCCCGCGCCGGGAGCCCGGCCGCCGAGCGCGACCGCGGCGCCCGTCGCCCAGGCCAGCCCCTCGTAGGTGAAGCCGACCGCCGCGTTCCCCACCCAGCCGTTGCGCTTGAGCCGGGCGGGGGGCGCGCTGTACGCCCAGGCCAGCAGCAGCGCGGCGACCGTCGCCGCGAAGCCCCAGGCGCCCAGCGCGGCGCCGGCCAGGAGCGAGAACGCCGTCCATCCCGAGGCCACCCCCAGCCCCCAGCGGCCCGGGAGCCGGCCGGAGGGTATGGGGCGGCCGGGCTCGTTGATGGCGTCCACCTCGCGGTCGTACCAGTCGTTGCACGCCTGGCTGGCAGCGCACACCAGCGGCCCCGTGAGCGCCACTCCCAGCGCCAGCGCCCCCGCCCGCGGCCCCAGCTCCGCCCCGGACGACACCGCCCCGCAGGCGAACGCCCACATCGGCGGAAACCAGGTCACCGGCTTCAGCACCTCCAGCACTGCCGAGGGAGCGGGGAGCCGGCGGGGGCTCGACTGTGTAAGGATCGTGACACCCATGATTGTCAATTTAAGTTTACATCGGCGGGTGTCAAGAAGCCGGATGAGCGGGAGTGCCCATCCGGCCAGGAAAGCGTCAGCCGCGGTCTTCCTTCACCTCGTGCCCGTAGCGGCGCAATTTGACGTACAGGCTCTGGCGGCTGACCCCCAGCACCTCGGCGGCAAGGGTGCGGTTGTCGCCGGTGAGCTCCAGCGCCGCCTCGATGAAGTGCCGCTCCATCAGGTCCACCGTGTCGCGGATCAGGTCGCGCAGCGCCACCTTGCCCACCAGCTTGGTGAGGTCCTCCACCGCCCGCGTCAGGTCGCGGGCGCCGGTGGGGCCGTGCGCCAGCCGCCGTCCCACGTCGCGGATGGAGAGCCCCACGCAGGGCTCGTCGCCGTCGCCGCGCGCCGCGGACACCTCCACCTCGGCCACCGAGCCGTACTCCCCGCGCAGGGCGGTGGAGAAGAGGCGCACCGCGCCGTGCTCCCCGACCATCCCCAGCAGGGTGTCCAGGTCGGCGCCCGGCCGCCCGATCCAGCGGTCCAGCCGCTCGCCGCGCACCTGCTCCTCGGAGGCCGCCTCCGTCATCTCCAGGAAGGCGCGGTTGACGGCCATCACGCGCCCGGACGCGTCGGTCACGGCGAAGCCGTCCGGCGACGCCTGCAGGGCCCTGACCGTGCGCGACGACGCGCCGTCCGCCGCGCCTCCCTCGCGCGCGCCCTCCGGCACCAGCCGCACCAGGAAGAGGCCGGCCGCGTCCTGCCGCACCAGCGCCGCCGAGAGCGAGAACGCCTCGCCGTCGGCGCCGTGCACCGCCACCGGCTCCGCGCGGCCCTGGTCCTTGACCACGTCCAGGTGCCGCGCCGCCGCCTCGCGCTCGGCGTCGTCGGCGCCCACGGCGAACGGCTTGCCCACCAGCTGGCGCGCCTCGGCGCCCAGCGCGCGCGCGCCGGCGGGGTTGACGTCGGTGACGCGGCGGTTCGCCGCGTCCACCAGCAGCACCGGCTCGGAGGAGAGCTGGAAGAGGAGGCGGTAGCGCGTCTCCATGTGGCGCAGCCGCCAGTAGTCGCGCTCCATCGCCTGCTGCGCCTCCACCAGCCGCTGCTGCAGCGCGGCCGCGCCGCGCAGGTCGCGGCCCAGCGCAAGCACGCTCCCCCCGCTCCCCATGCGCACGGCGGTGTACGCCACCGGGAGGTCCGCCCCGCTGGCGAAGCCGTGCGTCACCTGCCGGCGCCGCGACGACGGGCGCTCCCGCGCCTCGCGGAGCATCTCCTCCACCTTGCGGCGCGACTCGGGGGTGACCGTCTCCAGCCAGGGGCGGCCCAGCCACTCCCGGGCCTCCTCCAGCGGCGGCTCCGAGCCCAGGTGCAGGTCGCGGATCACCCCGCCCTCGTCCACCAGCAGCGCCACGTCGGCGGCGGCCCGGACCACCTCCGAAAGGGTGCGGCCGTCGTCGCCAGCCCCGGGGCCGCCCGCGCGCGCGTCAAAGGTCTTCATGGTTTCCATCCGGGTCAAGGTAGACCCGGAACGGCCCTCCGTCAACCTCCCGTTCACCCCGCGCCGTAAACCAGGCGTTACACCGGGGGGCGCGCGCGTCCGGGGCTCCCATGGGCCCGCCTACAGCAGCGACGCGGCCACCGCGGGCGCCTCGCGGGCGTCCACGGCGGTGGCGTCGGCGCCGGTGCGGCGCACCAGGTCGGGGCGCTCCACGAACGGCCGCCCGCCCACCATCACCCGCACGTCGGCGTTGCGCGAGGCCTGGCGCACCGAGCGCACCTCGCGGCGCAGCCGCGCCAGGTTGCTGTCGCACGCCAGCGAGAAGCCCACCACGTCGAACCAGTTCTCGCGCACGGCCGCGCGCAGCTCCACCGCGTCCACCGGGTGTCCCAGGTCCACCGCCCAGCCGTCCCGTAAAAAGAACTCGGCGACGATCAGGATCCCCAGGGTGTGCTGCTCGCCGGGGATGCAGGTGAGGTACAGCCGGCCCGTGGGGGCGAGGGAGTCCGCGGGGGTGCCGGCGAACAGGCTGCCCAGCGAGTGGAGCACCCGCTGCATGCGCCCCACGGCGATGGTCACCTCCACGAAGTCGCACTCGTCCTCCTCCCACATGGTCCCCAGCCGGCGGGCGGCGGGTCCCAGCAGGTCCATGCACACCACGTCCATGGTGACCCCGCGGTCCAGCAGCTCGCGCAGGTACCCCTCGGCGGCGTGCTCGCTGGGGCCGCGGAGCAGGCGCAGCAATTCCTCGGTGCGCGCGGCGTCCAGCGTGTGGCCCGCGAAGGCGAGCAGGTCGGGCGAGAAGGGGCCGGCGCGGCTGGCGACCAGGAGGCGGGGGATGATCTCGCGCTCCAGGGCGGCCGCGATGCGCTCCAGGCCGGAGGGGAGGCCCGGCTCGCGGGCAGTTGCGGTGTCCGGTACGTCGGCCAAGACGCACCTCCCGGGTCGAGGAGCGAAGGGACTGCGGGGGAGGCGAACCGTGCGGAGAAACATCCCGTTCAATGTTTGCGCAGGGTTGCCCGGTATACATGCGTCGGCTCGGAACAGCTGTCAACCTTTTCGTATCCTGACACCCGCCTGTGTAAATTTGTGTTGACACAATGGAATGTCAAGCATAGCTTGCGAGGCAGATCCCGGCTGGCGATCCACCTCTACCGAGGCCCAGCGCAGCGATGCCGCCACACCCGCCGACCGCCCCGGGCGCCCGCCGCCCGCTGTACACGCCGGAGGAGCGCAGGCGCCGCGACGCGTCGCGCTGGACCGTGGTGCAGGGGGTGCTCGCGCCGCTGCAGCTGCTGGCGATGCTGGCGAGCGCCGCGCTCCTGGTCCGCTACCTTGCCACGGGCGAGGGGTGGGGAGCCGCGGCGCTGTCCGTGGTGGCGAAGACGGCGCTGCTCTACACGATCATGGTCACCGGGTCGCTGTGGGAGCGGGACGTGTACGGCCGCTGGCTCTTCGCGCCGGCCTTCTTCTGGGAGGACGTGGTGAGCATGGCGGTGCTGGCGCTGCACACCGCCTACCTGGCGGGGCTCGCCTGGCCGGTGCTGGCCCCCCGGGGGCTCGCCTGGCTGGCGCTGGCCGCCTACGCGGCCTACGCGGTGAACGCCACGCAGTTCCTGCTCAAGCTGCGGGCGGCGCGCCTGCAGGAGCGCGCCGGGCGCGCCCCGTCGCCGCGGACGCTGGAGGCGGCCGCGTGAGCGGCGCGGCGCTCCCGGTGCTGGACGCCGCCGCGGGCGGCTGCGCGGACGCGCCGGTGCTCCGCGAGCGCGGGCAGCGCGAGGTGTTCTGCGGGCTCACCGGGATCGTGTGGCTGCACCGCAAGATGCAGGACGCCTTCTTCCTGGTGGTGGGCTCGCGCACCTGCGCGCACCTGATGCAGTCGGCAGCGGGGGTGATGGTGTTCGCGGAGCCGCGCTTCGCCACGGCGGTGCTGGAGGAAAAGGACCTTGCGGGGATGGCGGAGGCGGACGCCGAGCTGGACGGGGTGGTGGCACGCCTGCTGGAGCGCCGCCCCGACGTGCGCACCCTGTTCCTGGTGGGCTCCTGCCCCTCGGAGGTGATCAAGCTGGACCTGGGCCGCGCGGCCTGGCGGCTGGACCGCCTGTTCGCGCCGCAGGTGCGGGTGCTCGCCTACTCGGGGAGCGGGATCGAGACCACCTTCACGGAGGGCGAGGACGCCTGCCTGCGCGCCCTGGTGCCGCGGATGCCGGCGCTGCCCGCGGACGAGCGGAGCCTGCTGGTGGTGGGCACGCTGGCCGACGTGGTGGAGGACCAGCTGGCGCGCATCCTGGGCGAGCTGGGCGTGGGCCCCGTGCACTTCCTCCCCGCGCGGCGCTCCGCGGACCCGCCGCCGGTGGGCCCCGGGACGCGGATGCTGCTGGCGCAGCCCTGGGTGAACACCACGGCGGACGCGCTGCGGGAGCGCGGCGCCCGCCTCCTCCCCGCCCCGTTCCCGCTGGGCGCGGAGGGGACCACCGCCTGGCTGGCCGCCGCGGCCGCCGCCTGGGACGTCCCCGCGGAGCGCTTCCGCCGCGTGGTCGAGGGGCCGGAGCGGCGCGCCCGCCTGGGGATGGCGCGCCACCGCCGCCGGCTGGAGGGGAAGCGCGTCTTCTTCTTCCCGGACTCGCAGCTGGAGGTGCCGCTCGCGCGCTTCCTCCACCGGGAGATGGGGATGGAGCCGGTGGAGGTGGGGACGCCCTGGCTGCACCGCGCCCACCTGGCCGCCGAGCTGCCCCTCCTCCCCCGCACCGCCACGCTTTCCGAGGGGCAGCACCTGGAGCGGCAGCTGGACCGCTGCCGCGCCGCGCGCCCGGACCTGGCGGTGTGCGGGCTGGGGCTGGCGAACCCGCTGGAGGCGGAGGGGATCGCCACCAAGTGGTCCATCGAGCTGGTGTTCTCCCCCATCCACGGCTACGAGCAGGCGGGCGACCTGGCCGAACTGTTCGCCCGGCCGCTGGCCCGCCGCGCCCTGCTGGAGGTGTGAGGTGCAGCTCACCGTGTGGACCTACGAGGGACCGCCGCACGTCGGCGCGATGCGCGTGGCCACGGCGATGCGCGGGGTGCACTACGTGCTCCACGCGCCGCAGGGCGACACCTACGCGGACCTGCTCTTCACCATGATCGAGCGGCGCGCCGAGCGCCCCCCGGTCACCTACACCACCTTCCAGGCCAGCGACCTGGGGGGCGACACCGCCGAGCTGTTCAGGGCCGCCGCGGCCGAGGCGTACGAGCGCTTCCGCCCCCGGGCCATGCTGGTGGGCGCCTCCTGCACCGCGGAATTGATCCAGGACGACCCCGGCGGCCTGGCGGCCGCGCTGGGCCTCCCCGTTCCCGTGATCCCCCTGGAGCTCCCCTCCTACCAGAAGAAGGAGAACTGGGGCGCCAGCGAGACGTTCTACCAGCTGGTGCGCGCCCTGTGCGGGCCGCACGCCCCCCCGCCGGGCACGCCGCGCCCCCCGCGCGACCCCGCGCGCCGCCCCTCCTGCAACCTGCTGGGCCCCACCGCGCTCGGCTTCCGCCACCGCGACGACGTGGCCGAGGTGACGCGGCTGCTGGACGCGCTGGGCGTGGACGTGGCCGTGGTCGCGCCGCTGGGCGCCTCCCCCGCCGACCTGGCGCGCCTCCCGGACGCCGACTTCAACGTGGTCCTGTACCCGGAGACGGGGCTCGCCGCGGCGGAGTGGCTCCGGCGCGCCTTCGGGCAGCCCCTGGCGCGCACGGTCCCCATCGGCGTGGGCGCCACGCGCGACTTCGCGGCCGAGGTCGCCGCGCTCGCGGGGCTGGACCCGGCGGCGGCGCGCGACGCGGTGAAGTCGCGGCTCCCCTGGTACTCGCGCTCGGTGGACTCCGCCTACCTCACCGGCAAGCGCGTCTTCGTCTTCGGCGACGCCACGCACGCGCTGGCCGCGGCGCGCATCGCCACGGAGGAGCTGGGCTTCGCGGTGTGCGGGCTGGGGACGTACTCGCGGGAGCTCGCGCGGGAGGTGCGGGCGAAGGCGGCGGAGCTGGGGGTGGAGGCCACCATCACCGACGACTACCTGGAGGTGGAGGCGGCCATCGCCGCGGCGGCCCCGGAGCTGGTGCTGGGGACGCAGATGGAGCGGCACGTGGCCAAGCGGCTGGGGATCCCCTGTGCGGTGATCTCGGCGCCGGTGCACGTGCAGGACTTCCCCGCCCGCTACTCTCCGCAGATGGGCCCCGAGGGAGCCAACGTCATCTTCGACACCTGGGTGCACCCGCTGATGATGGGGCTGGAGGAGCACCTCCTCCAGATGTTCCGCGGCGACTGGGAGTTCGCGGACGGCGCCCTCCCCTCGCACCTGGCGGCGATCCACCCGGGGGAGGCGCTGCCGACCGTCGCCACGCGGAGCGACGCCGGATCGGCCGACGCAGCGCCGGAGGGCGGGACGGCGGGCGGCGCGGTGCGCTGGGCGGTGGAGGCGGAGACGGAGCTGAAGAAGATCCCGTTCTTCGTGCGCGGCAAGGCGCGCCGCAACACAGAGCGGTTCGCGGCGGAGCGCGGGATCGCGCTGGTGTCGGTGGAGACTCTGTACGACGCCAAGGCACACTTCGGGAGGTGAGGGGGGGAACGGAAGTGCGTGAGTGCGGAAGTGCTTGAGTGAAAGGCAGTACGAAGTACGGAGTACGCTGAACGGATACGGCGCGGGGGGCTGCCCCCTCACCCGCCGGCTCTCTCACGCGAGGGAGAGGGGGAGCACGACAACGGCGACCCCCTCCCCCGACCCCTCCCCGCGAGGGGGAGGGGAGAACGGCACGACGAGCCCCGAGGGTCAGGAAGCCCTCCCCCGGCACGGGGGAGGGTGGCGGCTCTCAGGCCGCCGGGTGGGGGCCCCGAGGACGCCAGCTGGAACCCGCGTGAGGGATTTCGGCCCGGAGGGGCGAGACCCCGCGGGCAGTATCGCGGGGTCTCGACTCCGTTAGCCAGCGTTGTTTGCTGGCTTACGGAGCCGAAGCCCGACCCCCGCGACAGCGGGGGGCACGCCCAAACCATGCAGTTCGGCAAACGGAGACCGATGCGCTTCGTCCTCGTCACCCTGGACCACCACCTCTCCGGCGCCTTCGAGCGCGCGCAGAAGACGCTGCGGCGCGAGGTGCCGTCGCTGGAGATGCGCATGCACGTGGCGGCGGACTGGACGGGCCACCCGGAAGCCGCGGAGCGCTGCCGCGAGGACCTGATCGCGGCGGACCTGGTGCTGGTGACGCAGCTCTTCCTGGAGGACCAGGCGGCGGAGGTGGTGCCCACGCTGGCGGAGCACCGCGAGCGCTACGACGCCCTGGTGTGCGCCATGTCGTGCCCGGAGGTGATGCGGCTGACGCGCATGGGCCGCTTCTCCATGGGCGGCCCGCGCGCGGACGCGGAGGAGGAGGGCGGGAGCGCCTGGTCGCCCGCGGCCATCTTCCGGCGGCTGCGCGGCTCGCGGACGGACCGGACCACGGGCGAGGCCCAGGTGCGGCAGCTCCGGCGCGTGCCGCAGCTGCTGCGCTTCGTGCCCGGCACCGCGCAGGACGTGCGCGCCTACTACCTGGTGCTCCAGTACTGGCTGGCCGGGAGCGAGGGCAACCTCGCCGACCTGGTGAGGCACCTGCTGCACCGCTACGCGGGGAGCGAGGCGGTGAGGAAGCGGGTGAAGCCCGGGCCGCCGGCGGAGTACCCCGAGGTGGGCGTCTACCACCCGGAGCTGCCGGGGAACCGCATGGCGGAGGACCCGGACGCCGTGCTGCGCCGGGGCGACGCCGCCCGGCCCGTGGTGGGGCTGCTGCTGATGCGCTCCTACCTGCTGGCCGGCAACACGGCGCACTACGACGCGGTGATCCGCGCGCTGGAGGCGCGGGGGCTGCGGACGCTGCCGGCCTTCGCGTACGGGCTGGACTCGCGGCCAGCGCTGGAGCGCGTGTTCCGCGACCCGCGCACCGGCCGGGCGCGCGTGGACGCGCTGGTGTCGCTGACGGGCTTCTCGCTCGTCGGCGGGCCGGCGTACAACGACGCCGCGGCGGCGCGGGAGCAGCTGGCGGCGCTGGACGTCCCCTACCTGGCCGCGCAGCCGCTGGAGTTCCAGACCGTGGAGGCGTGGCGGGACGACCCGCGCGGCCTCTCCCCGCTCCAGGCGACGCTGATGGTGGCGATCCCGGAGCTGGACGGCGCCACCGGGCCGGCGGTCTTCGCCGGCAAGTCCGACAGCGGCGGGCCCGACGCGCAGCCGGTGGCCGAGCGGGTGGAGCGGCTGGCGGACCGCGTGGCGAAGTGGACGGCACTGCGGCGCACGCCGAAGGCGGAGCGGAAGGTGGGGGTGGTGCTCTTCTGCTTCCCGCCCAACGCGGGCAACGCCGGGACCGCCGCCTTCCTGGCCGTGTGGGAGTCGCTTCACAACGTGCTGCGGGCGATGCGGGACGACGGCTACACGGTGGATGTGCCGGCCAGCCCGGACGAGCTGCGGCGGCGCGTGCTGGAGGGCAACGCGGAGCGCACCGGCGCGCTCGCCAACGTGCACGCGCGCATCCCCGCCGACCAGCACGTGCGCCGCGAGACGTGGCTGCGCGAGATCGAGGCGGCGTGGGGCCCCGCCCCCGGCCGCCAGCAGAGCGACGGCGCGGCGATCCAGGTGCTGGGCGAGCGCTTCGGCAACGTGTTCGTGGGGATCCAGCCCGCCTTCGGCTACGAGGGCGACCCCATGCGCCTCCTGTTCGAGCGCGGCTTCGCCCCCACGCACGCCTTCTCCGCCTTCTACCGCTGGGTGCGCGAAGACTTCGGCGCGCACGCCCTGCTCCACTTCGGCACGCACGGGGCGCTGGAGTTCATGCCCGGCAAGCAGGTGGGCCTCGCCGCGGAGTGCTGGCCCGACCGCCTGATCGCCGACGTGCCCAACGTCTACCTGTACGCCTCCAACAACCCGTCCGAGGGGACGCTGGCCAAGCGCCGCGCGGCCGCGACGCTGGTGAGCTACCTGACGCCCTCGGTGTCGCACGCCGGCCTGTACCGCGGCCTGCTGGACCTCAAGGCGTCGCTCGACCGCTGGCGCGCCCTCCCGCCCGACGCGGACCCCGAGCGCGCCGCCCTCGCCCCGCTGGTGCAGGCCCAGGCCGCCGCCGTGGACCTGGCCGACGCGGAGCCGGCGTGGGAGGACGACGCGCAGCGCAGGGTCGACGGGCTGACCGAGCAGGTGCTGGAGCTGGAGTATTCGCTGATCCCCCACGGGCTGCACGTGGTGGGCGCGGCGATGTCGGAGGACGAGCGCGCGGACACGCTGGCGGCGATGGCTGGGGCCCTCACCCCCCGGCCCCCTCTCCCAATGCTGGGAGAGGGGGAGAACGACAAAATCGAGGTGCGGGAAGCCCTCCCCCGGAACGGGGGAGGGTG
>DASVQR010000204.1:0-2649 GCA_036389055.1 Longimicrobiaceae bacterium | reverse complement strand
CGAGGCGGTGCTGGCCGCTTCCATCGCGCAGCTCAAGGAGGCGATCGCGCTGTCGCAGACCAGCTTCACCCTCCCCAACACCTGGGTGCCGGGGGTGGCGATCAACAACGCGGAGCTGGCCCGCCTGGCCAACACCTACATCGCGCGCTTCACCGTGTACGCCGCCCGCCGCCCGGCGGAGCGGAAGGCCGTGCCCTGGGCCACGGTGCTCACGCACCTGGACGCCGGCATCGCCCCGGAGGCGGCCACCAACGCGGCCCGGCACGACTTCGCGCCGGTGGCCGACCCGGCGCAGTCGTTCTCCAGCCCCTTCAAGCAGAGCGCGCAGACCGAGTCGTCCATGCGCGCCGACTACAAGCTGGTGGGTCCGGCGGACACCACCGGCGCCTACCAGAACTGGATCCGCCGGGCGCCGGCGAGCCGCACGCCGTTCATCGTGTTCACCCCGGACAAGCGCATCGCCGCCCGGGACAGCACCAACGGCACGTACTTCACCTTCCGCCGGGTGCAGTCGTTCGCGTCCACGCTGGGGACGTACCACCAGTCGTTCTACTACCTGAACCGCTTCAACAACGCCGCCGGCAACGCGCGCAGCTGGGAGACGGGCCCGCAGCCGGTGATCACCCGCGCGGAGCTGGACCTGATCCGCGCCGAGGCGTACCTGAACACGGGCAACGCGGCCCGCGCCGCCGAGCTGATCAACCGCACCCGGGTCGCCAACGGCGGCCTGCCGCCGGTGACGGCGGCCGGGGTGCCGGAGGCACGCTCCTGCGTCCCCAGGACGCAGCTGGGCGCCTGCGGCTCGCTGTTCGACGCGCTGCGCTACGAGAAGCGCATCGAGACGGCGGGCGTCGAGGGGAGCGTCGCCTACTGGGACGCGCGCGGCTGGGGGACGCTGCTGATCGGCACGCCGGTGCACTTCCCGGTGCCCTGGCGCGAGCTGGAGCTGATCGGCGCGCCGCTCTACACCTTCGGCGGCGGCGGCCCGGGGAGCGTCACCGCGGCGGACACCATCCCGCAGTAGCCGCACGGAACGCGGCGCAGGACAATGGCAACGGCCGCCTCCTCACGGGGGCGGCCGTTGCCATTGTCCTGCGCGGATCGGCTATCGCTTTCTCGCGCCCTTCTCCAGCCGGTACACCTGCACGTACTCCACGCCCATCTCGTCCTGCACGACACCCAGGACGTGGTCCTCCCCGATGTCGGTCGGGCGGAAGCGTGCCGGCATGGCGACCCCGCCGAGCATGCGCCCGGCGGGGTCGAACACGGTCCAGGTGGAGGGCGTCTCCGACGGCACCGCGAAGTCCTTCACCCAGAGGTTCCCCCCGGCGTCCACCACCAGCGCGGAGTAGAACGGCCGGGTCGCCGGGCGGGGCATCGCGGCGTACACGACCTCCATGCGCCCGCGCCACTCCTGGCCGATGCCGTCCAGGCTCGCGGCCACGGCGGCCGCGTGCTCCGCCGCGGTGACCGGACGCGGCTCCCGCCTGCGCCGGAACAGCCGCTCCAGCTTCCCCTCGGCCGAGTAGACGGCCAGCTGGTACGCCCGGTTGTCGCCTACGACCAAGTGCCCGCCGAGCAGTCCGTGAACGGCGCTCCTGCCCATCAGCAGCGGCGCGGTGGTGAACCCCACCCTGCCGAGCCCGCCCTTGACGAACGACTCCCCGCCCGGAAGCACCGCCACCGTGTCCAGCAGCACCCCCTCCGCGGAGTAGCGCAGGTAGTCGATGGAATCCTGGCGGACCCCTTCGGTGACCGGGCCGCCACGGTATCGCTGCCCCACACCGACGAGCAGCGAGCCGTCGCCCGTGCGACCGAGAAGGTGCGGCTGCGGGAAAACGGCATCGATCCCGGCTGGGAGGCTCACGGAGCGGGCGGGGCTCCCAGCCGGGGCGAAGACGGAGACGCGCCGGAGCCTCCAGTCGAAGGCCAGCAGGGAATCGCCGGGCGCGAGGTGGACGGATGCCAGCTCCTCGAACTCCCCGGGTCCCCCGCCCTTCCGCCCCCCCGACCGGAGGAACTTCCCGTCTGCACCGTAGAAGCGGAGCGCGCGGAGCCCCGCGTCGGCGACGACGATGCCGCCGTCCGCGCGGCGCAGGGCCCCGGCGATGCGCTCGAACTGGTACTCGGGAGTGCCGTCCAGCTCGCCGATGCTGAGGACCGGCCCGGCCGACAGGCGCCACTCCTCCCCTTCCCTCCATGCCGGCGCATCGCTCGTCACGATGCGGACCCCCGCGCTGTCGCGCACCTCCGCGGGCACGGCGCTCCTGCGCGCGTCGCCGCACCCGGCCAGTAGGAGCAGCGCCGAAAGCATGCTGAAGCGAATCGTCGGGCTCACGGTTCCGGGGAGCGAGAGAGTGGTCTGGTGGGTCCCGCGGACGCCAGCGCGGACCCCGCGTGAGGGATTTCGGCCCGAAGGGGCGAGACCGCGCGGCTGTTTGCGCGGGCTCGACTCCGTTGCAGACGGTCGTTTCGTCTGCTACGGAGCCGAAGCCCGACCCCGGCTGACGCCGCAGGGCTGTTTCATTGTTGATCCCGCCAGTAAATTTCTGGCATGACACTACTTGAAGCACTTGCGCAGGTGCCGGACTTCCGGCACCCGCGCGGACGCCGCCATGATCTGTCGCTGGTGCTGTCCTGCATTCTTCT
>DASVQR010000203.1:0-97994 GCA_036389055.1 Longimicrobiaceae bacterium | reverse complement strand
CTCCGGGGGAGCCGAACTCGCCGGCGTTCCGCCTGCGCCCGCCCGATCACGCTGGCTTCGAACATGACGTTCCCCCTGCGCAGCCTCCCCCGACCTCCCTGCGCAGATCGCAGGAACTACAACGGCAACTGCAACGGCAGTTCTCCCCCTCTCCCGCTTGCGGGGGAGGGGGCCGGGGGGAGGGGGCCCACCACGGCGCGCCGATCTCGCCTCCCGGACAGCCCTCCCCCGGCACGGGGGAGGGTGGCGGCGATAAAGCCGCCGGGTGGGGGCCCCAGCGGACGCCAGCGCGAGACCCGCGTGAGGGATGCGAGCGCGAAGCGGCGAAACCCAACAGCAGTACCGTTGGGGTTCGCCTCCGTTACGCAGCGTTGTTTGCTGCGTTACGGAGCCGCAGCCCGACCCCGCGCCAGCGGGGGCACGCCCAAACCCGCCGTTCAGATCTTTCCCGAAGAGACCCGGACCGGATCCTGCATAGGGGCCGCCCGCCGGAGGGAGCGGGACCGCAACCGACCAGACAGCCAGGGCAAACCGCATGGACCAGCAGCAGACCAAGACGCGCGGCGTCGCCGACATCGTCTTCCTGATCGACGTGTCCGGGAGCATGGCCCCGGCCATCGACGCGCTCAAGGCCAACATCGGCACCTTCGTGGAGTCGCTCAGCACGGGCGACGCGAACAACGCGGCCCCGGTGCGCGACTGGCGCGCCCGCGCCGTGGGCTACCGCGACTTCGAGGCGGACCCGGAGGCGTTCATCGACAACCCGTTCGTGAGCGACGTGGAGGCGCTGCGCGCCCAGCTGGCCGGGCTTCGCGCCGAGGGCGGCGACGACGAGCCGGAGTCGCTGCTGGACGCGCTCTACCGCGTGGCCAGCACCGGGCAGACGGAAAAGGGCTCGCAGAGCCTGGACCCGGCGAAGTGGCGCTACCGCAGCGACGCGGCGCGGGTGGTGGTGGTGTTCACGGACGCGTCGTACAAGCCGACGATGTCCATCCCCGAGGCCAAGGGCGGCGGGATCCAGGACGTGGTCAACGCGGTGATCAACAACCGCATCATCCTTAGCCTGTTCGCGCCGGACATGCCGGGCTACGACGAGCTGAGCCAGATCGACAAGTCGGAGTGGGAGGCGATCTCCTACCCGGGGCTGAACCCGCAGGAGGCGCTGGTCAAGTTCACCTCGGACCCGGCCAACTTCAAGAACACGCTCCGCCAATTGGCCGCCAGCGTGTCCAAGTCGGCGGAGACCGTCGCGCTGTAGGCGCGGCCCACGCACGCCGGGCGGACGCACATGGCGAAGAAGCTCAAGGAGGGCAACGAGATCAACGGCTACCGGATCACCCGCGTGTTCGGGCCCGGGGCCATGGCGATCTCGTACGGCGCGACCAGCCCGTCCGGGCAGAAGGTGTTCTTCAAGCAGTACAAGTCGCCCGCGGTGACGGTGCCGTGGTACCGCGACTACGTGCGCTACCAGCGGGAGCTGCACCGCCGCGTGGAGGAGGGCCCGGCGCGCAACTACTGCGTGAGGACGCTGGACGCCTTCGAGGCGGTGTGGGGCGGGCGCAACTACTTCCAGGTGTTCGAGTTCGTGGAGAACGGCGCGGACCTGGCCGGGATCTTCGAGCGGGAGCGCGAGGCGAACGGCGGGCGCTCGCCCTCACCCCCGTTCGACGCCCGCACCTGGGAGCAGCACGTGATCTGGGCCAAGGTGTTCATGTCGGGGATCAACACGCTGCACGCGGCGAAGATCGCCCACACGGACCTGAAGCCGGAGAACGCGTACCTGATCGAGGACCGCACCATCGCGGCGGGGTTCCAGCTCAAGCTGATCGACCTGGACTTCTCGGTGCTCACCGACCAGCCGGCGCCCTGGCACGGGCTCCAGGGGTACGTGGGCACGGACAACTACCGCTCGCCGGAGCACTTCACGCCCGGCGCCGTCCCCGGCACGGCGTCGGACGTGTTCACCTGCGGGCTGATGCTGTACCAGCTTCTCTCGGGGCGGCACCCGTACGGGTCGGAGGACCAGTCGGAGTACGCGCGGAAGGCGCTCGCCCACGAGGCGGAGCGCCCCGTGCTGGGCGGGACCATGCCGGCGCCGGCGAGCAACGACGCGGTGGCGGACGTGCTGCACCGCTGCCTGGCGCCGCGCCCGGAGGACCGCCCCACCGCCGTGGAGGTGCGCGACGTGCTCACCGGGCGCGCCGGGGCCGCTCCGAGGGTCACGACTTCGGCCGCGGCTCCGGCTCCGGCTGCGGCTCCGGCCCCGACGTCGTCGGGTCCGGCCGCCACGCCGGCCGCGCCCGCGACTCCGCCCGCCACCCCCGCGCCGGCCGCGACGACCGCCGCGCCTTCTGCGTCGGCGGCGCCGGCGGCCACTCCGACGCCTGCCGCGACTCCGCCGCCGGCTGCAACCGCCCGCCCCACGGTGGCGCCGGCCACGCCTCCGGCTTCGCCGACTCCGACCCCGGCCGTGGCGACCCCGGCGCCGACGCCGCGCGCCGCTCCGGCCGCGCCCGCGGCGTCCGGCGGGGCCGTGCTGCGCTCGGAGCGCATCCGGCTGGTCGGCGAGACGGGGCACACCATCACCGTGGGCGTGCGCACGCCGCTGGGGAAGCACATCGTGCGGCAGTTCGGCGAGGACGCCAACGTGTGGGACGCCGAGCAGTGCACGGTGGAGCGCGGGCCCGACGGCGCCTGGCAGGTGACGCCGCGGCCGGGGACCACCAACGAGACGCTGCTGAACGGGGCGGCCGTCACCGCGCCGCGTCCGCTCCACGAGGGCGACGTGATCGCGGTGGGCCGCGCCGCCAAGGGAATCGCGAAGCTGCCACTCACCGCCCGCGCGGGCTGACAACGGAGAACCAACGTGAGCGAGAGCACCAGGGATCCGGGCGCGCCGTCGCCGGAAGGGACCACGCCGTCGCCGGAGGGCGCTTCCGCGGCGCCCACCGACGCGACCACGCCGCGGATCGACGTGACCACTTCGGCCGACGCGACCACCTCGGCCACGCCGACGACGCCGCCCGCCTCGGACGATCCGGCGGCCGCAGCCGGGGCCGCGGGGACGGCCGGGACGACGGCGCCCGACGTGTCCACCGGCGCGACTGCGACCGGCGCGGCGGCGCCGGCCGACCTCCCGGCGGCCGCGGCGGAGGACCTTCCGCTCGATCCGCCCGAGGTGGGCGCCAGCTCCGAGACGACGTCGTCCGCGGACGTGGTCGGGGGCTCGGCGCCGCCCGCCGAAGAGGGCGCCGTGCCGTACACGACGCCCGCGGAGGAGGCCGCAGCCGGCGCGACCACGACGGATGCCGCCGCGACGACGGCCGGCGCGGAAGCGCCCGGCGCGCCGTCCACCGAGGCGGTCGCGGCCGACGCGGCGGCGGGGAGCCCCGGGTCGGCCGGCGCGGTGGCGACCGACGGCGTCTCGACCGAGACCGCTCCGGCCGACGCGGGCGCGTCTGCGGGGACGGGAACGGGGACGACGGGGACGACGGGGACGACGGGGACGACGGGAACGACGGACGCGACGGCTGGCGGAACCGCCGGCGCCGCATCGACCGGGACGACCGGAGCGGCACCGGCCGGCACGGTCTCGGTGGGGACGGAGGGCGCGGGCGCCGGCGAGCCGCTGCGCACGGACCGCATCCAGCTCACGGGCGAGTCCGGGCAGACCATCAGCGTGGGCGTGCGGACGCCGCTGGGCAAGCACATGGTCCGCCAGTTCGGCGAGGACTCCAACGTGTGGGACACGGAGCAGTGCACGCTGGAGCGCGGCGCGGACGGGGCCTGGCAGGTGGTGCCGGCGGCGGGGACCACCAACGAGACGCTGGTGAACGGCGAGCCGGTCACCGGGCCGCGGCCGCTGCGCGAGGGCGACGTGCTCGCCGTGGGGCGCGCCGAGAAGGGGATCGCCAAGCTGCCGCTCACCGTCCGCGCGGGCTGAGCGGCGCATGGCGTGGAAGTGCCCGCAGTGCGGCTTCGTCCACGAGGACGGGGCCGTGCTGCGCTGCGAGGCGTGCGGCTTCACCCGCTCCGCGCGGCTGGTGCTGGTGGCCGAGGCCACCACGCAGCGGCTGACCGTGGGGGTGGACACCCCCGTCGGAAAGCACCTGCTGCAGACCTTCGCGGGCGAGGACCACGTGTACGCCGCCGACCCGCAGTTCCTGCTCGCCCGCGACCCCGTGAACGGCGGCTGGACCGTGGCCCCCGCGCCCGGCGCCAGGAACCCCACCTTCCTGAACGGCGCCGCGCTGGGCGACGCACCGGCGCCGCTGGAATCGGGAGCGGTCATCACCATCGGCCCGACGCGGCTGCGGCTGCGCGTGGAGAACGAGCTGTGACGGAGAGAGAGGAGCCGATGCCGGAGGAGGCCGCGCCGGACGCGGCGGCGCCTGAAGCTCCGGCGGGGAACGAGATGCCGTCGGACGCGGAGCCGATGCCGGGGGCCGATGCCGGCGTGCCGCCGACGGAGGCGCAGGCGGCCGCGGAGACCGTGGCCTCGGCGGCGCCCGCGGCTGCGCCCGCCGGGGCGGCCGCGCCGGCCCAGCCGGGGCTGAGCGTGGTGGAGGTGCGGGAGCTGGACTGGGACGCGGTCCGCGCCGCCGTGACGACGCCCATAGCGGACGAGCGCGCGGAAAGCATCATCGGGCGGATGGAGGAGCGGCTGGCGGGCGGCGGGCCGCTGGGGCTGGCGTTCGAGGAGTACGCCGCCGGGCCGGGCGACCTGGCGGTGCGCATCGGCGAGGACTGGCCGCTGGGCGAGACCTGGTTCGTCGGCGACCTGCACGGGGACCTGCTGGCGCTGGAGACGGCGCTCCAGCACATCGACCGCAGCGGCGGCGGCGCGGACGCGCGCATCGTCTTCCTGGGCGACCTGTTCGACGACGGTGCGCACGCCGCGGAGGTGGTGCTGCGCGTGTTCGAGCTGGTGCTGGACGGCCCCATGCGCGTCACCGTCGTCGCCGGCAACCACGACGAGGCGCTCGCCTGGGCGGACGGCGGCTTCCGCTCCACCGTGCTCCCCTCCGACTTCACCGACTGGCTGAACGCCAGCCCGGACCACCCCTGGGCCGGGCGGCTGGGCCGGCTGATCCAGAAGTTCTTCGCGCGGGCGCCGCGGGCGCTCTTCTTCCCGGACGGGCTGCTGGTGGCGCACGGCGGCATCCCGCACACCGACCTGCACGCCGCGCTCGCCGAAGGGGGCGACTGGAACGACCCGCGCGTCCTCCAGGACTTCGTGTGGCTGCGCGCCCACCCGCGCGCCCGCAAGCGCATCCCCAACCGCACCACGCGCGGCAGCGAGTTCGGGCGCGAGGACTTCGCCGCGTTCACGGAGGTGGCCACCCGCGCCGGGCGGCCGGTGAAGCGGATGCTGCGCGGGCACGACCACGTGGAGGAGCGCTTCGCCGTGTTCCCGGCGTGGGAGGCGCACCCCGTGCTCACCATCAACACCCTGTCGCACCGGCTGCCGCGCGAGGTGTTCGGCCCGTACGAGCGGGTGCCGGTGGTGGCGCGCTGGGTGCGCGGCGAGCTGCCGGAGGTGCGGCGGCTGTTCATCCCGCCGGAGCTGCTCCGCGAGGTGTACCCGGAGCCGGGCGCCGGCGGCGGGGAGGGCGGCGGTTGAGCCGCGTCGTCGAGCGCTGCACCGTCTGCGGGACGGAGCACTCCCTGTCCCACGCGGGCCCGTGCGAGGCCTGCGGCGGCGACCTGGGGTTCTGGTGCACCCGCCACGAGGCGGAAGCCGGGTGGCTGCCGGACCGGACGTGCCCGCTCTGCGCGCGCGAGGCGGCCGCCCCTCCCCCGCCCCGCCCCGAATCGCCCCCGCCGTCCACGCGGACGGCCCCGCCCTCGCGCGAGGCGCCGCGCCCGCGCGAGCGCGAGCGCCCGCGGGCCCGTCCACCCGTGGACGCGCCGTTCGAGGAGCTGCCGCCGCGCCGGCCCCCGCCGGCGGACATCCGGTTCGAGGAGGCGCCGCCGCCGCGCCGCCGCGCCAGGCGCCCGGTGGAGGCCGGGCCGCCGCCCGGCCCCGTGCTGCGGGACGAGGTGGCCCGCCACCTCCCCGGCATCGCGGCCGGCGGGGCGAGCCTCGCCTGGCGGCTGCTCATGGGCTTCTTCGCCGTGGTCCGCGCGGTGCTGGGCTGGGGGATCATCGGCGCCGTGCTGGGGGTGGTGTACGGGATGTCCACCACCGGGAGCACGCTCCAGGAGCTGGACCCCCAGGTGTTCTGGACGGGCGCCTTCGGGGCGATGGTGGGCGGCGGGCTGGGCCTGCTGATCGGGCTGGTGCGCGCCCTGCGCATCCTGTTCGCGTCGCCGCGCGAGTGACCCCATGGAGACGGGCGGATTCGTCGGCCGGTGGAAGGCGCGTGCCCGCGAGCTCAAGACCCACGCCGGCGCGCTGTACCTGGCGGCCCGCCACCCGCGCACGCCCTGGTACGCCAGGGCGGTGGCCGGGCTGGTGGTGGCCTACGCCTTCAGCCCCATCGACCTGATCCCCGACCCCATCCCCGTCCTGGGCCTGCTGGACGACCTGCTGCTCCTCCCGCTCGGCTTCCTGCTGGCGCGCCGCCTGGTCCCGCCCGACGTGTGGGAGGAGTGCCTGGCGCGGGCCCGCGAGGACACCGCCCCCCGGCCGCGCAGCCGGGCCGCGGCCGTGGTGATCGTGCTCGTCTGGATCGCCGCGCTGCTCCTGGCCGCCCGCATGCTCGCGCCGCTCGCCGCCCGCTGGAGGTAGCCCCGCCGCCGCGGGCGATTATCTTGAGGGGAGAGCCAGCGCCGCGCCGCCCTCCACCCGCACCGCCGACCCGCCCATGCGATTCCCGCCCGCCGGCCTCGCCGTCCTGCTCGGGCTCTCCGCCGCCTGCGCCGGCGGGGGCGCCGCCGCGGGCGCCACGGACGCGCCCGGCGCCTCCAGGACGCGCGCGGACCGCAACGTCCTCACCCGCGAGCAGCTCCTGGAGACCGGCCACAGCAACGCGCTGGAGGCGGTGCGCGCGCTCCGCTCCAACTGGCTGCTGACCAAGGGGACCGACAGCTTCAACTCGCCCACGCAGGTGCAGGTGTACCTGGACGACAACCAGTACGGCGGGGTGGACTCGCTGCGCGGCATCTCCACCCAGCAGATCAAGTTCATCCGCTACTACGACGGGGTGAGCGCCAGCGCCCGCTGGGGGCTCGGCCACGGGCAGGGGGTGATCTACGTGTCCACCGCGCCCTGACCGGCCCGCGGCCCGGCGTCGGCCCGAGCGGGCCGGCGCTCCCCGGCTGCCCCCACCACGTCTCCCCTCCCCCGGACCGGCCCACCCGCGGCCAGGCGCACCATGATCCCCATCCACAAGGGCGCCCCTCCGGCCGTCCTCACCGGCGACGGCGCCAGGTTCCAGGACGCCGCCAGGAAGTTCGCGCTCACCGGCGACTGCGACTCCAAGTACAAGACCAAGCTGACAAAGAACGTCAAGAAGAACGGCAAGGCGTTCGCCGGCTACCTGAGCGAGCTGTTCACCCACTACAGCTTCTACTCGGACCCCACGGTCAAGCGCCAGCTCATCGAGGAGCACCACGGCAAGTGCGTGTTCTGCGAGTGCTTCATCATGGACGGCGACGTGGGCGACGTGGAGCACTTCCGGCCCAAGGCCGAGGTCACGGTGGTGAACCACGACGAGCAGTCGGACGAGGAGAAGGTGGTGGACCACCCCGGCTACTTCTGGCTCTCGCAGACGTGGGACAACCTGTTCCTGAGCTGCAAGCAGTGCAACCAGCGCTACAAGGGGAACTTCTTCGACGTGGTGCCCGGGGCGGTGACCGGCGTCGGCGAGGACTTCCCGCGCCTGCGCCACGACCGCGACGTGGCCGAGCTCCCGTACCTGCTGGACCCCAGGTCGACCGCCACGCCGTCGCCGCGCGTGGTGATCCGCTTCAACCCCGCCGACGCCAGGGCGTATCCGCGCGAGGCCCCCAACGACCCGTACAGGGTGCACCTCACCCGCGCCGCGCGCACCATCGAGCTGGTGGGGCTCAACCGGCGGCGGCTGGTGGAGGCGCGCGCCAACCACCTGCTGCGGCTGCGGGGGCTGTTCGTGCTGGCGGCCCACTCCGGCGGCGTACAGCCCGACCTGACCGAGCCGGCAAACATCCTCAGCTTCCAGTTCCGGGCTCCCGGAGCCGGCTCCGACGCGGTGGAGGCGCTGAAGCGGGCCGTGCTCCCTTCCGCCGAGTTCTCGGCGCTGGCGCAGGACGCGATCGAGACCTGGAACGCGGAGCTGAACCTGCTGGTGCCGCAGATCCCCATCAACCACCAGCTCCCCAACCAGATCCGCGTCAACACCCGCATGGACCTGCGCCTGGAGGCGCAGCTCCAGCTCGCCGAGAAGCTGCGCGCGGAGAACGCCACGCCGACCCTGGCCGAGGCCGAGCCCGACACCTCGGACCTGGACCGGCAGTACAACGCGCTCCTCAAGCGCTACCAGGACGAGGTCAAGCGCCTGAGGAGCAAGCTGACCAACAAGAAGATCGAGGCGACCCAGAAGGAGCTGGGAAAGGTCCGGGCGCGAGTGAAGAAGCTCCGCGAGCAGATCGAGAAGCGGGAGGACAGGCTGGCGGAGATCCGGGCGATGGAGGCCCGGGCGGTGGCGGCACAGCGGCTGCTCGCCTGGAGCGGTCTCGACCAGCCCAACCGGAGGACGCAGTTCGGAACGCTCCTGCGCGAGCACCAGGTGGCGATCAACGACCTGTTTCCGCGCCAGGACGTGCAGGGGTGGAAGGAGCTGCTGGACGCGGAGCGGGAGATCGAGAAGGAGTATGCGTCCCTGGCCCAGGCGCTCACCGGGGAGGCGGGCAAGCTGGAAAAGGAGCTGAAGAAGCTGAGCGGCGAGGAGGACGCCCTGGTCCGGCAGATCCGGGAGGTCGAGGCGCCGCTGGAGGTGTTCATCGCCTCGCTGATGGACCTGTACGAGGACGCGTTCGGCATCGTGGAGGCGTACAAGAACTGCGGCGCCGACACGCAGAAGCGCGTCAAGCGCGCGGTGCAGCTCCGCGACGACGCCAGCAACCTGATCGACGTGCTGGACGGCGGCGAAGAGCCTTCCGAAACGGTCGCGGCCCAGATGAAGAGCGCCAAGCAGTGGCCCCCCCGCATCACCAAGGTGTGACGTGGCGGACGGGACGTGGGTGGAGGTGGCCCAGGGCGAGTCGGCCGAGAGCGTGGCCTACCGGCACGGCCACGTGGTGGAGACGCTGTGGGACCACCCGGAGAACCGGGAGCTGCGCGAGTCGCGCGGGAGCCCGCACACGCTCCTCCCCGGCGACCGGCTGTTCGTCCCCGCGCCGCGGCCCAAGGAGGTGAGCTGCGCCACCACGACCCGGCACACCTTCCGGCGCCGCGGCGTGCCCTCGGGGATCACCGTGCTGCTGGCGGTGGCGGGCAGGCCGCTGGCCGACCTCCCCTACCGGCTGCGGGTGGACGGCGCCGTGCAGGAGGGGCGCACCGGCGCGGACGGCGAGGTGACGGTGAAGGTGATGCCCGACGCCCGCGAGGCCGTGCTGGTGGTGGACCCGGACGGGCTGGCGCTCTCCTTCGACCTCCTCCCCCGCCACATGGACCCGGTCACCGAGACCACCGGGCTGCAGGGCCGCCTCCGCAACCTGGGCTACCACCCGGGCGAGCCGGACGGCGCCTTCACGCTGGCGACGCTGCACGCCGTGCAGCGCTTCCAGCTGGACCACGGCCTGGAGACCACCGGCGTCCCCGACGACGCCACCCGCGACGCCCTGCTCCGCGCCCACGGCTCCTGACCCGCCGCTCCGGCGTCCGGCGCTACTCCTCCCGCAGCGCCACCGCCACGTACAGCTCGCCGCCGTACGCGGAGGGGCGCGTCGCCGCCACGCGCGGAGGGGACAGCCCGGCCGCGGCGGCGAGCTCCGCGAAGCGCGCGGCGGACACCGGGTGGGGCACCCACGGGCCCGGCCGCCGTCCCTCGTACTCCACCAGCACCAGCCTGCCGCCGGGGCGCAGCCCCGCCGCGATCCGCGGCAGGGTCGTCTCCGCGTCGGGCACGAAGTGCAGCACGTTGGCCAGCAGCACGCCGTCCAGCAGCGGGAGCGGCAGCGGGCGCGTGACGTCCGCGTGGTGCACGGCGATCGCGGCGCCGCCCTGCCCCGCCGCGGCGAGGGCCCGCAGGGCGCGCACCGCGCCCGCGTCGGCGTCCACCGCGTGGACGCGGCCCCCGGGGCCCACCAGCACGGCCAGCGCGCGGGTGAACACACCGCCGCCCGCCCCCAGGTCCGCCCAGGTCTCGCCGTCCGCCGCGGGGACCGCCGCGCGCAGCAGGGCGAGCGCTTCGCGATGGTTCACCGGCCCTCCGCCTCCGCGTCCGCCGTCACGAGGGGATCTCGCGGATCACCCGGCACGGGTTCCCCGCCGCGAACACGCCCTCCGGAATGCTGCGCGTGACCACGCTCCCCGCGCCGATCACGGCGCGCGACCCGATGGTCACGCCCGGCAGGACGATCGCCCCGCCGCCCACCCACACGTCCGACCCGATCTCCACCGGCGCCCCGAACTCCTCGCGCCGCCGCCGCTCCGCGTCCCACGGGTGCAGCGCCGTGTAGATCTGCACGGCCGGGCCGAAGAGCGTGTGGCTGCCGATCCGCACCGGGCACACGTCCAGCACCACGCAGTTGAAGTTGAAGAACACCCGCTCCCCCAGCTCCACGTGGGCGCCGTAGTCGCAGAAGAAGGGCGGCTGCATCAGGACCGTGTCGCCGCCCGCGCCGAACAGCTCGCGCAGCAGGGCCCGGCGCTCCTCCTGCTCCGCCTCGCGCGTGGCGTTCAGCGCCCCGCACAGCTCCCGCGCGCGCTCTCGGGCGGCGACCAGCTCGGGGTCCCCGGGGTCGTACATCTCCCCCGCCAGCATCTTTTCGCGCTCGCTCCTCATCGGCTCTCCTCCGGCAGCGGTCCGCGCCGCTGCGCGCAAGTTCGGCGCCGCCTCCCGGCGGGTGCGGGCGGCCACGCGATCCGATTTCGTCACGACTGTTGACGAATTCTACGCAGGAGGGGGCGGGGCGAGCCGCACGCCCCTTGCCGGGCGGGCTCGTGCGTGCCTATATGATATTGTCGGGCAACCCGACAAATCATCCGCGTCCCCACTGCCCCGCCCGCCCACACCCCCGGAGAAAGCTCGCGATGGAGAAACCGCGCCTCAACTTCCGCGAGATGTTCAACATGAGCTTCGGCTTCCTCGGCATCCAGTTCGGCTGGGGGCTGCAGCTCGCCAACATGTCCGCCGTGTACGAGCGGCTGGGGGCGCGCCCGGACGAGGTGCCGCTGCTCTGGCTGGCGGCGCCGGTCACCGGGCTGCTGGTGCAGCCCATCGTGGGGGCGCTCAGCGACCGCACCTGGGGCCGGCTGGGGCGGCGGCGGCCGTACTTCCTCACCGGCGCCGTCCTGGCCTCCATCGCGCTCTTCTTCATGCCCACCTCCAGCGCCCTGTGGATGGCGGCGGGGCTGCTCTGGATCCTGGACGCCTCCATCAACATCAGCATGGAGCCGTTCCGCGCCTTCGTCGCGGACAAGCTGAACGCCGGCCAGCGCACCGCCGGCTTCGTAATGCAGTCGTTCTTCATCGGCGTGGGCGCCAGCCTGGCCAACGCGCTCCCCTTCCTGTTCAACTGGATGGGGGTGACGGGGAGCACCGAGAGCGGCATCCCGCTCAGCGTGAAGTACTCGTTCCAGGTGGGCGCGGCGGTCTTCTTCCTTGCGGTGCTGTGGACGGTGGTCACCACCCGCGAGTCCCCGCCCGAGGACATGGCGGCCTTCGAGCGCGAGCGGCGGGAGCGGCGCGGGGTGGGGGCCGTCTTCGCGGAGATCGGCAGCGCCATGGGCCAGATGCCCCGCACCATGAAGCAGCTGGCCGTGGTGCAGTTCTTCACCTGGCTGGGGCTGTTCTGTATGTGGATGTTCTTCGTCCCCACGGTGGCGCGCCACGTGTTCGGCGCCACCGACCCGGGCTCGGAGGCGTACGCGCGCGGCATCGAGTGGGGCGGGCTCACCTTCGCCGTCTACTCGGTCACCTGCTTCGCGGTGGCGTTCGCGCTCCCCAGGCTGGCCGCGGCCACCAGCCGCAAGGCCACGCACGCCCTCGCCCTGGCGTGCGGCGCCGCGGGGCTGCTGAGCGTGTACTTCATCCACGACCGCTACGTGCTGTGGCTCACCATGGTGGGCGTGGGGATCGCGTGGGCGTCCATCCTGTCCATGCCGTTCGCCATCCTGGCGGGCGCCCTGCCGGCGCGCCGGATGGGCGTGTACATGGGGATCTTCAACTTCTTCATCGTCATCCCGGAGATCCTGGCGGCGCTCACCTTCGGCCCCATCATCCGCTCCGTGTTCGGGCAGGACAACCCGGACGCCTCGCTGTACATGGTGATGACGGGCGGCGTCTGCCTGCTGATCGCCGCCGCGTGCGTCCTGCTGGTGCACGACGAGGGCGACCGCGACGTGCCGGAGGCCGCCGTGATCGACGCGGACGAGCACGGGCTGCTGACGGCGCAGGGCTCGGTGCAGCCGGTTCCCAGCACCGGGCTGGTGGACGAGGAGCCGCGCCGGTAGGGATCGCCCGGAGAACGCGGGCTGGTGACCGGAACGGCGAGGACGCGGAGCGAAGCAGGCTCCGCGTCCTCGCTTTTTCGCGACGCGCTTCGGCGCTAATCCTCCGCCGGGCCCCTGCCGAGACTTCCGCCGGGCAATCCTCGCGAACACACACCCGGAGGGCGGAATGTCGGTCGGAAAGGTCACCCAGGAGCTCTACCTCACCAGCCTGCCGGACGGCGGGGTCTTCACGGTCACCGCGGTGAACACGCCCCGGGACGGCACCTGGTACACGTACTTCAGCCACGCGGCTCCGTTCTCGGTCACCGGCACGCAGGCGAAGCCGGGATACATCGGCTCGTCGATGATCCAGACGCAGGGGCTGGTCGGCGGGGGGACGCCGCCGTACGTGACGCTCACGTACACCCTCCAGGTGCCCGTGAACGGCCAGCAGGTCACCAAGACCGGCTACCTGAACGTGAACACCACCAAGTTCTACACCTTTGCGCGGCCCGACTACTCGCTCCTGACCTTCAGCATCGAGGGGCAGCCGCCGCAGAACGTATCGCAGCAGATCCCCACCGAGCAGGACCCCGACCCCATCTACGTGGGCTTCGCGGTAAACGATGGCAAGGTGATCGTCGCCGCCAGCCCCCAGAACCTGCTCACCACCCGGGTGCTGGACGACCTGATCAACGGCGTGATCGACATCAACACGGACCTGGTCAAGTGGGTGATCGGCGCGCTGTGACGCCGCCCGCCGCCTGAGCCCGCCGCGGCCCGGCAGGGGTTGGAGACGCGGGAACGGAGGATGCGGTCCGCCTCCCGTCCCGCGTTTCCTTGTCCGCGACGCCGCTCCCCGGGGGCCCGAAGTGAGATCCAGGATGCCGACGAGCAGGCTGCACCGCGTGGCCGGCCTCGCCGTGGCGCTCGCCCTGGCGGGCGGGTGCGGCACGGCGCCGGCCGCCGCTCCGGTCCCGACTGCGCAGCCCTCCATCGCCTCGGCACCGGCGCGCTACGACCCGTCGCGCGACCTGGGGCCGCTCTTCCACGACGTGCAGACGGCGCGGCTGTTCGAGGACGGCAAGACGTTCGTGGACGCGCGCGCGCTGGACGCGCCGGCGCGGATCGCCGCCCGCTACGCCGCCGAGCGGGGCGCGCCCGGCTTCCGGCTGCGCGCCTTCGTGGAGCGCTGGTTCGAAGTCCCCCGCCCCGCGGGCGAGGGCTTCCGCGCGGACACCTCGCGCTCCATGGAGGCGCACGTCCGCGCGCTCTGGCCCGCGCTCACCCGCCCGTCCGACCCCGCCGACCCGCGCTCGTCGCTGGTTCCGCTCCCGGGGCCGTACGTGGTGCCGGGCGGGCGCTTCCGCGAGGTCTACTACTGGGACTCGTACTTCACCATGCTGGGGCTGGTGGAGAGCGGACGCACGGAGCTCGTGCGCGGCATGCTGGACAACTTCGCCCACCTGGTCCGCACCGTCGGCCACGTCCCCAACGGCAACCGCACCTACTACCTGAGCCGCAGCCAGCCGCCGTTCCTGGCGGCCATGGTGGGGCTCTACGCGCGCGCCGCGGACACGGCGCAGGCGCTCCGCTGGCTGGACGCGCTGGAGGCGGAGCACGCGTTCTGGATGCAGGGCGCCGAGCGCGTGCCGCCCGGCGGCGCCTCGCGCCGCGTGGTGCGCCTCCCGGACGGCGGGCTGCTCAACCGCTACTGGGACGACCGCCCGGAGCCGCGGCCGGAGTCGTACCGCGAGGACTTCACCCTCGCGCAGACGCTCCCGGCGGACCGGCGCGAGGCGCTCCATCGCGAGATCCGCGCGGCGGCGGAGAGCGGCTGGGACTTTTCCAGCCGCTGGATGCGCGACCCGCGCGACCTGCGCACGCTGGAGACCACCCAGCTGGCGCCGGTGGACCTGAACAGCCTGCTCCATCACGCCGAGCGCACCATCGCCGCGCTGCGCCGGTTCCGCGGCGGACCGGACGACGTGGAGGAGGCGGCGCGCTTCGAGCGCATGGCGGAGGAGCGGCGGCGCGTGCTGCTCGCGGCCGCGTACGACCCGGCGGGCGGCTTCTTCCACGACGTGCGCTGGCGCACCGGCGAGCGCGTGGCCGACCGGCCGACGCTCGCGGCCGCGGCGCCGCTGTACTTCGGGCTCGCGACCGCCGAGCAGGGGCGCGCCGTGGCCGCCCGCCTGGAGCGCGACTTCCTGCGGCCGGGCGGGTTCGTGACGACGGGGATCGCCTCGGGGCAGCAGTGGGACGCGCCCAACGGGTGGCCGCCGCTGCAGTGGATGGCGATGGAGGGAGTGCGCCGCTACGGCCGCGCCGACCTGGCGGACACGGCGCGCGCGCGCTGGCTCGCCCTGGTGCGGCGCACCTACCGCGCGACGGGAAAGATGACGGAGAAGTACGACGTGGTGGATCCCGCCCGGAAGGCGGGTGGCGGCGAATACCCGACGCAGGACGGGTTCGGCTGGACCAACGGGGTCGCGCTGGCGCTGGCGGCGCAGGAGCGCGGGCCGAGCGTCACGCCACCGACGGCCGCGCGAAAGAGCAACCGGAGGCGGGCGCCGGCCGCTTCCGCACCGTGAGAGCGCCGACGGGCCGCGGCTCGCCCGGCCGGGGATGCGGGCGGATCAATAGCACTGCCAGCTCAGCGCCCACTCCGCCGTCCGTCCCGGCGCGGTGCCCCTGCCGAAGTAGCCGACTCCCCGGTCTCCCCAGCTCCATCCCGCTTTCTCCACCGAATCGACCTGGAACACGTATCGGGGCGCGTCCGCCTTCGCGCGACGCCCCCAGTCGACCTCGCCCTGCACCAGCGTGGGCCAGCCTCCCAGCTTGACCCCTCCGGCGTTCGGGAACAGCTCCTCGTAGCGGTCCTCCACGCCCGCGGGCAGCGGGATGGAGACGTCGTCCATGCACGGGAAGTCGTTCTCCACCACCTCGGGACGCATGGGAAAGGCGCGGATCCGCGATCCCGTCGCCGCGGCGGCGAGCGGGACCAGCGCGTTGAGCCGGGGATAGGCGCGAAGGCACCAGCTCACCCCGTTGGGCGTCTCGTCCGGGAGCTCGGACGGCCCGACGAAGACGGTGACGAGCTCCACGTCTTCCAGACCCGCGGGGCGGAAGGGGAGCTCGGTCGCGTTGATCTGGCAGAGCGCGTGCATCGCCCTGCCGTCCATCGTGGGCCAGGACTCCCCGGGCAGCGCGAGGTTGACGCGCCCGAACCACGAGGCGGACGGTGAGTCCGGGGGCCGGAACCCACCGACCTGCATGCGGATGGCGCGCCGACGCAGCGTGTCGCGGAGCTGGGGAATCGTCATCGTTCGCGATACCGGAGAGTGGAGAGCCGGAGGAGTACGTTCCGAGCCATCCGCCGCCGCGGCGGACGGGGAGGAGGAATCAGCCCGCCGCCTCCCGCCCGAACCGGACGCTGTTGCCGTCCGGGTCCCTGACGTACATCTCGCGGTTGCCCCACGCCTGGTCCGTCGGCGCGAGGTCGATGGGAACGCCCCGCCCGACCAGCTCCTCGTGCAGCCGGTCCACGTCGTCCACGAGCAGGTACACGACGCCGCGCGCGACGCCGTCCCCGGGGAACGACGACACGTGCAGCGTCACCCCGTCGCGCTCCACCCCCATGTAGCAGGGATCCGGCAGCGCATCGTCGACGCGGTACGCCCAAGCGGTGCGGAAGCCGAGCCGGCCGTAGAACTCCTCCGCCGCCGCGGAGCCGGAGACGTGCAGGACGGGAATCGCGAGCTTGATCATGGTTGTGTCGCGGGTGGAGTCCCGGGCCGCGGGAGCGGCGCGACGAGCGTGTTGTGGAAGCTGGCGATCTGCCAGGCGGCGCCGTCGCTCACCAGCACCAGGCTCTGCGTGGCGCGGTGCTCGCCCGCGAGCGGCCCCGCCGGAGCGGAAAGCGCGGCGGTGGAATGGACCAGGATGACGCCCTCGCGGAGGGAGCGCGCCTGCTGCACCTCGTACGCGATCCGGCTGCCCCGGTAGACGCTTTCGAAGATTCCCCGGTGCCCCGCCGCGATGGCCTGCCGGCCGCGGTGGTGGGTCCCGCGGAAGTCCACGAAGTCGGCGTCCTCCGCGAACGGCTCCCCGAACGCCTCCCCGTCCCCCGCGTTCCAGGCGTCCTCCAGGCGCCGGACGACGGCCCTGGCGATCTCCTCCGCTGCGGCATCCATCCGATTCCTCCGCGATCAGGGTGAGAGCCGGCTCCACGGGGCCATGCGAGGACCCGTCATCCCCAGAAGCGCCACCACGGCTTCCCCGCGGACCTGCCGTCCGCCGGCCGCGCGCGCGGCGATGCGACGCCCGGGGGTCCGGCGAAGGCCGGGCCGGACGCCTCCGACTTCGCGCCGGACGGGCTCGGGGCTTCGCCGTCGGCGTCCGGGATGAGCAGGGGCGGGCCGGCCTCCAGGTCGGCCGGGTTGGAGCCCGCGTTCAGCGCCTGGTTCACGGCGCTGAACTCGCTGCTCCACAGCGCAACCCCCACCAGCGCGTCCCCGTCCTCCTGGCTCTCCATCATCTCGGCCACCTTGGCTTCCGCCGCCGCGTACACCGGGTGGTCGGCGAGGCGCCCGACCGTGCGCGTGCTCCCCGACCCGTCCGCGACCCCGTACTCGGGTGAGAACGTGACGCCCATGCCGTCCATCAGCGCCCGCCCGAAGGCGATGGGCATGAACGCGCTCACCTCGGAGGCGCGCCCCGCGGGCAGCCCCGCCCGCACGAGCGCCGCGCGCAGGCCGGCCCAGTCGCCCGGCCTCACCTGCGAGAACGCGGGCAGCGCCCGCTCGACCGCTGGTCTCGGATCCACTCGGGGCACTCCTGGATTCACGGGGGCGGCGGCCTCCCGGCGGCCGCGGGGCGCGGCGCGCGAAGAGGCTCACCGGGTAAGACGGATGCGATCGTCCGCTCGTCGGGGGTAGCGGGAGGGACGGCGGGTCAAGATAATCCTGCCGGAGAGACAGGACCAGCTTCGCGGAAGCGCCGGTTGGGACCCTGTTCAGCGACTCGCCAGCTCCGCACAGGTGAGCTCGATCCAGCGGACGAGCCGGTCCCGGTTCACGCCGGGGCCCTCCAGCTGCTGCACCCGCAGGCGGAGCTTGTTGGCGGCCACCAGCTTCTCGGCCAGCAGCGTCCGGACGAACTCGCGGTCCTTGTCGCGAAAGGCGGCCAGTTTGCTCGCCGCGAGGTCGTGGGCTTCGATGCAGTGCCCGGTCCGGCCGCTGGTCCTCTCGTTCCGGACGGCGACCGTGCGGCGCTCCCAGCCGGCTGGCAGCGTCGCGGCGTCGATGGTGAGCCCGTGGACGTAGAAGCCGTGGGCGCGGTGAAACAGGGAGTCCTCCCCCAGGCTCCCGTCGATCCGGTCCGCGGCGGCCGGATCCCCCGATCGGGGAGCGATGTCGGCCTCCATGGACTGCCGGAGGGAGGCCGGGGCGTCCGGGTACTGCCCGACGATGGCCTGCGACCCGAAGACGATCACCGCGTCCTCGCCCGCCACGTCGCATGCCGCCCGGATGGCGTGCTCCAGCTCCCCGCGCGTCACCGCCCCACCTCCTCCCGCATCGAGCTCCGCTCGGCGTCCGTGAGGACGGGGAGGAAGGGATTGCTCTGCCGCAGGCGGGTGGATCGCTCCCCCGCGTCGCGGAGGACGTACTGGAGGCGCGGAACGGAAGCCGTGTCCAGCAGACGGATCCACTCGTTCAGCTCCTCCACCTGCCGTTCGGACGCCGCGTGCAGCCGGTGCACGAGCCAGCTGCGCGCCCGCCTCGGAAGGGTCGGGTCGCGGTCCAGCCGCCGCGCGATCCAGTCGGCGCTCAGCAGGGCCTGCAGGTCGCGCCCGGCATGCGACGTGGAAGGCGGCCGAAGCACCCCGGCGGCGCGTTCCGCTCCCGGCGTGTCCAGGTACGAGGCCGGATAGAGCCCGTGCAGGACCACGGCTCCGCGGAGCATCCGCTCGTCCTCCGGGTCCAGCGTCGCCAGGTCGGCCCGGGTCCGGCCGCGCACCTCCACGGTCACGTCGTAGTCGCGCTCGACGCGGGCAAGCTCCCCGCGCAGCGCGGCGGCGAGCCGGGACACGTCCCGCGCGGCCGCGAGGAATCCCAGGACCAGCGGCTCGCCGGGACGGTCGACACCCTCCGCCACCGGTCCCTCGATCCATGCGGCGAGGGGAGGCGGCTCCATCCCATCCATCAGCGCCCGCAGCTCGTCCATCACCGCGGGAAGCCGGGCCGCCTCCTGTTGAAAGAGGGCTTGCAGCATCGCGCCCAGCGGGTGGCCCGCCCTGAGCTGCACCGACTGCCGCGTACCCACGCCGACGTGCTCGACCAGGCCCGCGGCGGCCAGCTTCTCAAGGGCTCCGGCGACCCCAGGCAGCGACAGGCCGCCTCGCCTTGCCAGCTCGGGACGGGAAAGCGGCACCCCGGCCAGCACGAGCTCGCGCAGCACCCGGACGTTGGCCTCGGTGCCGAAGATCACGTTCAGCGGGGCTCGGAGCGCGCTCTGCGTGGTTCTCGCGGGACGCATGGGAGTTTTCTTGGAAGCTATAGCTTACAACGCGAAGTTATAACTTATCTGCTCAAACCCATGACGTAAACGGCTGCGATGTCCTCCGGCGGGTCTCCATGTTCCGCCGCAAAAAAAGCCCGCGGGCGACGTTCGCACCGCGGGCTTCTCCAGTATCCTCCGTCGACCTCGGCGCAGCACAGCAGGCGTTACGTGGAGAGGCGCGTCTCCCTCTCCGTCAGGATCGCGCCGAGGAACTCGCACTTCGCCCTCCAGTACGCATCCGCTCCACCGGGGGCGTGCGTCTCCTTGAGGCGGTCGTACTCGCGGAGCGCGTCGGGATGGGCCAGGAAGTAGTCGCGGAGGTACAGGAAGAAGTCCTCCTCGCCGCCCTCCGCGACGAGCTGGATGCCGAGCGGCAGCTCGTGCCCGTCGTCGTCGCCGAAGCTGGCGAAGGACGCCGTCCAGTTGGCCGGCTGCTTCACCGCGAAGTGCCGCCCCAGCACCTCCGCCGCCGCCCCGAAGCCCGAGGGCGCCACCCGCACCAGCACGTCCACGTCCCCCTTGGTCAGCGCCCCGGGAAGCGCGGTGGCCCCGACGTGGTGAACCTCGGCTCCGGGAAGCAGCGCCCCGAGCTGCGCCGTCACCCGGCCGAGGATGCGCTCCACCTGCGGCGCCAGCTCGCTCACCGGCCTGAGGACCACGCGCGTCACCGGCACCTCCCGGAGCCCCTGTGCGGTGCGGACCGGCGAAAGGCGGTCCGCACCCGGATCTCACCTCCCGCCGCCGCTCAGCTCCAGCACGTGGCTCTCCAGCGGCCCCAGCGTGCGCATCGGCACGTAGCCCTGGATGCGCCCGTTCGTCCCCACCGTCAGCGCCGCGCCGGCCGGGCCGCCCAGCAGGCTCCGCGCCGTGTAGCGCCCCGCCGGCAGCGCCCCGTCCCCGGAGGACAGCGTCACCCGCGAGGCCGGCGCCGTGCCCAGGTTGGCGACGACGAGCACCGCCCGGCCGCCCTCGCGCCGCAGGTACGCCGCCACCGCGTCGCTGCCGGCCGTGAGCGGCACCAGCTCGCCCGTGGCGAGCGCGGGGTTCTCCGCGCGCAGGTGGATCAGCCGGCGGTGCAGGTTGAGGAGCGAATTCCGGTCACCCTCCTGCGCCGCCACGTTGGCGGTGGCCGAGTCAGGCATCAGCGGCTCCCACGCCGTCCCCTGCGTGAAGCCCCCGGCCGGGCCGCCGGTCCACTGCATGGGCGTGCGCAGCCGCGGGTCCGGCTTGTCGCCCGTCATCCCGATCTCCTCGCCGTAGTACACGAACGGCAGCCCGGGCAGGGTGAGCAGCAGCGTGGCCGCCACCTTCGCGCGGCCGATGCCGCCGCCCAGCGCGGTCAGGGTGCGCGTCTGGTCGTGGTTGCGCAGGAAGGGCGAGTAGCGGTTGGCGGGAAGCTCCTGCTGGAGCCGCAGCGAGGGCGCGAGCAGCCCCTTCGCGCTCCCGTTCTTGACCCCGTTCACGATCGCGTCCGCGACCTCGAAGGCGAAGTGCGAGTCCAGCTGGTCCGGGTAGTACGGCAGCAGCGCGCCCACGCTGTCCCACACCTCGCCCACCGTGTACGCCTCCGGTGCGACGCTGCGCACGTGCGCCGCGTACTCGCGCAGGTAGTCGTGCGTCGCCGGCACGTTCTCCACCCGGCGGCCGTTGTCCTCCTCGGCCAGGTGCTTGATGGCGTCCAGCCGGAAGCCGTCCACCCCCATCTCCCGCAGCCAGAAGGTGGCGATGCGCTTGTGCTCCTCGCGGACGGCGCGGCTCGCGGTGTTGAAGTCCGGCATCCCGCTCCAGAACAGCCCGAAGAAGAACTCCTCCCCCAGCGGCGACTTGTGCCAGTTGTCCGATCCCCAGGGATTCTTGACGCCGGGGTGCTGCGGCAGGAACAGGTACCAGTCGCGGTACGGCGAGTCGGCGCGGAGCGCGGCGCTGCGGAAGTAGGGGTGCTCGGCGGACGAGTGGTTCAGCACCATGTCCACCAGCACGTGGATGCCGCGCCGGTGCGCCTCGGCCACCAGGCGCTTGAAGTCCTCGTTGGTGCCGTACTCCGGGTTCACCCGGTAGTAGTCGGTGACGTCGTAGCCGTGGTAGCTGGGAGAGGCGGCCACCGGCATCAGCCAGATGCAGCGCGCGCCCAGGTCCCGGTCCGACGACGGGGTGCCGTCGTTGATGTAGTCGAGCTTGCTGATCAGCCCCTTGATGTCGCCCACCCCGTCGCCGTCGCTGTCGAAGAAGGAGCGGACGAAGACCTCGTAGCAGGTGCCGCCGCGGGTCCACTGCGCGGGAGCGGGCGCGATGGGGGCGCGCGTCGCCTGCGCCCCCGCCGTGGAGGCGGCGAGCGCGAGAAGGAGCGCAGCGAGTGCAGGGTGTCGCATCATTGTCCTCTGCGGTTGTCGGAACGGCCGAAGAGCCAGCGGTACGCGGCGGGGAACTCGCGGCGCCAGAACCACTCCGAGTGCTGGCCGTCCGCCGGGGCGGCGGCGAGCACGTCGCTCCCCACCCGGAAGCCGGCCGCCGCCAGCGTGTCCACCATCCGCTGCTGGTCGCGCACCACGATCCCCGGGTCCTCCGGCGGCCCCTCGCGCCCGCCGCTCACGAAGTAGATGCGGGGACGCTCCCGGAGCCGCCGGGCGCCGCTCGCGGCGGCGTACACGGCCGGGCTGAACCAGAGCGAGGGCGAGAACACGCCCACCCGCCCGAAGGTCCGCGGGTGCCGGAGCGCGGCGTGAAGCGAGATCAGCCCGCCCATGCTGGAGCCCATCACCGCGGTGCTCTCCCGGTCCGGCCGGGTCCTGAAGCGCCGGTCGATCCACGGCTTCAGCGTCAGCG
Organism: Longimicrobiaceae bacterium; assembly: GCA_036389055.1. Taxonomy (GTDB): domain Bacteria; phylum Gemmatimonadota; class Gemmatimonadetes; order Longimicrobiales; family Longimicrobiaceae; genus JAFAYN01. The sequence continues at coordinate 76,027 of DASVQR010000203.1, read as the reverse complement.
CCAGGAAGTCCGCGTACGCGTCGCCCTCGCCGCCGCCGTGCTGCGGGTGCTTCCACGGCGAGTACTCGGCGATCCTCAGCTGCTGGCCGTTGTCCACCGCGACGACGATGGCGCCGGGATCCCCGGCGGCGCGCAGGCTGTCCAGCGCCTCGTCCACCCCCCACTCGCCGGCGTAGCTGGTGGCCGCGTCGAACACGTTCTGCCCGTCCTGCATGTAGATGACGGGGTAGCGCGCCCGCGAGGCGGCGTAGCCGGGCGGCAGGTAGATCCACACCCGGCGGGTCCGCCCCAGCTGCGGCATGGCGAACGCCGTGTCCAGCACCGACACCGAGGGGGAGGCGGTGTGCGGGCGGGGCGCGTCGCCCTGGGCGCGCGCCGGGGCCGCGCACGCCAGCGCCAGGGCGCCCGCGGCGAGCAGCGCCCGGACTCGCGCGGCGGTCACCGGCCGGCCCGGCTCAGCGGACCAGGACACGGTAGCCGTGCGCCGGGATCTCCAGGCTCCCCGTGGCCGCGAGCGGCACCCGGGCCTTGCTGAACCAGTCGGTAAACGCACCCGGCTGCCCCAGCCCGCGGTAGCCGACGACCGCCGGCGCGTCCCCGAAGTTGACCGCCACCAGCACCGTGTTGTCGCCGCGGGTGCGCGTGAAGGCATAGACGCGGTCGCCGCCGTCGGTGGCGAGCGGGACCTGCCCGGCGCCCCACGGCCCGTTCGCGAGCGCGGGCTGGCTCGCCTTGAGCTCGAACATGCTCGTGTAGAAGGGGGCGAGCGAGGCGCCGCTCCAGTCCACCGTGTCCTTTTCGAAGAAGCGCAGCCGCTTGTTCATGCTCACCTCCTGCCCGGTGTAGAGCAGGGGGATGGAGTTCTCGATGGTCGCGCTGAGGACGAAGGCGGCGAGGTGGTTCGCGCCCATCCGCTCGAACTCGGTGCCCTGCCAGCTGTTCTCGTCGTGGTTGCTGGTGAAGGTCAGCCGGTAGGCGGCGGGTCCGTACACGCGGTCCTGCTTGGCGAAGTAGCGCCCCAGCTCGGAGGTGGGCTTCTTGCCCTGCGCCACCTCGTTCAGCAGGTGGTGGTACTCCCAGGCGTAGGTGGCGTGGAAGAACTCGTGCAGCCCCGGGTCCTCCGCCTCGGCCAGCAGGAACACGTCGGGGCGCGCCGCGGTCAGGTCGCGGTGCACCTCGCCCCAGAAGTCCAGCGGGATCCCCCACGCCACGTCCATGCGGAAGCCGTCGATGTCCATGCGCTCCACCCACCAGCGCATGGCGTCGATCATGGCGCGCCGCATCTCGCGGTTGCCGTAGTTCAGCTCCGCCACGTCCGTCCAGTCGGTCTCGGTGCCGTCCTGGTTGAGCGGAAAGGAGATGGTGCCGTCGGGGCGCAGCGTGTACCACTGCTTGTGCTGGCGCGTCCACGGGTGGTCGCGCGAGGTGTGGTTCGCCACCCAGTCCAGGATCACCCGCATGCCGCGGGCGTGCGCGGCGTCCACGAAGCGCCGGAAGTCCGCCTCGGTGCCGTGCTCCGGGTTCACCGCGGTGTAGTCACGGATGGAGTAGTAGCTCCCCAGCCCGCCCTTGCGCCCCTCCACCCCGATGGGCTGCACCGGCATCAGCCAGAGGATGTCCACGCCCAGGCTGTCCAGCCGCGGCAGGTGGCGCTCCAGCGCGGCGAGCGTCCCCTCGGGCGTGTACTGCCGCACGTTGATCTCGTAGATCACCGCGTCGCGCGACCACGCCGGGAAGAACGCGGTGTCGAGGGCGGCGGACGGCGCGGAAGCGGCGGCCATGGCGGCCGGAGCCGGCGCCGTCGCGGCGGGCGCCGGCTGGCAGGCGGCGAGGGCCAGGGCGGCGGCCGCGGAAAGCAGGGTTCTCGTCATGGTGTCGGTTCTGCTGGGGTTCGCGCGGCCGGTCAGGTCGCCGGGCGGATGCGGATGGCCTGCCCTCCGCCCGGCGCCATGTCGATGCGGAGCGTGCTCCCCGAGGTCACGTCCTGCCGCCGGATCGTGACGGGGAGCGGGTTGTCGCGCCAGTCGGCGCCGGGGCCGTCGGCGTAGACCTCGGCCACGTAGCGGCGGCCGCGCGGGAGGAACGACAGCGGCACGTCCAGGCCGCGCGCCTCCTCATCGGTGATCGCGCCCACGAACCAGGCGTCGGCGCCGCGCTGCTTGCGGGCCACCACCACGTAGTCGCCGATCTCGCCGCGGACCACGCGCGTGGTGTCCCAGTCCACCGCCACGTCGCGGATGAACTGGAAGGCCGGCTGCCCGGCGTAGTTCTCCGGCAGGTCCGCCGCCATCTGCAGCGGCGAGTACAGCACCACGTACAGCGCCAGCTGCTTTGCCAGCGTGGTGCGCGGGCGGGCCTCCTCGGGCGCGCGGGGCCTGCCGGTGGGGCGCTGGATCAGCAGGTCGAAGATCCCCGGGGTGAAGTCCATGGGCCCGGAGAGCATCCGCGTGAAGAACAGGATGGTCTCGTGCTCCGGGGGGTTCCCCCCTTCGCCGCCCCATGCGTTGTACTCCTGCCCCCGCGCGCCCTCGCGCGACAGCATGTTCGGCCAGGTGCGCCGCTCGCCGGTGTCCTTGATGGGCTCGTGGACGTTGACCATGATCCCGTGCCGGGCCGCCGTCTCGATCACCCGCCGGTGGTGGCGCACCATGAACTGCCCCTGGTGCGCGTGGCCGTGCTCGGTCCTGTCGCCCACGTAGCCGGTCTTGACCGCCTTCACCCCGACCCGCTCGTACAGCGCCATGGCCGAGTCCAGCTGGCGCTCGTAGTTGTCGATCTTGGTGGCCGTCTCGTGGTGGCCGATCAGCGTCATCCCCTTGCCGCGCGCGTAGGCGGCGAGCCCCGGGAGGTCGAAGTCCGGGTACGGCTGCGTGAACGAGAAGGTGGCCTTCATGGTGTTGAACCAGTCCTCGTCCCACCCCAGGTTCCACCCCTCCACCAGCGTCCCACCCAGCCCGTTGGCCGCGGCGAAGTCCATGTAGCGCTTCACGTTCTCGGTGCGCGCGCCGTGCTTGGGCCCCTGGCCCCACGTCTCGGTGTTGATGTGCATCCCCCACCACACGCCGTTGTACTTCATGGGCGTGATCCAGCGCGTGTCCGCGATGCGGCTGGGCGGGTTGAGCTTGAGGGTGAGGGTGGAGGGGGCGAGGTCCTCCGGGCGGTCGGCGAGCTGGAGGGTGCGCCAGGGCGTGACGAAGGGCGCCCGCCCGCGCACGGCGACCCCGTCCGCCCAGCGCGCCAGCGTGGAGCGCAGCACCCGGTTCTGCGTGCGCGCCAGGTACATCCCCGCGTAGTCCACCAGGTCGGCCTCGTGGATGACCACCTGGGTGCCGTCGGTGGTCTGCAGGGTGAGCGGGGTGTGCACCGTGTCCAGCCGGCTCACCGGCGACGACGAGTACAGGATCTCCTGCCGGTCCGGCTCCGGCCTGTTCGCCGGGATCCACCAGGCGCGGGCGTTGTCGGCCAGCGCGAACTCGGTGAGCTCCTCCATCATCTCGAAGTCGTGGAAGCCCCCGCTGTCCGCCAGCTCGTAGCGGAAGCCCACGCCGTCGTCGAAGGCCCTGAACACCACCGCGAAGCGCCGCCCCCGCGCCCCGCCCTCCGCCACCCGCACCCGCAGCTCGTTGTGGCGGTCCCGCACCCGCGCCACCTCCCCCCACGGCTGCGTCCAGCTGGTGTCCCGCGACGCGCGCGAGCTGCCCGCGATGCGCAGCCCCGAATGCAGCGAGTCCGCCCCGCGGAAGGCGAAGCCCAGCCGCGACGGGAGGAGCACGCTCTTGCCGTTGCGCCGCACGGCGTAGAAGAGCCCGCCCTCGCGCGTGCTCACCACGACCTCGTTGCGCCCGTCCGGCGACGCCACCCGCAGCTCCCCCTGCCCCGCCGCCGGCCCCGCCCCGGCCGCCAGCGCCGCCAGCACGAGGCCCAGCCTCCGCAAGCTCCCCCGCATCGACGCTCTCCTCGTTTCACTGTCGTTTCCGCGCGCACCGCGCGCACCCGGTCCCCCAACGCCCTGCAGCCCCGCCACGAAGCGGCGGAGCTGCAGTTGAGACCATCACCGGCGGAGCCCGGCCCACGCTCCACCCCGCGTGAGGGATTTCGGCCCGAAGGGGCGAGACCCGGCGGGGCAGTTTCCGCCGGGGCTCGACTCCGTTAGCGAGCGTTGTTTGCTCGCTTACGGAGCCGAAGCCCGACCCCGGCGCAGCCGGGGGCACGCCCGAACCCGCCGTTCAAAGCCGTTCCGTGATCAGTTGTACCCCTGGTTCTGCGTCAGATTGGGATTGGCGGTCAGCTCCGACGCCGGCAGCGGGTACACGTCCCGGTACGCCTCGGTGGTCCGCCCCGCCTGCACGTTCCCCTTCCACGCCCAGAGGCCGTTGTCCGTGAACCGGTCGAAGCGGATCAGGTCGGTGCGGCGGTGCCCCTCCCACATCAGCTCGCGGGCGCGCTCGGCCAGGATGAAGTCCAGGGTGAGCTGGGCATCGGTGATGTTGCCGCTCGCGTTGCCGTACGCCCGCTGCCGGAGCGCGTTGACGTAGGTGAGCGCCTGCGCGCGGCTCCCGCCCCCGCCCCGCAGCACCGCCTCGGCGTACATCAGGTACGCGTCGGCGAGGCGGAACATGGGGAAGTCGATGTCCACGAACTCGGAGTTGGAGCCCGGCATGCCCGCCGAGGTCACGTTCTGGTACTTGGGCGCCGCGTACCCGTTGGTGAAGTCCGAGATGCTGCCGATCTGCAGCGACTGCCCCTGGGCGAAGAAGTACGCCGAACGCCGGTCCGGGCTGGCGGGCCCGGCGGCGGGGTAGAGCGCCACCAGCTGCGGCCGAACGCGCAGCCCCCACCACCCGCCGTTCAGCCCGTAGTCGGCGGCGTTCATCACGTTGCCGCCCACCGAGGCGTGGGCCAGGAAGGTCATCCCCCCGAAGGTGCGGGTGTTGGTCCCGTCCTGCGTGATGGGGAAGATGATCTCCGGCGAGGTGTTGTTGTCGGCCAGGAAGATGTCGCGGTAGCGGTCGTCCAGCTGGTACGGGCCGGCGATCGCCCGCTCGGCGGCCGTGCGGGCGTCGGCGAAGCGGTTCTCGCCCGTGTACACCTGCGCGTTCAGGTACAGCTTGGCGAGCAGCATGTCCGCGGCTGCGCGGCCGGCGCGGCCGTACTGCGGGCTCACCGGGAGCGCGTCGCGGACGGCGACCAGCTCGGCCACCGCGTAGTCGAACAATTCCTTGCGGGTGGCCTGCCGCGGCGGCGCCGAGTTGATGGGGTCCGTCTCCCGCACCAGCGGGATGCTGCCGAACAGGTCGATGCCGTGCCAGTAGCTCAGGGCGCGGAGGTAGCGGGCCTCGGCCCTGTACTGCTGGATGTCGGCGCGCAGGCTGGCGCTGACGCCGCGCGACTGCAGCTTCTCGTCGGTGGTCTCCCGCAGGAACTCGTTGGCCTGCGACACCTGGAAGAAGATGCGGTAGTACATCGCCCCCAGGAACGGGTTGGACGGCGACCACAGCTGCGTGTTCAGCTCCGGGAGGCCGGCGTCCTGCCAGGCGATGATCGCCTCGTCGGTGGGCAGCTCCTGCATCTGCCAGATGAGGCGCAGGTACTGGGAGAAGCCCTCGTCGATCCCCTCGATGTCGCCGGCGCCCGAGGGGCCCTGCTGCCCGCTCACCGCCAGCCCGGCGTACAGCTTTGCCAGGAACGACCGGTACGAGCCCGTGTCGTTGAAGATGTTGGTGCCCGTGATGGTGCTCTTGGGCTCCGTGGTGATGTCCGTGCAGGCGCCCAGTCCGGCGAGCAGGAGCGCGGCCGCGGCGATGGTCTTGATGGCTCGGGATTGCATGGTGCTCCGCTGGTTAGAAGCCGACGCTGACGCCGGCCGTGAAGGTCCGGGAGCGGGGGTAGATGTTGTTGTCGATCCCCAGTGCGACCGGAGCGGTCAGCGTGGCGGCGACCACCGCGGACGGGTCCACGCCGCTGTAGCCGGTCGTCGTGAACACGTTCTGCACCGTCCCGAAGATGCGCAGGTTCTGCATGCCGCGGAACGAGGGGAGGGTGTACCCCAGCGTCAGGTTGTCCATGCGCAGGAACGAGGCGTCCTCCACGTACACGTCCGAGAAGTACTGCGGCGTGGCGAACCCGTACTTGAGCGCCGAGGCGTGCAGGTTCTCGGGCGAGCCCGTGGCGGTCAGCTCGCGGAAGTTGCCGCGGTTGGACGCCACGTTGTTGTACACGTAGTTCCCCAGGTACGCGCGCAGCGTGAAGCTCAGGTCCACGCTGCGGAACCCGAAGTTCGAGGTGTGCCCCAGGATCCAGTCGGGCGCCGGGTTCTCGTAGGGCGCGCGGTCGGACTGGTTGATGAAGCCGTCGTCGTTGATGTCGCGGTACAGGTCGTTCTCGTTGATGTTGCCGTCCGGCCTGCCGGTCAGCTTGCCCGTGACCGGGTCCACCCCGTTGACGTCGGCGTAGATGGGCCGGCCGCCGGAGTCGCGGATGTGGCGGTACACCAGGAACGAGTTGACCGCGTACCCGGGCTGCAGCACCTGGATGGTGCTCCCCACGCCGCCGGAGATGCCGCCCACCAGGATCTGCTCCGAGCCCCCGCCGGTCGAGTTGATCCGCAGCAGCTCGTTGCGGTTGGTGGAGGCGTTGAAGCTGGCGTCCCAGCTGAAGCCCTCCCGCCCGCCGTCCAGCACCTGCGTGTTCAGGCTCAGCTCGAAGCCCCGGTTCCTGACGCTGCCCACGTTGGTGGTGACGAAGTTGGAGAGGTTGGTCCCCGCCGCCACCGGCACGCGGAAGATCAGGTCGTCCGTGTCCTTGAAGTAGTACTCCAGCGAGCCGGAGACCCGGCCGTCGAACAGGCCGTAGTCCAGGCCCAGGTTGTACGAGGTGGTCTCCTCCCACTTGATGTTCGGGTCCACCGCGCTGGGGCGGATGGTGCCCACGAACTCGTTGCCGAACTGCACCCGCGAGAGCGCGTCGCCGGGGCGGTACGCCGACACCCACAGGTAGTCGTCGAACGACTGGTTGCCGTTGACGCCCCACGAGGCGCGCAGCTTCAGGTCGGAGAGCCAGGCGACGTCCTGCATGAACGGCTCCTGCGACACCCGCCACCCCACGGCGGCCGCCGGGAAGGTGCCCCACTGGTTGTCCGGCCCGAAGCGCGACGAGCCGTCGCGGCGCACGCTCAGGGTGAGGAGGTAGCGGTCGAGCAGGGTGTAGTTGACGCGGCCGAAGAACGACGCCAGGCGGCTCTCGCGCACCCGCTCGATGCGGGACGAGAACTCGCGGGCCGTGGGGAGCCCGTTGGGGCCCAGCAGGTCGGTGCCCAGCCCGCGCGCCTCGATCAGCGGCGACTCGCCGGTGAACTGCTCGTACGAGTAGCCGGCCGTGGCCTCGACGTCGCTGTCCCAGCGGTCGAACCGGGTGGTGTAGTTCAGGAACGCGTCCAGCAGCCCGGTGGTCTCGGTGGGGGTGGAGCGGCTGAAGAACCCGGGGTTGCCGCTCTCCACCTGCGACTGCTGGATGGTCGGGTTGAAGGTGCGCCGCTCGGAGGAGGCGACGTCGTAGCCCAGCCGCGAGGTGGCCGACAGCCCGCTCAGGAACGGGAGCTGGTACTGCGCCTCGATGCTGCCGATGCTGCGGTAGGTGCGCCCGTCCTCCTGCGCCAGCGCCAGCGCGGCGAGCGGGTTGTTGGGGCCCAGCGGGTACGCCGACCACTCGAAGAAGCCGGAGCCCGCCTGCACCGGCTGGGTGGGCGCGAAGCGCGCCGCGTCGCCCAGCACGCCGCCCGGGGTGAACTGGTCGTCGGTGCGGGCGCCGCGCACGTTGGCGCGCACGCTGAGCCGGTCGTCGAAGAGCACGTGGTTGTAGCTGAGCGCCGCGGTGATGCGCTCCAGCCCGGTGCCCTGCACCACGCCCTGCTGGTCCAGGTAGCCCAGCGACAGGCGGTAGTTCATGTTCTCGCCCGCGCCGGACACGCTGGCGTTGTGCTCCTGGCCGGTGCCGTCGCGGAGCACCGCGTCGTACCAGTCGGTGTCGGCGTCGCCGAGGAGCGCCGCCTTCTCGGGGGCGCGCTGCTGCACCACCGAGCGGAACTCCGAGGCGGAGAGCAGGTCGGGGCGGCGGGTGACCGTGGAGGTCGACACGGAGCCGCTGTACGTCACCGCGGGGCCCTGCCGCGCGCCGGAGCGGGTGGTGATGATGACCACGCCGTTGGCGCCGCGCGAGCCGTAGATGGCCGTGGACGAGGCGTCCTTGAGCACCGTGATGCTCTCGATGTCCTCGGGGGCCAGGAAGTTGAGCGGGTTGCGCCCGGCGGAGAGGCCGCCGCCCACGGGGAGCGGCACGCCGTCCACCACGTACAGCGGCTCGCTGCTCCCGGTGACCGAGGTGCCGCCGCGGATGCGCAGGTTGATCCCCGCGCCCGGCTCGCCGGTGTCGATCACCTGCACGCCGGCCACCTTGGACTGGATCAGCTGCTCGGCGCTCACCACGCGCCCGGTGTTGAACTCGTCCGGCGTGACCGTGGCGACGGCGCCGGTGACGTCGCGCGCCTCCTGCTCGCCGTAGCCGATCGCCACCGTGAGCCCCTCCAGCGCCAGCGCGGACTGCTGCAGCGTGAAGTCGGCGGTGGCCACCTGGCCGGCCGTCACCGTGACCGCGCGGGTCTCGGAGCCGTGGCCCAGCAGCGAGGCGGTCACCTGCTGCGCGCCCGGCGCCACCCCGGCGATGGAGTAGCGTCCGTCGGGGCCGGTGACCGCGCGCGCGCCGGTGCCCAGGGTGACGACGGCGCCCGACAGGGGCTGCTGCGTCCCCCCGGCCACCACCCGCCCCGCAACGCTCCCGGTAGGGGTCTGCGCGGCCGCCTGCGCGGCCCATGGCAGGCACGCGAGCAGCGCGGTGAACAATGAACGACGGAATGTCATACGACTGCCCTCCGTGGGGTGGGGAGTGGTGGAACGTCGTCCCTGCCCGCCGCGGGCCCGGTGCAGGGATGGCGCGGAGCCGTCGGAGGAAGCCGGCGACGGCGGAGCCGATTGTTGAGCGTGCTAACAAAACCCGCCCGGAAGCGGCGGTTCGGACCATCGGGGTACTAAATCGCCGCCCGGCCGATGCACGGGAAGGTCGAGGCCGTGTCACGGATCGGCGGCGGAACCGGCCTGTCGAGGCGCATGCTAATGTCCGCCCGGCCCGTTGTCAACGATTTGTCAACAGATCATCCGAATGCTACAGAGCCGCCGCGGAGGCGGCGCTCGGACCGGGCGCTCAGGCCACGCGCGGCGCGACGAACACCGGGGCCACCACCAGCGCCGAGGCCCCGCGCAGCCGCAGGTACGCGTCGCCGGCCTCCACCACCACCGGGGTGGCGGCGGAGGCCGCGGTCAGCGTCCGCTCGCGCAGCGACTCCTGCACGGCGGGCTCGATCAGGTCCCACGCCGCGGTGATCTCGCCGCCCACCACGATGCGCGCCGGGCTGATGGAGTTGATGATGTTGGCGATCCCCACCCCCAGGTAGCGCCCCGTGTCGCGCAGCGCCGCCGCCGCCGCCGCGTCGCCGGAGCGGGCGCGGGCCACCAGGTCGGGGATCTCCAGCCCCTCGCCGCGCAGCTGCGCGGAGGCCGCGGGGGGGGACAGGTCGCGCCCCAGGTAGCGGGCCAGGGTGGCGCGGTTGGAGGCGTACGCCTCCAGGCAGCCGCGGGCGCCGCACGCGCACTGCGGCCCGTCCAGGCTGAGCGGCACGTGGCCGAACTCGCCGGCGGTGCTGCGGTAGCCGCGCAGCACCTCGCCGTTGACCACCACGCTGGTGCCCACGCCGTCGGACACGGTGAGGTACACGAAGTTGTCCACCCCGTCGCCGCTGGCCTGGCTGAGCCACATGTGGGCCATGGCGCACGCCGCCGCGTCCCGGTCGATGAACACGGGGAGCCCCACCGCCGCGGTGAGCGCGGCGCGCAGGTCCACGTCCCTCCACCCCAGGGTGGGGGCGTTGAGCACCACCGCGGTGCGCCGGTCCACCATCCCGGGGACCACCAGCCCCACCCCCTCGCACTCCCCGGCGTCGGCGTGGGTCTCCACCAGGCGCACCACCCGGCGCCCCAGCTCGGCCGTGAGCTCGGCCGGGTCCAGGGGGGTGGCGAAGGTCTCCACCGCGATCTCGCGCCCGCCGAAGTCGCTGAGGATCACGGAGGTGCGGCTGAAGCGCACGTCGATCCCCACCGCCAGGCGGTCGCGGGTGCGCACGTACAGCAGCGTGGGCTTGCGGCCGCGCGAGGTCTCGGCGATGGAGCCCTCGTAGATCAGCCCGTCGGCGAGCAGTTCCTTGACCAGCGGCGTGACCGAGCCCCGCGCCACGCCCATGCGCCGCGCCAGGTCGGCGCGCGAGATGGGCTGGTGCTCGCGCACCAGGTTGAGGACGATCTGCCGGTTGACCTCCCGGGCGGTGGAGCGCGTCGCCAGGTGGAAGCTCCGCGTGTTGATCTTTCGCATGGGCGGGTGTGAGGGTGCCGCGGGGGTGGAGCGGGTCCGTGAAGCTTCGCGCGTCGCGCGGCCTGCCGCAAGACTTTTACACAGTCCCCAACAAATGCTTCCCTCCCGCCCGCCGCGCGGCCGGGCCGCGGCCGGCGGATCCCCGCCGAGCGCGCCGTTCTTGACGACGCCAGGTATTGTTGGTATTCGTTACAAAATTCGGCCGCCCCGCTCTCCCCTGCCTCCCGGCGCGCCGTTCCCTGCACGCGATCCCCCCGCGGAGCACGCTCCCGCGCGGCGGCGCCCACACCAGCGGCGGACGCATGACCCGGTACCTCCTCGCCGGCGACATCGGCGGCACCAAGGCGGACCTCGCCGTCGTGGCGGCGGGAGCGGACGGCCCGCGCGTGGTGGCGGAGACCACGCTCCCCAGCCGCAGGTACGCGGGGCTGGCGGAGCTGGCGGGTCCCTTCCTGCGCTCGGCGGGGGTGCCGGTCGATGCCGCCTGCTTCAGCGTGGCGGGGCCCGTGGTGGACGGCCGCGCCCGGCTCCCCAACCTGGGGTGGGAGGTGGACCCGGAGGAGCTGCGCCGCGCGCTGGGGCTGGCCCGGGTGCGGGTGCTCAACGACCTGCAGGCCACCGCGCTCGCGGTCCCCCACCTGGCCCCGGAGCAGCTGCTCACCCTCCAGGAGGGGGTGCCCGATCCCGCCGGGCTGCTTGCGGTGATCGCCCCGGGGACCGGGCTGGGCGAGGCGTTCCTGGTCCCCGACGGCGGCGCGTACGCCGCGCTCCCCTCCGAGGGCGGCCACACCGACTTCGCCCCGGCGGACGCGGAGCAGCGCGAGCTGCTCGCCTTCCTCCAGGCGGAGACGGGGCACGTCGGCTACGAGCAGGTGTGCTCGGGGATCGGCATCGCCAACCTGCACCGCTTCCTGGCGACCACGGGGAGGGCGGCGGAGGACGCCGGGCTGGCGGCGCGGATCGCCGCGGCCGCGGACCCCACGCCGCTGATCGTGGAGGCCGGCCTCGCGGCCGCCGGCACGGGCTCCGCCTGCGCCCGCGCGCTGGAGCTCTTCGCCGCCATCCTGGGCGCGGAGGCCGGCAACCTGGCGCTCCGCGTGCTGGCCACCGGAGGCGTGCTGGTGGGCGGCGGCATCCCGCCGCGGCTCCCCGCGCTGCTGCGCGGCCCGGGCTTCCTGTGCGCCTTCCGCCGCAAGGGCCCCATGACCGCGCTGGTCTCGCGCATCCCGGTGCGCCTGGTGCTGGAGCCGCGCACCGCGCTCTGGGGCGCGGTCCGCTCCGGCCTGGCGCCCGCGGCGGAGGCCGCCCCCGACCCCGTCGCCGCCCTGCTGGGCGCCGTGCCGTCGTGACGGCGCCGCGCCTCCCTCGCTCCCCCGTGCAGATGAGCCCCTCGCTCGGCGCCCCGGTCGCCGCCCTCGCCGCCCTCCTGCTGGGGTCGGCGGCGGGGGCGTCCGCGCAGTCGGTGCTGTACCGCTCGCCCTCCTTCGTCCTCACCGACAGCTCGGTGCGGCAGGGGCGGTTCGAGGCGGTCGCCCGCTCGCGCGACACCCTCCTTTCCAGCTATCCCCGCTCCGGGCGGGAGATGCGGTTCCGCTTCAGCATCGACGGGGCGGACAACGAGTTCCGCCCCGGCACCGAGCACACCCTGTACATCCGCCCCGCCGGCGGCCGGATCACGTCGCCGCTATACGTGTTCGGGCGCGAGCAGCCGCCCGTGGTCCCCACGCCGGAGGCGTTCGCCACGGGCGAGGAGGGGATCGCGCGGGTGACGATCCGGCTGGACATGCGCGAGGTGATGAGCAGCTTCGCGCGCACGGGCGCCTACGACCCGCCCGAGGGCCCGCCCATCCGCCGCGCCGACTTCCGGGCCGTGTACGCCATCGGCGACGTGGAGCCGCTGCGCTGGGAGGTGGACGGACTGCGCCCCGGCTCCCCCGCGCAGCTCACCGACCCGGACGGAGACGGCATCTACACCCTGGTGCTCCCGGTGGAGGCGCAGTACACCCGCCCCCGCGCCGCCGACGGCCGCGCGATCTGGGCGCGCCGGGCGGAGCTGTCCGCCTTTCCACGTCTGGCCTCGCCGCAGCCGCTGCTGGACGCGCTCTACCGGATGTCGCTGGAGGAATTGACGCAGCTGGTGAGGGAGGACGGCGCGCTCTCGGCCGGCGCCAAGTGGCCGGGCGTGTGGACGCGCGACGTGGCCTTCGCGTCGATCCTGGGGCTGGCCGTGGTGGCGCCGGACGCGGTGCGGCGCAGCCTGGAGGCGAAGGTGGACTCGGCGGGGCGGATCATCCAGGACACCGGCACGGGCGGCTCGTGGCCGGTGTCCAGCGACCGCATGGCGTGGGCGCTGGCCGCGTGGGAACTGTACGCGGTGACGGGAGACCGCGGGTGGCTGCGCCGGGCGCACGACGTGATCCGCCGCTCGGCGGAGGCGGACCTGCACGCGGTTCTGGACCCGGAGACCGGGCTGGCGCTGGGCGAGACGTCGTTCATGGACTGGAGGGAGCAGAGCTACCCGCGCTGGATGGAGCCGCGCGACATCGCCCGCTCGCAGGCCGTGGGCACCAACGCGGTCCACTACGGCACCCTGCGCGTCCTGGCCGACATGGCCCGCGCGCTGGGCGAGCCGGACGCGCGCTGGACCGCCGCGGCGGAGCGGCTGCGCGCCGCCGTGGACACGCACCTGTGGATGCCGGAGGCGGGCTACTACTCGGCCTTCCGCTACGGCCGCGCCTTCCCCTCGCCGGTGCCCCGCTCCGACGCGCTGGGCGAGGCGCTGGCCGTGGTCCTCGGCGTGGCGGACCGGGAGCGCGCCGCCGAAGTGGTCGCCCGCACGCCGCTGGTGGAGTTCGGCCCGCCGACGTTCTGGCCGTACATCCCGGGGATGCGGCGCTACCACAACGGGGCGCTCTGGCCCTTCGTGAGCGCCTTCTGGACCTGGGCCGCGGCGGAGGCGGGGAACACCGCGGCCGTGGAGCACGGGCTGGCCTCCGTGTACCGGCCGGCGGCGCTCTTCCTGACCAACAAGGAGAACATGGTGGCCGAGACCGGCCACTTCGACGGCACGGTGCTCAACTCCGACCGCCAATTGTGGAGCGTCGCGGGGAACCTGGCGACGCACTTCCGCGTGCTCTTCGGGATGCGCTTCCTCCCCGACCGCCTGGCCTTCCGCCCCGTGGTGCCGCCGGCCTACGCCGGGGAGCGCACGCTCGCCGGCCTGCGCTTCCGCGGCGCCACCCTCACCGTGACCGTGCGCGGCTCCGGCGACGGCGTCGCCTCCGCGCGCCTGGACGGCCGCCCCGTCGCCCGCGCCGAGATCCCCGCGGACCTCACCGGCGAGCACACGCTGGAGATCGAGATGAACGGCCGCTGGCCGGCGGGCCGCATCAACGTCGTGGAGAACCGCTGGGCCCCGGAGACGCCGGTCGCCACGCTCCGCGGCGACACGCTGGCGTGGGCGCCGGTGCCGGGCGCCGCCCGCTACGCCGTCCGCCGCGACGGCAGGCCGTCCACGACGACCGCCGGCACCCGCCTGCCCCTGGGCCGCACGGACGCCGTGGCCGAGTACCAGGTGGCCGCGGTGGACTCGGCGGGCACCGAGTCGTTCCTGAGCGAGCCGGTGCGCGTCGTTCCCGCCGGCGCGGAGACGGTCGCCCGGCCGCGCGGCGCGCCCCTGGAGCGCGCGCACGCGGGCTTCACCGGCGCGGGCTACGTGCGCCTGACACGCGAGGCGAACACGCGGGTGGAGGTGCCGGTGCGCGTGGCGTGCGGCGGCGCGTACGAGGTGGACGTGCGCTACGCCAACGGCAGCGGCCCCGTGAACACGGAGGCCAAGGCGGCCATCCGCACGCTGCTGGTGGACGGCCGCCCGGCGGGCGTGCTGGTGATGCCGCAGCGCGGCGTGGAGGCGTGGACGGACTGGGGGTGGAGCACGCCGGCGCGCGTGCAGCTCGCCCCGGGCGAGCACGTGCTGACGCTCGCCTTCACGCCGCTGGACGAGAACATGGACGGTCGCGTGAACACCGCGCTGCTCGACCACCTGCGGCTGACGCGGCTGGGCGCCGCGTGCCGGTGAAGGCGCTCCCGCGCCGCGCGGGGGCGGCCATGAGCGCGGCGGACGTCAGGGCGGCGCGCGCGACGATGGGGGTGGCCGTGCCGATCTTCGGCGCATACGTGGGCGTGCTCGAATCCGAGGTGCTCGCCTGGGAGGCCGGCACCCGCCCGGTGCCCGAGGCCAAGGCCCGGCGGCTGGCCTACCTGGCCGCCTGCGAGGAGGCGCTGAAGCGCGCCGGGGTGCCGGAGTGCCGCGAGTGGAAGTGGATCAACGAGTGGGAATCGCTCGGCTCCGGGCCGGAGGACCTGGAGAAGAAGCGAAAGATCCTCCGCCGCTGGCCCTCCCCGGAAGAGGGGGAGGCCGCGGTGAAGGGGGCCCTGGCGCACGAGGACCTGTGCCGGGTCTGCCACGCGCGCTACGTGTGGACACGCAAGCACCTGCCGCCGCCCCCGGACCCGGGCAGGCCGCTGCGGTGGTCCCTGTTCGCCGTCGCGTTGAACGTGATGACCGCGCTGCTCCCGCTGGCGGCGATCGTCATCGGTGCGCTGGTCCGGGGAAGGCCGGAGCTGCTGGTGGTCATCCCGAAGATCCTCGCGGTGGCGGTTGTAGCGGGCGTGGTGAGCGGGGTGGCCGGCGGCCTGGTGCGCGGCCTGACCGAACGCCTCGGGCGGATCAGCGACTATGTCACCGGCGTGGTGATCACCTGGGGGTACATGGCCGGGATGCTGGCGTGGGAGGCGATCGACGGTCCGCTCGACGGAGTGGGCTTCAACTACGGCGGGGGGCTGGCATATCTCACGGTGGTCGGGCTGTTCGTAGGCAAGGCCCTGTTCAACGACGATCTCCCGGACTGACGCCGCCGCCGGTTCCCGCGGAACACAGTCGCCGCGGACGCCAGCGCCACACCCGCGTGAGGGATGCCGGCCCGGAGGGGCGAGACCCGGCGGGGCAGTTTCCGCCGGGTCTCGACTCCGTTGCGGACGGTCGTTTCGTCCGCTACGGAGCCGCAGCCCGACCCCGGCGCAGCCGGGGGCACGCCCGAACCGGCAGTTCGAAGCCGTTCCCGCACCCGCCGCGCACGAAAGCCTTGACGGGCGACGGGCCGGTCCGCATTACTCCTTCCAGACTCTGTATCTAGACTCTGGAGAGAACATGACCGAGCTCGCCCTGGTGAAGGGAACGCTGGACGTGCTGGTGCTCAAAGCGCTGAGCTGGACGCCCATGCACGGCTTCGAGATCACCACCTGGCTGGAGGAGCGCTCCGGCCGCACGCTGGACATCAACGACTCCGCGCTGTACCAGGCGCTCTACCGCATGGAGGAGCGCGGCCTGATCGCGGCCGAGTGGGGCGTGACCGAGAACCGGCGCCGCGCCCGCTACTACCGGATCACCCGCGCCGGGACCGAGCACCTGCAGGCCGGGACCGCGCAGTTCCTCCGCTACGCCGAGACGGTGGCCGGGATCCTCACCGCCGCGCCGGACCCGGCGCAGGCGGGGACCCCGTGATCCGTCCGGGCGTGCGCCGGCTGCTGCGGCTCCCCGCGCGGGGCCGCGGCCCGCGGGAGGCGGAGCTGGAGGAGGAGATCCGGCTGCACCTGGAGCTGCGCGCCGAGCAGCTGGAGCGCGAGGGGCTCGCCCCCGCCGAGGCCCGCGAGGAGGCACGCCGGCGGTTCGGGCCGCCGGACGATGCGCGGCGCGCGCTGCGCGGGGCCGCCCGGCGGCGCGAGGACCGGCTGCGCCTGCGCGAGTGGGCGGAGGGCGTGCGCCAGGACCTGCGCTACGCCCTGCGCGCGCTGGGCAGGAGCCCGGGCTTCACCGGGGTGGCCGTGCTGACGCTGGCCCTGGGGATCGGCGCGAACGCGGCCATCTTCAGCGTGGTGGACGGCGTGCTGCTGCGGCCCCTGCCCTTCCGCGACGCGGACCGGCTGGTGGTGCTCTGGGAGACGGACCGCAACAGCGGCACCACGCGCGAGCCCGCCTCGGTCCCCGACTTCCTGGACTTCCGCGAGCAGGGCACGCGCGTCCGCGACCTGTCCGCCTTCATCCCGCTGGAGGCGAACCACTTGCCCGAAGCGGGCGACCCGTCGCGGCTGGCTGCGCTGGCCGTGAGCCACGGCCTCCTGCGGACCGTGGGCGTGCGGCCCCTGCTGGGCCGCGGCTTCACGGAGCGGGAGGACCAGCCCGGCGGCCCGGCGGTGGCGATGCTCGGCGAGCGCCTGTGGGAGCGGCAGTTCGGGCGCGACCCCGGCGTGCTGGGCCGCGCCATCCGGCTGAACGGCCGGCCGCACACCGTGGTCGGCGTGCTCCCCGCCGGGACCGACTTCGGCGTGCTCCAGGTGCTCTCGTCGGCGGCGTACGGCGGGTCGTTCGCGGACCGCGGCGACCGGGTGGAGGTGGACGTGTGGCTCCCCCTGCAGCCGAGCAGCACGCCGGAGGACCGCGACACCCACCCCGCGTTCGTGCTGGGACGGCTGGCGGACGGGGCCACCCCCGCGGCGGCGCAGCAGGAGATGGCGGAGGTCGCGGCGCGGCTGGAGGCGGCCTACCCCGTGAACGCGGGGCGGGGGGTCCACGTGGAGCCGCTGCGGGAGGTGGTGTTCGGGCCGGTGCGGCCGCCGCTGCTGGTGCTGCTGGGCGTGGTGGGGCTGGTGCTCCTCATCGCCTGCGCCAACGTCGCCAACCTGCTGCTGGCGCGCGGCGCCGTGCGCGCCCGGGAGGTCGCCGTGCGCAGCGCGCTGGGCGCCGGGCGGCGCCGCCTGGCCCGGCTGTTCCTGGTGGAGAGCCTCGTGCTCACCCTGCTGGGCGCCGGCGCGGGCGTGCTGCTCGCCCACGCGGGGCTGCGCGCGCTCAAGGGCCTCGCCCCGCCGGACGTGGCGCGGCTGGACGAGGTGAGCATCGACGGCCGCACGCTTGCGGTGGCGCTGCTGGTGTCGGTGGCGGTGGGCGTCGCCTTCGGCATGCTCCCGCTGGCGCAGGCCCGCCGCGCCGACCTGCAGACTTCGCTCCGCGGCGAGGCGGGGCGCGGCGGCACCGCCGGCCGCGGGCGGGCCCGCCTGCGCTCGTGCCTGGTGGCCGCCGAGGTTGCAATGGCGGTGATGCTGCTGGTGGGCGCCGGCCTGCTGGTGAAGAGCTTCTGGCGGCTGCTGCGGGTGGACACCGGCTTCGCGGCCGCGTCCGTGCTCAAGGCCGAGTACCAGCTCCCGGAGGATCGCTACCCCCGCGACTACGCCCGCTGGCCGGACTGGCGCGAGACCCACCGCTTCAACGACGGCCTGCTGGAGCGCGTCCGGTCGCTCCCGGGCGTGGAGTCGGCCACCCTGGCCGGGGTGCACCCGCTCAGCGCCGGCTACACCAACTCGTGGGCGGTGGTCGGGCGCGAGGCGGAGGCGGAGGACTGGCCGGAGATCCCGGTGCGCCAGGTGGCGCCGGAGTACTTCGGCACGCTGGGCGTCTCGCTGCTGCGCGGGCGGCTCCCCGGCGCGGAGGACCGCACGGACGCCCCGCCGGTGGCCGTGGTCAACGAGGCCGCGGTGCGCCGCTTCTTCCCGCGGCAGGACCCCATCGGGCAGCGGGTGTCGCTGTGGGGCGCGGACCGCACCGTCGTGGGGGTGGTGGAGAACGAGAGGTTCCACGGCGCGCGCGAGTCGGCGCCCCCGGCGCTCTACCTGCCGCTGGCGCAGGCCCCCACGGGGGGCGGCACCGTGCTGCTCCGCGTCCGCGGCGACCCCATGGCGCTGGCCAACCCGGTGCGGGCGGCGGTCCGGGAGCTGGACCCCGGGCTCGCCGTGTTCGGGGTGGAGCCGCTGGAGCGGACCTTCGCCCGGTCCGTGGGCCAGGAGCGCTTCACCACGCTGCTGACCGGGCTGTTCGCGGCGCTGGCGCTGGTGCTGGCGACCGTGGGCGTGCACGGAGTGCTGAGCTACTCGGTGGCGCAGCGGACGCGCGAGATCGGCATCCGCATGGCGCTGGGCGCGGAGCGGGACCGCGTGGTGCGGCTGGTGGTGGCGCAGGGGCTCGCTCCCGCGGCGGCGGGGATGGCGCTGGGTGTCGTGGGCGCGGCGGGGCTGTCGCGGCTGCTGGCCAGCCTGCTCTTCGGGGTGAGCGCCACGGACGCGGCGGTGTTCGGCGGGGTGGTCGCGGTGCTAGCGTGCGTCACGCTGCTGGCGAGCTGGCTCCCGGCACGGCGCGCTTCGAGGGTCGATCCGGCGTCGGCTCTGCGTTCCGAGTAGCGTCTCGTCGGAACCGCTTCGAGCCGCGGGCGGGCACCATCCGCCTTGCGCCCCGAACGGCAGCGCGCCCCGGCGCCCCCCCGGGGCGCGCTGCTGCGTATGCCGGACCCGGCCGGTGCGGCTACGGGGCTGCCCGCTCGACCGACGTGAGGAGATGGACGCCGATGGGGTAGTCGATGTACCGGCCGTAGGGCCAGTCCGGGACCTTGTCCTCGAGGCCGCTCGCCTCTCCGATGCCCTGGAACTGCGTCGAGATCCGCAGGCGATCCCCCACCTTCGGCTGCAGCGCCTTGAGCGCCGCCTCGGCGTCCCCTGGCTTCACGTCCACGATGCGATTGATGTTGTGCGGGTCCTTGGCGTCGACGAATCGCATTCGGTCCGCGTGGAGCGTGTAGATGCGCCCGTCGGAGCGTGTATAGAGGGTCCGGATGGTCACGATCTCCCCCCGCAGCGGCTCGCTGGCGGGTTTCGGGCCGGTGTAGGTCGCGGTCACGTATCCGATGATGCCGTCGCAGCCCTGGAGCCCGAACACCCCGAGCACGAAGAGGACCGCGAATGTGGAACGGAGAGCAGATCGGCAGGTCGTCATCCTGTCCCTACGGAACCGGGTCGAACACGGAGTCGCAGCCAGCCAGGAAGAGCAGTCCTGCGGCCATGGCGCAGAGCCGCCAGGGGCCCTTCGGCAGGTGGGTCTGCATGGAGCGGATCAGTTTGAACACCGCGGCGTTGGCAGGAGAGAAGGAGTCACGTGCCCGGTGGGAGCCGGCGGAAAGGGAGGACCTCCGGCTGAATGGAGGACGGGAGGGATGAAGCCGGACGCACCGCGCGCTTGGAGACATTGCCAGCAGAGTGGCAACGATATGGGATTCCGTGCGTCCGGTCAAGGACGCCGCAGGAGTGTCGGCGGCTCCAGCTCCACGGTCCTCCCCTGCTCCGCCGACGTGCGCGCGGCCTCGATGATCCGCAGGCCGGCCACGGAGTCCAGCGGGTCCACCGGCGGCGGCGCGCCCTCCCGCAGCGCGCGCCGCACCCCGGCGTAGAACTCCGGGTAGGCGCCGGGCCGCGTCGGCACCGGCTCGAGCTCGTCGCCCGCACCCAGGACGCCCCAGCGCTCCTCCGGCTCCGCGCCCCAGCCGGGCTCCCGCGGCGACGCGCCGGCGCGCAGCCGCTCCTCCTGCGGGTCCGTGCCGTGCTTGACGTACGCGGCACGGGCGCCGAGCACGCGGAAGCGCGGGCCGCCCTGCGGCGCGGCCGCGCTCATCCACAGGTGTGAGCGCACGCCGGAGCGGTGCGTCAGCGCCAGGAACGCGTCGTCGTCCACCTGCACGCCCGGGCGGCGCCGGTCCAGCTCGGCGTACACCCGCGCCACCGGCCCGAACAGCACCAGCGCCTGGTCCACCAGGTGGCTCCCCAGGTCGTACAGGACCCCGCCGGCCTCCTCCGGCGCGGCGCTCTCCCGCCATCCCCCCTTGGGGACCGGCCGCCAGCGCTCGAAGCGCGACTCGAAGCGCGCCACCGGCCCGAGCCGCCCCTCCCGCACCAGCCCGGCGACCGTCAGGAAGTCGCCGTCCCAGCGGCGGTTCTGGTAGACGGTGAGCAGCAGGCCGCGCTCCCGCGCCGCCCCCACCACGCGCAGGGCGTCCGCCGCGGTGGCCGCGAAGGGCTTGTCCACCACCACGGGCAGACCTGCCTCCAGCGCGGCGAGCGCGAGCGGCACGTGCGTCCGGTTGGGCGTGGCGACCACGGCCAGGTCCAGCTCCCCGGCGCGCTCCCACAGTGCGTCGGCGGAGGGGAGCACCAGGGCGTCCGGGTGGTCGCGGCGCGCGGCGGCGGAGCGCTCCGGGCTGGCGGTGACCACGGCGGCCAGCCGCATGCCGGGGTCGGCCGCGATCAGCGGCGCGTGGAACGCCGCGCCGCCCAGCCCGTAGCCGATCAGCCCCACGCGGACGGGCTCCCCGCCGCCCCCCGCCGACTCCTCTCGACCGCTCATCGCCCGTCCCCCGTGGAAGGCCGGGGCGCGCCGCCGCGCGCCCCCCGCGCGGACGGCCGGCAGGATTCGAACCCGCCCTCTCCGCCGCGGGCGCCGCGCCCGTCCCGCCCCGCGCGCCGGCCCCCTCCGGGCGGCCGCAGAATTTGCGTATTTTCCATCTGCTCCCCTCCGGATGTGCTGGCATTCTCGTTGCTTACACCCGGCCGCGCCGGGGATATTCGCGAGATGTTCAGGCGCGGAGCATCCCCGGCGGCCGCGGGCCGAACCGGCCGGCGGCCCGTACCCCTGAGACCGGAGACGCGGCACATGTTCGAGCGAAAGATCCTTTCCGTGATGGCCCTGGTGGCGATGCTGGGCGCGGCTGCCTGCGGCGGCGGCGAGGAGGGCGCGGGCGGCGAGGCGGGCGCCACCGGCGACACCACCGGGATGGGCGCCACGGGCGGCACCACCGACATGGGCGGCGGCACCATGACGGACACCACCGGGATGGGCGCCGCCGGCACGACCGGCGGGATGACGGACACCACAGGGATGGGCACCACCGGGACGACCGGCGGGACCACGACCGGCGACACCATGACCGGCACCACCGGGACGACCGGCGACACCACGACGACGACGGGGACCACCCCGCCGAGCCTCTGACCGGCCCGGAACCCGAGCCCGAGCGAGCAGAGGGGGCGGCCGTCGGCCGCCCCCTCCGCGCATCCCCCGGGAACACGCGGCCACCCGCGTGAGGGATGCGCGCCCGGAGGGCCGAGACCCGCCGGCAGTTTGGCGGGGCTCGGCGGAGTTACGCACGGTCGTATCGTGCGTTACTCCGCGCGCAGCCCGACCCGAGCGCCAGCGAGGGGCACGCCCAACCCCGCCGTTCAAAGCAGTTCAATCGCGCCGGAATTCCGAACCCGCCAGCGGCAGCGCCAGAGTGAACGTGCTCCCCTCGCCCGGGGCGCTGCGGACGAGGAGGTCCCCGCCCATGCCGCGCGCCAGGTTGCGGCTGATCGCCAGCCCCAGCCCCGATCCCTCGGCGGCGCGCGTCCGGCTGGAGTCCACCTGCACGAACGGCTCGAAGACGGAGTCCAGTTTCTCCGGGGGGATCCCCACCCCCGTGTCGTGGACCCGCAGCAGCAGCCGGCGCTCCCCGCCGGGCGCCCGGACCGCGTCCACGCGCACGGCCCCGCCGGCCGGGGTGAACTTGGCCGCGTTGCCCAGCAGGTTGATGAGCACCTGCTGCGCCTTGTCGCGGTCCGCGAGCACCCGCAGCTCCGGCGCGACCTCCACCGTGAACTCCACCCCCTTGCCCGCCAGCTGCGGCTCGATCATCGGCGCCACCGCGGCGACCAGCCAGGCGGCGGACACCTCCTCCACCTGGTAGTCCACGCGTCCGGCCTCGATGCGGGCCAGGTTGAGCACGTCGTTGACCAGCCGCAGCAGGTGGCGCTGGCTGCGGTCGATGCGGGCCAGGGTGTCGAGCTGCGACGCCGTGACCGGGCCGTGGATCCCCATCTCCAGGATCTGCACGTACCCGGTGATGGCGTTGAGCGGGGTGCGCAGCTCGTGGCTCATCACCGCCAGGAACTCGCTCTTGGCGCGGTTGGCCTCCTCCGCCGCGGCGCGCAGATGCTCGGCTTCCTCCGTCCGCCCGACCAGCGCCTCATTGATCGCCCGCAGCTCCTCGCCCGCCTCCTCCAGCTCCACCGCCTGCTCCTGGAGCTGCTGCTGCTGGAGCTCCATCTCCAGCGCCTGCGCCTCCAGCCGCTCGTTGGCCGCCTGGAGCTCGCGCTTCTGCGCCTCCGCGTCCAGCCGGGCCAGGTCCGCCGTCCTGCGCGCCCGCAGCAGCTCGTCCTCGTACCGGCGCCGCTCCTGCACCCGCATCAGCACGCAGTCGTACACGGCCGCGCCGCCGCGCTCGCGCCGCACCGCGTTGACCAGCGCCCCCACGTCCTCCCCGCCCCGCGCGCGCAGCAGCAGGAACACCTCCTCCGCCCGGCCGTGCAGCCGCAGCAGCGGGAACCAGTGGGTCTGGTAGAAGATGCGGCTCCCCACCGTGAGGACGCTCTCCACGTGCCGCCCCACCACCTCGTCCCGCGCGTAGCCGAGCAGGTCGAGCAGCGTGGCGTTCACCAGCCCCACCGTCCCGCGGTCCGAGAAGGAAAGGAACCCGCAGGGCGCGCGGTCCAGCAGCTCGTCCAGCGCCGGACTCCCCCCGCTCCCGACGACCACAGGGTTCACCCGGCCCGCGCCGGCTGCAGGTAGTCGCGGATCGCCCGGATGGTCTCCTCGGGGTGACTCATGTGCGGGCAGTGCCCCGTCGCCTCCATCACCCGGAGCGTGCTTCCGGGAGTGTGGCGGTGGACGTACTCCCCCACCTGCGCCGGCGCGATCATGTCGTCGGTGCACTGCAGGATCAGCGCGGGGACCGTCACCCGGGGAAGGTCGTCGCGGTTGTCCGCGAAGAAGGTGGCCTCGGCGAACCGGCGGGCGATGACGGGGTCGGTGGAGCAGAAGCTTGCCGTGAGCTCCTCGCCCAGCTCCGGGCGGTCCGGGTTCCTGACGATCGCCGGCGCCAGGAAGTTGGCCCAGCCGATGTAGTTGCGGTCCATCATCTCCAGCAGCCCCTCGATGTCGGCGCGCGCGAAGCCGCCCACGTACCCCGGCGGGTCGTCGACGTAGCGCGGCGAGGGCCCCACCAGCACCAGCCGATGGAACCGCTCCGGCTCCCGGTTGGCGGCGAGCACCGCGACCATCGCGCTCACCGAGTGCCCCACCAGGACCACGTCGCGCAGCTCCAGGGCGCGGCACACCTCCAGGAGGTCGTCGGCGTAGCCCTCCAGCCGCGAGTACCGCTCCGGGTCGTATGCGGCCAGGTCGGACCCGCCGGAGCCCACGTAGTCGAACAGGACGACGCGGAAGTCGTCCTGGAACGCCGGCGCCACCCAGCGCCACATGTTCTGGTCGCACCCGAAGCCGTGCGCGAACACCATGGGCCGGCCGCCGGAGCCGGAGACCCGGACGTTGTTGCGCGCGAGGACGTCCTGGCTCATCTGCATCCCATGGCGGGTGACGGCGGTCCGCGGGAGGTCGCGGCCGCTCCGGCACCGGGGGTGCGCGCAAGTCGCGGTCCGCGGGGCGCGGCGCGTGTCGCGGTCCCTCCGCACCGCGCCGGCCGTTTCCCGCTGGCGAGGTCTTTGCGAAGCCCTCCCGCCGGCGGGGAAACGGGTGAACCCGAACGAGTTGCGGGGCCGCGAGCGAATGGATCCAGACGTGGGGAGAGCCTCCGGGGAGGCGGGACCGGCGACACGGCCGTCCGGCGCGATGCGCGATCCCGCCCGCCTGGCCGAGGTCCGCGCGACCGGCCTGCTGGACTCCGAGCGGGAAGAGGTGTTCGACCGGCTCACGCGGCTGGCGGCGCGCGTCATCGGCGCGCCGGTGTCGTTCATCTCCCTGGTGGACGAGGACCGCGACTTCTACATGAGCCTGTTCGGCATCGGCGAGCCGCTCGCCACCGGGCGGGAGCTCCGCGGCTCCACTTTCTGCCACTACGCGCTGCGCTCGCCGGAGCCGCTGGTGATCCCCGACACCCGCGGCGACCCGGAGTACGCCCGGGTGCCCACGGTGGAGTCGCTGGGGGTGGCGGCATACCTCGGGGTGCCGCTGGTCACCAGCCGCGGCCAGGCGATCGGCTCGTTCTGCGCCGTGGACTTCGAGCCGCGCGAGTGGCGGCCGGGCGACGTGGAGGTGCTGCGCGAGCTGGCGGCGTCCGCCATGCGCGAGATCGAGCTGCGCCGCGAGGTGGCCGAGCGGCGGCGCGCCGAGGACGAGGTGCGCAGGCTGCTGCGCGAGGCGCAGGACGCCCAGCGCCAGGTGACCACCATCCTGGAGAGCATCACCGACGCCTTCTTTGCGCTGGACCGGGAGTGGCGCTTCACCTACCTGAACCACGGCGCCCGGGAGGTGGTCCGCTCGCTGCTGGAGCGCCCCGCCGAGAGCGCGATCGGGCTCTGCTTCTGGGACGTGGTGCCCCAGTTCCGCGGCACCCGCTTCGAGGCGGAGTACCGCCGCGCCATGGAGACCGGGCGCGCCGTCCACTTCGAGGAGCCGGCGCCGGCCTTCGGGGTGTGGTTCGCCGTGGACGCGTACCCGTCCGCCGACGGGCTCTCCGTGTACTTCCGCGACGTCACCGAGCGGCGCCGCACCGAGGAGGCGCTGCGCGAGAGCGAGGAGATGCTGCGGCAGATCGCCGAGAACATCCGCGAGGTCTTCTGGGTGAGCGACCCGGGCTACACGCGCATGTACTACGTCAACCCGGCGTACGAGACGCTCTGGGGGAGGAGCCGCGAGGAGCTGTACCGCGACCCCCGCACCTTCCTGGACGCGGTGCACCGGGACGACCGCGAGCGGGTCCGCGCCGCGATCCCGGAGATGGCGACGGGGAGCTTCGACGTCCGCTACCGCATCGTCCGTCCCGACGGCGCGGTCCGCTGGCTGTGGGCGCGCAGCTCCCCGGTGCGCGACGAGCGCGGGGAGATCGTCCGGAGCGTGGGGATCGTGGAGGACGTGACCCGGCTCAAGGAGGCCGAGGAGGAGCAGGCGCGGCTGCTGGCGCGGGAGCGCCAGGCGCGCGACGAGGCGGAGCGGCGGGCGGTGGAGGAGGCGGCGCTGCGGTCGGCCGCGGCGGCGGTGACCGCCAGCTTCACGGTGGAGGAGGCCAGCCGCCGGATCGCGGAGAGCGCGCTGGAGGCCACCCGGGCGGACGGCGCCTTCGTGGAGCGGATCGACGCTGACCGCTGGGAGATCGAGGTGGCGGCGGTCGCCGGGGAGCGCACGCCGCCGCTGGGGACGCGCACGCCGTACGCGGGCTCGCTCACCGAGAAGGCGGTGGAGACCCGCACGCCGCAGCTCGCCGCCGCCGCGGCGGACGGCTCCCGGGACGTCGGCGGCGAGCCGGGCGGGCCGGGCGGGCCGGGCGGGCCGGGCGGCGCCTCGTCGGCGCTGGTGGTCCCGCTGCTGGACTCGGGGGAGCCCATCGGCACGCTGGTGCTGGTGCGCGGCCCGGAGCGCGCCGCCTTCCGGCCGGGCGAGATCGAGCGGGCGCGGACCTTCGGCGACCTGGCCGCGCTCGCCTTCCGCAAGATCCACCTGCTGGAGGACTCGGAGAAGCGGCGCGAGGAGCTGGAGCGGGTCACGGAGAGCCGCGCGCGCCTGATCCGCGGCTTCAGCCACGACCTCAAGAACCCGCTGGGCGCCGCCGACGGCCACGCGCAGCTCCTCCAGGACGAGGTGCTGGGCGCGCTGGCGAAGCGGCAGGCGGAGAGCGTGGGCCGGATCCGCGCCTCCATCCGCTCCGCGCTGGAGCTGATCAACGACCTGGTGGAGCTGGCCCGCGCGGAGGCCGGGCAGCTGGAGCTGGAGCCGCGCCCCACCGACGTGCGCGAGGTGGCGCGCGAGCTGGCGGAGGACTACCGGGCGCAGGCCGAGGGCGCCGGGCTCCGCCTGGACACGACCCTCCCCGACGAGTTCCCGGTGATCCGCTCCGACCCCACGCGGGTGCGGCAGGTGCTGGGGAACCTGATCTCCAACGCCATCAAGTACAACCGCCCCGAGGGGTCGATCACCGTGCGCGCCGCCGTCCGCTCCCGGCGCGGCGCCGGGGAGTTCGCCGTGGTGGAGGTGTCGGACACCGGCATCGGCATCGCGGAGGACAAGCTGCGGCTACTCTTCGAGGAGTTCAGCCGGCTGGCCCCGGCCGCCGCGCACGGCGCCGGTCTGGGGCTGGCGATCAGCCAGAAGATCGCGCGGGCGCTGGGGGGCGAGATCACCGTGCGGACCGCGCCGGGGGCGGGCTCCACCTTCACCCTGTGGCTCCCCGTGGACAGCGAGGGCTGAACGGATTCGAACGGCGGGTTCGGGCGTGCCCCCGGCTGACGCCTGGGTCGGGCTGCGGCTCCGTAACGCACGATAAAACTGTGCGTAACGGAGTCGAGCCCCGGCGGAAACTGCCCCGCCGGGTCTCGCCCCTTCGGGCTCGCATCCCTCACGCGGGGCTCGCGCTGGCGTCCGCCGGGCCGCCTCCGCCCGGGTCCGGGTCCGGCGCGGCGGGGGAGGAGCCCGCTAGGGCTGCGTTCCAGGGGCGCACGTCCAGCACGGGGTGCATGGCCGCGGGCGGGGGCGCGAAGAGGGAGAGCTGGTCCGGGTCGGCGAAGAGCGCGGCGAAGTCGGCGGGGGCGAGGGCGCGGGCCAGGCGCACGGCGAAGCTGTCGCGGAGCACGCGGGCGTAGTGCTCCACGTCGTAGTCGCGCGGGTCGGCGGCGCCGGGCGCGGCCTCTTCCGCGGACGGGACGAGACCGGCCCCGCCGCCCTGCGTGCGGTACACGCGCACCCGCTCGCCGGCGCGCCACGCCGTGCGCCCGCTCGCCAGCACGGCCTCGTACGCGTGCTCGCGGCGAGAGACGCGCGATTCCGCGTACTGCTCGGGCGACTTGGTGAGCCGCACGCGCGAGGACACGTCGTAGGTGGGCACCTCGCGGCGGCGCAGCGCGTCCAGCGACGCCAGGTACGCCGCGCGCACGCCGGCCAGGTCGCCGGCGAACAGGCTGCGCAGCGCCGCGCGCAGGAACGCCTCGCCGAAGGGCTCGGCGCGCGCGGAGCGGAAGGCCACGCCGCGCAGCGTCAGCGTGCCGTCGTAGCCGAGCAGCGCGTAATTCTTGGGCTCGTGCGACAGCATGGCCGCGTAGCGCCCCTCCGTCTCCAGCTGCACCAGCGGCGGCAGCAGCGCGGCGACCTCCGCCACCACGCGCCGCTCGTCCGCCTCGCTCCACCCCTCGGGCACGGCGAAGTACACGCCGTCGGTGTCCCCCTCCAGCAGCGTCACGCCGCGCGCCGCCAGCTCGCGGCACATCAGCGCCAGCGTGTCCCGTCCCCGCCGCGTCACCTCGTTCGCGGCGTGCACGTCGGCGAAGCGGGTCAGCTCGCCGCCGGCCGCCAGGTAGCCGTACGCCGAGTTGACCAGGATCTTCATCGCCGCGGAGGTGGCCTCGTGCGTGTGGCGCTCCGCCGATCCGGGGGGCGCGGCCCGCGCCGCGGCCTTCGCCGCCAGGCGGTGCTCCACCAGCCGGTCCACCAGCGCCAGCAGCGCGCCCAGGGGGTCGCGCGCCGGCCCGATGCGGAAGGCGCGCATCAGCGACGGGTACAGGCTGGCGACGTCGGCCTTGACCACGCGCCACGCCACGCCGGTGGCGAACAGGTGCAGAGCGGCGCCGCTGTGCGGGGTGCCGTCGCCCGCGCGGTGCGCGGGGAGGGCGGCGCCGGCGCGCAGGTAGGCCCGCACCAGCAGCGGGTCCAGCACGCCGGTGGCCGGGCCGGCGTCGGCCAGGCGCTCGTAGCGCCGCGGGGCCATGCGCGCCAGCGCGAACGCGGCGCCGCCCAGCAGCCGGGCCAGCGCGGCCACCTCCTCCACGTCGTCCGTCGCGTAGCGGCGCACGCGCTCCGGGTCGCTGCGGTACACCGTGTAGATGTCCCTGCCCGGCACGTACTCGCGGTCCGGCGCCGCCACGCCGAAGTGCCGGGCCACCGCCTTGAGCCCGTGCCCCGGCAGCTCGCGCACCGAGAAGTCGTAGCGGATGGTGGCGTCCAGCGTGTCGATCAGCTCGCGCCCGGGCGCCACCAGCCTCACCCGCCGTCCGCCGTCGTCGCCGCGCGCGGCGCCGCGGCGGGCGGCGCGCTCGCGCATCCGCCCGCTCCCCAGGCGCCCCAGCGCCAGGGGGACGCGCAGGCGGCGGGCGCGCTCGGCCAGGAAGGGGAGGTCGAAGCCGTGCAGGTTGTGGTTCTCGATCACGTCCGGGTCGGCGGCCCGGATCGCGGCGGCCAGCCGGCGGATCAGGTCGGCCTCGGCGGCGTCGCCCTCGCCGTCGGCCTCCAGCACGCGCGCCTCGCCGGAGGGGTCGCGCACGGCCACCATGAACATCCGCTCGCGGGTGGCGTCCAGCCCCGTGGTCTCCAGGTCGAACTGGAGCCGGTGCAGCCGGTCGAAGGGGAGGTCGCGGAAGTAGGTCCGCCCGGTCGCCACCAGGTACTGCTCCTCGGGCGGGAGGCAGAGGACCTCGTCGTCGCCCAGGTCGCGCAGGTGGCCCAGGCGCCGGCCAAGGCGCTGCGACGCGCCTTTCAGCACCGCCGAGGAGAGCGCGGCGCCGTCCGCGGCGGTGACGAGGAAGCGCAGCTCGCCGGGGCCCTCCAGCTCGCGGAAGCGGAACGGGGCGTCGGATGCGTCCTCGGGGCCCAGGCGGGCGCCCAGGTGCGCGAGGTCGTCCAGGCGGCCCAGCAGGAGCCAGGGGCGGAAGCGCTCCTCCTCGCGGACGAGCACGCCGCTGTCCGGGAGACGGCGCCACACGATCGCGCGGCCGTCCGCCTCGGCCCACACGGAGACGATGCCCGGTGTGGGGTCCCAGCCCCACAGCCACTCGTCCCCGGCGGCCGTGGCTGCGGCCGAGGACGCAGAGGTCGTGTGAGGTTCGTCCACCATGTCGGGGTCACCCGGCGCGGCTGCGCAGGCTCTCGTACAGGTCGGTGTGGTTGAGCAGGATGTCCAGCAGGCCACGCAGCACCGCGTCCGAGTTGAGCGCCTGCGTGCTCATGGCGGTGTGGGCGTCGAAGGCGTTCATGACGGCCTTCTGCAGCGTCGGCATCAGGTCGGGGGAGTTGGCGAACTGCTCCTTCCGGTTGCTGGCCGCCTGCTGCACCAGGATCTCGGACTCCAGGAGCTTGCCCTTGAGCACGTCGTTGACGTAGACGAGCTTGTCCTGCTCGCTCACGTCCCCGCTGAAAAGGTCGTTCACCCGGGCGATGATCTCGGTCAGGTACGCTTTCCGGCGTTCCTGAACCCGCGCGGTGCCGACGCCCGTGGCCGGCTGCAGGCTGCCGTACTCGACGGGCTGGAGCGTCATCGGCTGCGGCCCGCGCGCTTTCAGCATGTGGTGGGTCAGCACCACGCGCGACAGGTCGATCCCTTCGCGCTCGCGGCCGAACTCCAGCAGCGGGAGGAGGCGCCGGAAGAAGATGGAGCGCTTCTCGATGTCGGTGTTGCCGTAGTCGAAGATCTGCGACAGGTACGTGTAGAGCCGAACGAACGAGCCCATGTCGGCGCGAAAGAGGGTGAGCGACTCCATCTCGTCGCGCGCCAGATCGGCAGCGGGGGCGTCGCTCCTGGCCTCCGCCGCCTGCAATGCCTCCTGCGCCGCACGGAAGCGCCGGGTGATGCGGTCCACCACGGGCTCGATGGCCGCGACCAGCTCCCCCTGCCGTGCACCCGGCTTCAGCTCGGCGGCCACCACGCGGTCCACCTCGAAGTCGTCGTAGTGCCCCGCGGCATCCAGCTTGGCACGCAGGTCGTAGACGAGGTGCGGGTCGGTGACGTCGGTGAGCCGCGCCGTGGTGAAGTAGTCCTGGAACGCCCCCAGGATCTCGGCCGGCTCGTTGACGAAATCCACGACGTAGGTGGTGTCCTTGCCCGGAGGCGCTCGGTTCAGACGCGAGAGCGTCTGCACGGCCTGGATCCCGGCCAGGCGGCGGTCCACGTACATCCCGCACAGCAGCGGCTCGTCGAACCCCGTCTGGAACTTGTTGGCGACCAGCAGGATCTGGTACTCGTCGGTGTGGAACGCGTCGCGGATGTCGCGCCCCCGCAGGTCCGGGTTCAGCGCCGTGCTCCGCTCACTGAACGGCTCGGGGCCGCTCTGTGGGTCGCTCACCTCGCCGGAGAAGGCCACCATCGTCCGCACGGGGTAGCCCCGCTCCCGGATGTACCGGTCGATCGCCAGCTGCCACCTCACCGCCTCCACGCGGCTGCCGACGACCACCATGGCCTTGGCGCGGCCGGCGAGCAGCGGGGCGACGAGCTCCCGGAAGTGCTCCACCACCACCTGCACCTTCTGCGAGATGTTGTACGGGTGGAGCCGCACCCACCCCATGATCCCGCGCATGGCCGCGCCGTGCTCCACCTGCCGCTCGTCCAGCTCCCTGCCCTCGTGGGCCAGCCGGAAAGCGAGCTTGTAGGAGGTGTAGTTCCGGAGCACGTCGAGAATGAACCCCTCCTCGATGGCCTGCCGCATGGAGTACACGTGGAACGGGTGCGGCACGTTGTCCTGGGCCGGCTTGCGGCTGGGATCCGGAAGGGTACCGAACAGCTCCAGCGTCCGCGGCTTGGGGGTGGCGGTGAATGCCACGTAGGTGACGCCGTCCGCGGAGGCGCGCGCCGCCATCTCCGCCGCGAGCAGATCCTCGGTGCTCACCTCGCCGCCCTCGCGCAGCTCGGCCTGCTCGGCTTCGGTCAGCACGGCGCGGAGCTGCCTGGCGGCCTCGCCGGTCTGCGAGCTGTGCGCCTCGTCGGCGATCACGGCGAAGCGCTTGCCCTGCGTTGCGGCCAGCCTTCGCACTTCAGTCAGCGCGAAGGGGAACGTCTGGATGGTGCAGACGACGATCTTCTTGCCGCCGGAGAGCGCTTCCGCCAGCTCGCCGCTCTTGCTGGCGCTCTCGCCCTTGATGGTGGCGACCACACCCACGGTGCGCTCGAAGGCGAAGATCGCCTCCTGGAGCTGGGTGTCGATGACGGTGCGGTCGGAGACGACCAGCACGGTGTCGAACACCTTGCGGTCCGCCTCGTCGTGCAGGTCGGACAGCAGGTGCGCGGTCCAGGCGATGGAGTTGGTCTTGCCGCTCCCGGCGGAGTGCTGGATCAGGTAGCGCCCGCCCGGCCCCTCGGCGCGTACGGCGGCCACCAGGGCGCGGGTGGCGGCGAGCTGGTGGAAGCGCGGGAAGAGTACCTTCTCGATCTCCTTCTTTCGGTTCCGCTCGGCCACCATGTAGCGACCCAGGATCTCCAGCCAGCCGTCCCGCGCCCAGACCTCTTCCCACAGGTAGCTGGTGGGGTGGCCGACGGGGTTGGGCGGGTTGCCCGCACCGCCGTCGTTGCCCCGATTGAAGGGGAGGAACCGCGTGTCCGTCCCCTCCAGCCTGGTGGTCATCTGCACGTCGTGATTGCTGACCGCGAAGTGCACCAGGGCGCCGCCGGGAAAGGAAAGGAGCGGCTCGGGCAGCCTGCCCGCCGGCCGTGGGTTGCGATCGGCACGGTACTGCTCGACCGCGTTGTTCACGTTCTGCGTGAAGTCGGTCTTCAGCTCGGCCGTGGCGACGGGAAGGCCGTTCAGGAAGAGCACCAGGTCGATGCTGTCGTGCGGCGCATTCGCGGAGTGGTGAACCTGCCGCACCACGCGTAGCCGGTTGGCGGCGTAGCGGGCGAGGATCTCCTCGTTCGCCGACATGGCCGGACGGAACTGCGCCAGCGGGAGGCGGGCCTTCAGCCCCAGCATGTCGATTCCTTGGCGCAGCACCTCCAGCGTGCCGCGCTTGTCCAGCTGGTCGCGTACGTGGGAGAGCAGCGACTCCCCCGCCCTGGCGCCGTGGCTCTTCTCGAGCGTCTTCCACGCGTCGGGATACGCCTCCCGCACCCAGGCCAGCACATCCTCGGGGAAGAGCGCGCGGGCGCGGTCGTACTTCGCAGCGTCTCCCTCGGCATACAGCCACCCGTGGCCGGCAAGGTGCGCGCAGATCTCGCTCTCGAAGGCGATCTCCCTGTGTATGCTCATTCGGATGACGGCCCGGATTCGGTGGGTGGCTGCACGGCTACGCGGGTATGCTCGGCCCGGCCTGGCACTTTGCCTGCACTACCCTTCGGTTTATATTTGGTTGACAAGTAAACCCCGGCTCGCACAATTCGTCAACATGGCTCTCACCTTCCGCGAGCGACCGGCTACCCAGGCCGCGGCGCGCCTGCTCCAGCGGAGCGGCGGCACGCTTCCGTACATGAAGCTGCTGAAGCTGCTCTACCTGGCGGACCGCAAGGCGCTGCTGGAGCTGGGCCGGCCGATCACGTTCGACCGGTATGTTTCCATGAAGCACGGGCCGGTGCTCAGCCAGACGTACGACCTGATGGTTGCCGAGGAGGCGCCCGACGAGCACAGCTACTGGCGCGAGCACATCTCCGAGCCTCGCGACTACGCGGTCCACCTTCGTGGCGACGAGCCCCCCCGCGGCGCCCTCTCGCCAGCGCAGGAGCAGGTGCTGGACGCGGTCTTCGACGAGTTCGGCGGAATGGACAGGTGGAAGCTCGTGGAGTTCACCCACACCCTCCCGGAGTGGCAGGACCCGCACGGCTCGTCCCTGCCCATCCCGCTGCGCGACGTGCTCCGGGCCGGCGGCGTGGACGACGAGGAGGCGGAGGCGATGGAGAACGACCTCCTGGGGGAAGACAGCCTCTCCCGCCTGCTCTGGTAGGGCCGCTCCGCGGTGCGCATGCTGAAGGCTGGTAGCGCCCTGCTCCTGCGCGACGCGCGCATGGGAACCCACCTCTGGTTCGTCCTCACCGACCCGGACCCGGACCGCGACTGGATGGTCCTGGTGATGCTGGTCCGGTAAAGCCCCACACCGACCGCACTCTCCACCTGGACGTTGGGGACCATCCCTTCGTCCGGCATCCCTCCGCCGTCGACTACGGCACGGCGACCTACGCCCCCGCCGGGAAGCTGGAAGACGCGCTCTCCACCGGGCGCGCGACGCTCGCCGAAGACATGTCCGCCGACCTTCTCGCGCGCGTCCGCGTCGGGCTCCTCACCTCGGCGCGCACCCCCAACGACGTCGCAAACTACTGCCGCCGGAAGTTCCACCCCTGAGCCTCGATCACGCGCTCACGGGGTACCGGTGTGCTCAACTCGCCTCGTAGCTGCGCAGGAGCAGCGGAAGCGACCGCTCCAGGTCTGCGTCGTTGCGGATGCGGATCTCCAGGTCGCCCGTCCCGAAGTGGCCGATCGCCCTCACGTCGCGCGTGAATCCCTCCTCGAGCTCCACCGACTCCGGATCCACCTTCGCGTAGACCAGGAGCTGCCCGACCTGGGGGTGCACCTCGACGCACGCGAAGTTCTTGAGCCGCTTGAACGCGAAGTAGAGCTTCAGCGTCTTTTCCTGCACGTCGTCGCCCAGGGCGAGCAGCTCGGCGCGCAGCCGGTGAAATCGGTCTCGCAGGGGCGTGTCCGCCTGGGCCAGCAGCTGCGTCACCGTCTTGTTCTGCCCGCCCGATCCGCCCTTCACCTTGACGGGAGAACCGGCCGGGGTCTCGGGATCGGGCGCGGTGACTTCGACGGTCACGGCGTTAACCAGCTCCAGCAGCAGGAGCTCTTCACCGAACCGGCGGTAGCGCACCAGCTCCACGTTGCGGTTGATCTGCTGCACCGCGTGCACGTCGTAGCGGGTGAAGTCGCCGGCCACGCACAGCAGGCGCGGACTGCCCCACTCCACCACGTCGGCCGCCGCCTTCCCGAACCGCTCCAGCACCAGCCAGCGGAACTCGGCCTGGTGGTCCATCAGCCAGTCCAGGTAGAACAGGCCCTGGTTGATGACGTTCTCGTTGAGCGTGCGCTTGTACTCGATGATGACGGGGTAGTTGTTCTCGTCCAGACCGAGCGTGTCGATCCGGCCGCCGTGCTTCTTGCCCGTGGAATATTCCGTAGCGAGCAGCCGGATGCCGAAGAAGGTCTCCAGGTGCTTCTCGATCAGTGTCTGGAGCGACTTCTCCAGCGCAACCGAATGTCCCGGGATCTCGGTAACGCTCCCGTTCACGGTGCGGAACAGCTTCAGGTCGCTCATGCAGCTTCCGCCTGCGCTAGGCCGCGCACGTCGATCTTGCCCGTCACCGCTGCGGAGATCAGCGCGGAGCGGCACTCCTGGAGCAGGGCGATGGCGCGCTCAGCTTCGGCGATGAGGCTGTCGAATGCGACCGTCTGACGCCGAATGAATGCCTGTATCTCTTCCTGCTCGGCAACCGGAGGCAGCAGAACCGGGAGGTCCATAAGGTTAGTTGACGAGATGGAGGCTAGGTTGGTGCTCTGCTTGGCCCGCGTCATAAAGTAGAATTGTCCGTAGTCGGAGCTGGTGATCGTATTGAGCCAGGTGGAGGAAACTGCTTCCGGTCGCACGGCGAAGACGTGGTTCTGGGTAATACAGGGGTCAATCTGCCCCTCCCAGACGTGACCCCGCCCCAGCTTGTCGAAGTCGCCCCCTTCGTTCATCAGCACATCACCCGAGCGGAGTCTGTACCGATCCAGTTCCTCCACGGGAATCTCCATTGTCGAGACCTCTGTAAGGTTCAAATAACCATCCTGAACGTTGGCTACACGGAGGTACGGAACCGTAACTGTTCGTCGCGTACCGTAATCCTTGCCCTTGGCGACGCCGGTCCTGACGGTCGCTACCCGTTTCAGTGCAGTGATATCCCAATGCGCCGGCACGTCTCCCAACCACTCGACGCCCGAAGGCTTCATAGGCGCATCCGGGTTCAGCCCGCGTGTTACAGCGTGGGAGGTGACGGCCTGCCGCTTCTCGTTCAGCAATTCGATGAGGCGCTGCTGTTCAGAAATCAGCGCCTCAATCTTGGCGGTTTCCCTGTTGAGAAATGTCACGATCATCTTCCGCTCAACCTGGGGGGGCCAGGGCAGCGGAATCTCATTCATTGAGGATTGGGTGAGTTTGTCGCGGGTAGAGCCATCAATAAATTGTGAGTAGTCGGTCGCGTTCAATGAAAACATGATGAACGGTCCCGCTCCAATCTCGTATGGACGCAGTACGTGTATGTGATTGTTGGGCCAAACTGGTCCTTGCACAAAAAAAGCAACCGGCCTGCTTCGGTCGAAGAACGGTGCGCCATCTTCCCCGAGCAGAACCAGATCCTCATTGAAGAGGTAGGAGTCGATGTAATCAACAATGTTGTTCGCGCCCCAGTACGGCACCTCGCCAGCCCGCTCGTGTCTTTCCACAGCGTTTAGGGGGATCCGCCGGCCGTCCAGGCATTCACAAGCATGCCGCACCCGAGTAATTTTCCAGTGATCCGGCACCTCACCCAGCCACTCGACACCGCTGTCCTTGTAGCGCGGGTATTTCGGGAGGCTCATGCGGCACCTCCGACGTAGCCACCCAGCAGGGCCTCACGCTCATCGCGGATCGCCGCGCGCTCCTCCTCAGCCAGCCCATCCCGAGCACCATCGAGCACCCTGCGCAGTTGCTCCTCCCCCGAGAGATCCCGCTCCACCGTTTCGCAATTCATCATCGCGACAGCTCCCCGATCATCGCCACGATCCGGTCCGTGACGGTCTTCAGCTCCGCGTCGATCTCGGCGAGCGGGCGCGGCGGCTTGAACACGTAGAAGTGCCGGTTGAAGGGAATCTCGTAGCCCACGCGGGTCTTGTCGTGGTCGATCCACGCGTCCGGCGCGTGCGGCAGCACCTCGCGGCGGAAGTACGCCTCCACGTCTTCGGCCAGCGGCACGTTCTCCGTGTCGCGCAGCGAGGAATCCGGAACAGGCTTCCCCTTCGCCTTGCCCTTGGTGCCGAGCACCATCTCGCCATGCTCGTCGCGCAGCGGCCGCTCCACCGTGATGGTGCGGTAGCCGAAGTCCGAGTTGCGGAAGAGCCGGCTGACGGGCGCGCCGTCGCGCTCCGCCTCCACGCACTCGCCGAACAGGCGCGTGATCTCCTCGATGTGCGCCGGGCTCAACTCCTTGCGCTTGCTCCCCAGCGACTTTCGCATCTTCTGCCACATCGCGCTGGCATCGATGAGCTGCACCACGCCCCTGCGATGCTCCGGCTTGCGGTTGCTGAGGATCCACACGTACGTGGCGATCCCCGTATTGTAGAACATGTCCGTGGGGAGCGCGACGATGGCCTCCAGCAGGTCGTTCTCCAGCACGTAGCGCCGGATCTCGCTCTCGCCCGAGCCGGCACCGCCGGTGAAGAGCGGGGAGCCGTTCAGCACGATCCCGAAGCGGCTCCCGCCGTGCTGCGCCGGCCGCATCTTGCTGATCAGGTGCAGCAGGAACAGGAGCGAGCCGTCGCTCACCCGCGGAAGCCCCGGACCGAAGCGTCCGCTGAACCCCTTCTGCTCCGCCTCCTTCCGCACCTCCTTTTCGATCTTCTTCCACTCCACCCCGAACGGCGGATTGGAGAGCATGTAGTCGAACCGCTTTTCCGGCAGCCCGTCGTTCGATAGCGTGTTCCCCAGGACGATGTTGCTCACGTCCTGCCCCTTGATGAGCATGTCCGCCTTGCAGATGGCGTACGACTCCGGGTTCAGCTCCTGGCCGAACATCACCAGCCGGGCGCCCGGGTTGTGCTCGGTAAGGTACTCCTCCGCCACCGAGAGCATCCCACCCGTCCCCGCCGTGGGGTCGTAGAGCGTGCGCACCACGCCCGCCTTGTTCAGCGCGTCGTCGTCCTCGATGAACAGCAGGTTCACCATCAGGCGGATGACCTCGCGCGGCGTGAAGTGCTCCCCGGCCGTCTCGTTGCTCAGCTCCGCGAAGCGCCGGATCAGCTCCTCGAAGACCTGCCCCATCTCCGAGTTGCTCACCACGTCCGGGTGCAGGTCCACGCCCGTGAACTTCTCCGTCACCAGGTACAGCAGCCCGGCCCGGTCCAGCCGCTCCACCTGCACGCCAAAGTCGAACGCGTCGAAAATGTCGCGCACGGCGGGCGTGAAGGCACGCACGTACGCGAGCAGGTTCTCGCGCACGTGGTCCGCGTCTCCCAGCACCTTTCTGAGATCCAGAGGCGACGTGTTGACGAAGTGCTGACCCGCCTTCTGGAGCAGGAACGGCTCCGGGTTCAGCCCCATCGCCTCGCGCCTTTCCTTCTCCGCCAGCACGGCGGCCTTGGTCGGCTCCAGCACGCAGTCCAGCCGGCGGAGCACGGTGAAGGGGAGGATGACGCGGCCGTATTCGGACTGCTTGTAGTCGCCGCGCAGCAGGTCCGCGACCGACCAGAGGAATGCAGATAGGTTGGCGTTGCTCACAGGGACGGCGAACAGAAGGGACGGAGAGCGGAACGAGAGAGGGGGCAATATCTGGGTTCGCGGGCGAGGGCGCCACCCCGGAGATGGCGCCCCCGCCCGCGGATCAGCGGTCCGACAGCCGCCGCCGCTACAGCGGCGGCAGGTACTCCGGCACGTTCACGTCGTGCACCCAGAAGATGCCGTCGTACTGCTGCCGGGGCGACATGCGGTAGCTGACCACGCCCCACTCCTTGGCCGTGATCTCGTTGAACATCCAGTCCCGCCCCAGGCCCGGCGTCTGCCCCAGCAGGTCCACGAACGCCCAGCGCCGCCGCGTGTGGTACAGGATCCCCTCCAGGCTGCCGCCGAAGGGCTGCGTGACGCGGACGCCCTTGCGCGTGTTGTCCGCGCTCACCCCCCGGTACATGTAGAAGCCGATGGTGTACAGCTCCGGCCGGTGCCGCTCCGCCACCACCGACCCCATCATGTTCTCCGGGTGGTAGACGGTCCGCTCCCCCGCGTGGCGGATGTGGGCGTTGTGGGCCCACACGACGATCTTCTTGTCCGGGTACATATCGCGCAGCAGGAACGTCATGTTGTCCGCCATGCCGCGGTCGCGGATCTCGTGCGGCAGCGGCTCCACCACGTTCAGGGTGTACAGGTACGTCGAGCGGGCGGCCATGTGGGCGACGCGGCCCAGCGCCGGGCGGGCGGGGTCGGCGGCGTCCAGCCGCGCCCGGTTCGCCTCGAACAGGGTGGCCAGCGTGTCGTACGTCGCCAGCAGCGACGCCCGGTTGGCGCGGATGTAGGCGTAGGTGTCCGCGTACGAGCCGCGCGAGTTCTCCATCAGCGTGGAGTCCCGCACGTAGGCGCGGCGCGCGAAGGCGGGGTCCACGCGGGCGGCCACGTCGCGGAAGAACGCGGGGCGCTCCAGGACCTTGCGGCCGCTGGGCTGCACGTCTAAGCCGGCCAGCAGCAGCGGGCGCGCGGTGGAGCGCGTCGCCTGGATGTACTCGAAGAGCCGCAGCACCTCCTGCGTGTGCCACACCCCGAACACGCAGTTCCCCACGCTCTTCATGGGCGGCGCGGTCGGGATGTCCTCGTTGGCGAGCCAGCAGTCCAGCAGCCCGCTCTCGAAGGCGACGACGTCGAACCCCATCTCCTCGTGCAGGAAGCGGATCAGCCGCACCTTGGCCAGGCTGAACTCGCGCACCCCGTGCCCGCTCTCGCCCAGCTGCACCAGCTGCCTCCCCGCGAGCACCGGCTTGAGGAACTGGAGGTCCGAGAAGTTGTCGGAGGTCAGCGACCGCACCGGGTGGTGGTTGGCCCGGATCCACCCTTCGATCGCCTCGCCGACGACGGGCGGCGACGGGTCCGCCTCGGGGACCAGCTGCGCGTCGTCGAGGAGCTGCTGCGGGTCGGTGGGGAGCTCCACCGGCGCGGGAACCGGCGGCTTCGGGGGCTCCGTCGCTCCCCCGCCCTCCCCGCCGCACCCGTACAGCAGCGCGCCCGCCAGCGCGCACAGCACCAGTCGCCCCGTGGTCCGCATGGCTCTTCTCCCTGGCTGGAGGAACGGATGCACCCGCCCGTCCCCGGCAATCTACCATGACCCATACGGGACGAAAACAGCGGCGAACGGCCTTTCCGGGCGCGAGCCCATCCGCGCATCCACTTCTCTTGACTGTCTAGTGGAAAGGGCCGATATTGCCCTCGACCACTAGACGCCCTAGTGAAACCCGCACCGTCCGGCCCGATGACCCAGGCGAACAGCTCGTTCCTCACCGGCACGCTGGAGCTCATCGTCCTCCAGCTGCTCGCCGCCGAGCCCACCAACGGCTACGACCTGACGCTCCGCATCCAGGCCGTCTCCAGCGACGTGCTCAACGTCAACGCCGGGTCGCTGTACCCGGCGCTGTACCGGCTGGAGCAGCGCGGCCTGCTCCGCGCCGACTGGGCCAGGTCGGACAGCGGGCGCCGCACCAAGGTGTACTCGGTGACGGCGGCCGGCCGCGAGCAGCTGGCCGAGCAGCGCGCCGGCTGGGAGCGCTTCTCCGGCGCGCTGAGCGCCATCCTCCGGGTCACCTGACCGTTCGCCCGTCCTCCGCTCGCCCGCCCCGCCCCCCGGCGAGGCCGCCCGCCACCCATCGCCCCGCCGCGCCCCCGCGCGGCGCCAGGAGGTCAGGAGAATGCTCGACCGCGCGCGCCTCCGGCTCCGCTCCATCGTGCTGCACCGCCGGCTCGAGCGGGAGATGCAGGAGGAGATGGCCGACCACATCGAGCGCTCCGTCGCCCGGCTCATGGCGCGCGGCCTGTCCGCGGCGGAGGCCCGGCGCGAGGCGCACCGCGAGTTCGGCAACGTGGCCTGGCTCCAGGAGCAGGCGCGCGACGCGCGGGGGGCGCGCTGGGTGGACGCGCTGGCCGCGGACGCGCGGTTCGCGCTGCGCCAGTTCGCGCGCAGGCCGGGGACCACGCTCACCATGTTCGTGGTGCTGGCGGCGGGGATGTGCATCGCCACCCTGCTCTTTTCCTTCGTCCACTCGTACGCCATGCAGCCGCCGCCGGGGATCCCCCGCGACGACGACCTGGTCCGCGTCCGCGGGAGCCGGGACGACGGCGAGGGCGGGCGCATGTACCGCACCTTCCCCGAGGAGGAGCTGCTCGCGTACCGCGGGCTGGCGGGCCCGTTCCGCGCCGTGGCCGGGTGGACGGACGCCGCCATGCCGGTGGCGGCCGCGGGCGACGCCGAGCGCCGCAGCGTGGAGGCCGTGGTGACCTTCGCCACGGAAGATTACTTCGGCGTGCTGGGCGTGCGGCCGGCGCTGGGCCCCGGCCTCCCCACCGCCCCGTCGGACGACCCGGGGGCGGCCGCCGTCGCCGTCATCGGGCACGCCGCCTGGGACCAGCTCTTCGGGAGGAGCCCGGGACCGGTCGGCTCCACCCTGCTGGTCAACCGCGTGCCGGTCACCGTGGTGGGGGTGGCGCCCGAGCGGTTCGGCGGCGTGGGGCTGGCGTTCAACCGCGTGCGGGTGTGGATGCCGCTCGCGGCGCGGCGCCTGGTGATGCCGGGACCGTCCGGGGAGTTCCGCGCGGCCGCCCGCCTGCGCCCCGGCGTCGGGCACGCCGAGGCG
Source organism: Longimicrobiaceae bacterium (assembly GCA_036389055.1). Classification (GTDB taxonomy): domain Bacteria; phylum Gemmatimonadota; class Gemmatimonadetes; order Longimicrobiales; family Longimicrobiaceae; genus JAFAYN01. Next base: position 35,287 of record DASVQR010000203.1, on the reverse strand, counting down.
ACGGCGGCCGTGCGGGTCGTGGCGGCGCGCTTCGCCGCGTCCCGCCCGGCGGCGGGCGCCCGGAACGCCGCCGCCGGCGAGGAGACGGCCGTCGCCGACCCCACCACCGACGTGGTCCCGCTGCTGGCCGCCAACGGCGACCCCATGTTCGAGCGGGACGTGAAGCTGATGAGCTTCCTGGTGGGGCTGCTGGGGCTGCTGGTGCTGATGGTGGCCTGCACCAACGTCGCCGCGCTGCAGACCGGGCTGGCCACGGCGCGGCGGCAGGAGATCGCCGTCCGCCTGTCGCTGGGCGCCGCGCGGGCCCGCATCGTCCGCCAGCTGCTCACCGAGAGCGCCCTGCTCGCCACCGCCGCGGCCGCGGCGGCGCTCGGCGCCGTGTGGCTGGTGCTGCGGCTCGCCGCCCGGCTCGTCCCCGGCATGCCGTTCACGATGGAGGTCACCCCGCAGGCGACGGCGTTCACCTTCGGCACCGCCCTGGCCGTCGGCGTCGCCTTCGGCCTGTCGCCGGCGCTGCACGGCACCCGCCTCGCCATCGCCGGCGCGCTGCGCGACTCCACCGCCGGCGTCGCCGCGGCGCGCGGACGGCTGCAGCGCGGGCTGGTGGTGGCGCAGATCGCCTTCACGCAGCCGCTGATCGTCCTGCTGGCCGCGGTGCTGCTGATCGTCCTGGGCGAGATCCAGCTGCAGCGCCGCACCGCGCTCGCCGACCGCCTGGTCACCGTGTCCCTGCGGCCCGCGACGCCGCTCTCGGGGTCGGCGCCCGCCGCCGGGTCGCGGGAGGAGCTGCGCGCCGCGACGCGCCGCCTGGGAGACCGGCTGCGCGACATGCCCGGCGTCGAGGCGGCCGTGGCCGACGCGGGCGGCCCGCCGCAGCACGGGGTGTACGAGGTCCACCCCCACGACCGCGTGGCCGGCGGCGTCCCGGGCGCGGTCCGCCTGTCCGGCAGGCGTGTCGGCGGAGGGTACTTCGGGGTGAACGGGATCCCCGTCGTGCGGGGGCGGGAGTTCACCCCCACCGAGGCGAGCCCCGCGGGGCCCGGCCACGCCGAGGTCCCCGTGGTCGTCGGCGCCGACCTGGCCCGGCGGCTGTGGGGCGGCGCCGATCCCGTCGGACGGCGGGTGCGGGCGGCCGGCGACTCGGTGGCGGGCCCTCGCACGCTCGTGGTGGTGGGGGTGGTCGACGACCCGCCGGCCGGCGCCAGGGGGGCCGGCGAGGGTTTCCGCGTCTACCTGCCCCCGGACACCGGCTACGTGTCCGGGACGGTGCTGGTCCGTACGGCCGGCCCCGCGCAGACGCTGCTCCCCGCCCTGCGCGCGGCGGCGCAGGAGGAGGCGGGGAGGATGGCCGCCGACGTCCGGACTGTCGCGGAGGCCGAGGACGAGGCGCGGCGCTCCCTGGAGCTGGCCGTGACCGGGGTCTCGGCGGCGGGGCTGATGGCGCTTCTCCTTTCCGCCATCGGCCTGTACGCCGTGGTGGCCTTTTCCGTGGGCCAGCGCACCCGGGAGATCGCCGTCCGCATCGCGGTGGGCGCCGGCGCCCGGCAGATCGTCCGCCGCTTCGTGGCCGACGGCCTGCGGCTGAGCGCCGCCGGGCTGGCGCTGGGGCTCCCGTTCGGCCTGGCCGGCCTGCACCTGCTGCTCTCGGCCGACGCCGACTTCCCGCGCGTGCCGCTGGGGCGGGTCACGGTGCTCGCGGCGCTGGGAGTGGGCCTGGTGGCGACCGCCGCCGCCTGGATCCCGGCGCGCCGCGCCGCCGCGGTGGACCCGGCGGTCACGCTGCGCGGCGGGTAGGGGCGCCGATTCCCCACCCCCCCCTTTATCCCCTGCGGGAAAGTGGCTACAATTTACGATTAGCCCCAAACCGGCCGGGTCGGCAACCGGGTACGGACCCGACCTCCGGCTCCCGCCGACGGCACGCGATTCCACGCAGAGATGGTAGCCGGTACCTCCCGCTCGCTCGCCCGCAGGGCATACCGCCGCGCCATGGCCCCCCTGGGGCTGCGCAGCCTGCACCGGATGCTGGCGGGCGGCCTCCCCGCCCCGTTCCGCCACCCCCTGGAGTTCCTCTTCGACGGGCGGCTGGACCCCGCCGAGCAGGCGCTCGCCCACCGCGTCGAGCGGATCCGGGAGGCGGTCGCCCGCGACCCGCGCGTCTTCCGGGCGCTGAACCGCGACGGCGAGGTCCGCCCCCTCACCGGCGCGCAGGTCGCGCGCAGCGCCAGCATCGGCCGGGAGTGGGGGACGTTCCTTCACCTGTGCGCGCGGTCGTTCGGGGCGCGGACCATCCTGGAGCTGGGAGGGTGCGCCGGGATCTCCGGCTGCTACCTGGCGTCGGCGGAGACGTGCGAGCGCTTCGTGACCGTGGAAGGCTCCCCGGACCTGGCCGCGCTGGCGCGGGCGAGCCTCCTCGGGGTCTCGGACCGGGCGGAGGTGGCCAACGAGCTGTTCGACGACGCCCTGGACCGGCTCCTCCCCACCTTCGCCAGCGGCATCGACCTGGCCTACGTGGACGGCCACCACCGCTACGACACCACGCTCCACTACCTGGCGCGCCTGGAGCCGCACCTGGGCCCGGGCGCGTTGGTGGTGTTCGACGACATCCGCCTGTCCCGGGGGATGTGGCGGGCGTGGCGGGCGGTGGAGGAGCGGCCGGGGTTCTCGTTCACGGTGGACGCGGGGCGCTTCGGGCTCGCCCTGTGGGCGGGCTCCGCCGCGGGGCCCGTGCGCCGCGACCTTTCCCTGTACTTCGGCTTCCTGCGCAGGGCGGCCGCCCGGTGACGCCGCCCGCGCGCACGGCCGGCAGGGACCACCTGCGCGCCACGGCCGGCACGCTGGCGCTGCGCGTGGCGTCGCTGGGGCTGCTCTTCGCCTGCCACCTCCTGCTCACCCGCACGCTGGGCGCGCGCGGCTACGGCCTGTACGCGTACGCCGTCGCCTGGCTCAACGTGCTGATCGTGCCGGCCACGCTGGGCGCCGACCGCCTGGTGGTGCGGCAGGTGGCCGTGTACCGCGCGACCGGGGACTGGTCGTCGTGGCGGGGGTTCCTGGAGTGGTCCGGGCGGTCCGTGGTGCTCGCTTCCCTCGGCCTGGCGCTGCTGGGGGCCGCCGCGTCGTGGGCGGTGGCCGGGCGGGACGGGACGCCCGGGGCGTTCCGGACGGCGATGCTGCTGCTGCCGGCGCTCGCGCTGGCGCGCCTGGCGCAGTACGCGCTCCAGGGGATGCAGCGGCCCGTGCTGGGACAGCTCGCCGAGGGGATCGTGCACCCGGTGGCCCTCATCGCGCTGGTGGCCGCCTGGCGCCTGGGGGGTCGCGAGCTTTCCGCCACGGGGGCGATGGCGCTGAACGCGGCCGCCACCTGCGCGGCGCTCGCGTGCGCCGTGGCGCTGTTCCGCCGCTCCCTGCCCCGGCCGGTGCGCGAGGCGGCGCCCACGCGGAGGGTCGACGCGTGGTCGCGGAGCGTGCTCCCGCTCGTGGCCGTCAGCGGCCTGTACGCCGTGAGCGGGCAGGTCCCCGTCCTGGTGCTCGGCGCCCTGGGCGGCGCGGAGGAAGCCGGGGTCCTCGCCGTCGCAAAGCGGCTCGCCGACCTGGTCGTCCTCCCCACCCTCGCGGCCAGCGCCACCCTCGCCCCCACGCTGGCCGGCCAGTGGGCGACGCGGGACACCTCCGGCTTCCAGCGGACGCTCACCACCTTCACCCGCGGGGTCGCCGGCGTCGCGGTGCCGCTGGCGATCGTCCTGGTCCTCCTCCGCCGCCCCCTGCTGGAAGCGTTCGGCGCGCCGTTCGGGGCCGGAGCGGGGGCGCTCGCCCTGCTGTGCGCGGGGCAGGTCGTGAGCGTGATGGTGGGCTCCGTGAACCTGGCCCTGGTGGTGGCGGACCAGGAGCGCGTCGCGGCCCTGGCCGCCGCGGCCCACGTGGCGCTGAACGCCGGGCTCTGCGCGCTGCTGGTCCCGCGCTGGGGAGTGGAGGGGGCCGCCGCCGCCGCCACCGTCAGCCTGGTCGCCTGGAACCTGCTGCTCGCCGCGCGCGTCCGGCGGCTGCTGGGCATCCGCCCCACGGTCCTCGCCGGTCCCGCCGGGTCGCATGCCGCCGCCTGAAGCCGCGGCGCGCCCGGGCGCCGCGGGGGATCCCCTGGTCTCGGTGATCCTGCCGGTGTACAACCGCGCCTGGTGCGTGGAGCGGGCCATCCGCAGCGTCCTGGCGCAGACGTACCGTCCCCTGGAGCTGATCGTGGTGGACGACGGCTCCACCGACGGGACGCGCGAGGTGGTGGAGCGCTTCGGCGACCGGGTCACGCTGCTCGTGCAGGAGCGCGCGGGCGCCTACGCCGCGCGCAACCTGGCCCTGCGGCACGCGCGCGGCGAGCTGGTGGCCTTCGCCGACTCGGACGACGCCTGGCTCCCCGACCGGCTGGCCGCGCAGGTGCCGCTGCTGCGCCGCCCCGAGGTGGGGCTGGTGTTCGGGGACGTGGTCCACGTGACGGAGCCCCGCCCGGACGCGCCGCGCACCGGGCTCACGTCGTTCGCGGTGGCCCCGCCCCGGCGCGGCCGCGCCGCCCGGCAGTTCGCCCGGTGCAACTTCGTCCCCACCTGCACGGTGCTGGTGCGCCGCGCGTGCCTGGAGGAGATCGGCGGCTTCCCCACCCGCGTCCCGGTCTCCGCCGACTACGTGGCCTGGCTCCGGATCGCGCTGCGGCACGAGGTGGACTTCGTGGACCGCCCCGTCGCCGAGTACACGGTGCACGCGGACGGGATCAGCTCGGACCTGGGCCGCTCCCTGGCCGCGCGCATCACGCTCTTCAGCGAGGAGCTGCGGACCACCCGCGACCCGGAGTACCGGGCCATCCTCCGGCGGCTCCTGTTCAACCTGTCGCTGCACCTGGTCCTCGCCCTGGCGCGCGGGCGGGCGCGCGACATCGACCGCTCGGTGTGGCTGTCTTGTGGCAGGGCCTGGGGCGCGGCACATTGCCGCGCCCCGCTGTGGAGCCTCGCCTTCGCCGCCCGGCAGGTCGCCCTCTCACTCAACCGGTTTTCTCGATGAGCCTTCCCCGCGTCAGCGTCGTCACGGAGACGATCACGGCCCGTTTCGACAACACCACGGGGTCGCTCCCCGACGACCTCGCCACCACCCTGCACGCGCTCGACCGCCAGACCTACCCCCGGGAGCTGATCGAGCGGATCGTGGTGCTGGACGCGCAGGTGGCGGCGGACACCGCCGAGGAGCTGGGCCGCCGGTACCCGGAGGTCCGCTTCGTGGCCGCGCCCGCCACCAACTACTTCGCCGCCAAGAACGCCGGCATCGAGGCCGCGACGGCGCAGGTCGTGGCGCTGCTGGACAGCGACTGCGAGCCGCGGCCCGACTGGCTGGAGCGGCTGGTGGCCCCGTTCACCGACGCGTCGGCCGGGGTCTCGGCGGTGGCCGGCCGCACCCGCTACACCGGCCGGTCGTGGGCGGCGCGGACCTTCTCGGTCCCCGACTTCGCGTACATCCACACCGACGAGCGGGGCGAGGCGAGCGGGTTCAACATCAACAACGTGGCGTTCCGCCGGGACGCGTTCCTCGCCCACCGCTTCGACGAGCGCATCCCGCGCAACGGCGGCTGCTTCTTCCTGTACCACCACATGCGCGCGGCCGGCGCGCGCATCGTCTACGAGCCGGACGCGGTGGTCTCCCACGCGGTGGACGTGCACGGGCTGGGCTTCGTGCGCAAGCACTTCGACCGGGGGCACGACGGGGCGCTGATCTACCTGCTGGACGAGCGGGGCGTGCTGCGCGGGACGCCGCTCATCCGCCGCTTCGGCGCGCTCGCCTTCGCCGCCCTGACCGGCCGCCGCATCCTGGTGGACTGGATGCGGCTGGCGCGGCACCGCCGGCAGATGGGGATCGGGGCGTTCACCGTCCCCTACTTCGCGACCGTGGCGGTGGGGACGCGGCTGATCGAGCTGGCCGGGGGGCTCACGGGGCTGGCCGCCGGGAAGGCGAGCCGACAGGCGCGATGATCCGGGGCGCTTCCATCGTCTGCCTGTCGGGGATCGACTGGGCGTTCAACCGGCAGTTCCCCCACGAGATCTCCGAGGCGCTGGCGGGCGCGGGAAACCGGGTGCTGTACGTGGAGAATACGGGCGCCCGGCGGGCCGCGCTCCGCGACGCGTCGCGGCTCTGGGTCCGGCTGCGGAACTGGTGGCAGGCCCGCGGCCGCACCTGGCCCGCGCGCAGCGGGATCGACGTCCTCTCGCCCGTCCTCCTCCCCGTGCCGGAGTCGCGCGCGGCCACCGCCCTCAACACCCGCGTGCTGGCCGCGGCCGTGCGCAGGTGGCTGGGCGACGCGCCCGGCCCGACCATCCTGGTCACCTTTCTCCCGACGCCGCTGGCCCGGTCGGTGATCCGCGCCCTGGGCCCGGACCTGGTCGTGTACTACTGCGCCGACCTGATCACCGAGAGCTCGCCGGCGGCCCGGTACGTGGGGGCGTCGGAGCGCGAGCTCCTGGCCGAGGCGCACCTGGTCCTGGTCAGCTCCGGCCTGCTGCACCGCATGGCGGCCGGGGTCTCGTCCAACGTGGAGCTGCTGGAGGGCGGCGCGCACGTGGAGGAGTTCGTGCGCGCGCGCGGCGCGCGCGCGGAGGCGTACCCCGGCTTTCCCGCCTGCCCCGGGCCCGTGGTGGGCTTCATCGGCAGCTTCCGCGACGCCACCGACCTGGAGCTGCTGGCGCGCGGCGCGGAGCTCGCGCCGGACCTGCACTTCGTGCTGGCGGGGCCGCGCTTCGTGGACGTCTCCATGCTGGAGGGGCTCCCCAACGTCCACCTGCGCGACGCGATCCCGCACGCCGAGGCCGTGCGCTTCATGGCGCGCTTCGACGTCGCGGTCCTGCCGTACGTGATCAACCCGTTCACGGCGGGGATCCTGCCGGCCAAGCTCAAGGAGTACCTCGCCGCCGGCCTCCCCGTGGTGGCGACGTCGATGCCCGAGCTGCGGGACTTCGACGGGCGGCACCCGGGCCTCCTCCGCTTCGCCGACGACGCGCCCGCGTTCGTGGCCGCCCTGCGGGACGCGCTCGCCCACGACACCCCCCAGCTGGCGGAGCACCGCGTCGCCGTGGCGCGCCAGTACGACTGGAGCCGCCAGATGGCCCGCATGGACGAGCTGATGCAGCAGGCGCTGCAGCGCCAGCGCGCCCCCCTGGCGACGGCGCGCTGAGCCGCCGGGGCGGCGTGGGCCTCTGGAACCGGTGCCACATTCCGTCCTGTCCAGACTGGATATGAAGCCGGTCAGCGTGGAGGAGCCAATGCAGACGTGGAAGCTGGAGGACGCGAAGGTTTGCTTCAGCGAGGTGGTTCGCCTTGCTCTCTCCCACGAGCCCCAGCGCGTCACCTGCGAGGGCCTCGATGCCGTCGTGGTCATCAGCGCGGACGAGTACGAGCGCCTGACGGCCCCCGCAGACCTCGTTGAGTTTCTCCGGCAGTCGCCCCTCGCCGACGCCCTGTCCCGAGGAGATCTCGACCTCGTCCACCCGAGGGATCCGGGAAGGGACGTAACGATCTGACCGGCTTCCGGCCTCTCTGCCGACCTGCGCAGCGAACGGGCTCACGCTCGTGACCCGGAACGAACGCGACTGCGCGAATCGGGGAGTGCCGATCCTGAACCCGTGGCTCGGCTGACGAGCTGCGGAAGCGGCGAGCGGTCGGGCACGATCGTCTCTGACCGGGGGGTTGACTCAGTACATAGATTCTTAGAAGACGAGACAACTCCGGCTCGTCCGGCGATGCGCCGGGGACGCGCCCGGGGACTCACGAAGGAGAATCGACTCATGTCTTCACCGACCGGCTTCGACAACGACACGAGCCCCCGCCTGGAGCTGGGCCTCGACACCTTCGGCGACGTCACGCGCACGGAGGACGGCCGCGCGCTCCCGCACGCGCAGGTGATCCGCGACGTCGTGGAGGAGGCCGTGCTCGCCGACCGGCTGGGGATCGACTTCATCGGCATCGGGGAGCACCACCGCGAGGACTTCGCCGTCTCGGCGCCCGACGTGGTGCTGGCCGCCATCGCCGGGCGGACGGAGCGGATCCGGCTTGGCTCCGCCGTCACCGTGCTCGGCTCGGACGACCCGGTGCGCGTCTTCCAGCGCTTCTCCACGCTCGACGCCGCGTCCGGGGGCCGGGCGGAGGTGATCCTGGGGCGCGGCTCGTTCACCGAGTCGTTCCCGCTCTTCGGGCTCCCGCTGGACCAGTACTCCACGCTGTTCGAGGAGAGGCTGGAGCTGTTCGCCGCCATCCTCGAGCAGGACCGCACCGGCGAGCCGGTGACGTGGAGCGGCCGGACGCGCCCGCCGCTCACCCGGCAGCGCGTCTTCCCGCGCACCGAGCACGGCTCGCTGAAGACGTGGATCGGCGTGGGCGGGAGCCCGGAGTCGGTGGTGCGCGCGGCGCGCCATCGCCTGCCGCTGATGCTCGCCATCATCGGCGGCAGCCCGCGCCGCTTCGCCCCGTACGTGGAGCTGTACCACCGCTCGTTGGAGCAGCAGGGGGCGCCGCTCCTCCCCGTGGGGGTGCACTCCCCCGGCTACGTGGCCGAGACGGACGAGCGGGCGCGCGCGGAGTTCTGGCCCTCGTACCGCGAGATGCGCGACCGCATCGGGGCGGAGCGCGGCTGGCCGCCCAGCAGCCAGGCCGAGTTCGAGCGCGAGGTGCAGGCGGGGTCGCTGTACGTGGGCTCGCCGGAGACGGTGGCGCGCAAGATCGCCGCGACGGCGCGGGCGCTGGGGATCGCGCGCTTCGACATGAAGTACAGCGCGGGGCCGCTCCCGCACGCCCACCTGATGCGCTGCATCGAGCTGTACGGGAGCGAGGTGGTCCCCCGCGTGCGCGAGCTGCTCGCCGCGCCGGAGCGCGAGCCGGCGGCGGCGGCCGCCCGCACGTAGCGCCGCGCATGGACCCCGGCGCTCCCCCGCCGTCCGGCTCCACGGCCGGCGTGGCGCTGAAGACGGAGATCGCCGTCGTCGGCGCCGGGCAGGCGGGGCTGTCCGCGGCGTACCACCTGGGGAAGCTGGGGCTGGCGCCCCTCCGCGGGTTCGTGGTGCTGGACGCGTCGCCGGAGCCCGGCGGCGCGTGGCAGCACCGCTGGCCGTCGCTCACGCTGAGCACGGTGAACCGCATCCACGACCTCCCCGGGATGCCCTTCGCCGAGGCGCTGGACGGCGGCGGCGGCGAGGTGCGGGCGAGCGTCGCGGTGCCCCGCTACTTCGCCGCGTACGAGAAGCGCTTCGGGCTCCCCGTCCACCGCCCGGTGCGGGTCGCGGTGGTCTGCGACCGCGGCGGGCGGCTGCGCCTGGAGACCGACGGCGTCGCCGTCTCCGCGCGCGGCCTGATCAACGCCACCGGCACCTGGGAGACGCCGTACGTCCCGGAGTACCCCGGCGCGGAACGGTTCCGGGGGAGGCAGCTGCACACCCGCGACTACCGCACCGCCGAGGAGCTGCGGGGCAGGCACGTGGTGGTGGTGGGCGCCGGCATCTCCGCCATCCAGCTGCTGGACGAGGTGTCGCGCGTGGCCACCACCACCTGGGTGACGCGCCGTCCGCCGGATTTCCGCGAGGGCCCCTTCGACGAGCAGGCCGGCCGCGCCGCGGTGGCGCGGGTGGAGGACCGGGTGCGCCGCGGCCTCCCGCCGGCCTCCGTGGTGTCGGTGACGGGGATCCCCCTCACCCCCGCCGTCCGCGCGATGCGGGAGCGCGGCGTCCTGGAGCGCCTCCCCATGTTCTCCGAGATCACGGAGGACGGCGTGCGCTGGCCCGACGGCACCGAGCTGCGCGCCGACGTCATCCTCTGGTGCACCGGGTTCCGCAGCTCGCTGGACCACCTGGCGCCGCTGATGCTGCGCGAGGAGGGCGGCGGCATCAGGATGGCCGGGCGGCTCGCCACGCAGGTGGCGAAGGACCCCCGCGTCCACCTGGTGGGCTACGGCCCCTCCGCATCCACCATCGGCGCCAACCGCGCCGGCGGCGCCGCGGCCCGGGAGCTCACGGCGTTCCTCGGGCTCCGCTGAGCGATCCCCACATCACGACCCCGAAACGGGCCGCTGGGTCAAGCGAGGTCGGGAGGCCCGCGCTCATTCAAGCCGCAGTCCACCGGATGCCTCAGACCTGGCTACCGCCTCGGTCGATTGCCTGACGTACACCGTCCAGTATCACTTCCGGGATCGAGGTATAACCAGCGGACTGCCAGAGTATGTCCAGCAACGGGCGAAGATGCCCAGCAAGATCTCCCGACACGTCTGGAATCAGGATTGGAGGCAGATTAAGCTCTTCGTTCAGGAACCGTCCCTCCTGATGGAGTTCGTACTTGTTCGCAGTCACCCATCTGTTCTTCACCCCCCAGATCGAGAGAGTAATCGCATATGGCGGGTCAAGAGCAAGTCGGTCGCTCATGAATTGACACGCCCGAGAAGCTGCTAAACCAAGATAGTGGCTCGCCCAAGCACCGTCGAAGGTCGCGACGCTTGCGTTGTACCGGCTCCGGCCATGGAAACAAGACGTGTACACCTCCAGACCGCCGTTTCTCAGCCACTGAACAGCGCCTTCAATTGGTTTTACAGGGCTCTGGGTAATTGCTCGCGTGTAGACTGAGTATCCGTCCAGGTTGGGGCGTGTTTCGCCACTTAATGTGCCGGGCGGATAGAGCCAGTTGCTCAGCGTCGTAGCTTGTCCAACTATATCCACGAGATCGTCCAAGCGCCCCATAGGGAGAACCTGAATCAGAGTACCCTTATCCAGAGTGGCTTCAGGAAGGACCTCGCCAGTCCGGAGCCGGGCCTGCCGCTCCCGCCGGAATTCATCCAGGCCCCGAGCCCAACCTTGGCTTTCTAGCAGCATAGTCCGAAGTTCCGCTACTCCCAGAGGGTACTTGTCCGCAGTAGACCGGCGGTAGAAGTGACCATGACCTCCGAAAGATACTCGATGGGGAGCCACAAGACTTCGGGGCACTCCGATCAGGAGAACAGGCCGGGATGGATCATCCTCTATCAGTCGAAGGCGGGCGGTGGTGAGTGAAGGTTCGGTGCCATCGCGAATGAGGCTCCCCAGCGCACGGATCAATTCGTCTCGACTCGCATTGCTGATCCCCTCCACTTCCAACGGAAGGCCCGTGTTCTTGCCCGTTTCATCCTTTTCTTCACGCACGCCATAAAGTAAAAGCCCGCCCGCTGTGTTTGCGAAGGACGTTACGTCGGCCAAAAACTCCTTCTTGTCTTTGTCCTTACCGCCCGGTAGCTCCAACTTGTATTCCAGGGTGCGTGACTCCGGCACGCGGTTATCGACCAACTCGCCCACGTCTCGCAGCGTGATCTCTTCGACGTTTTTTCCTCGAAATAGCATCTGTTTACAATCCAGGGGTTTACACCCGTTCTTCGCAAGCGAGATCTAACCACCGATGAGCACCACCCGCTAGATCAACTGGGGACCTTCACTGGCTACCCTGCGCCCGCCGGCGGCCGGGCCGCGGCGTACCAGGCGCGGAAGCGCCGGTACGGCTCGTCGTACGCGGCGTGCGCGCCCGGCCCGGGATGCTCCGCCGGGCCCCGCGACAGCGTGGCGCGCGCGGCGGCGGGGAGGTCCGGGAAGGCGCCCGCCCCCACGGCCGCCAGCAGCGCCGCGCCGTAGGCGGGGCCCTCCTCGCGGCCCGCCGTGCTCACCGGCAGGCCGCACACCTCCGCGAGCAGCCGCCGCACCAGGGGGCTCCGCGCGCCGCCGCCGGTCAGCAGCAGCCGGTCCGGCGCCGTCCCCAGCTCGCGCAGGATGGAGACCGAGTCGCGCAGCGCGAAGCAGATCCCCTCCAGCACCGCCCGCGTCAGGTGGGCGCGCCCGTGCGCCAGGCTCACCCCCAGGAAGGCGCCGCGCGCGGCCGCGTCGCGGTGGGGCGTGCGCTCCCCCTGCAGGTACGGGAGGAAGGTGACGCCGTCCGCGCCCGGCGGCACCGCGGCGGCCTCCCGGTCCAGCCGCAGGTCGGCGTCCGCGGCGCCGGCCAGCTCGCGCGCCAGCTGGTCGCGGTACCAGGCGAAGGCGCCGCCCGCGCTGAGCACCACCCCCATCAGGTACCAGGTTCCCGGCACCACGTGGCAGAAGGTGTGGGCGCGCATCCCCGGGTCCACCCGCGGCTCGGCCGTGGGCGCCAGCACCGTGCCGCTGGTCCCCCAGCTCGCCACCGGCTCCCCCGGCGCCACCACCCCCACCCCGGCCGCGCCGCAGGCGTTGTCCGCCCCGCCGCCCACCACCGGCGTCCCCTCCGCCAGCCCGGTGAGCGCCGCCGCCTCGCGCCCGACGCGGCCCAGCACCTCCGCCGAGCCGCCCACCTCCGGCAGGATCGCCGCGGGGAGCTCCAGCGCCTCCATCACCTCCGCGCTCCAGCGCAGGCCCGCCGGGTCGTACATCAGCGTGGCGCTGGCGTCCGAGGGCTCGGTGGCGAGCGCGCCGGTGAGCCGGAAGCGCAGGTGGTCCTTGGGGAGGAGCACCGTCGCCAGGCGCGCGAACGCCGCCGGCTCGTGGTTCCTGAGCCAGAGCACCTTGGGGAGGGTGAACCCCTCCAGCGCCGGGTTGCGGACCAGGTCGCGCAGCCGCGCCTCGCCGCCCACGCGGGCCGTTATCTCCGCGCACTCTGCCGTGGTGCGGCCGTCGCACCAGAGCAGCGCGGGGCGGATCACCTCCCCGGCACGGTCCAGGAACACCGACGAGTGCATCTGCCCGGAGATCCCCACCGCCGCCACCGCGGCGCCGGGCCGCGCCTCCAGTGCGGCGCGGACGGCGGCCGCGCCTGCCCGCCACCACGCTTCCGGGTCCTGCTCCGCCCACCCGGGGCGCGGCGTCGCCAGGGCGAGCGGCGAGGTGGCCGAAGCCACCACGTCGCCCGCCGGCGTCACCAGGATCGCCCTGACGCCGCTGGTGCCTACGTCCAGGCCCAGGAACACGGCGTCCGCCACCTCAGCGCACCCCCAGGATGATCTCCATGGTCAGCTGGTCCAGCCGCTCGTAGCCGTACCCCTGCCGGCGGATCGCCGGGAGGTCGAAGCTGCGCTCCCGGAGCTCCCGCGCCGACTCCGCGCTGAACACGGGCGCCGCCTCCGCCCCGCCGCCGCGGCCGCGCAGGTCGGCCAGGATCTGCCGGATCTCCGGGTCCTCGCCGAAGCGGCGGGCCTTTTCCCGGAAGATCAGGTAGGTGCGCATGCACCCGGCCGCGAAGTCCCACACCCCGTCCTGGTCCTCGGTGCGGTAGGCGTGCGCGTCGAAGTGCTTCATGCCGTCGTAGCCGGCGTCCTCCAGCAGCTTCACCAGGAAGAAGGTCCCCTTGGGGTCCTCGCTCCCGAAGCGGTGGTCCTGGTCGTAGCGCCCCGGCTTCTGCGCGTTGAGGTCGACGTGGAACAGCTTCCCCGCGTCCAGCGCCTGCCCCACGCCGTGGGCGAAGTCCAGCCCCGCCATGGTGTCGTGCGCCACCTCGGGGTTCAGCCCCACCATCTCCGGCCGGTCCAGCGTGTGGATGAAGGCCAGCGCGTGCCCGATGGTGGGGAGGTAGATGTCGCCCCGCGGCTCGTTGGGCTTCGGCTCCAGCGCGAAGCGGTAGCCGTACCCCTGCGAGACGGAGTACTCGCACAGGAAGTTGAGCGCGTCGCGGAACCACTTCATCGCCTCGCGCGGGTCCTTTGCCGCGTTGGTCTCCGTGCCCTCGCGCCCGCCCCAGAACACGTACGTCCCCGCCCCGAGCTCCGCTCCCAGGTCCATGGAGCGCATGGTCTTCTGCAGCGCGTAGGCGCGCACCCGCGGGTCGTTGCTGGTGAACGCGCCGTCGCGGAAGGCGGGGTCGCCGAACAGGTTGGTGGTCGCCATGGGCACCCGCACCCCGCTCGCCTCCAGCGCCGCGCGGAACTCGCGGACGATCCGGTCGCGCTCCGCCGCGGACGCCTCGCGGGGGACCAGGTCGTCGTCGTGGAGGTTGACCCCGTACGCCCCCAGCTCGCCCAGCTTCTCCACGATCCGCACGGGCGTCAGGGGGTCGCGCACCGGCTCCCCGAACGGGTCGCGCCCCACGTTGCCGACGGTCCACAGGCCGAAGGTGAAGTGGTGCTCCGGGCGGGGGGTGTACGCGTCCTGGGGGTGCTTGCTGCTCATCTTTGCTTGCTCTCGCGGTGTTCCGGGTGTCTGCCGATCGGACGATGACGGCATTGGACTGCTCTGGATTCGGGCGTGCCCCCGGCTGCGCCGGGGTCGGGCTGCGGCTCCGTAACGCACGATACGACCGTGCGTAACGGAGGCGAGCCCCGGCGGAAACTGCCCCGCCGGGTCTCGCCGCTTCGCGCTCGCATCCCTCACGCGGGCTTCGCGCTGGCGTCCGCTGGGGCCCCCACCCGGCGGCTTTATCGCCGCCACCCTCCCCCGTTCCGGGGGAGGGCTGCCCGGGAGTCGGGATAGTCGTGCTCCCCCTCTCCCAGCATTGGGAGAGGGGGCCGGGGGGTGAGGGCCGCCGTCACCGTTCACTTTCGCACTCCCGCACTCCCGCACTTTCGCACTGCCGTTCACGCCGTTGCAGGCTGTTCCCTGTTCCCTGTTCCCTGTTCCCTGCCGTCCCCGTCCAGCCCGGCCATCAGCTGCAGCAGCCGGTCCTGCGTGGCCTCGGCGCGCGCGACCTCGCCCACCAGGCGGCCCTCGCGCAGCACCAGGATGCGGCGGGACAGGGCGATCACCTCCGGCAGCTCGCTGGAGATGAGGAGCACGGCGGCGCCCTGCGCGGCGAGGCCGTCCACCAGGGCGTGGATCTCGGCCTTGGCGCCCACGTCCACGCCGCGGGTGGGCTCGTCCAGGACCAGGATGCGGGAGCGCGCGGCCAGCCAGCGGGCGATCACCACCTTCTGCTGGTTGCCGCCGGAGAGGCCGGCGACCACGGTGTCCACGCCGGGGGCGCGCACGCGCAGGCGGCGGTAGTACTCGTCGGCGAGGGCGCGCTCCTCGCGGCGGCGGATCCAGCCGAGCCGCGAAAGGCGGTCCAGGATGGGGAGGGAGGTGTTGTGCAGCCCGCTCGCCCCCAGCACCAGCCCCTGCTTCTTGCGGTCTTCCGGCACCAGCCCGATCCCCAGCCGGATCGCCTGGGCCGGGGTGCGGATCCGGACCGGCCGTCCGGCCACGCGCACCGTGCCGCGCACGCCGCGCTCCAGCCCGAACAGCGCCTGCGCCACCTCCGAGCGCCCCGCGCCCACCAGCCCCGCGAGCCCCACCACCTCGCCCGCGCGCAGCGTGAACGACACGTCGTGGAACTTCCCCGGCAGCGTCAGCCCCTCCACCCGCAGCAATTCCTCGCCGGGGGCGGCGTCCAGGTGGCCGGGAAAGTACTCCGCCAGCGGCCGCCCGATCATCAGCCGCACCAGCTCGCCCTCCGTCAGCCCCTCGGTGGAGCGGGTGGCCACGTGCTTTCCGTCGCGCAGCACGCTCACCGCGTCGCACAGGCGGAAGATCTCCGGCATGCGGTGCGACACGTAGATGCAGGTGACGCCGCGCTCCCGCAGCCGCCCGATCAGCGCGTACAGGCGCTCCGCCTCCGGCTGGCTCAGGCTGCTGGTGGGCTCGTCGAACACCACGACGCGCGCGCCGCCGCCCACCGCCGAGGCGATCTGCACCAGCTGCTGCTGCGCCACGTTGAGCTCGCCCAGCGGGCGGCGCACGTCCACGCCGCCGCCCACCTCCGCGAGCATCGCCTCCGCGCGGCGCTCCATCTCGCGGCGCGACACCAGCCCGCCGCGCGTGGGCAGCGCGCCCAGGTTGAGGTTCTCGGCGACCGACAGGTTGTCGCAGAAGGCCAGCTCCTGGTGCACCATCCCCACCCCGGCGGCCAGCGCGTCGCGCGGGCTCCCGAAGCGCACCGGCCGGCCGTGCACGTACAGCTGCCCGCCGTCCGGCGCGTGGATCCCGGCCAGGATCTTTCCCAGCGTGCTCTTCCCCGCCCCGTTCTCGCCGCACAGGGCGTGGCACGAGCCCGCGGCGATCTCCAGCGACACCTCGCTCAGCGCGAGCGCCCCCGGGAAGCGCTTGGTGACGCCCTCGAAGCGGACGGCGGGCTCGGCCATGCGCCGCGCGCCTACAGCTTCAGGTAGGCCGGGTCGACGTCGGTGAAGCCCCACGACTGGAGCTGCCGCGCCCACTCGCCCAGGTTCTGGCGGGTCACCTTGACCGGCTCCATCGGGATGGTCGCGGGGACCTGCTTGCCCTGGAGCTTGTCCACGATGGTCTTCACCCCCACGTACCCCCACTGGTACACGGGCTGCGCCACCAGCACCGGGGCGATCCCCCGCTCCACGTACGGGAGCTGCGCCGGGAGCGCGTCCACCGCCACCACCTTGGTGCGGGCTGGGTCCAGGTCGGTGAGCAGCGTCCGGGTGAAGAGCGGCCACCCGCCCACCATGGCCCAGCCGGTGACCTCCGGGTACGCGTTGTTGACGCGGATCACCTCGGCCGCGGCGTCCTGCGGGGTCTCGATGTGGTTGAACACGTCCACCACCTTGATCCCGGGGTGCTTCGCCGCCTCCTCGCGCACCCCCTGCGCGCGCCGCTGCAGGTTGGGGGCGTTCTGGTTGCCGGCCAGGATCGCCACCGAGCCCCGCCCGTTCATCTGCGCGGCCAGCTCGGCCATGACGGTGCGGCCCATCTGCATGTCGTCCACGCCGTAGTAGGCGAAGCGCTTCGACTGGGGCACGTCGCTGTCGAAGGTCATCACCTCCACCCCGCGCCCCACCGCGTCGTCGATGGCGCCGGCCACCTTGCCCGCGTCGGAGGCGGAGATGAGGATGGCGTCGGCGCCGTCGTTGACCGCCTGCTGGATGCGCTGCGCCTGCACCTGCCCGTCCTCCTGCGGCGGCGTCAGCCAGGCGATCTCCACCTGCGGCCCGCCGGGCTGCGCGGAGATCTCCCTGGCCGCGGCCTCGGCGCCGGTGCGCGCGGCCAGGAACACCGGGTTGTTGGAGCTCTTGGCGATCACCGCCACGGTGATGCGCCCGTCGGCGCCCGCCCCGGACGCCGCCCCCGCCCCGCCCCCGGCCTTGGGCTCCCCGCCCCCACTTTCCCCCCCTCCACACGCGGCCGCTGCCGCGCACAGCACGGCGAGCCCCGCGGCCCGAACGGCGGTCCCTGGCTTCATTTCCGTCTCCCGGTTGACGAGTTACGCGGCGGCCCGCGCGGGGTCCGCGGCCCGGCTGAGGCGCCGGGCGGTGACGCGGGTGCTCCACTGGTCCACCACCACCGCGACGATGATGGCGCACCCGATGACGATCCACTCGTAGTTCTGGTCCAGGCGCAGGGTGCGGATGGACTGCCGGAACAGCACGATCAGCACGGCCCCCAGCATCGCCCCCAGCGCGCTCCCCCTGCCGCCGATCAGGCTGGCGCCCCCCACCACCGCCGAGGCGATCACGTACAGCTCGTAGCCCTGCGCGTCGCCCGACGAGGCCGAGCCGTAGAAGCTGGCGCCCAGGAACGCCGCGATCCCCGCCGTCAGCCCGGACACGGCGAACACCCCCACCTGGATGCGGCCCAGCGGGAGCCCGGCGAAGCGGCTCGCCTCCAGGTTGCCGCCGAAGGCGAACACGTGCCGCCCCATCACCGTGCGGGTGAGGTACAGCGTCCCCACCACGGCCACCAGGAGCATGGACAGCATGGGGACGGGGTACAGCCCGCCGCCCAGCCCCAGGTTGGCCTTCGCCATGGCGGTCAGCGGCTGCGGCACCAGGATGCTCTCCGCGCGCGTGGCCACGAAGGCGATGCCGCGCAGCACCCACATGGTCCCCAGCGTGATGATGAAGGGGTGCACGCGCAGCCCCACCACCAGCGCCCCGTTGAGCAGCCCGCAGAGCAGCCCGATCCCGGCGCACACCGCGAAGCCGAGCAGCACGGTGGAGGTGTCGCCCATGGGGCCCACGGCGCGCAGCAGCAGCGCCATCCCCACGCCGGCCAGGGCGTAGATGGAGCCCACCGACAGGTCGATGCCGCCCGAGACGATCACCACCGTGGCGCCGATGGCCATGATGGCGAAGAAGCTGGCGTCGGTGGCGGTCTGGACCAGCGTGTGCGAGTTCCAGAAGTCGTTCACCATCTCGCCGCTGCGGCGGTCCAGGTGGGAGCCGGCCAGCGCGGTGAGCGCCAGGGTGACCAGCGCCACCACGATGACCAGCCCGGTCTCCTGCGAGGCGAAGATCCTGCGGACGATTGCGCGCACGGGGGTCGGCCGGTTGGGGTGGGGTCCGCCGGGTGCCCGGCAGCCGGCGGGCGTGGGAATCTGAAAGTACAACGGGGGGGCGCCGCGCCACCAGCGTGTCGGCGGCTACACAGGGAGTTGCGCCGGAGGGCCGCGGCGCCGACTATCACGAGGCCCCTTCCACCCTCCCTCCCCAGAGGACCCATGAAGATCCCGTGCGCCGTGCTCCTCGCGCTGGCCCTGCCGGCGGGCCTCGCCGCCCAGCAGCCGTCTGCCGCCCCGCCGGCCGACCCCGTGACCGAGGTCTTCCGCGGGCGGACCCTGGCCCTGCAGCGGAACCTCTCCCAGGCGTTCGATTCCATCCCGGGGCGCCTGTTCGCCTACCGGCCTACGCCGGTGCAGCAGTCCATCGGCTACGTCGCCCAGCACCTGGTGACCGACAACTACCTGTTCTGCGGCCAGTTCGGCGACATGAAGCCCTCGCTGGCCGCGGAGGACACCGCCACCGCCGACTCGGTCAAGGCCGGCTGGCCCCGGGAGAAGCTGCTGGCCAAGCTCAACGCCTCGTTCGCGTTCTGTGAGAGGGCCCTCGCGCAGCTGGACGACGCGAAGCTGGCCGACCAGGTCTCCATGTCGTTCCGCGGCCAGTCGCGGACGGTGACGCGCGCCAGCATGGTGCTGGGCCACGTGGTGGACATGGCGGACCACTACAGCCAGATCGCCAACTACATGCGGCTGAACAACCTGGTGCCGCCCACGGCGCTCCCGCGGCCGGCCCGCGGCAGCCGGTAGGGTGAACCGCCTCCGGCGGGGCCGGGCGTCGCCGGCCCCGCGGCGGCGGCGCGGCCCGGCTCGATCTCCTCGTGCACCGGGATGCTCTCCACCACGGCCGGGCTGCGCCGGGCCGTGGTGGAGAGCATCCCGCCCAGCCGCGCCGGCCCGGGCGCCGAGCGAGTGCGCGGCCGCGCGCGCCGGCGAGGTTCACGCGGAGGCCCTTCTACCCTCCCTCCCCGGTGCCCCCGATGAAAGTCCCCTGCGTATTGCTCCTCGCGCTCGCGGCGGCGGCGCGGCCCGCGGCGGCGCAGCAGCCCACGGTGCGGACGCTGGCGGCGCGCGAGGTGCCGGCGGGTCTGGGCGTCGCCGGCCCGGTGGAGGCGGCGCGGCGCTGGACGGACCGCGGCGGCGACAACCTCCTGGTCCTGACGCGGACGCCGGAGACCCCGTCGGTGGACGCGGAGGGGAACCCGGCCCGCAGCCGGGAGATCCGCGCCTACCACTTCGTCCGGCGGGGCTCCGGGTACCGGCTCCTCTGGCGGACCCTGGACTACGTCCGGGACTGCGACCTGGACATCGTGCTGGAATTTGCGCCGGGGTCGCTGCGGGTGACCGACGTGGACCGCGACGGCGTCGCCGAGACGAGCTACGCCTACACGCTCGCCTGCCGCGGCGGGGTGGATCCCCCGGACCTGAAGCTGATCCTGCACGAGGGCGCGGCCAAGTACGCCGTCCGCGGCTTCCAGGACTACCGCGAGCTGGGCGGCGACTACCCCGCCCCGGAGATGCGCGCCGACGCCGCGCTCGCCTCGCAGCCGGCGCTCCGGGACTTCGCCGTGGCGCAGTGGCGCAGGTTCGCGCGCCCCTCGGCGTGGAGGAGCGAGGGTCCGCCCTGAGCGGCCCGCCGGGCAGGCGCGGCACGGATTCCGGCCCCGGCAAGGTTCTCGCCGGGGCCGGGTCGTATCCGCTATTTCGGCGCCGGCGTCGGGCCGGAGGTGAGCGCGACGGCGGAGTGTGGCGTGGCTACCTGCCGGGGACGATCAGCTCGCGGCACGGCCGGACCTCGACCGAGCCGTGCCGTCCGCCCGGGAAGCGCGACGCGATCTCCGTGGCCTCCTCGATGTCGCGCGCCTCCAGCAGGTAGAAGCCGGCGACCAGCTCCTTGGACTCGGTGAACGGACCGTCCATCACGGCGGTCCGCTTTCCCCCGCGCAGGCGGACCGCCGTGCCCGAGGGCTCCAGCGCCTCCGCCTCGACCAGGTGCCCGCTGCGGCGCAGCTCGTCGTTGAGGTCCAGGTGGCCGGCGTTGAGGGCGTCCATCTCGTGCGCGGGGAGCGCGCCCATCGCGGCCTCGTCGAGGTAGATCAGGCAGAGGTATTTCATCGGGGACCGGGTCTCCGGGGGGTGGAGTGATTGGGTCTCCTCATTTACGACTGGACCGGACTCCCGTCAATACTCTCCGAGGACGGCCGCGCCTCTGGAAATCGCTGGCACCTGCGCCGGAGAGCCGTTCCCACGCGGCCTATGGAAGTCGGCCACCCGGGGAGGTTGCCGCGTGCTCCAGCGGCAGTTCGAGCTACGGGCATGCGCTTGCGTTCTCAGTACTAGTATGCCATCGTTGGATGCACCTCTAGCTTGCTGCCCAAGTGCCAGAAATCACGATCGCAGCGCCCCTCTGTATCGACGACATTGCTCAAGCCGGCATTCGGCTCGGAGGTGCCTTTTACTCCGCAGCCGCTGCCACTTCTTTCGGCTGCGGTGCACGAATTGTTGGCACCGTTGGCGCTGATTCGGCCTCGTGGGTTTATCCTAGATTGGAATCTATTGGGATTAATACAGCAAATTTGTGCACCACAGAGATTCCAACTCGTCGGGTACAGATCGAAAATTCCGACGAATTGCTTGAGCAGCGCACAATAGTCATATACCCAGGAGATAACTCCGTATCTGACAGCATGCTCAGTGCGATCTCCGATGCTTCTATCCTGCTGGTGTATGGCCACTTTCCCGATTTAGCCCAGGCGGCTCTTCGAGTTGCGCCCCCAACTACGATCACCGCAGTTGACGTCCAAGACATCGACGAGCCGGGTCTGGCAGGTGAATTGATGTCCCGCGCAGTTTGGACGTTCATCAGTGAGCCTTCAGCTAAGTGGCTGACCGGGGCTGTCGAATCCGACGCGATTGTTCGTTGTCTCTGGAGTTTAGGTGCGACGAACATAGTGTTGAAAATGGGGCCTGGTGGAGCACTGATTGTAACATCCGAGGGTGCAATCATCGAAGCGCCTGCATTCTTGGGGCCCTTCAACGATTCAGTCGGAGCCGGCGATGTCTTCAACGCCGTATTTCTCTGTGGACTTAATTCCGGATACTCCCACGCAGAAGCGGCTTCAAACGCTGCAATCGCCGCGAGCTACTTCGTTGCCGTTCCTGGGTACCGCTTTGCATCACCTTCCGACCTAGGTGAGCACGCGAGTAACTACGTTGCATCGTATTCTCCACCGGAAAAAAGACTCACCACTGCGGTGAGGATCCTCCGGTCCGATATAGGTCATCAACGATCACTAGATACGCTGTGCGAGATTCTGGGAAATCACTCGTTTTATGTGCTGGACGATAGTTCACTCGACACATTCCCTCAGGATCTTGTAGTCCAAATTGGATCAGCAGGTGTGTCAGTTCTAAATGGCTTTTCGGCGAGGGGTGATGCTCCAGTCATCGTTTGGGACCCCGAAGCCGATTCCGGTATTCAGCGGGTCTCGGGGACAATCGTGATAAGAGATGCTGCAGCGCTTCTGATGTGCTTGTATGGGTTTGCGGGTGGCGGAGCTACCCAACTGGACCGAGTGCTTGAAACCTTCAGGGAGGAGTGATACCTATGTCCAAAGGTGGCGGTCCGCGTCGTCCACGGCGCCCAGTCGTGGATATTTACGAACCTCCGCGGCGGCCTACCCTGGGTGGAGATGGCGGAGGGGGCGGGGGGCCAGATGTACCACCTGAGGACGAGACGTGTTTACTTGTGGACATTCCGGCATCCCTTCAGCCGCCCTTGCGAGCCGGCGAACGATTAGCCCTTCAGGTTTCGGGAATGGATCTGATCGCCTTTCGTGCAACGGTTCACGTTGGTCGGATCCATAAGCTGTGCGTTCCACGCTACTCGAGCCAGAACGTCACGGCCGTTCTTGTAGTGTCTGCTGCCGGTGGTTCCCGGCCAGTGGTCAGGGTGCGCCCCGCTTGAACTGGTCTCCCAACCTCCAGTACAGTACCCAGGATTCGCTATTCTGCGGGTCGTGCTCAGCCCAGGGCTACTGCCCGGGAGGCGGTGGCCCGTGTACCTGCATCTTCACCGGCGAAGAACGGCATAAGTGCTGGGACAACCGTCCCTGCGATGTACTCTGTCTTGAGCGGCGTAACTACGCACGAATCGTTCATGATCCGCGGCTGCGGCCACTTTGGTCGCCGATTTCGCAAACGGCGGTGCCACACAACATCCCGTTCCTAATCCCGTTCGGATCTCTTCGGATGGGGCTAACACCACCAGCGCTAAGCTGGATAAGTTTTGATGCGAGAGAACTATTCTACCTGAGTGGAAGGCGGGGAAGCATCCGACGAATTTCCTCTTCACCAGTAGAATTTCGATTGGCGGCAGGTATTGATGCGCGAGCGAATGTTCTCGTTTACCTAAATGCACCTGACCCTGAACTTGAGGGACTCTACGCGATGGGGAACGCTCTTGCCCCCGCGTTACAGACACTTGGGGTACAGGTTGTAGGCGCACCCACATATTCGGTGTACATCCACCGCCCTAGGGTCGATCAGATTTTCAATTTACAACGTATGTTCACTGTGCTTTCCGAACTATCAGAGCAAGGACTCCCGGTCATTCCCACGGTTTTCTATGCACGGGAGGCAGATGTCGTCGCCTGGCGCGACTGGCTGTTGGCCAACCCTAACGTGTGGCTGATCGGTGTCGTAGTACAACGCCAGGAAGAGGCGTTTTATCAGGATCAGATTACCCAGATCACGCGGATCCAGCGGGATCTGGAGCAGACGGGTAGGAGTCTGCACGTACTGCTGTATGGCGTCGGCTCGCCGCATCGTGCTAGTACAGCACGCGACATCGGACTTCGACGATTTGCCTGTGTCTCAAGCAACGCAGCAATGGCGGCAGGAAAGGGACGGCTCCTCACGTACATCACAGGAAGACTCAAGTCCAGAAAAGCACCGGAGTTTGATAGGAATCAACTATTCGCCAAGAATCTCGCCCATCAAATTGAAGCACTCGCGGCGGTAATCCCCGCTGAGGACGGCCTGATCTCCCATCCAGAGAAGATGTAGTTTAACACCATGAGATTTACAGCTCCGGCTCAACTTCATATTAAGTGAATTCCTGATCCGGTCGAGAAGTTACGCCGACTGCCGAGAGGTGCCGAGCCCGAGGTAAATATCTGGTGCGGCAGGGCTGCGATAGGGGTGTGTCTTGACATGGCGCGTAACCACCAGGGCAGCACACGCTCCGGCCCGCGCTAAATCATCGAACCCGCCCCGAATTTGCGGTGGTCGTTGTGGCGGATTCCCCTCGATACAGCGCTCTAAATGTAGCAACGCGCATTCGGTGTAGGATCCGGCACGGCATGACGGTTTCCGGTGCTTCGGTGGATTGCTCTCGTGCTCGGATCGGGTGGACGGCGGCCGGACGGCTCCGTGGCTTGTGAGCCATACCCCCACCGCCTAAGATGTCGGCGGCCGCGAGCCGGCTGATCCCCGGCCCGCCTGACGAGCGGAGCACCAGAACCTACGAGCGGTGGACATGACAGACAGCGACCTGCGCGAGTTCGGCGGCCACTTCCTGATCGGGCTGCAGCCCGCGCCCGACCTCACCGACCACGACAGGTACCTGCTGGAGCGGCTCCGCCCCGCGGGGGTGATCGTCTTCAAGGACAACTTCGCGCAGGGCGTGGAGTACTCCGCCTGGCTGGAGCGCTTCGCGCGGCTGCTCCGCGAGGTGCGCGGGTGCATCGGGCGGGAGCGCATCCTGGTGTGCATCGACCACGAGGGCGGCCGCGTGATCCGCCCGCCGGCGCCGGTGACCCACTACGAGTACGCGCGCGAGTGGGCGGACCGGGCCGGCGCCGTGGGCGCCGCAATGGCCGTGGAGCTGCGCTCGCTGGGGGTGAACCTGGACTTCGCCCCGGTGCTGGACGTGGACTCCAACCCGGCCAACCCTGTGATCGGGCCGCGCGCGTTCGGCACCACCCCGGAGGAGGTGGCGGCGGCGGGGACGGCGTTCATCGCGGGGCTGGAGGGGAACGGCGTGCTCGCCTGCCCCAAGCACTTCCCGGGGCACGGCGACACGGACGTGGACTCGCACTACGTGCTGCCGACGCTGCCGTTCGACGTGGAGCAGCTGCGGGCGCGGGAGCTGCCGCCGTTCGCGGCCGCGGTCGCGGCGGGGGTGGGGGCGGTGATGACGGCGCACATCCTGGTGCCGTCGCTGGACGAGGCATTCCCCTCCACCCTGTCGCCGCGGATCGTGAACGGGCTGCTGCGGGAGGAGCTGGGGTACCGGGGGGCGGTGATCACGGACGACGTGGGGATGGGAGCCACCTCCGAGATGTTCCGCGACACCGCGAACGCGGCGCGGGTGATCGGCGCCGGCTGCGACCTGATCTCGCTGTGCGCCTACTGGACGGACACCCACCGCGCCTTCGGGCTGGCGGAGGGGATCGCGCGGGCCGCGGCGAGCGGGGAGCTGTCCCAGGCGGCGCTGGACGCCTCGCGCGAGCGCATCGAGACGCTGCTGCGCGCCGCCCCGCAGCACGAGCCGGCCGAGCTGCCGCTCGCCACGTTCCGGGAGCACGCGGCGCTCGCGCCGGCCCGGGTCCCGGAGGCGCCCGAGGAGGGGCCGGGGGGCACCTGCATCGTCCTCCCGCAGGAGGGCTAGGGGCCCTGCACCCCCGCCGCCGCGCAGGCGTGGCGGTACACCCGCTCCATCACCGCCACCCGCTCCAGCGCCGGGGCCAGCGGGTCCGGCCCGGCGCTCTCCGCGGCAACCAGGTCGAGGAAGGCGCGCAGCTGGTTGTCGTAGAAGCCTCCCCCGGACACCGGGTGGAGCCGCGGCCCCGCCCCGCCGTCGGTCTCCACCGCGATCCGCACCTGGTAGTCCCCCAGCACGGGGCGGAGGAAGTCCTGCACCGTCAGCGTCCCGCCGGCGCAGCGGACGGTGTGGGTGGCGGCGTACGGCTCCAGGTAGCCGGCGTGCAGGGAGGCGGTGACGCCTCCCGCCAGCGCCAGCCGGGCGTCGCAGGCCAGGTCCGCCCCCCCGGGCCCGGCGAAGCTCCCCTCCACCTCGCGCACCTCCAGCCCCACCGTGGCCTGCAGGAACTGGAGCCAGTACGGGGCCACGTCGCAGAGCGCGCCGCCGCCCTGCGCCGGCGGGCGCAGCCGGGCGATCCGCTCCTCCGCCAGGGGAAAGCAGATCCGCGTCTCCACCCGCTCCACCGGGCCCATCTCCGGCGCGCGGAGCAGCTCCCGCACCGTGTCCTGCCAGGGGTGGTGCTGCGCCATCACCGCCTCCGCCACCACCACGCCGGCGGCGTCCCGGCGCCCCGGCAGCGGCGCCGCGTCGGCGGCGGCGAGGGCGAGCGGCTTCTCCACCAGCACGTGCTTTCCGGCCGCCACGGCCTCCAGCGCGGTGCGCGCGTGGAGGTGGTGGGGGAGGCACACGTACACGGCGTCCACGCACTCCGCGTCCAGCAGCTCGCCCACGCCGCCGAACGAGCGGGGGATGCCGTGCCGGCGCGCGAAATCGGCGGCGCGGAGGTCGTCCCGCCCCGCCACCGCCGCCACCTCGAAGCCGGCCACCCGGCGGGCCGGGCGGCACACCGCCATCTCGGCGACGCGCGAGTGGCCCAGGATCCCCAGCCGGATCACGCCCCCCCTTCGCCGCGCACGCGCGCGGCGTACAGCTCCGGGTACGAGGGCACGCCGGGGCGCGCCCGCAGCAGGCTGGCGTGCAGCTCCTCCAGCACCTCCCGGGAGCAGCCGGTCGCGCGCCACGCCTCCAGCGAGATCCCGAAGCCCAGGTGCTCCCACAGGCCCTGGTTCTCCGCCTCGTGCGCGCCGTACGGCGCCAGGAAGACGAGGGGCGTGGCCGTCTCGAACGAGTCCAGCAGCGTGGCGCCGCCGGGCTTGCTCACCACCGCGACGGCGCCGCGCACCAGCTCCAGCATGTCGTGGTGGTCCGGGCCCGCGCCCACGGGGCGGACCTCGCCCCCGCTGCGCACCGAGATGGCGGGGAAGGCGTGCCGGCCGTCGGCGTCCACCTCCCACGGCTCCCACTCCTCCGGCTGGAACAGCTCGCGGATCCGCGGGTGCGCGGGGATCCGGTCGTCGTCGTAGTAGCGCCGGACGTCGCACGCGTAGCCCCGCTCGATCCCCTCGTCCAGGAACTCGCGGTACGACCCGATCCCCCAGCCGCCGCCGTGCACCACCAGGCGCGGCTCCCGGTCGGCGAAGGGGACTACCTCCACGCCGGTGGGGAGGGTGTGGGCCACCCGCCGCTCGGCGGCGGAGCACAGCCACACGTGGGGGCCCAGCTCCGCCTCGCCCGCCGCGGCCCACGACGGGGAGTTGCCGGAGTCCACGTGCAGCAGCTCCACGTCCAGGGGACCGCCCGCGTGCTCCCGCGCGAACTCCCGCACCAGCGCCACCCAGTAGCCGGACATGACGACGAAGCGCCGGACCCCCGCCGCGCTCCAGGCGGCGAAGAGCCGGCGCACGCGCTCGGGGTCCGGCTCCGAGGTGATCCCGGTGCCCACCTTCTGCGCCATGAGCGCGAAGCGGAAGCTGCCGTGGTACGCCCGCTTCGCCCTGCCGATGCCGCCGCGCGCCCGCTCGGGGAGGAGGTCCTCGTGCACGAACGTCCTCACCGGGAGCCCGGCGCGCTCCAGCCGCCGGGCCAGGATCAGGGCGGGGGTGTAGTGGCCCAGCGACATCCCGGAGGTGAGGACGGCGATCACCGGGTCACTCCAGGCCGGGGGTGCGGACGCCGATCCCGCCGAGCACCCGCGACACCTCCTGCAGCACCCCGTCCGCGTCCGCCGCCGCCGCGACGTACAGCCTGCCGCGCAGCGGCCCGGGCCCGTCCCCGGCGAGCGGCAGCGTCGCCGAGCCCAGCGGGACGATCCCCCGCGGCGCCCCCGGGCGGACGAGGAGCCCGGCCGCGTCCAGCGCGGACAGCACCCGCTCCACGTCCAGGGGGGCGTCGCAGGCGACCGGGAGGTGGGTCAGCCGCGTGCCGCCCTCCCACCCGGCCAGGCGGGCGCCCAGGTGGTGGTTGACCAGCCCCATGGACATCCGCGCGTTGATCTCCAGGACGGGGACGACGCCGCCCCCCTCCAGCCGCATGGAGTCCACGCAGGCGAAGCCGTGGTAGCCCAGCCCGTGCAGCGCCGCGGCCACCCCCTCCATGGTCCGCCCGTACCCGGAGTCGAGCACCTCGTCCCGCTCCGCGGCCGGCATGGCGACCGAGGCGGCGTAGCTGAAGCCGCGGTTCACCGTCCCCTGCAGGCCGAGGACCCGGAAGTCCCCCGCGGGCCCGATCTCCAGGTGGCAGGAGAAGTCGCGGAGCTTGGGGAGGAGCGGCTCCACCACCAGCGAGACCGCCCGCCCCGCCTCCTCCTCGGCGGCCAGGTGCCGGTGCAGCCGGTCCAGCCGCCGCTCGTCCGAGATGGTGTGCGACCCGCCGCCGGACACCCCGAAGTCCTGCTTGACGACCACCGGGCCGGATGCGAGCAGCCGCCCCGCCTCCGCGCGGAAGGCGGCGGCGCTGCCCACGGCGGCGCCGCCGTACCCCACGCCAAGCTCGTCGGCGAGGCGGGTGGAGAACGCCTTGGAGTTGGCCCGGCGCGCCACCTCGCACTCCGGGAGCGGGGGGACGCCCAGCGTCCGGCACAGCTCGCCGGTGTGCGCGTCCACCGCGTACGGGCGCAGCGCGGCGGGCGCGGCCGGGAGTGCAGCGGCGGGGTCCGGGCCCAATCGCTCCAGCGCGAGCCGCGCCACCGACGCCCCGGCCGCGGCGGGGTCCACCGCCTCGTCCCAGCCGAACAGGGCGGCCGCGCGGGCGGGGAGTACGCCGGCCTCCGCCAGGTAGTCGCGCAGGGCGGGGTGGAGGGCGCGCCGGGTGAGCAGCACGTCCCCCGGCCGGCACACGGCGGCAAGGAGCTGGTCCATCTCCTCCACCGCGTACGCCGGCTGCAGCTGGGGGAGGGCCGGCAGGCTCGCCGCGTCGGCCGGCGCCCAGGCGCGCTCCGCCGGGAAGGTGCCCAGGACCAGCGCCGGCCCGCCGGGACCGACGGGCATCAGGCCGACTTCTCCCGGATCGCCTCCACCAGCGTGCGGACGGTGGCCAGGTCCTCCCGCTCCAGGCTGCCGTACGGGATCTCCACCCCCAGGGCGTCCTCCAGCCCCATCATCAGCTCCACCACCTCGATGGAGTCGAGCCCCACCTCGTCCAGCAGGTGGGTGTCCGCGTCCATGCGGGAGGGGAGGTCGCGGTCGTTGCGGATGGTGGCGATCAGGCCGATCACGGTGTCGATCATGGGGCGGCGTGCGTGGGGTGAGGGACTGCGAGTGCGAAAGTGCGTGGGTGGCGTCACGCCGGGACGGGCCCGGGGGCCGCGCGCTCCACGTGCCGGGCGAGCAGTGCCGCGAGGCGGCCGGGAAGCTCGACCGGGAGGTAGTGGGTGGCCCCCTCCACGGTCTCGTACCGCACCCGGGGGATGGCGTCCAGCGCCGCGCGGGCGCCCGGGTCCAGCGGGGTGATGCGGTCCCCGGCGCCCGTGACCACGGTCACCGGGACGCGCGTCGCCGGGAACAGGTGCGAGACGCGGAAGCGGTCGAACTCCTCGTACAGCGGGAGGTAGTTCCGCAGCCCGCATGGGGTGCCGTTGTGGTGGAAGGGGAGCGCGGACGCTTCGGCCCCCTCCCCCGCCCCGTCCCCCGGCTCCCGGCGGATCCCCGCGAAGTACTCGTCGTCGGGGACGAAGCCGGACAGGCGCATCATGCGGATCATCGCCGGGGCCGCGCCCGGGTCGCGCTCCACGCGCTCGCGGATGCCGCGCATCGCGCGGGCGAAGGGCCCGTCCGCCCCCTCGCCCTCGCCGCGGAACGCGGTCCCCACGGCCGCGACGGAGAGCACCCGCTCCGGGTGCCTGCGGAGGGTCTCCCAGGCGAGCTTCGCCCCCAGGCACCAGCTCGCCAGGTGGAAGCGCTCCACCCCCTCGGCGCGGAGCACCGCCTCCAGGTCGTCCGCCGCCCGCCCCACCGTCAGCTCCTCCGCCGGGAGCACCCGCCCCTCGTCGGGAAAGCCGCGGTATTCCACGAACAGGGTCGCGAAGGAATGCCGCAGCGCCTCCATGACCGGAGTCCAGAAGCGCACGCTGGTCCCCGGCGCCCCCACGATCACCACCCGGGGCCCGCCGTCCCCCGCCCGCCAGTACGTCAGCGGCACGCCGCCCGCGCCGACCGTCCGGCAGCGCCGGACCGAAGGCCCGCTCGACACCGCCGCCGCGGACGCCGGCGTGGAACCCCGCGTGAGGGATGTCGGCCCGAAGGGGCGAGACCCGGCGGCAGTTTGCCGGGGCTCGACTCCGTTGCGGACGGTAGTATCGTCCGCTACGGAGCCGCAGCCCGACCCCGGCGCCCCGCCGGGGGCACGCCCAAACCCGCCGTCCAAAGCCGTTCCGGGCAAATCTCCGCTCACTCCCCGCCCTGGAAGAACTGCGTGCACTTGGAGCACACCGGCGTCAGCCCGGCGGCCAGCGTGCCGCGCGCCTCGGTGACGTTGGCGCCGCGCCAGACCTCGTCCAGCGACTGGGTGGCGAGGCTGCCGATGGTGAACTCCGGGAACAGCTTGCAGGTGGCGACGTCGCCGTTGGGCAGCACGTTGAGCCGGGTGGCGATGGAGTAGCAGCGCGTCTTGCCCCTGGGCTGCGCCAGGCGGCCCTCCAGGAACTCGCGCATCTCGTGCGGGTCGAGCTGCGGGTTGTAGCGGATGCGGATCCCCCACTCGCGGGCGGCGATGCGCTCCACCTGCTCCATGAGCGCCTCGATCCGGTCCGGCGACAGGCGGAAGTTGTACGCGTACCAGCTGGGGACGCTGGTGGAGTAGCGGTTGAGCCCCTGCTCCTTGAGCCAGGCGAAGTGCGTGGCGTAGTACTCGTCCATCTCGAACGCCACCCGCCGCGACATGTACCAGGGGAGCGAGAGGTGGAGCGTGTTGACGCCCTTTTCTTCAAAGAACTCGGCCAGCTCGTACACCCGGGGGACCAGCGCGTCGCTGATGACGCAGTTGACGGACACCTGCCCCCCGAACTCGCCGGCGCGCTGCCGCTCCAGCAGCGCCTCCACGCCGCGCATCACCCGCCGGAACGAGTTCTTGCCGCGCAGCGCGTCGTTCTCCTCCTCGAAGCCGTCGATGCTGATCAGCGCCACCAGGTCGCGCACCCTGACCAGGCTGTCGATCTTCTTCTCGATGGCGATGCCGTTGGTGCACACCACGGCGCGGCGCCCGTGCTCGGCGAGCAGCTCCGTGAGCCGGTCCCAGTGGCGGTACACCAGGGGCTCGCCGCCCCACAGGAACAGCTTGGCGCCGACCTCCCGCGTCTCCTCCAGCAGCCGCTCCACGATGCCGATGTCCAGCTCCACGTTGCGCGCGGCGAAGTCCGGCTGCTGGAACAGCCCGTCCTCGCCGTACTGGAAGCAGTGGTTGCAGCGCAGGTTGCAGCGGTCGGTGAGCTGCAGCCCGATCTCCAGGGGGACGGGCGGGGCGTAGACGGGATCCCGCTGGCAGCCGCGGGCCACGGCCGCCCGCCGCTGCGCGACCCCGATCGCCCTGCGGAAGGTGAGGTCGTCGATCGGGACGTCGATTTTCGGCAGCATGAGATCCGTCTCCGGTGGGAGATGGCGGAGGATGGCCACGGTGGTCGCGGAGAGACAAGGATGGCAGCTTCTATGCGGCGCGTCAAGCTCCGCCCGGGGCCTGTCCCGGCGCCGGATCCGGCGCTTCCTGGCCCGACCGGCGCGGCCCCCGCGGCGGCGCGCGGCTCGCCTTGCCGGAGGGCGCCGTCCCCTGCGAGATTGACCCGGTCCACCCGTCCCCACGTCCGAGCCCCGCAGGCCAGAGTCCATGCCCCTGGAGCACAGCATCGTCCCCGCGCCCGAGCACTTCGCCCCGGGCGGCGGGGACTCGTTTCACCTCGGAGAAGCCACCCGCATCCTGGTGGAGCCCGGGTCGGACGGGGCGGCCGCGGTGGGCGCCTTCCTCGCGGAGATCCTCCGGCCCTCCACCGGCTTCGCGCTCCCGGTGGAGCCCGCCGGGGACGCCCCGGCCGCGGACGCGCTCTCGCTGCTGCTGGGCGGGGACGAGGCGGCGCTGGGCGAGGAGGGTTACGAGCTGGAGGTGGGCGGCGACCGGGCCGTGCTGCGGGCGGCCCGCCCCGCGGGGCTCTTCCGCGGCGCGCAGACCCTACGCCAATTGCTCCCCGCCGCGGTGGAGTCGCACGAGAGCGTGGTCACCTCCGGCCCCTGGCCCCTTCCCGCCTGCCGGATCGTGGACCGGCCGCGCTTCGCCTGGCGCGGGGCGATGCTGGACGTGGCGCGCCACTTCTTTTCGGTGGACGAGGTCAAGCAGTTCATCGACGCGCTTGCGCTGTACAAGCTCAACACCCTTCACCTGCACCTCACCGACGACCAGGGGTGGCGGATCGAGATCGCCTCCTGGCCGCGGCTTGCCGAGGTGGGCGGGAGCACGCAGGTGGGCGGGGGGCGGGGCGGCTTCTACACGCAGGCCGACTACGCCGAGATCGTGGCGTACGCCGCGGAGCGCTTCGTCACGGTGATCCCCGAGATCGACATGCCGGGGCACGTCAACGCCGCGCTGGTCTCGTACCCGGAGCTGAGCGGCGACGGCGCCGCGCCCGCCCCGTACACCGGGATCCAGGTGGGCTTCAGCGCCCTGCGCGTGGACGTGGACGCCACCTACCGGATGGTGGAGGACGTGGTGCGGGAGCTGGCCGCCATCACCCCCGGGCCGTACCTGCACATGGGCGGCGACGAGGTGGAGACCATGGACGACGAGGCGTACGCGCGGTTCATCGAGCGCGTGCAGGAGATCGTCGCCCGGCACGGCAAGCGGATGGGGGGGGGGGAGGAGACGGCCAAGGCCCGGCTCCTCCCCGGCAGCGTGGCCCAGCACTGGAAGAGCGAGTCGGTCCGGGACGCGCTGGCGCACGGGGCCAAGCTGGTCCTGTCGCCCGCCTCGAAGGTCTACCTGGACATGAAGTACGACGCGTCCACCGAGCTGGGGCTCCGCTGGGCCGGCCGCATCGAGGTGCGCGACGCGTACGAGTGGGATCCCGCCACCCTCCTGGAGGGCGTGGCCGAGGGCGACGTCCTGGGCGTGGAAGCGCCCATCTGGACGGAGACGGCGCGCAACCTGACCTCGCTCCAGTACCTCGCCTTCCCCCGCCTCCCCGCGGTCGCCGAGGTGGCCTGGACCCCCGCGGCCGGCCGGGACTGGGAGGGCTTCCGCGCGCGCCTGGCCGCGCACGCGCCCCGCTGGCGCCTGCTGGGGATCAACTACCACCGGTCGCCGCAGGTCCCCTGGGACGGGTGACGGGACGGCCGGCGCCGCGCCCGCGGCGCCGGGCTCCACCCCCGGGCGGAGGTGCCCGGCGCTCCCTTCGTCCATAATCCGTCACGCCTTGCGCCCTTTCCAGGTGCGCGGCGATCTTTCAGGCGCTCCCACAGCGCATCCCGGCGAGGGGCGGCCGTCGCCGCGCCCTCCGCCGCTCGCCGTCGTCCCCGACGCCCCGGCTCACAAGGCTGATGGTCCAACCCGACGATCTCGCCCCCCAGGGGGAGCACGCGCCCGGCGCCCCGCGGGAGCCGGGCTTCGCCGCGCCGCGCACCCCGCTGGAGGCGTCGCTCTGCGCCATCTGGGCGGAGGTGCTGGAGGTGGAGCGGGTGGGGATCCGGGACGACTTCCTGGAGCTGGGGGGGAGCTCGGTGCAGGCGATGCGGGTGCTGCTGCGCGTGCTGGACGACCTGGACGCCGAGGTCGCGCTCCCCAGCCTGTTCCGGCTGGGCACCGTGGAGGAGCTCGCCCGGCACCTGGACGAGACCCGCTGGGCGCGCGAGGCGCTCGGCGGCTCGGGGGACGCGGAGGCGGACGACCGGGAGGAGGGCTCGCTGTGACCACGGTCCAGCTCCTCGCCGAGCTCGGCCGCCGCGGGGTCAGGGTGTGGGCCGAGGGCGAGGCCCTGCGGTTCAGCGCCCCGCGCGGCGCGCTCACGGAGGAGCTGCGCGGCCAGGTCGCCGCCCGCAGGGCGGAGGTGCTCGCGCTCCTCCGGGACGGGGCCGGGGAATCGCGCTCCGCGGGCGCGCGCGTGGAGCGGGCGCGGAGGGACGGGGAGCTGCCGCTGTCGTTCGCGCAGCGGCGCCTGTGGTTCCTGGACCGGCTGGAGCCCGGGAGCACGCTGTACAGCCTCCCCTTCCAGGTGCGCCTGCGGGGGGAGCTGGACGCCGGGGCGCTGGCCCGGAGCCTGGCCGAGGTGGTTCGCCGCCACGAGGTGCTCCGCACCGTGTACCGCGCCGGCGCGGACGGCGAGCCGGCGCAGCTCCCCCTCCCGCCGGGAGGGTGGAGGATGGGGGCGGCCGACCTGGGCGCGCTGGACCCGCCGGGCGCGCGGGCCGCGGCCGCGGAGCTGGCGCGGGCGCACGCGGCCGCGCCGTTCGACCTGGCGCGGGGCCCGGTCTTCCGGGCGCTGCTCGCGCGCGTGGGCGCGCGCGAGCACCTGCTCGCGCTGAACGTGCACCACGTCGCCTCCGACGAGTGGAGCGAGGGCGTCCTCTTCCGCGAGCTGGGCAGCCTCTACGCCGCCTTTCGCCGCGGCGCGCCCGCCGGGCTGGACGAGCTCCCGGTGCAGTACGCGGACTACGCGCTCTGGCAGCGGGAGCAGCTGCGGGGCGAGGCGCTGGAGCGGGAGCTGGCCTACTGGAGGCGGGCCCTGGAGGGCGCACCCCGGGTGCTGGAGCTCCCGGCCGACCGCCCCCGCCCCGCGGCGCAGTCGCACCGCGGCGCCGCGGTCGCCCGCCGCCTGGAGCGGCCGCTGCTGGACGCCCTCCTCCCGCTGGCCCGGCGCGAGGGCGCCACGCTCCACGTGCTCCTGCTCGCCGCCCTGCAGGCGCTGCTCGCGAGGTACGCAGGCCAGGACGACGTCGTCGTGGGCACCCCCATCGCGGGGCGCACCCGCGCCGAGACCGAGCCGCTGATCGGCTTCTTCGTCAACACGCTCGCCCTGCGGACGGAGCTGTCCGGCGCGCCCTCGTTCCGGGAGCTGCTGCGCCGCGTGCGCGAGGCCGCGCTGGGCGCCTACGCGCACGCGGAGCTGCCCTTCGAGCGGCTGGTGGAGGAGCTGGCCCCCGAGCGCAGCCTGGGCCACCACCCGCTCTTCCAGGTGGTGCTCGTCCTGCAGGACGGCACCGGCCCGGGGCTGCGCCTGGACGGGCTGGAGGTGGAGCCGCTGGAGGCGGAGAGCCGGACGGCCAAGTTCGACCTGACGCTCACGGCCGCCGAGGACGCCGCCGGGCTGCGCCTGGCCCTGGAGTACGCCACCGACCTGTTCGACCCCGGCACCGCCGAGCGGATGCTGGAGCACCTGGGGGTGCTGCTGGAGGGCGCGGCGCGCGACCCGGAGCTGCCGCTCCCCGACCTGCCGCTGCTCGGCCCCGCCGAGCGGCGGCGGCTGCTGGAGGAGTGGAGCCGCTCGGGCGACGCGGACGCCCCGGACGCCCGCTGCGTCCACGAGCTGTTCGCGGAGCAGGCCGAGCGCACCCCGGACGCCCTCGCCCTCGTGGCCGGCGCGGAGACGCTGACCTACGCCGAGCTGCACCGCCGCTCCGACGCCCTCGCCCGCCGGCTCGCCGCCCGCGGCGTGGGCCCGGACGCGCGCGTGGGGATCTGCGTGGAGCGCGGCCCCGGCCTGGTCGTCGGCCTGCTGGCGATCCTCAAGGCCGGCGGCGCCTACCTGCCGCTGGACCCGCAGGGTCCGGCCGACCGCCTCGCCTTCATGCTGGCCGACGCCAGCGCGCGCCTGCTGCTCACGGAGGACGCGCTGAGGCAGCGCTTCGCCGACTTCGCGGGCGAGGTCGTCGCGCTCGACGGGACCCCCCTCCCCCCGGCCCCCTCCCCCGCAAGGGGGGAGGGGGAGAACGACCAGGTCGGAGCCGGGGCAGT